>NZ_CP195596.1:0-630991 GCF_051351675.1 Natronorubrum halobium
CAGTGGGAGATAGCCACGGTAGCTACAACAGGCACAATAGTTACAGTAGCTACAATAGTAGGGATAGGCTCAACATCTACCTGATCCGAAACAGGTGCCTTACTCTAACCAGCTGTAATAGGGGACGTGGCGACGATACGAACCGTACGATGAACAGATACAATAGGTTCAATAGGTGAAATAGGTGCCTCCTTTGCCACACCTAAGCCACCTATTGTCCCTCCCCCACCTATTACATCTCCAGTAGGTAGAATTAAGAAGATAGAGTAGTAACTATTCTCCAACGCCTGAAATAGAAGGTGTCGAGACAATAGGCACCTATCGCACCCTGTTCAACGCAAATACGATTCACCAATGGAAGCTACAACGACCGAGCCACGCGCCGTTAGCGTGGTCATCCTGAAAGGCGGTGTCGGTAAATCAACAACGTCGATGAACCTCGCGCGCCAACTCGCCGAGCACGGCGAGACCCTCTACGCCGACCTCGATCCGAACGGCCACGCGACGAACGGTCTCGGTTTCGAAGACGCATATCAGGCCGAGATCAATCTCGGAGACGTCATCCTCGAGGGCGACGCGACGCCCCGGGACCTCATTCGAGCAACAGAACACGGATTCGATCTGCTTCCGTCGTCGGACACGCTCGAGGACGTCGAAAAGGACCTCGCCGGCGCGATGCAGGGGTCGGCGCGGATCAAGTCGAAAATCGTCGATCCGCTGCTCGGAACCGAGTACGAGTACGTGGTCTTCGACTGTCCGGCGTATCCGGGAATGCTCAACAACAACGCCCTCGTCGCGACGGGGAACGTTGTCATCCCGATTGAGCCGGGCTCGAGCGCGATCGGCGGCTACAAGCGAACCATGGAGCGGTTGATCGAACCGGCACGAGAGTACATCGACGTCGACGTCCTCGCGGTCGTTCCGAACAAACTCTCCGACCGGATCGATCAGCAGACCGAGGACCGGGAACTGCTCGAGAACTTAAATAAGGCCACCTACGAGGTGAATCCGGACCAGCCGCTGCAGGAGGCAGTGCCGAACTTCGCTCGGATTACGGCCGACGAGTTCGACGCGATCGACGCCGGCGAGATGACCCCACCGAAGCCGGGAATTCGGCATCGATCCGCACTGTCACGATCGCTACAACACAACCAGCCGTTACAGGATTACGACCCGGAGAGTGACCAGATCGCGTACTACGAGGAACTCGCCGAGATCGTTGCGACTGGAGGGATCGAGCGATGAGCAATCCGTTCGACGATCTCAAAGAAGACGACGCGGAGTCAACCGGATCGGAGGGTGAGACGGAGAACGAATCGACGACCGTTTCGGCGGAAACTGCTGACGAATCGTCGGCGGAGGACCCTTCCACCTCGAATACGAGCGACGAGCCGAGTCCGAATCAGTCGGTAGATCGAGATGAATCCGACGAACAACCGGATACTGCACTGACGCCCGCAGAGATCGGTCCGGCGTTCGAATACAGCGAGGTCCAACAAAAACCGTTCTACGCGCGCACTGAAACGGTGAACGAATTCGAGAACAAGATCCGAACGACGATCGTTCCGACGCTCGCCGAAGCGGAGATACTCGACGAGGAAACTCGCGAGATCCACGATGCGGTTCTCCGTCTCGCAAACGAGGAACCCGAGCGGGTCGCTGAACTCGTACTCGAGGAACGGCGACAGTCGGCGAATCAGTAAGGTAGATGCTCTGTTCACCGACTCCCGAACCATCTCTAAACGCATCTGTCCGGACAATCTTGTGTCGACCATCCGATAGCTCCCGCACCATTCTAGTGACAGGGAGCGCTCGCAGTGTTTAACCCTCTCTAGCAATTCCGTACAAACGACTGATGGAACGCCTAACTCGCCAAAACGAGCGCGACGAACAGACGGCAGACCAGACAACTGAGCAAGAAGGCGTTCAGAGCTGTCCCGAGTGTAACTCGGATTCGCTGGTTAGAAGCGCGGACGAGAGCGAAGTGAGCTGTGAGGACTGCGGGTTGATCCTCGAAGAGGAGACCATCGATCGCGGACCGGAGTGGCGGGCGTTCGACCAGTCGGAGCGAGACAGCAAATCTCGCGTAGGGGCCCCGACGACCCAGACGATGCACGATAAAGGGTTGACCACCACGATCGACTGGAAGAACAAAGACGCCTACGGCCGATCCCTGTCCTCGGACAAGCGGAGTCAGATGAATCGGCTGCGGAAGTGGCAGGAACGGATTCGAACGAAGGACGCCGGCGAGCGGAATCTCCAGTTTGCGCTCTCCGAAACCGACCGAATGGCGTCTGCGCTGGGCGTTCCACGGTCGGTCCGGGAGGTGGCGAGCGTCCTTTACCGACGCGCACTCGACGAGGACCTCATTCGCGGGCGCTCGATCGAGGGCGTCGCCACGAGTACGCTGTACGCTGCCTGCCGTATGGAGGGGATCCCACGGTCGCTGGACGAAGTGGCAGCAGTCTCACGCGTCGAACGCATGGAGATCGGGCGCACGTATCGGTATATTTCGCAGGAACTGAGCCTCGAGATGGAACCCGTCGATCCGAAAAAATACGTTCCTCGCTTCTGTTCCGAACTCGATCTCTCCGAGGAGGTCCAGGCGAAGGCCAACGAGATCATCGACACGACGGCCGAAAAAGGGATGTTATCAGGAAAGTCACCGACCGGATATGCCGCAGCTGCGATCTACGCGAGTTCGCTCCTCTGCAACGAGAAAAAGACCCAGAGAGAAGTCGCTGACGTCGCGCAAGTGACCGAGGTTACTATTCGCAACCGATATCAGGAACAGATCGCTGCGATGGGAATTCATAACTGACTTCAGCGTTTCCCGACCGTCTACGGAATCGCTCCAAGAGACAGTGTGCTTATGTGGGGAACAGGCGCAAAACCTCACCCTTCAGGACAGGGAGGATGTCAACAGGCGTCCACGGCTCTGGTTCGCTCAATGAATTGGTTTTCGATACGTCGAGACACACAAGTCAGTATCCCAACAATCATGAGGTAAGGTATGACCTTCGATGACCGAGGCGACGAACTCACGGCGTTGGAGACAGCCTTCGATTCGTCCGGTCACGACTTCTACGTCGTCTACGGGCGGCGCCGCGTCGGAAAGACGGAACCGCTCAAAGAGTTCTGTAGTGAACTACTCCGCCCTACTCGTCGCCTTCGGCGACTCCTTGAGGGCAAAGCTTCTTTCTTCGACGACGCGACTTGCAGATACTTCAGTCGAAATCAAGGATGTCCAGTCGGATGGGAGTTCATGACGGGTGCCGATCCTTGGAAGTTGCGACCGTCATCTGAACCCCAGTAACGCCCGACCGACTACTGAGGCAGACTTCGACGCGTACTTCCCGATCTGCGGTTCGAATTCAGGCGGGCAACCACTCAATCGGGGAGAATTCATTGCAGGCGAATAGAGCCACTCGTTGACCGACTGGTCGAACGTCGCCTCCGTATCCTGTCTGACGAGAACGGTCCGTCATCCTGGCGGGGCGCTATTCGATGACCGTCACGTCGAATTTCCCGCGCCATCGGTATCGCCGGCCGCCCCAGACGAACGTCCGGCGGGCGAACGCGTACAGCAGGAGGGGTACGAATACGAACAGCGCCGGATACGCCAATACGGCCGTCCATCGGCGGACGCCGAGGACCTCGTTGACGCCGAGGTGCAGCACCGACAGGGCTACCGCCGCAGGGACTGGGGCCAGGACCGCCCCTGCAAGGACGAGCAGCGAGACGAACCACGTCCCGGCGATGGCCCCGGGAAAATGCCACCGTAGAATTTGCGTCCACCGGACCGGGCGTTCGACCGCCTCGTGGATGGACCCTCCGATGGGGACGATGCGCGTCCGGCCGACGTTCGTCACTTGGAGGTACTCCATGAGGAGCCCATCGTCGCTGACGGTCCGCCGAAGCTCGTCGAGAAACGCGGCCTCGTCGATGTCGCCCCGTTCGAAGATAACCGAGCCGCCCCAGATCTGGTCGCCGAGGGAGAGGGGTAGCGAGCCAGCCGATGCATACAGCGGTTCGAGCAATACCGACAGAGGGTCCCGCCCGACGAAGTACGGCACCTCTGACACCGGCCCGTGGTCCTCGTAGTCCGCGTTGAGGGTCGCCAGCCAGTCCGGGGGGTGGTGGAAGTCGTCGTCCGTCCAGACGAAGCGATCCTGGCACGCGGCCTCCATCCCAGTGGCGATGGCGTTGGCTTTCCCCGAACAGCCTTCCGGCTCGCCGGCGGCGATGAATCGGACACCCTCGGGGCGGTCTGCCTGCTCGGTGACAGGGTCGTCCTCGTCATCGTAGATGATCAAGAGCTCGTCGTTGTCCCCGAGTTGGGCGGCCAGTTCCGCGCATGCGTCGGTCCACCTCGTGGTCGGCAAGAGGACGCTCGTCGGCGGGCGATCAGACATAGTAGTTAATCATTCTTGTCGGGGAGACGGTGAGCGCGCTGGCGGCGATCCATGGACGCTTATGGTACAGGGCGTTAGGGCGATGTCGCTTGCACGTCCACAGGAGTTCAACACTAGGTCGTTCGTTTCATTATTCTGTGTTTCCGACGATCCCTGCTGTCATTCTTCGCCAGAGGGATGGGAACCGTCGGGTAAGCGATAGACCGATTCTCGTTGTCCTATCGGGCGTGATCACCGGCCGGGTCGAATGGATCTTGTCGGCCAGCTTGCGGCCGACCTCCTCGGGGTCGACCGTCATCCACTCCGGGTACTCAAGGTCAGCGGTCATCTGCGTGTTCGTGGATGGCGGAATCATTACCGTGCAGGAGACACCGGTGTGTCGGAGTTCGAGCTGTAGTGAGAGGACCAGTGCCTTGATAGCGCCTTTGGTTGCAGAATACCCGGATAGGCCAGGATGCCCGGTGTCCGCCGTCCCGGACCCCATATTATGGATGATACCCGAACCTCGCGCTCGCATATGCGGAAGGACCGCCCGAATCATTCGTTGGTAGCCGAAGAAGTTGACCTCGAACTCATGACGCGCGTCAACCATCGAGCACTCCTGAAACGAACCGACTCGCGCGATACCCGCATTGTTGACAAGGATATCAATGCGACCCCATCGGTCGATGATCTCGCTCACCGTCGTGTCCACGGCTTCGGTGTCAGTGACATCGCACTTGTAGTATCGAACCTGGCCGGCACTGTCGTCTCGAACGTCACGAACGTTGTCGCCATTGATGTCGAGTGCGGCGATCCGATGATTGTCCTCGGCCAAGGCTGTCAGCATGTGGTAACCGATCCCCTCGTTCGCGCCGGTGAGAATGACGACCATCTCGTCGTTCGACGGAGTCATACTCTGCTGCGAGCGCCCCAGCGCCGAAATAATGTGTACGATCGGTAGCCCGCCGATAAATGCCGAGAGGAATTGCTCGCTCGGCCCCGGACGTTGGGATCGAAGCCCGATATCTCCGTGATTGCTTTCTCTAAATTCATCAATTAGCGTTCCTCACTCGGGGGTGATGAACGCGCTGCCGGCGATCCATGGACGCTTATGGTCACCGACTTTACGATGGCGTCCCATCGCTAGCACATGCGTTATGTCACCGTCGTGGCCTACCCCGCTGAGGAGGGGATCAACCGACTCGATCGACGGGTTAACGAACTCGGCCTAGAGTACCGGGCCATCCACCGGATGGAACTCCTCGACGACGACACCGTCGCGCTGTTCGCCGAGGGCCGCGGCGACGTCGAGGGACTCCGACGGGTGCTGTCGGAGTCGTCCGAGATCTTCGAGTACTCGATCACCGGCGACGACGCCGGGTTCTTCTCCTACACGCGGTATGCGGCGGACGACCTGACCCGGCTGCTCATGGAGGGGCGGCGCGAGTCGTCCTACCTGATCGACATGCCGGTTGAGTACACCGACGACGGCGGCCTCCGGGCGACATACATCGGTACGGAGGCGGCCTTCGCGGACATGCTCTCCGAGCAGCCGGCGGGCGTCCGAATCGAAGTTGAGCGGACCGGCCCGTACACGCCCGGTCCACGCCACGTCGTCTCCCGACTGACCGAGCGCCAACGCGAGGTGCTCCGGACGTCGGTCGACCTCGGCTACTATCAGGAGCCCCGTGAGGCGACCCACAACGAGATCGCGGCGGCGACCGACCTGGCCGAGACGACCGTCGGTGAGCACCTCCGGAAGATCGAGGCGACCGTGTTCTCGTCGCTCCATGTCGGCGCCGCCCATCGCTGATGCGACTGAAAATCTCGAGGAACTCCGGCTCCAGTCAGCAGTTCAATCGCCCGGGCCTACTTGGACATCGACCTCCTTGCCCTCCACAAAGACGAATTCGAGGAATACGAAGCCGAGGTCGAAGGCTTCGAAGCTGGCTACTACGAACGAATCCAGGAGGTTCTCATTCCGTCACTTGCGTGGGGACTTACGGTCGAGAAGTGACGGGGCGGGGCGCCGATACTGTTCATTGCACGCACAATCGTCGAACCATGGCGTGTACGATGGTTCTGGTCACCGATTGTCACGCGTGAACGTCCGAGCTACTCCCCACTAACTCGTCCTGCGCCATACGCGGGGGAACGTTGTCGTTACTCATCGCGAAGGACTCCTTCAACGCTTCTGACTTCGATTGCCACGCTCGACGATGGCCGGCGAGACGTTCGAAAGTAACCACTTACTGCAAGTACACCGTGATTCAGCCGCTATTCAGAGGTCGAGAGATTCGTATTTCACGTCTTTCAGTGATCCCTTCGCGAGCGTACCGGGTGTCTCGCCCGGCGTCACCGCCCACGACCAGAGCGTGACTATCGGATCGTCCTCGTTGCCGTCGGCACACAAGCAGACTCCGTTCTCGGGGTCCGTGAGGACATGCTGGACGTCAGCCGTGTCGAATCTATCCCTCTGGGCGTCGAACCAGTCGTCGAAGTTCTCAAGTCGCGTTTCGCTGCTCTCGGATCGTTCCTCGATGTGTTCGTACTCGAGCATTGATTCGTACTGAAAGTGATTCGTGACGGCACCGAACCCTGGGTAGGTCGCGTTATCGCGACAGCATCCGGGCTCGCCTCGATCAAGGCGATGCCGCCAGCTGCATTTGCGACCAGGAAGTTGGTGTTCCGCGCGTGAGGGATTCGTTTGAGGAAGGTCGAGTAATCACCGGTGCAGTAGTTCGGTTATCATAGATCTGATATGGGTTATATCTATAGATAAAAGATACCCAGTGCCAATAAGGAACGGTTGCTGAGAGTCTTGAGAGAGACAGCGAGCACGCGGCAGTGCGTTCGATCAAGTACAGACATACTCGAGTATCGCTTGCTGCATTGGGAGACGAGTTTTGGCTTGTTGCCACACGACCGAACGGTCACCGTCCAGTACGGAAGTCGTGATCTCTTTGCCACGATTAGCGGGGAGACAGTGCATCACAATCGCATCCGGTGCAGACGAAAGCAGATCGCTGTTTACCTGATACGCGGAGAACGCTGCGAGACGCTCTTCGCGTTCGTCCTCCTGTCCCATACTCGTCCACACATCTGTGTAGACGACGGCACTCCCTTCGACTGCGCTGACCGGATCGTCGAAAAACCGCAGTGAACCCGGTCCTAGTGATCGGATCAGTGCAATCGTTTCGTCATCGAATCGGTACGTCGGCGGGCAAGCGATACGGACGTCGATTCCAGCGAGAACACAGACGGAGGCGAACGATCGAGCGACGTTCGTGCAGTCACCGACCCACGTCACGGGCAGTCCCTCGATCGTTTCGAATCGTGACTGGAGGAAGTAGAGATCGGCAAGCGCTTCGCACGGGTGGGCCCGATCACTCAGCGCGTTCACCACTGGAATCTCAGCGGCTGAAGTGAACTGTTCAAGTGTTTCGTGGTCTCCGGTGCGCACGAGTACCCCGTCGACGAACTGCGACGCCGCACGAGCTGCGTCGGTTACGTCTTCGGTTCCGTGACCGAACTGGAACTCGCCTGCGGACATGGAAACCGCGTGTCCGCCGAGATAGGCCATCCCGGATTCGAATCCAAGCCTGGTTCTGGTACTTGGCCGTTCGAACAGTAGCGCGACTACGCGCTGAGAGAGATTTGCGTTTGCTGCCCTCCCTGTACGGTCCTGGTCTAACAGCTTGGCGGTGGCACAGAGACTGGCGACAGTCTCGAGATCAAGATCGGCTATTGTGAGTAAATGGCGAGGCTGATTCATCCAGAAGTACTCACGACTAGCGTATTTATCACCCTCGATACGGCAGGAACGTTCGGTTTATCGGCACTCAATTGAATCGACCAAGTAAACGATATTGTGGGCACTATTATTCGGTTCGTAGTGTTACGTTCGCAATTTATATTCACCACGACTGTGTGAACACCATTTGCATTTGGCAGACATCGCAGTGATCAGTAAGCGCCGTGTATTCAGCACGCTATCCCGGATATCTCTCAGTACTGATAGACCGTCCAGCGTTCAGTAAGCATTTTCTAAGCATCAGCTATTCCAGTGAAAGCCCGCTGAAACGAAGTGACGAGACAGGTGCTACTTCTATCCACATTGGGCGACGCAGTCTCAACTTCTGATGGTCGACCAACTTGAGAGTGAATCAAACACAGCCATACTCCGTGGAGGATCTGGATCTTTCGCTAGTTTGTAGAGCGGTACTTAAGTATCGGTTATAGCGGACTCCGGTTTTCCCCGCGCCGAACGAGTCGCCGTTTACCAGCGAGCGGCTCGCGACGGTCGCGACCGAACCGGCCGAACCTCCTCTCGGGCACTGTTGATCGATCGCGCTTGAGCCGCTCAGGACCGACGTCTCGCGCGCAGGGCTACCTACTCGGCCGCTCAATGGAGGCTTGAACGATCGCTCCGGGCCGGTCAGTGGCCCGGGCCAACAGTTGCCCTTGTGCATCCCAAATCGCGGAGTTCCCGGCGGCAACGTCGAACCCCTCACCGGTTGAGCCGGCAACGCTCGCGAAGGTAACGTAGGACTGACAGGCTCGCGCGATACGAACCGCTCGTTCTTCCTGTTCTTCCAGTTCGTGATCGTGGTGCAACACGCCAGCCACGTAGAGATCGACGGCCAATTCGGCCACACCATTAACGTGCGCGGAGACGCCGGTATCTTTGCAAATTCCGAGGCCGATTCGCCAGGTGTCGACCGCAAGAACCGTCGGCCCGTCCCCCGGGATGAAATGCGCACGCTCGGGAGCGCCCAACCACCGTTTGCGATAGGCAATGGACACGCCCGATGCATCGACACGCAGCATTGCGATGTGCTTCCCGCCGGCTGAAGATTCTACTGGAGCTCCGGCGAGCGCAATCGAATGTTCTTCTATACAGGCGTCGACGATCACGTCGAGCTCCGGGCTATTCAGCGCCACCGGTTCCACGTCGAAGTGATACCCAGTCAGAGATAGCTCAGGGAAGACAACGAGGCGCGCATCCGACTGCCGCACCATCTCCGCGTGTTCCTGCGAATTGCGTTTAACGTCTTTAGGTACACACGTGGGCTGTGACGCCGCGACTCGCAACGGCCCGCTCATTGCCCTGATACTACCGCCTACTCTTATTTAGCCGTTGACCATTATGCAAGCTATGCACTCCTGCGAGGGCGATGTTGAAATTTATTCTGCGTCGATCTGGTCGCAAATAGTCGCCGCCAACTCGAGGGCCGCCGTCAGGACCCGGTCGTTCTCGTCGTAAGCGGGATCGTACGCCGTCAGCGCGGCGGCCCGAATCTCGAAGCGCTCCCCAACCGTTCGGATCGCGTCCCGGAGCAAGTCGAGGGAGAGTCCGCCGGGGGGCGCGAAACCGTTCGCGGGACCGATCCGGGTCGCGTCGAGGACGTCAAGGTCGATGTGAAGATACACGCCGTCAGTCCGGGTCTGCAGGGAGGACAGGGGATCAACGAGCGAGGCAAGGGGGTCCGGCTCGGTGAGTTCTCCCGCGTTGATATGGGCCAGCTCCGAGTTTTCCACTCGGTCCGCTTCGCCAGCGTCGAGCTCGCGGGTGCCGACGAGGCACGCGTTTCGCTCCGGAACCGGCGTAAACCCCGGAAGTCCGCCACAGAGTGTGGTCCAGCACGTCCCAGTCACCATCGCGAGCGCCATACCGTCGAAGAACCCCGAGGTGGACGTCTCCGGAGTGTTGTAGTCTCCGTGCGCGTCGAACCAGACGATCCCCGGGGGGTTCATGGACCCGTCAGAGGACGACCCGAGGCCGGCAAACGTGCCGAGGCAGCTATTACAATCTCCGGCGAGAACGAGCGGGAAGCGACGCTTTTCCACGGTCGCTCGAACCCGGTCCGCAAGTGCCGAGTTGAGATCCATCGCGGCCCCGATTTCGTGCGAAAAAGGACGCGGAGGGTCGACCCGCTCGACCGCGACCTCGTGACCGCGATTTCGGAGTCGCTTCCCCACGCCGGCCTCGACGAGCCGATCGGGTCCGCGCCCGATGCCGGACCGTTCCCGTCCGTGGTGGTACGGTACTTGGAGTAGGCAGACGTTCATGAAACGACCTCGTTCGGTTCTCTCAAACTCCACCGACCGTCGTAAACCTTCGGACCAGTCGGCCAGGAGTTGTACTTCTCGATCGCTTCCGTCGCGGTCCTCTGGGCCTCATTTCGTCCCTCCCACTTCCAATCTGGCGGTTAAACAACCGAACTGGCAGGATCGAAAGGGACTGTCGTCTCGGCGAAGGATGACGAAGTAAGCACTGAGCCGGCCACCGGGAGGCGAGGCGCACAGCGAGTGCGAGACCGAACGGGGTAGACCTCGTACCGCTCGAACGGGAAGCGAAGATACCTTGACGTCGGCTGGCAGTACGAAACTGTCCGCGTCTTCGGTGTGGGTCGGCCAATCCGTGAAGGGGGCGAGCGTTGCCTAACTCCCACTCGCCGCACATCTCTTTCCACACTTCTGAAAAGCTGTCGTCCTCGTCCGCGTTTGACTGCTTCGGGAGGTAGACTTGCTTACGTGTGGGCGTATTATCGTCAGTCTCCGTCTTGGTAACGTGGAAGCGCTTGCCCTCCCGGTACATCCACTCAATCGTGTCGGTCTCGTCGCTGCGTTCGAAAATGCGCGTCGGATCCAGAAAGTGAACGCCGTACGCTTTGCAGGCCTTCTTGACATCCTCGCCGTCGAATTCCCGATCCATCGTGATGAGGTCGAGATCGACCATTTCGGTCGCATGGGACAGGAGTTTTTCAACGATATTATCTTTTGACTGGCCGTGCTCATGTGGCATGGCGTCGAGGACGAGCGGCACATCCGTGCCAACGATCTTGAGCACCGCTCACTGGTAGGCGTACTCGCCGTCTTTCGTCCCGCGAATCTCGTCTTCGTGGCCAGTATACGGCGTAATTAGTTGCGTCATTCGATATCCCTTCGCTCAAATCGACGTTGACTGACGAGCACGAGCACAACGGTTGCGATTAGTAAGATGCCAGCAGAGACTAAATTATAGTTCCCTTCGATCAAGATCGCTGATGGATCGTAGTACTCTCGTGGACTGATATTCATCATCCACGAGAGTACCGTCCCGGACGCAAAAATCCCGATCAAATTGAGAAGGGCTATTATTCCCGCGGCAATTCCCTGTGCGACGGTAGCCCGATTGAACACCGTCAACGTTGAGAGATAGATACCGATCCCTGCACAGGTGAGCAGATATGGAATAGCAAGGATATGAACCATCACTAAGCGAATCGGATCGACAGGCTCTCCGATACCGAGGGCAGTAACGTAGACAACGACCAGCAAAACCCCATTCACAATGAAAATCGGGACAAGTATCGAGGCAAATTTCTCTACAAGGAGGCGCGACCGGGAGAATGGAAGTAAAATAAGGAGATCCATCCGGTCGTGTTCAATATCGTCAGCGATCAGGCCCGCTGCAGTGTACGCGAAATAGATACCGAGTGCCCAGATCACGACGAAAGTGTAGACCTCAGACGCGAGCCATCCTTCAATAGTAGATAGTTCTACGATACCAAACGCCTCGAGCACACTCGGTGGCATTATTTCAACCGATGTGCGCAATTGCTCCTTCGGTAATGACTGGAAAAAGAACGCTAAAAATACTGCATAAACGCTAACAATTACTGTAAGCCCGGCTGTCCCACGGAGTCGTCGACTCGCTTCATACCGGGCCGTCTCAAACATGCGCTTCCTCCCTGCGATCATCGGCCAAGTGTGAATTGGATTCTCCATAGTAGTGCATGAACACGTCTTCGAGTGGTGGCTCGCTGATCTCGACATCGAGAATCCCGTAGTTCGCAAGCTGTCTGAAGAGCGTGGTGTAATCACCGGCGTAGGTGAATTGAAGCTCGTCACCGATCGTCGTGATGTCTACCACACCATCAACCGTCGACAGATCCTCGCTTGCCTCGTCAACTAACCGGACACGAACGCGTTTTCCGCCGCGGTTCACCAGTGACTCGATATCCTCAAGCCCGACGAGACGACCCTTGCGGAGGATTCCCACCCGATCACAGACGCGACGGACTTCGCTCAGAACGTGCGACGAGAAGAAAAACGTCGTTCCGTGCGTCGCTTCGTCTCTGATGAACTCGTTGAATTGTGCCTGGTTGAGTGGATCGAGCCCCGAGGTTGGCTCATCCATAACGACGAGATCGGGATCGTGCATGAACGCCTGGACAATGCCGAGCAGTTGCCTGTTCCCACTCGAATACTCCCGGATCGGCTGATCGAGCGGTGGTGTGAACAACTCGAGGAGTTCCTCCAAGCGTTGATCTCCCTTCGCTGACCCTTGATAATCCAGAAATTGTCGCCCTGTAACCTCTTCGGGGAATCCGAGGTCAGCTGGTAGATAGCCGATCTGGGGCTTCACGTCGATGAAGTTGGGTTCAGTATGGATGTCCGCACCGAATAGTGAGACATTCCCCGAAGTAGGTTTCAATAACCCAAGTAGCGTGCGGATTGTTGTCGTCTTTCCAGCACCATTTGGACCGAGAAATCCGAAAATTTCACCATCCTCAACGGTGAATGATATGGTGTCGATCGCCCGAATGTCGCCGAACTCCTTCGTCAGGTCCGATACTTCGATTACTACCATGAATGATCCGAGGCCTCTTAACTAGTTAACTATTTCGGTTAATAGAGTATACCGCTGTACCGCTTTGTTTATCCCGCTAATACTCATAGAGAGGCATATGACCGGATTCAGTGAAGCGGAACGTGAGCAAATTAGAGAGGAACTACTCCAAAATGGGGAAGCCTTGCTGATTCAGTACGGCCCAAAGAAAACTACGATCACCGACATAACTGATTCTGTTGGCATTTCTAAACCTATGTTCTATCGATTCTTTGACTCAAAGGCGAATCTCTATTTAGAAATATTGGAGAGGGCCAGTGAAGACTTCTACCAGAGCGCGTATTCAGAGTTAGATGGTGAAACTGACCCCTATGAGGGACTCACGAGTCTCCTCAATTGCTATCGGTCGTATTTAGAGGAAAACCCACTCGTTCAACAAGTGTTTTTACAAGACAACTATCGAGAATTATTACGTAACGTTTCTCCGGAATTACTGAGAGAGATCCAACAGGAAGGAGTGGCTGATCTCCTGCCGTTGATTCGATCCCTTCAGGACCAGAGCAGCGGTCAATTTGCAGAGTATGAGCCAACGATAATTCTTGGTGTGTTGGGAACACTTGCCCTCCAGGTGCTGCATAAAGATAGATACGACGAATACGAAGAAGGGTATTATGACGAAGTGATGGAGCTTCTCATCGACTCGCTTGCGAAGGGATTGACTGCCGACTAGTCTGCTGTCAGCTAGGTCGGTTGTTTATTCGCGGATAAGCATCGAAATTTGGGGTGCCAGGATACATTCCGAAACTCGTTGTGCATGAGAAAACTGCCTGCCTGACTGCAGGACTAGTCGGAGGAAGGCCCAATTCACCTACAGCTTGTATCAAATCGAAGGGTTCGGATACGCTTACATCGCGCTCCAAAGAGCGAGCAATCCGAATCCGACGATAACTACACCCGCCAGTTGTGTCACTCGGCGCATGACTGAGCGAGTGAACCGAGTCCGGAAGAGACTCACACTAACACTCAGCGTGAGCCACCAGAGGGTCGAGCCGAAAAAGACACCACTGACCAGCATGGCGGCCTCAGCGTACTCACCGGACATGCCGACGCCGAGCCCGGTGAAGATGCCAATGAAGGCGATGATTGTCACCGGGTTAGTAATCGTCAACAGGAACGTCGAGCCGTAGTCCTTGGCAAGTCCATGTACGTCTGAGGTGGCCACTGGCGTCTCTGCTGGCTCGGCTCGGAACGACTGGACTCCGAGATACAACAACAGGAGCCCACCACAGACACGTATCGCGGTCTGGTGATCAAGCAGGAGCGACGATACCACAGTGATACCGAACCCTGCAATCGCTCCGTAAACGGCGTCCGCTGACGCTGCTCCGAGTCCACTACTGAAGCCCGAAATCCGGCCTTTAGAAAGCGTTCGCTGGATGCATAGGACTCCGATTGGGCCGACCGGGGCTGCAATCGAGAATCCGAGCACGATACCCTGAATCAGGATGCCGATTGTCGATGTCGTTAATACACATCACCTCGCGACCGTCTAAAGACAGAGCGAGGATAAGTAACTTTAGGAAACGAGGTGTCCTCACTGATCCCGGCGACATGATCCAATCTCGTCAATGGCCGATTCGCGACGTCTATCGAGCATGGCTCTCGAAACCCATCATCGCAATAGGGGTTCCAGCGAGTGCCTCGCCCATCTCCGGGCGCTGAAAAACAACACAACCTGCCGCAACGTCAGCAGAAATCACCACAAGTCCGACCGATTCCCCCTACTTCGCCCACGTTGTCCGGACATTACCCGGCGCTCAGTAGGGCCGATAGCGGGGAGTGACGTCGCCGGTCAAGACGCCGCTCTCGAACGCGTCACTCGGGCTCCCACTGGTGGATAATGGTTCTGATCAACCTCAATGTCCACCGCCTTTGGCGGAGGTTTCTGCTTCTACAGATTCAACACCACGATCGTCGGGTCGGTCAACAACCCCGTCGGTCCACGTTCCTCTGAGGAAGTATAGGCAGACAACAACGGCCATACAGACGTTTGCGATGGTTTCACCGTACCAGACCCCGATTGCACCGAGTCCAAATGGTTCGGCGAGCGTGTAGGCAAACAGCGCCCGAAACAGGATATATCCGACGATGGAGAGGTACATTGCCGCGCGAGTGCTTCCGCTTCCACGGACTCCGGCTTGGACGATTTCGAAGAGACCGAGGAACACGAATGACAGACAGATGATTTGAAGATACTCGGTTCCAATATCGATGACTGCAGGCGCGCCACTACCCGTGATGAATACGTCAACAATTGGCTCCGCGAACGAATACACACCAATCGTGAATACGAGATACGCACCCATGACGAGCCCTGACGCGGCATACACTCCTCGTTTCGCCCGATCGACCTGTCCGGCTCCAAGGTTTTGACCGACGACGGTTTCAACCCCACCAGCTAACCCGAATGCAAGTAGCGTGACTACCGATGTGATTCGCGAGCCAATGCCGTAGGCAGCGACGGCCTCCGCTCCGCTCAGCGCGACGACTGCGGTCAGGATTGTGACGCTTGCGGACGTCGCGGTGACTTCGATGCTGGTCGGCGCACCAATCGAGATGATTTTCCGGACAACGCTCCTCTCAAGCGTGAAGTCAGACAGCGATAGCTGGATTCCAACACGCCCCGAGAGCAATAGACCCAGGCCGATTATCGCGGCGGTTCCCCGTGCGAGAAGCGTGGCAACTGCCGCACCCTGGACGCCGAAGCCGTCGAATCCGGTCGTTGCGTAGAGGGTTGCCTCGAGTGACTCGAGATTGAACCAGACGAAGACGGTGTTACCCTCGAAACCGAGAATGAAGAACGGGTCGATAAGGACATTTATCGCGACACTTCCGGCCATCAGATACAGCGGAGTCCTCGTATCTCCCCATCCCTGTAGCAGCCCCTGAAACATGAACAACATGAAAATAAACGGCAGACCGATAAATTGGACCCGAAGGTACTGGAGTGAATACGTATACTCGAGTGACCCTGGGTCGGCTCCGATGGTCTGGAGCAATACCGGCACGGAGACATAGCCGACGACAGACAAACACGCCGCGATCGCAATGACGAACACGATTGTTTGGCCCGAAATTCTGGCGACGCGATCGATTTCCCCAGCGCCCTTGTTCTGTGCGACCAGTACCGTTCCAGCGAAGGTGAATCCGATCACGAAGCTGATCACTAAATTCTCGATCGCCCACGCGTACGAGAGCGCGGAAACTGCTTCCTGTCCGAGCCGACCAATCCAGTAGGTATCTGCGAGATTGTACCCGACCTGTAACACGTAAGAGATCACCAGAGGAACCGACAGGACGATCAGCGGCCAAACGAGGTCCCCATCGGTGACGTTGATAGATCGATCCCCGCCCGAGTCCTGACTCATGGGTGCGCGACCCCCGCCGAATCTATCCAAAAAGACTCATTCAGGTTCGCGAGGCTATCCGTCTGGGACTTGACTATATTGCACTCCCGACCAATATTGGGGGTATTCCTCTTGCTCCCGGTTTCAGTTTTGAACGTGATCTTGGCTGGTTTTGGCCAGGTGGTTTCGTCTTTCACGGTCGATACTACGACAAATGAAAACATGAAATTTTTCTGAAATTGATTTTAGCAAGCACCCGTATTCGGCTGTCCACATGCGAGTCTGAAGGAAAGTACAGAGACAGACACAGCCGTCAATTGTCCCGAAATTCGAGAGACAGCGACGAACATTGCTGAAATCGAGATTTCGACCAATAAGAGGCAAATGACGCATCGCGCTCTGGTCGCTAAAATCCATTTCAGCAAAGCCCTATGTCCAATGACAGTGTACTCACCTCATGGACGATGCACAGCGCGGCCTAGCGTATGAGCAGTTTCCCGAGGGAATGGAAGCTGCTGACGCCTTCGCGCTTCTCGGAAACGGGATCCGTATGCAGATCTTACAAGCCCTCTGGGCGGCACCTGAAACACCGGTCGCGTTCTCCGATCTTTTTCGAGCGACTGACGCCACTGATTCTGCTCAGTTTAGCTACCATCTCCAACAATTGACGCAACACTTCGTTCGCCGGACGGAGAACGGATATCGTCTCAGACAGGCCGGTAACAAGGTCGTCCAAGCCGTTCTTGCCGGTTCATTCACTGCCCATCCATCCCGCTCAATCGCCATTTCAGATAGCTGTGTGAAGTGTTCCGGCCCGCTTGAAGCAGTGTACGATGACGAGATGCTGGCAATAACGTGTCTACGATGCCACTTCGAGCATGGAGAGTACCCGTTCCCACCGGGTGCGCTGAACAATCGGACGGATCCGGAAGTGCTCGAAGCGTTTGATCACCGCGTTCGTCGTCTCTATGGGCTCGCAAAGGATGGCGTCTGTCCCGAATGCAGTGGACGAATGCAGACAGTGGTCGCAACCCCCGATGACGCTGTTACCTGCGATCTCGCTGGAGCTCCACTTCGAGCGGGGTACGTTTGTGAACAGTGCGCGCACACGCTTACGTCAGGGGTTGGGTTGGGTCTCATCGATAATTCTGCCGTGATTGCGTTCTACGAGAATCATGATATTGATCTCAGTACAACTCCGTACTGGCAGTTGAAGTGGTGCGTCAGCGACGAACCCATGCAGGTTCAATCACAGAAGCCATTGCGCATCTCCATTACGATAACGCTCAATGACGACGTTCTAGAAATCGTTCTTGATCAGGAACTAACTGTTTGTGAAATTAGCCAAACCTACAATTCGACCACCAATGTTGCTGTTCACGATGAGTGAGAGCAGACAAAAACTTCTCCGTTCCAAAAACGATCCGGGAGAGCAGTAGTTGGCCCGAGAACTCTACACGTGGCGCAACGAGACGACGGCTACTCCGCCGCGCACCAGATTGAGCGCCACGAGCACCACGACGGCCGACTGGATAGTTCAAGGACGGATAGGGCTTGAAGTACCCTGTCGAAATATCCGGCTCTGTTGAAATCCTAGTAGCTCGATACTCTCGCTACTGAAACAGCCGTTGGGTAGGTCTGCGTGTATCTCGTTACTGGGTAGCCCAGCAGCGTTGATTACAACAGTGAGAACCGGGGCGCACTCACAGCTCCAGAACAACTAAGCCAGCAGTCGTGGATTATAGAGTATGGACCCAGTCACATGGAGGAAATCGAAAGGCTTGGCATACATCGGATTAGAAGCCGGGGCAATGATTTGCGTTGCCCTCTTACTCGCGTTGACTGTGTTGAAAATTACCAACACTTTCTACGAACCTGGTATCGACACGTCACTCATTGCCGTCGCCGGTATCATCCTTGCCATCATGGGCACGGAATTCGACAAATCTGACAATGATGGTACCAGTGCGTAGCGCTGGTACGTTTGAGTGCTGTATCTACCAATCAGAGTGACTGGTCGAGAGTATAAATGAGGCAGCCGAGTGCAAGTTCACGGAATTGCTTCCACCAGTACCGAGAACGGACGAACACACCGTACTTGCGCTTGAGACTCGAATGTACCGTCTCGTTCTGACTCCGCTGCCGTACAAATCCGCATCTAATCGCGCATTCCACGCGTTATGGAGTGGCGAGAACTCACGGTGTTCGATGAGCGGACGCACGTTCTTCTCACGGGCTAATACACGAGTCTCAGGAGGAGCTCTACGTCCTGCTCAATGGCCCCGATCACGTGGACGTTGACGAGGTCCCCGTCGACGTCCACGTGGGAGGCATCCTTCGGCTGCCGGCAGACATTCCACGGAAGTTCGTCAACGAGATCGACGAGGAACAGCGGTGGCTGATGGTCGGCGCGGAGCCGGTCGGAACGGTCGACGACTTGGGTGAGTTCGTCATGGTCGAGGAGTAGATCTGAGCGAATCGCGAGCGAAGACGGGTATTCCTCGGACGTTTCGCCGTCGCCAAGTATACGGCTGTCCGGCCGAGACACTGTTCTCGCCGGATTCCGCCGCACCAACGTACCATCGCTCGCGACCCCCGGAGCGCTTCCCGCTAAGTCAACATGTTCACGGCAATCGCTACGTTCGTCGCCCGTCACTCTCCGCTCGATGGCCGACACCAACCAACAGGTGATTGAACGACTGTATGCGGAGGTCTGGAACGGTACTAACCCGAACACGGTTGAAGAACTGGTACACGAAACATACGTCATCCACGACAGGGAGCTCGCCGAGGAGTTGCGGGGGCCCGAACTGTACGAGGCACTCGCATCGTCGATGCGATCTTTGAGACGTATCGGCAGTCCTTCTCGTTAGAGGAGTCAGAATTCGGCGACTGTTCGGCAATCTATCCCCTATCGGAGAGTGAAACTCCGGGATACGGACTGGCGTATAATATGGAGCAGATTGACGATGCTGAGTCCGATCCGACGATATTCACCGAAGCGCTCCAAGTTCTCTTTGAACGGTCGCGTTCCACATATCTTCGGTTGGCCCTCGCTGGCGAGGAGGACGTCCTAGCTGCCGACCTCGATATCGATGCTGTCAGGCGAGCAATTGGCCAGGGGTCAGTCGAAGAACTTCGCAAGAACGCCGAAGCCGCAGTAGCCCTTCTCGACGCAGCTGGTGAGTCGGATGAGGCTGCAAGCGCCGATGAGACAAAGAGCTGCTGGGTGACACTCTCGCCAACGGATCTCGATAGGCTCCGTGAGGCGGTTTCACCAGAATCTGTGATAGCGCCATACCTGACGGGGACAACACGTCCGCCGAAGAACATCCGCTTCGTCGGTCCCTCCGACACTACATCGAGACTGGGGCATCCCCGTACGGGCCGGAGTCGCCATCGGCTGAAACATCGCATACAAAGGTACTCAGACAGCGTGCCTTCGAAACCATCCATGATGCACCTATCCAATTTGCCGATGGTCAGGGAGGAACCGACATCGTCGGGTCCATCCAATCCCGTGGTGCAGGGACCGGGGGCGGTGGCGGTAACGAACTCACCGACCGACCTGAGTTCGCTGAGGAGGTCATCGTTGCCTCCGTCTGTGCCGAGCTACAGTCGTGGATACAGAATACAGACGAGGATGAATGGTATCCCAACTTGGCCAACTCCTAGAGGAGATTACTGACGAGTCGAGTTCGCGTCCGTGGCACAACCCCGGCCGATGTCGAGACGTCAAGGGGCTGGGATACACCGCTGAGCAGCTCGCTCGGCAGATCATTGACGTTCTGATGGGCTGCAAAGAGCTTGCTCTTGTGAACGCTGTATCCCCGCCCTATTCGCTCACCGCTTACGCGGTTTGCTCGTTGAGAACGGGCTTAATGCCCTCTTTTCCAACTAATCACCGACTCGAAGAGCCAGAGACCGGTGAACTACCGACACGCTGGTTCAACTCGGCAGTCGCCCCGTTCGCTCGAGGGAGACCAGAACGATGATCGTCGCCCCGAGAAAGAGTGCAGCACCGCTAAACACCGCGTCGTAGGAGTACCCGCCTTCGATGAATACGCCCAGGACGAACGATCCGAGCGACTGCGTGAGCATCCACACGGAACTGAACACGGCGTAGGCGCTCCCCCGCGTCGAGTCCGGGAGCGTATCGAGGAGAAACGTATCCGTCGCCGGAAACAGGGCGTGGATGACGAAGCCGATAACTCCCGAGATCACGACCAATCCGAGTAGCCCGTCCACCGTCGTCAACACGAGGAGGGTCCCGGCGAACGCACCGACGACGCCGAGCAGGTACGGAACGCGCGGCAGTCTGTCGGCCAGATCGCCGCCGAAGTAAAACGCGGGAATACCGGCGGCGAAAACGATACTCAACATCAGTCCGGACGCTCGAGCGGAGAGCCCTTTCGACTGCATGTACAGTTCGTAGAAGTTGAACACACCCTGCCAGATGAACGACGCGATGCCGACGATCGCGAGTGCGGTCACGATGATCCGCCACTCCGACAGCGCACCGGCGACGAACTTTCGATCCGCCGATCCAGCCCGTGGCAACTCGGTCCGTGTCGAAACGAGCCCCGTGTACCCCGTTACCACCGCCGCACCGACGGCGATCGCCCACAGCGAAAGCCGCCAGTCGACGACGAGCGTGATCGCCACGAGCGGGGCTGCGGCCACCGCAGCGAGCTGACCGGAGGCGCCGTGAATACCCATCACACGTCCGACGCGGTCCGGGTACAGCTCGCTCAAAAACGGATTCGCCGAGACGAAGTAGACGCCGGAGGCGATGCCCATCAGGAAGGCCCCGGCCATCAGGTGGCGGACCGTCGTCGCGGTCGCAGCGAATCCACCGGCGAGCGCGAGGATCGATCCGGACACGATCACGACGTAGTGTCTCGGCACTTTTGTCAGGAGCCAGCCCGTCGGTAAGCGAGGAGATGCGCTCCCGACCCACGCGAGCGTGACGAGGAGTCCGGCGGTCGCCTCGCCGATCGAGAACTCCGCGATGATCACGTTCAACAGCGGTGCAAAGATGATTCTGGCGAGGTTGAGGAGAAAGACGAGGCCACAGAGAGAGGCGAACAGTCGGGATCGGGACACGGTCGGTATTTCCAACAGCAGGTCTCAAGCGTTCCGAAATCAGCTCGGTAGGAATGGGACGTTTCGACATCCCAGACGAAGCACACGACAACTGCTTCGAGGCGTCTCTCGTGGCGCTCGGGCGAGGAGTTCACCGAGCACGCCCTCGAAAGTGAACCCCTCGTTCGGGCGATCGATACCAGTTACGAAGACTGCCTGGCTCCCCTCGAGTGTCCCACTCATCGCCCGGCAGTTCCGACGGTAACGGCCCAGAACCCGGCGACGGTCGCGACGAGCGTCAGCAGAATAGCGACGAGATAGCCGTCGGTGTACGCGACGCTCGCGGTTCCGAGCGGTGGCATCGCTAATGCGGTGACGCCGATCGCGATATTGAAAACGCCGACGATGGCGGTGTCCTTCTCGGGGGGATACACACTCATAAGGAGCGGGATGTAGAGCGTTGCGGAGCCGCCCAGACCGAGTCCGATCAGGAAAATTGCCACCGCCAGCGCCGGAACACCGGGGACGAACAGCAGGGCGATGCCGGCGGCCGCGCAGACGAGCGACGCGAGGAATGCACGCCGTGAGCCCATGACGTCGGCGAGATAGCCGCCGCCGATCCGCGAGATAATGCTGACGCCGCCGATCAGGCCGAACGCGAGCGAGGCGCCGGCCGCCGTCAGTCCGCGATAGGCGAACAGGTCGACCGCGTAGGCGGCGAGAAGCTGATACCACGCGAACGAGAGCGCGATCCCGACGAACAGGATCTGAAACGTCCGCGTACCGCTCAAACGGGAGAGCCACTCGAGCAGTTCGCCGACGGTCGCGGTCGACTGCTCGGCCCATCGCGGCCGGCGACAGACGAGGCCAGCGAGGAGAAACGCGAACGCGGTCATCAACATGATGAGGAGGAAGCCACGGCGCACGCCAACCTCCGTAAAGGCGAACTGCCAGATCGGCGGGAGTACGGACAGTCCGAGACCGTTGCCGACGAATATGAGGCCCGTCGCAGCACCGCGACGGCTCTCGAACCAGCGCGGGATGATCGACGCGAGGAGCACGAAGACCGTCCCGAGCGCGAGTCCGAGGACCGCGAAGACGACGGTCAGTCCGGCGACCGAACTCGTGAGATACAGCGACGGGGCCAGGAGGCACGTCGCGATCGTACAGACGAGCAGTACCGCTCGAGCCGAAAACCGCGCGCCGAACACCCCGACGAGCCCGGAGCCGATGAAGAAGGTAAAGAGCATGATCGCGAACACGCCGGAGAGCGCGAGCGACGAGATCCCGAAGGCGTCGCTGAACGGGGCGCGGAAGATACCGTACGACAGCGGCGTGCCGAAGGTAAAGACCATCGCGACAGCGCCGACGAGCGCCACTAGCCAACTGTAGCGGCTATCCGGACGTTCGGTACGGTCGGTTCGCACGACTTGCTCTCGGCCACACTCGATCGAAAGGGTTCTGATTCACGGACGAACACCGAACTGTTTCCGCCTGATGTTCGTCTGGTTCTCGCTTCCGGTGGTGGTCGACAGTACCCGCGTCGTCGTGTCGAAGAGTCTCGTCCCCGATGACTGGACGGGCGCGAGCGGATGAAGTACCATACGGAACCGGCCACGACTGCGATGTGGTGGGCGGCCAACGAGGAGACGCACGAGCGCATCGTCGGCCGGCGGTTCCGGCAGGGAAGCCAGCTTCTCAATAGCTACCTATTTTGGAATATGAACCTATTGTAAATGCAGGAGTATGCAGCTCAGTACGTT
This sequence comes from Natronorubrum halobium, assembly GCF_051351675.1. Classification (NCBI taxonomy): domain Archaea; kingdom Methanobacteriati; phylum Methanobacteriota; class Halobacteria; order Halobacteriales; family Natrialbaceae; genus Natronorubrum; species Natronorubrum halobium. The sequence goes on from NZ_CP195596.1 coordinate 23,270, forward strand.
CATTAGACGCAATCTCCAGTGCCATATACCGTAATTCGGAAGCGTTTGTCAACCGTCGGTGCGGACGCCGTAGATGGCCTCGGCTCGACAACCCTCCGCTCTCGATTGACTTTCCAGTACTGATCGTTGTACTTCGCTTGTAGCCAACCGGAACGGAATACGAAACACACCACCGTTACTCGTTTCCAGGAACGTCTCAAATGAGATTTTTGCTCGTGTGACACCACTCCCGGGAGAATATAGCTACATTCTCGAGAGTGCGACATTCCCGCCAATACAAGTCAGAGAATGACACACATCATTTACAACCCTGGACACCTGAGTGGGCACAAATGAGTTCGGTCAGGGCAGATCCGATGGATCCACGGGTTCTCGAGCGCAATTACGACTACGCGCAAAAGAACGTCCGACTGCTTTCGAGCTGGTACGAGTGTGATCCCGAGCGAATGATCGAGTTGCTGGCCGAGCACGGGATCGAACTCTCGAGGAACGATCGCCTCCAATTCCAGTGGTATTATCAAGCGATACGGGACCACGCAGCTAACTCCGACGGTTGAGAACGCTCAATTAGTACGATAGCGGAGGGCACGGTACAGGGTTTACGCACAGTTCTTACTTCTACCGAAGGAAGCTTTCGCGCTGTAGCGCTGTGGAGACGTACAACGAGAAACTACGTCTGAGAGGGCGTCACGACCCGCGGTAGTTACGGTGAAACCATTCAGTCGAGATCAGGAGCGACAGATCGATGTTCTTCTCGGACTCAGGCTGAAAAATCAGTATATGTATAGTGAGTACGGGGAAGAGAGGATACACGCAACCTTCGAGGCATAGCTCTCCGGTTAGTGACGAGGTAGCAGTCAATTTGCGTGTACAGTGAACAGCTGCTACGGCAAGGAGTTCTTGTCAACATGGCCATATTAGCGCCGGAGAGATCACGTCTCGGCGAGTTTCGCCAGTGCACCGGTAAGGACGGTCGTCGCCGCAGCACAATCGTCCCAGTCGGTCCACTCCAGTGGGCTGTGCGAAATCCCGTCACGCGACGGGGCAAACAGCATCCCCGCGTCCGTCACGGATGCGACGTGCATCGTGTCGTGTGCGGCGCCGGAGTGGAGATCGATCGTTTCCACCGCCTGTGCGTCTCCGGCCTCGTGGAGTGCATCGCGACACCGATCGGTCATCGGTATCGGCTCGAGGTCGAAGGGCCTCCAAACTGTCGTCGTCAATCCCCGACTCCGCTCGAGACGAGCGAGGCTTTGGCGTGCTCGGTCGACGAGGTCGTTCATCGATCCGTACTCGACGTCCCGGACGTCCAGACCGAGTTCGATGCGTCCCGGAACGACGTTCGTCGCATTGGACGCTACGTCCAACTTGCCGACGGTCCCGACGGCAGTCGGGCTCTCTTCGGCGACGAGTTCGTTTGCTGCGCGCTCGACATCGAGCATGAACTCGCTCGCCGCCGCGAGTGCATCCGTCCGCTCCGACATCGGGGTTGAACCGGCGTGGTTCGCCTCACCCTCTATCGTGACCTCGCAGTGAGTGATCCCAGTGATCGTCGTCACGACTCCAGCCGGGACGTCGGCCGTTTCGAGGCGTTCGCTCTGCTCGATATGCAGTTCGAGCCACGCATCCCAGTTCGAGGCGTCGAGTTGTCCGTCCCAGCGATATCCGATCTCTTCGAGCGCATCCTCGAGCGTGATCCCGTCTGAGTCGGACAGTCCGAGTGCTTCCTCGACTGATCGCTTCCCCGCAGCGACGGACGAACCGAGCAGTCCCGAGGCGAATCAACCACCCTCCTCCTCGGTAAAGCAGACGACGTCGATCGGTCGGTCGGGGCGACGATCCGCGTCCTGCATCGTCCGGTCCGCCTCGAGGGCAGCGTAGACGCCTAACGGTCCGTCGAAAATACCGCCCTCGGGAACCGAGTCCAGGTGACTGCCGGCGGCGACGGGAGCGGCACCGACAGCGGACGGCGGCTCCCATCGACCGGCGATGTTGCCGACGGCGTCCGTTCGTACCTCGAGACCCGCGGCTTCCATCCGATCGACGAGATGGTCTCGAGCGCGGTGATTCGCCGGGGTTCCTGTTCGGACCGTCCGTGCGCGACCGTCTGAAACATCGACAGCGCCGAACTCGGCGTTAGTTTCGATATCGGACCGTAACCGCTCGGCGTCTACTGACAGATCCATACTAGCGGTTTCCGTAGTGGAGGCTTCATCCTTTGGTCGGTGGCGTGCACTGACATCACAGCCTTTTGCCGTCGACGAGCACTGCTAGCAAGCCTTCCGGCTCCGCTTTCGTTTTGATTCGTCGCCCCGAACGCCCTGTATGAGCACCGATTCCGATACCGAACCGTACCGCGTCGCGGAGATGACCTGGAGGGAAATCGAAGCCGCTCTCGAACGGACCGAGACGTTGCTCCTCCCCGTCGGAAGCACGGAACAACACGGTCACCATCTGCCGCTGGGCGTCGACGTGTTCATGCCGGAGGCGATCGGCGAGCGTGTCGCGGAGCGCAGCCGGGCGCTGCTCGCGCCGCCGATCTGGTACGGGGTCAGTCCGCACCACACGTTCAAACCCGGAACCTTCACGATCTCCACGGAAACGTTTCAGCGGTACGTCTTCGACGTCTGCGCGTCCGCGGCCGACTGGGGGATCGAAACCGTCCTGCTGCTCAACGGCCACTACCTCGCGCAGGACCCCGAACTGGAGATCGTCGTCCGCGAACTGCAGGAAGAAACCGACCTGACTGCGTTCCACGTCCCGCTGGTGAACCTCTTCGCAGACGTCGCAGCAGAGATCCGCACCGGCGACGTCTCCTTTCACGCCTCGGAGTTCGAGACGAGCATCATGCTCGAACTGTTCCCCGAACTCGTCCACATGGACCGTGCTGAGTCCGTCGAACCCGCGGACGAATCGCTTCCGTTGACCGACTACGACGCGCTGGGCGACAACAAGATCGGGTGGGCACTTACCGCCGAAGACATGGCGGAACTGACGCCGACGGGGAATATCGGCGATCCGACCGTTGCCACGGAAGAGAAGGGGGAGGCATTGGTGGATGCGGCTGTTTCGAACATCTGTCGACTGGTCGATGCACTCGAGCGGAACGACTGATGTTACGCGTTTTCGTCGAGGGTCAGGAATACCCGGTGCAAACGTATCAGTAAGAGTGGTGTCTGACAGCCTTATTTCTCGATCCGGAGGAGATACAACAGTGAATGCAGTTGTCAGTACGTTTAGTTGTGACCGGCTCAGCGGCCGACTGTCCCTTGGCGGGTGATCGGCGCGTCGGGATCGATGAGGAATGCGACGAGCAGCGTATCGGTCTCCGCGGTGACTGTCACCTCTTCTCCGTCGACGAGCAGTCCGCTTTCCGTCTTGTCGAAGTGCGTGTCGTCGGCCGTGGCTGCCCCCTCGAACACGTAGAAGTAGGTGTCCCATCCAGCCATCGAGGGAAGATCGATACTCGCACCCTCGTCGAGGGAAACGTCATAAAAGTGGACGTCGTTGCGAACGGAGAGCGGCGCGTTCGATCCCTCCGGGCCGAAGAGGTGTCGCCACTCGTTGGCGACCGGATCGTCGATAGGTTCGTGCTGGATAGTCGGTGGAAGATTCAGGCTGTGCGGTCGGACGAAGATCTGTAACATTCGCAGCGGCGGATCGTCCGCGAGCGTGCGTTCTTCGTGCCAGAAGCCGCTGCCGGCGCCCATCACCATCAGGTGCTCGGAATCGGTGACCAGTTCGTTGCCCTGTCGGTCGTCGTGACGCATCACACCGGACGGAACCCACGAGACGATCTCCTCGTTCTGATGGGGATGCATCGAGATCAGCGTCTCCGGATCCATGAACGACTCGACGACGGTCGCGAGCGGACCGTAGCCGTGATCGTCGTGGTCCGGATGGTTGTGGCCGGGAAAGTTGAGGTGAATTCGAAACTGTCCTTGATTCTGAGAGATCTCCGTGCGCGGAGCTTTGTAGAGTTGTGTCGCGGATTCAGGATTCATTCTACCGGTTAGTTCGGCCTGGAGCCTACATATGCGCGTGGTGTCAGAGTACGAAGGTGGCTACTCGTCCGCGAATAGAACTCCCGGATCCGCGATTCATTACCCTGTCAGTTTCGGTATCCGTCAGAGATGAGAGCGTCCTTCTGGTGTCTCTATGGGCGGGTATGAGCGTTAAAGGATATGGGTTGGCCAACCCCTTGTACTACCCCCCAACCCTTTCGGGAGTGCGAGGGTTTTCCAAGTGGCACGTTCTGGATGTGTCTCGCTGACCGACGTTCAACGGCAGTCCCTGCGTCCGCCTTCAGTGGAGAGGGCTTGGCGTTTCCTGCCTCCGCTGGTCAGAGATTGGAACCTCTCAGAGCGCCGGGATGGGTGGTGACTAACGAACCCGAAGTGGGCCTGTGAGGGAGCCATACTATGCACTGAGGAAAGCAGCGCATGAGATTCTGGCGTGTCCATGGTGTGCGTTCTCCCAGATGTAATATCGAGAGTGACTGTCGAGTACATTGGGCCTGGATAGTTTGGGGCGGGATAAAGATGGCAAAAGCAGGATCCTATGTTAGGAATAGCCTCGAAAAACCGAGAAGGTCGCGATGGAGGATCTAATGACTACCTATTACCTCAGTGAACGAGTTCACAGCCGTTGCTTAGTCGGTTTCAGTTTCGGACCCGCCGCAAGTGTTCTGCGACGTCTATCGGGATCGCGTTCACAGATACCAGAAACATTGGGTGGGAATATCGGCCATTATATAGATCAAATCCGTCTTTTTAAACACCTGATGACTGACCCAAAGGACTCGATCAACATCGAAAACGTCGTGGCGTCAACCGGTATCGGCCAGGAACTCGACCTCCAGAGCGTCGCAATGGACCTCGAGGGGGCCGATTACGATCCTGAACAGTTCCCCGGTCTCGTCTACCGCACCCAGAACCCCAAGTCCGCCGCACTGATTTTTCGCTCGGGAAAAATCGTCTGTACTGGCGCGAAAAGCACTGAAGCTGTCCACGAGAGTCTGGATATCGTCTTCGACAAACTCCGAGACCTCCAGATTCGAGTCGAAGACGATCCAGAAGTGATCGTCCAGAACATCGTCAGCAGCGCCGATCTCGGCCGCAATCTCAACCTGAACGCGATCGCAATCGGTCTCGGTCTCGAGAATATCGAGTACGAACCGGAGCAGTTCCCCGGACTGGTGTACCGACTCGACGAACCCGAGGTCGTTGCCCTCCTCTTTGGTTCCGGAAAGCTGGTCGTCACTGGCGGGAAGCAAGTGGAAGACGCAAGTCGCGCCGTCGATGTGATCGTCAATCGGCTCGAGGAGCTCGGCCTGCTCGAGTAACGCGACTTCTTTTTACGAGTGATATCGCTCTGCTGGGCCTACTGTACCCCAAAAGTGTCTGTCGCCCTCACGGCACAAATACGCGGAATTAGCCCTCGTGGCGTTTCGTAACGCCAGTAAACTCAAAAGACGAGCGATTGAATGAACTATCTCGGATGCATTGTAGAATAGACAACTGCAGTCTGTACTGTTCCACTTTCACTCTGGTTGGATCACCTATATACGGAGAACCGTACAACCCACGCATTGAAGAAAGTGAACAAGGGGAAAGAGGGTCACGTCCTCTCGAAGCACCCTGTCACCACACGCTTCCAACTTCCCTTTGGATTTTCACGTAACACTCACGATACCACGCCAATATGAATATCAGAAGAATAAATGAAGAAAGTCGGTATACGGGTCTTATCGCCGCAGTGGTAAAGACAGCCGCCAGTACCAGTTCCCGGTTGAGTGCGAGACCAGTAGTTGCAACATCGAGATTCGACACAACGGACGACGAGGTCATCGCCCCTGGACAAGGACGCTATTTATGATTAAACTGAAACAGATTCTTACGCGAAATCAGGCACAAACCCTGTTCGAATGCCGTCGCTGTGGGACAAATGTTGAGGGAACCACAGATACCTGCCCCGAATGTGATTCGAACGATATTACACGTTACGAACTGTGATGGGGGATGGATCCTTCTCTCCAATTGTGCATGTGTTCAAGGCTCTTCCAACCACTCGATCTAAATGAGGTAGAAATCAGGGGTGATCCCCTTCGACAACCCAATATATCGGTCTCTTCAGCGATACACCGTATATCTGCAGCATTAATTTCCACTCCGCGTTCTCCGTGTTCCGTCACATTTGTATACTCCAGTATTTCGTCCACATGGATTCTGAGGATTTAACCTGTGTATTCTCTCGTAGATCATATCAAGAGTTAAAATGATGCAAGGATCTATTATATTGCGATACGAATTGGGAAGTAATGAGCAAGGCTGTCGACGTTACTCAACAGTGTGCGTTTCCGTCGTCGATCGATGTGACAGCGGTACTGGAGCGACAGAGAATTCAGTTCCTCGATGTGAACGAGAGTCGTGCTATCGTCATCTTCAACGGAGCCATTCTCAATCTCGAGAGCCGCAAGGGGAAGCTGACGGATCTCAAACGCGCAGAGATCACGGTCTACGATCTGCCACTGAATAGTGAAGGAGATACAAAAAGCGAGACCGAAGCCGCAATCGAACTGATCGAAGACTTCAGCGAGCAGGTATCGGCCACCGGAAATTTCGTGTGAGGTACTTCGGATGATAGTGTTGAGAGAAGGCCAGCCTTACCGGATTATCTGAGGTCACTGGATTATCTGAGAGTTTCCAGTCAGTATTTGAGAGAGTTTGAGAGAGAAGACACCCACCCCACGTTTCCGTCGTATCGCCACGAGAGACGAACGCTGATCTACCGGGAGAAGTCGATCCCACCCCCGACATTTCCGTCGTTTCTCCAAGAGGGCGTGGGGAAAAGACCGGTTGAGGAGGGGATAGTGTCAGCACTATATTGTTTATTGAGTGATGCAATCCAATCCAGGATATCTAATATCCTTAACACCTAGATTAAAGGTGATAGGCTGAGAAAAGCTCATTAAGTATACTTCGTTTATTGACGTAACAAGTAGTACTTCGTTTCGTCGGTTGAAACGAGGGGTTCTCTCCGGGTACTTTCTCAGTTAGTATTCCGCGGCTGGGCAACTCTCTAAGCAGCAGCTAGGCAACTCTCTAAGCAATCTTTTTCTTTTGAACCACCGCTTCAATTGCCGCCCCCCCCCCATTTTCGCAGAGTTACGACGGAAACGTGGGGTGTGGGGGTATGGAAAACAGTCTCAATAACGCCGTTACGGGCACTCTCTAGCGTACGTCGGAAACCGGGTTATACTATCAAATGTCTTATTTACACGTATTACAGGCTCCTGATCCCATATTCATCGAAATTACGTCGGAAATGTGGGGTGGGTTCGTCCGCTAGTTTTATACACCTCCCGCACACACCGTGTGATACTGAATGACATCTAACTCCTCATCCAACTCCGTGGATGATCCGTTGTTCGAATCGGGACATCGGATTTTCTCGAACAAGGATCTCCTGAAAATCGGCCACGTTCCGGAGGCCGACCGGATCGTTGGTCGCGACGAGGAGATCTCGAAGTTGGCGAAACGTCTCAACGGCGCTGTCCACGGATACTCTCCGGAAAATGTGATGATCTACGGAAAGACGGGGACGGGAAAGTCGTTGGTCTCGATGCACGTCTGCCAACGCGCTCAAAATGCAGCACAGGATGGTGTGGCGATCGGAACTGCGTATATCGACTGTGCAGAAGATAATACGGAAACGCAAGCAATCTCCTCACTCGCTGCGAAATTAAACGACGAATCCGTTACCGATATTACCGTCCCTCACACCGGCCTGAGCACGTCGAAATATTACAAACTTCTCTGGAAAACGCTCGATGCGCAGTTCGATTCTGTCATCATTATCCTCGATGAGATCGACCTGATGAACGACGATAGTCTTCTGATGAAACTCTCGCGAGCCGAGGAAGCGGGAAAAATCGATTGTAGCATCGGAATCATCGCGATCAGTAACAAGATCCAGTACGTCGATAATACGAACGAACGCGTCAAAAGTAGCTTCCAGCACAAGGAACTGTTCTTCAAACCCTACGACGCGAATCAGCTCCGGGAGATTATGCTCAATCGGGCAGACGCCTTCCAGGACGGCGTTCTCTCTGACGATGTCGTTCCGCTTTCTGCTGCGTTCGCCGCTCAAGAACACGGTGACGCCCGGAAGGCGATCGATATCCTCCGTCATGCCGGCGAGGTCGCGTACGAGGAGGGTGCTGAGAAAGTTCGGGAGGAACACGTTCGACAGGCCCAACAACACGCCGAAAAGGATCGGTTTCGAGAACTCGTTAACGGCGCACCCACGCAGGCGAAAGCCGCACTACTCGCGCTGACCGAACTTAGCGTTAATTCCAACGACGATGCGTTCCTCACGAGTCGCGTGTACGACCAGTACGAACAGATCTGCGAGTATCTCGATATGGATATCCTCTCAGTTCGCCGGTTCCGAGATATCCTGAAGGAACAGGCGTTTCTCGGCGTCGTCGAGATCGAGAAAATCAACAAAGGGAGCGCGGGCGGTATTCATCTGCAGAATCGACTCATCGAAGATCCGCAGGTCGTCCGCGAAACCATTTTGGAGGACTCTCGGATGCAAAACTGGAACAGTGAGTAGCGGTTTCGGACTACGAAAACTACGACGGAAATCCGGGGTGGGGCGTACGGAAACGACGGAAACGAGGGGGGTCGAACCGTACGACGGAAATGAAGGGTGCGACCGCCATCTCGTAAAATCAGAGTACGTCGGAAACGACGGAAATCCGGGGTGGGGCGTACGGAAACGACGGAAGTCTGGGGTGGGGTATACAGAAACGACGGAAACGAGGGGGGGTCGAACCGTACGACGGAAATGAGGGGTGCGATTACCGCGTCGGAAAATCGGCGTACGCTGGAAACGACGGAAACCTAGGGTGGGACGAGAAACCGCCGAAAACGAAAGGTGCGGAAGACACTGGACGTAGTGGGATGTTCTGACGACAAATCGAAAAGCAATCTCTGTAAACGACGGCATCGAAATCTCGACCCGTATTCTGCGAGTTTAGTGAGCGCCTCTCCCGGTGGCTTCATCCCTCGAGTTCAACGAGTACGTACCCGCTTGCGGGACCCCCGTACATCATTCTGTCTTGACAATCTCGAAACTAGTTACCTCGACTTCGAACGTGCCATCTCGCTCGTTCGTGGATTTTGACCGAGCAATAGCTATCGCCCCTCTATCGAGGTTCACCCTCTTTTCGTGATCGTGCGCGGATCAGTCGAGATCGACGTACTGATTCTCCCAGTCTCGGCGAGCTTCGATCTCTCGCGTTCCCCGACGGGTGATCGAGTAGACGTTGGTTCGTCGGTCCTTGGTGCCCTTCTCGACGAGACCCTTGTCGACGAGCGTATCCAGATTCGGATAGAGACGGCCGTGATGGATCTCTTTCTCGTAGTAGTCCTCGAGTTCTTCTTTGATCGCCAGTCCGTGTGGTTCATCCTGTCCGGCAATAGCGTACAACAGGTCGCGCTGGAATCCCGTAAGATCGTACATATAGAATCATACTTGTCCTCATTATATAAAATACCAGTTGAATTCGTTGTGCAGAAAATAGACAGAAATATTTCATGTTTTGATCGGTAGTCGCCGTTCTGCTCGACTGATTGGCAATTTTCAATACAGCGCTGACTCATATCCTACTCTCCACCGGATCCGCTGGCGGAACTTCCGAACGAACTCGTAGCGGAGTTAGATCGGTACTTCTCCGAATTACTCCACCGTGTCGCACGCTACCCTACAGCGTTCACAGGTATCACGAAGGAAACGAGCGGCTCGAGGAGCAAGTGACTGAAAACGAACGGACCGAAGCACGTCCTGAGAATCCCCCCGATGATATTCCGTCGAAAGCGACGATCACGCCCAAGGAAATAATGCTGAGAACGGTGGACACTTCGGACACGGTGGTTTCTACCAACCGAACGAGCTTTTTGCACACAGCGCCGGTTCACAGTCTCGCTTACCTCCGTAAACCTCGTCTGAGAACCGCTGTCAGGAAACCCGTCTCATCGTACACGCAGCTTCGATCCCTATTCGCGTAATCACTCCGCAAATTCTTCCTGTAACCCTCCGAATCGCGTTCACGTACACCCGATTTCAGCGGATCCACGCCCCGTCCGTCGAAGGTGTCACAAACGTCACGCCAGTCGCTCACTCAGTTCCGACTTCGACAGCGGATCGATCTCTACCCGCGCACCTTCGGCAGTGTAGAAGATCGAGGCGGTCACCGCTCGGTCACCGAACCACTCCTCGAGAATGTGATAGTACACGCTGAGCTGGATGCGATACTCCGATTCGGCGTGACGGCTGAGATCCGTTTTGAAGTCGATGATTTCGACGGTATCGGCAGTCAGGTGAACCAGATCGATAATCCCCGACAGTGTAACTTGCTCGCCGTCGGCCTCGAGCGGAAGGTATGCACGTTCTTCGACCGTAAGCTCACCCGAGAGACCGTCGAGGAACGCTTTGACGTGCTTCTCGTCGTCACTGTCGGAAGTCACCTCCGTTCCGAGAACGTAGTCCTCGGCGAACTCGTGGACTCGTGAGCCGAATTCCATCCCTCTCCCATCACTGACGTCTTCGTAGACGCTGTCGTCCATGAGCGAGTGCGGCGAATACCCTACAGGTCCCGTCGACTCCGGAATTTCGACACTAAACTGAGTGTGGGCCGTCTCAGCGACGTCCACTGTCGAAACGGCCGGTTCGAGCGATTCGATCTCGACCGGTACCCCCTCGAGGAACGAGTTCGGCTCATTGCCCGCTCCAAACAGGAGGTGATCCTTCGCTCGAGTCATCGCGACGTAGAGGAGTCGTCGCTCTTCGTCGTACTCGGTCGGCTGGCACTTCCGCAGGACGTCGGCCCGCCAGTTGTCGTAGACGTACGGATCGCCGTGGACTTCCGCATAGCACTTCTTCTGGCGGAGTCCGGCGGTCTCGGAGTAGGTGATCGACCCGCCACTGCCGCCGGCCGGCGGGAACGCACCGCTGTTCATGTTTCCGAGAATCACGATCGGATGCTCGAGCCCTTTAACCGAGTGAATCGTCTGAACGGTGACCGCATCGGCGCCCGCGTCGACGAGGTACAGACCGTCAGTGCGCTCGATGAGTCGTCGCTGGCTCTCGTTCGGTGACGTCATCGACTCACCTCCGCTTCTTCCTCGGTGGCTATCGGAGGGGTGTTCTCGGTCTCGCTCGCTCGCAGTCCCAACGATCACAGGTCTGCTAGTCGAGCAGTTTTCTGACAGTGTACGCCAGCAAGCAACCGGTACATATCACCGTCACGGAGACGGTGTTTCGTCTCGATGGTCTCGAGGTTCTCTGAGTAGTCTCTGTCCGACACCACTTCGCCATACTATCGATATCTCATACTACTATGGAAATAGACATATCTGTCCGGTCGACCGTAGAAGATCGGTCAAGTGAGACTCGAGTGGGTGGTCCTCGCCGCTCTCACTTCGCCTCACGCCGCCGTTGTCCCCGAACCGCGTCACAGCCGGCAACCTGCCGCTCGAAATAGGTGATTAACGGACCGCTACACGGTATTAATGGCTCGGAAACAGCGTATTACTCACACGATATCGTGAACGCTTGGCCCTTTCACAGCGGTCGTTCAGTGTGTGCCAATCAGGGTCTACGAGGGTCGTACGAACGGAGAACCGTCTCTTCGCTCTTCGAGGAGGCTAATCGACCACGGTTCGCGAACCTCGTCGCGTGGTCGACGATTCGGCTTCCTTCGGGTCGTATTTCGTCGCCGTAGATTCCGAATCCGAGACGAAACGTAGCATAACCGAACTGCTGGTAAAATCATATTAATACCGACAAAACTAGTAGAATATCACTTTCAAAATCATTATGGAGGGGACATTCTAACCAGCAAAATCGTTCGTGAGAAGTACTCGGCTAGCCCGATGGACCGACCGAAACACGACCGTCCCTCGTCGACGTAGAAGACGGATCGACTCGAGCGGGCCGCTATCACTACTGGTACGGTCTGTTACCGGCACGGGGCCGTTTCACGCGAACTGCTACGATTCGATTCGGTTCCGGGTTCTCGCTCACCTCGATCCCCCTCCGTCGCGTCAATCGCGTTCGATCGGACTCCGGAATCGATTACGGATCGCTCAGAACTCGTGGTCTTCCTGTTGCAGATCGGAAACCGTCGCTCCGTTCTCGATTTTCGCCTCGACGACGAGCTCCTCTGACAGGATGTCCTCCGCAGTCTCGGCAACGTCCGGGGCGATGTCAGCAGGGATGACGACGATGCCAGTCTTATCGGCAACGATCAAGTCGTCGTTCGAGACGGTGATGCCGTCGATTTCGACCGGTTCACCGATCTCCTTGACAGTAACTCGTCGCTGACCCGACTTCGGCGTCGGTGCGCGACCGAAGACGGGGAGCGAACCCGCGCGAATCTCCGGAACGTCGCGGTACCCGCCGTCGATAACGAGCCCGTTCACGCCGGCGTTTTCGGCGAGCACCGAGGCGTTGCCACCCCAGCAGGAGATATCCGGTCCGACCCCGTCGATGACGAGCATTCGATCGTCGACGAGTTCGTTGAGCATCGCGTACGGGAAGTTCGTCGTCTCCGATCCGGGATCCGAAACCAGTTCGAATCGCATCGTGTGTGCGCGTCCGACGGCCGTCTGGGACGGTTCGGCCGGTTCGATACCCGTGATAACGCCGTCGACGCCGTGTTCGTCCAGGGCGTCGGAAACGATACTCGTATCGAACATACTAAACACGTCAGTGATGGCAGGGGCCATACCCTCTCATCTATAGCGAGAGTGTTTATAGTTACGTACCACGGCGATTGCGGACCGACGCGCTCCTCGACGGTTCGGGGTGTGAGAGAACTCGAGAACGCCGGACGGATTTCGAAGCGGACGCGTACGCGTCGGTTACCGTCGTGTCGGTTCCGGTATGTGTGAGGGCTACCCACGGAAACAAATAACACGCGGCGCACCGATACGCTAGACGCCAATGACAACAGATACCACGGCGTACGACCTGTTCATCGACGGCGAGTTCGTCGCGTCGGACGAGGACGAGCGAATCGACGTCGAGTACCCCTACGACGGCACCACCTGGGCGACGGTACCGTCCGGAACGACTGCGGACGTCGACCGAGCCGTCGACGCCGCGCGCCGCGCGTTCGCGGACGAGACGTGGGCCGAACTACTCCCGAGCGAGCGGGCGGCGGTACTCGAGGACGTTGCAGACGCGATAGACGAACACGCGGACGAACTCGCCGAGCTAGAGACGCGACAGAACGGCAAACTGATTCGAGAGATGAGTTCCCAGATGGGCGGACTCGGCGAGTGGTTCCGCTACTACGCCGGTCAGTGTCGGACGCTCGAGGGACGGACGATCCCGGCCGAGAGCAAGGACGGACAGCTGTTTACGCACGTGAAAAAAGAACCCTACGGGGTCGTCGGCGCGGTGACGCCGTGGAACTCGCCGCTGCTGCTGACGGTGTTCAAGCTGGCACCCGCGCTCGCGGCGGGCTGTACGTTCGTCCACAAGCCGTCGTCGTACACCCCCGTGAGCGCGCTTCGGTTCGCCGAGATCTTACACGAGGAGGGCGGCCTTCCGGCGGGAGTCTACAACGTCGTCACCGGCGCCGGAAGCGTCGTCGGCGACGCGCTCGTCAATCACGACGACATCGACAAGGTCGCGTTTACCGGCAGTACGGAGGTCGGTCGCCGAATCAGCGCGGACGCCGGCGAGTCGCTCATTCCAGCGTCCCTCGAACTGGGCGGAAAGAGTCCGAACATCATCTTCCCGAGCGCCGACCTCGACAACGCCACGAACGGTGTGATCAAAGGGATCTTCGCTGCGACGGGGCAGACGTGCCTGGCGGGGTCGCGAGTGTTCGTTCACGAGGAGATCGCGGACGAGTTCGTCGATCGGTTCGTCGAACGCGCCACCGATATCGATCTCGGCGATCCGATGGACCCCGAGACGGAGATGGGGCCGGTCGCGTTCAGAGACCAGTGGGAGACGGACGTCTCCTACATCGAGACCGGCGTCGAAGAGGGTGCGACGCTCGAGTTCGGCGGCGACCAACCCGACGACCTTCCCGGCGAGTGCTTCCTGCAACCGACGATCCTGACCGACGTCGAAAACGACATGACCGTCGCACAGGAGGAGATTTTCGGCCCGGTCGCCAGCGTCCTCACCTTCTCCGACGAGGCGGAAGTGCTCGAACTGGCTAACGACTCGCAGTTCGGTCTCGCGGCGGGCATCTGGACCGAAGAGATGCGACAGGCGCACCGCGTCGCCGACGCCCTCGAGGCGGGAACGATCTGGGTGAACGAGTATCGGACGCTGTCATTCAACGCCCCGTTCGGCGGCTACAAGGACAGCGGACTCGGTCGAGAGAACGGACTGGAGGGTCTCGAAGCGTACCTGCAGGAGAAGACGGTCTGGTTCGATCTCTCCGGCACCGTCGACGACCCGTTCAAACTCGGCTAGTTCGGTTCGGCGAGCGCGTCCGACCAACCGAAACGATAAGACCGATTAGTTCGTTTTTGCGAGTACATGGACGAACCCAGCTCCGGGAGTGCGTACATTCTCGATGCGATCGTCGCCGAAGGGATCGATACCGTCTTCGGCGTCATCGGCGAGGGAAACGCACACCTCATCGACGCGATGAACGATAGCGAGGTGTCGTTACGACAGGCGCGACACGAACAGGCGGCCGTGACGATGGCGGACGGTGCCGCGCGGACGAAAAAGGGCGTGACGGTCTGTACGCTCACTCACGGCCCGGGTGTGACGAACGGCGCAACGGGGATCGCCGCCGCGGACCGAGACAATATTCCGATCGTTATTCTCGTCGGCGACACCGGAATCGAGGGTCGCGAGACCTCGCTCCAGTATCTGGACCATCCGACGTTCGCGTCGCCGATCTCGGTCTACCAGACGCGTATCGAGACACCGTCGACGATCCCCGAGATCGTCAACAGAGCGTTCGACCGTGCGCGAACGCGCGGCGGGCCGGTGCTCGTCGAGGTCCCGTCGGACGTACAGCAGGGTGACGCCCCCGAGGAGGTGTACCGGTCGACCGATCGCCCGCGCCAGCGGATCCGCCCGGATGAACGGCACCTCGAGGAGGCGGCGGCGCTCGTCGACGACGCCGACAATCCCGTCGTCCTCGCGGGCGGTGGCTCGATGCGATCGAACGCGGGCGAGGAGATCGCCGCCTTCGCCGAGCACGTCGGCGCACCGATCGCGACGACGTACTTCGGACGGGGAATCCTCCCGGAATCACATCCGCTGGTAAGCGGCATCGGCGGGACGTTCATGACGCCGGCCAACGACGAACTCCTCTGGGATGCCGACGTCGCGGTCGTCCTCGGCGCGAAGCTGTCGGGGAAGACGACCCGCTACGGCGAACTCTACGCCGACACCGACGTGATCCAGGTCGACATCGACGAGGAGTCGATCGCCACCTACCAGGACCCGGCGGTCGGAATCATCGGCGACGCTCGCGAGACGGTCCGCGAACTCACCGCCAAAACGGCGCCGAATCCGGACCGTACCGAGCGCGTCGCCGAAACGATCGCCGACGCGCCGGAACCCTGGGCCGACGGCTTCGAGGAACGACCGGACGAGATCGATCCCCGCGAGTTCACCCTCGAGTTGGCGAAGCGCGTCCCGGACGACGCGATCATCACCGTCGGCTCGGGCAACAACACCGGCTTCCCCGCGGCCTTTCACGAGATGGGCGCGGAAACCGAGATGCTCGTCAACGGGAACTTCGGGACGATGGGCTATTCGCTTCCAGCAGCACTCGGCGCGAAGGCGGCCGCCCCGGACAGACCGGTCGTCTGCTACACCGGAGACGGGGCGTTGATTCAGGTGATACAGGAACTCGAGACCGGAACTCGGCTCGGACTGCCGATCATCGTCGCGGTGTTCAACGACAGCAGTTACGGCATCATCCGTCACCGGCAGAACCTCGAGTTCGACCGGGAGACGGGCAGCCGCTACGACAGCCCGGAGTTCGTCGAAATCGCCGAAGGGTTCGGTGCACAGGGAGCCGTGATCCGGTCGGCAGACGATCTCGACGTCGTCGACGACTACCTCTCCTCGGATCCGGACGTGCCACTCGTTCTGGACGCGCGAACGATCGCGGACGTCGCTCGACCGGGCTTTCCGCCGTACTGAGTCGTCTCCGAACGGCTGTACTCGAGGACCGTATTCGACGCTGTACCCGATCGGTCTTTTTTCGTGTCGTTATCGTGCGTTCTTCTCCGGCAGTATCGTACGTTCTTCGCTCTGATAGATGAGATCGATCGACGACGCACCTGTCAAATTCAGATAGCTAGTGCCGTTCGACGGTGACGCTAGGGGTTCACTAGAGGTGGCTAGCTTCCGTTATCGAGACCGGGCAGTCGAGGAGCCGTCGACGAACAGTGCTGGAGGGGGACGTCGGAACAGTGCTGGAAGGGGACGCCGGAACAGTGCCGGAGGGGGACGCCTGGTACGTGTATCGGTGGGATTGTGGTCGCTTCGGGACGTTTCGCACGCCGATCCTGAAACGCGACTCCCGTCAGCTTCCGTCCGCGACCGACGTCGTTGTCACTACCACCGCGGATACGCTGCTGCACTAGATGACGTTCTCTTCCTCGAGTCGCTCTAACTCGTCCCTCGAGTAGCCGAGTTGGGAACAGTACACCTCTTCGTTGTCACGGCCTTTCTCGGGGGAGGGCTCGATATCGGGCAGCTCCGAGTTCGAGAGTCGGATCGGCGATCCGGGGACGGAAATCTCGCCGAAACTCGGGTGCTCGATCTCGTTGATCATCTGGCGCTCTTTCAGGTGTGGATCGTTCACGACCTCCTCCAGTTCCTTGACCGGCCCGAACGGCACGCCCGCCTCCAGCAACGTCCGCTCGACCTCCTTTCGCGACCGTTCGGCCGTCCAGCTCTCGACGATCTCGTCGACCTCGTCGAGACGGTTCGCCCGTTTCACGTTGGTCTCGAAGCGGGGGTCGTCCTTCAGATCCTCCCGTCCCACGACCTCGAGTAGCGAGTGCCAGTGATCGGTGGAGACGCCGAAGATGGCGACGTGGCCGTCCGCCGTCTCGTAGACGTTGTACGGGCTGTGTGCGAGCCCGCTGTGGCGGTTTCCGGTTCGAGACGGAACGTCGTCGTCGCTGAAATACGCACCGAGCGGCGACATCAGGGTCGGGAAGACCGAATCGTGCATGCTGGCTTCGACGAACTGCCCCTCTCCCGTCCGCTCGCGTTCGTAGAGTGCACCGAGAATACCGGCGACGAGATGGATTCCACCCATAAAGTCGCCGACCGC
The DNA here is from genome assembly GCF_051351675.1 of Natronorubrum halobium. NCBI lineage: Archaea > Methanobacteriati > Methanobacteriota > Halobacteria > Halobacteriales > Natrialbaceae > Natronorubrum > Natronorubrum halobium. Next base: position 40,620 of record NZ_CP195596.1, read on the forward strand.
GATACCCGTCTTGACGGGCGGCCCGTCCGGGAATCCGGTCACGTCCATGATGCCGCTTATCGCCTGAATCGTGAGGTCCATCGCGGGATATCGATTGTACGGGCCTTCCTCGCCGAACCCGCTCCCGTGAGCGTAGATCAGCTCCGGATTGAGTTCGGACAGCACCTCGTATCCGAGCCCGAGGCCGTCCATCGTTCCGACGGAGTAGTTCTCGACGAGGACGTCCGCATCCTCGACGAGGTCTTTGAATATCTCCTTTCCCTCTTCGGATTTGAGGTTGAGCGTCACACCCTTCTTGTTCGAGTTGAGCATGACGAACTCGGGCGCTTCGCCGTCGTCGACCCGTCCCCGGAGCGGCTCTCCGCTGGGTGGTTCGATCTTCGTCACGTCGGCTCCGAGATACGAGAGCAGCAGTGAACAGTACGGTCCGTTGTAAATCTGGCCGAGATCGATGATAGTGACGTCGTCGAGCAGTCGTTGCTTCATACAGCTAATCCGTGGTCGCTCAGCGCTTTAATCTTTTGCCGAGAAACGGCTGCGAGCGTCGGAATGGGCTGAAACCCGCCGTCGATCTCGCGTTTCTACCGACGTATCCGGTCGGTCGCGTAGCTTTATACCGTTCGAACCCAACCGATCACATATGTTCACCGTACTACTGGCTGTGAAACACGACGAGGATCGAGCGCTCAAACAGGCGACGGCGATCACCGACGCGCCACTCGAGCCGGAGTCGGTCGAGGCGATCGTCGTCCACGTCGCTCGAGAGGTCCAGAGCGACGAGGGGGGAAAGCTCGATCTCCAGGAGTATTCGGACCGACCGGAGAGCGTCGATCTGGTCGTCGACGAACTGGAGGCGGCAGGGATCGACGTGCGACTCGAACAGCGAAGCGGCGATCCGGCGGCGGAGATATTCAGAGTCGCCCGCGACGCCGATGCGGATCAGATCGTCGTCGGTGGAAAGAAGCGATCGCCGGTCGGAAAGGCGGTTTTCGGGAGCGTCGTACAGGAGATCATTCTGAACTCGGAGTATCCGGTACTGGTCGCGAACGAGTAATCGGAACCTCCGGATCACGGATTCCGGCGGAAACAGTAGTCGTCCGCCGAAGCAGCGAACTACCCGTCGTCGGTCGCAGTACCACTCCCACACTACTCGAACAGTGACGACGCTATCGTTCGCTATCGTCCGTTGCGTGCTCGAGAATCGAAGCCGACGGTTAGCTTCGAATACCGCCGACGAACTGTTTGAGCGAGTCGAGGACGCCCTCGTAGAGCATCAGCCCGGCGAGTGCCGCAATCAGGGCAGCGTGAGTGGCGAACGTATTGACCGGGAGGAGCGGTGCGAACAGAATCGCGAGACCGAGTACACCGAACCCGATTCGCACGGGCAGCGTGATATCCTCGGTGAGATAGTTGACGATCGAGACGGACACGGCGACCATTCCGAGGAACAGGATCGGGAAGACGATCACCGTCTCGGGGAACGTCCAGTACAGAATCGAGTCGTTGACGACGAACACGTAGGGGAGCAAGAACAGCGGCAAGCCGAGTGCCATCGCCTTGAAACAGACGCGCCAGAAGTTGCCTTTCGCGATCTCGGAGGTGATGATACACGCGATAGCGACCGGCGGCGTGATCGCCGAGAGGATCGCGAAGTAGAACACGAAGAAGTGCGCCGTCTCGAGCCGAAGGCCCATATCCGACAGGGCCGGCGCGATCAGGAGAACGGCGACGATGTAGGCTGCGACGGTCGGCATTCCGAGACCGAAGACGATCGCCGCGATCATCGCGAACACCAGGAGCAACACCAGCACGCCGCCCGACATACTGATCAGGCCCTGGGCCAGTGCCTGGGTGAATCCGGTTAGACTGAGCGCACCGACGAAGATCGCGATGGCGGCGACGGCGAGCGTAATCGGTGCGGCGTTACTGATCCCGAGTCTGCAGCCTTCGACCGTATTCTCTGCGAAGTCCCGGGTGGCCGCTTTCCAGTCGTCACCGAGGAGAACATTCTGCGCGAGTGCGACCGGGAAGATCGAAGCCGTGGCGAAGAAGCCGGCGTAGAGCGGATCGTACTGGAGGACGATCAGCGTGAAGATGAGGACGGCGACCGGAATCCAGAGATACAGTCCCTCGGCGAGAGATCGGAAGATCGACTTGTCGGTTGCGCCCCGAACGATATCGATCTCGTCGGGCTGTTTCTGCGATCCGAGCGAAACGTCTTCGATGTTCGATGCCGACTCCCCCGGACCGGCGTCTACGCCCTCGTCCGTCAGCGAGGTATCCGTCTCGCGAAGTTCGGTCAATCCCGCGCCTTCTTTGATCGTAATCAGGTGGACTGCGACGACGACGCTGCCGTAGAACAGCAACGCGGGTAAGAGTCCGATCGTGATGATGTGAACGTACCTCGTCCCGGTGATCTCCGCCATGATGAACGCTGCGGCACCCATAATTGGGGGCATGATCTGGCCACCGCTGGAGGCGACGGACTCGATGGCGGCCGCGGTATCCTCGTCGATCCCCTGATTTTTCATCAGCGGGATCGTAAACGCACCGGTCGTGGCGGCGTTCGCCGCGGCGCTGCCGTTTACCGACCCCATCCCGATGCTGGTCACGACGGCCGTCTGCGTGATCCCGGATCGGACGTATCTCCCCGCTTTGGCACCGACCTGGACGAAGTAGTTCATCGCCCCGTAGGCCTCGAGGAACCCGGCGAAGATGATGAAGATCACGATATACGTGGCGGCAACCTCGACGAGCGTGTCGAAGACGCCGACGAACTCGACCGTCGTCGAGGTAACGATTCGCTTCGGAGTGATTCCGCCGTGTCCGAGGATACCCGGGAAGTAGGGCCCGGCGTAGGCGTAGACGATACCGAAAGCACCGACTGCAGGGAGAATCAGCCCGAACGCACGTCGCGACTGATCGAGAATCAACAACAGCAGGAGGGCTCCGACGAGAACGTCGGTGTCACTGTAGATCCCGATCGTATCGTGTGCGAGCCGAGAGTAGTTCGTCCAGAGGTAGTACGTGATCCCGGTGGAGGCGATTATCTGGAGCGGTAAGACGACCACGTTATCGACGTATGCGATCAGCCCCTCGTCCCGATTGATCTCGGGATCGATAGAGATCACACAGATCACGACCATCATCAGGCCGAGATGGACGACCATGTGCTGATTCATCTCGACGCCGAACGTGACGGAGAACCACAGGTGATAGAGCGTCCCGATTATCCCGAGAAAGACGAGAGCAGTATATTTCCCTACCAGCAGCGGTTCCTCGTGCAATGGAATTCCTACCCGATTACTACTCATGCTATGTGTTAGAGAATCTCTGGATACCACCTATATCTGCCGGATTTACTCATGCAAAATATCTATGTATTTATCAACCACGAGGGCTGTACCGTATGTTCCGTCTGCCATATTTGGTAACCGCTCGAACACAAATAGCTACAGTACAGCCACCGGAAGGAGTAGAATCTGGGAACGAGCAATCCCGACCGGGTCGCCGCTCGAGAACTCACGCCGCAAAACACGAACCCCGCGAGAGTTCGGCGAGTCTCCCGAGATCGCTCGCGGCGATGGCCCCTACATCTACGACAGCGACGGAACGGAGTACTTCGATGCGATCGCGGGTACCAGTGTTCAACCTCGGACACGGCGTTCGAACGATCGCCGACGCGGCGTACGAGCAACTCCAGCGACTCGAGTACACCTCGAGCATGCGGTTCGTAACCGATCGAAGTCAGGAGTACGCGGACCGATTGGCGCAGGTTCTTCCGGACTGGTTCGACCCCACGGGGTGTTCCAACAGTTATCGTGTGAATTATTCGCAACGCTTTAGCGAGCGCCGATAGATTGACCACCTGCAATGGATCTAGAAATCGAGGGTAATGCTGCGCTCGTACTAGCCTCTAGTAGCGGACTCGGAAAGGCGTCGGCGAAGTCACTGGCGCAAGCCGGGGCGGACGTCGTGGTAAACGGACGCGACGCCGACCGACTGCAGTCCGCCGTCGAAGAGATCGAGGCGGTCGCGACGGGCGAGGTCGTCGGCTGTGCCGGTGATATCACGGAGCCTGCGGATATCGAGACGCTCGTCGAGACGACCGTCGACGAGTTCGGGGGGCTGGACCATCTCGTGACGAGTGCCGGCGGACCGACTCGGTACACGTTCTTCGAAGCGCCGGACGACGAGTGGTACTACGCGTTCGACATGCTCGTGATGAGCGTCGTTCGGGCGGTGAGAGAAGCGGGGCCTCACCTCCGCGAGAACGGCGGTACCATCGTCAATATCACGTCGATGGTTACGAAAGAGGCATCGACGGCGAACGTCCTCTCGAGTTCGGTCCGAATGAGCGTGGCCGGTCTCGCGAAAGTGCTGTCACAGGAATTGGCTCCCGACGTGCGGGTAAATACCGTTCTTCCGGGACTCTACGAGACCCCGCGGCGAATGGATTCGGGACAGCCGGGTGTCACGCACTCGGAGATTCCGCTCGGTCGATTAGGGGAGCCGGCGGAGCTCGGCGATACTGTAGCATACCTCTGTTCGCCCCGGTCCGGCTATCTCACGGGTGCGGCGATCCCCATCGATGGTGGCGCGCTCGACTCGACGCAATAGCGTAGGTGTACGGATACCAACTCGTTGTCCCGTGAAAGGCCGCATAAAGCTTATATATCAATAATACTACTACCTATACGTATGCCACATGGCAACAAGCATGTCGATCGGCGATCAGTGCTGAAAACAGTCGGCGCAGGTGCGACGGTGGGAATGATGGGGCTCAGCGGGTGTCTTGGTGAAGACAACGGCGACGGTGAGATCGAGGGGTCCAGTGACGACGCGGCTGAGGAAGGTGTCTCCTGGACGATCGGGACGAGTGGTGAGGAAACCGCAACGCACGCCTCGGGTGTCGCGTTCTCTTCGATCGTCACCGACAACTCCGACATGATCGAAATGAGCGCCCAGACGACTGGGGGAACCACTGCGAACAACAGGCTGATCGACGAGCGGGAGATCGATATCGGTCAGACGACGACCGATCTCCTGTGGCGTGCGTCACACGGGAACCCACCGTACGACGATCCACCGATCGACCTCACGCTCTGTCAAACGTTCTCGTACATGTCGCTCGACGTGTTCCTCGTCAAGCGCGATATCGACGAACTCGAGGACGTGACCACGGCGTCCGACCTCGACCCGGATATGGGCCTCGACATCTCGTTCGGTCCGCGCGGAACGAGCGCGTACGACCTCGCACTCGACGGACTGTCGGTTCTCGGTATCGACGGCGAGGAGTTCGATCCGCAGTCGATGGGACTCGGCGATCAGGCGGGTGCGATGAACGACGGTCGAATCGACGTCTGTGTCGTATACACTGCGAACCAGCAGACCCTGATCGGCTGGATCCAGCAACTCGACGCGCAGGTCGAGATCGATGTCCTCAACTGGGAAATCTCCGACGAAATGGCCGAGGAGTCCGATACCCCGGTGTCGATGACGGAAGTGGACGCCGACGTCTGGAACCAGGATATCAGCCACGATCCGTTCGACGCGATTCCGATGGCGTATACGACCGTCATTCCGGCCGCCGTTCAGAGCGACGTCGTCTACGAATACGTCGACGTCCTCATGGAGAACGCGGACGAAGTCAACAACGCTCACGAAGTCCTCTCGAGCCACGGACCGGAGTACGGCGTCGAGTGGCTGGAGCGCGACGGCGTCCCCGTCCACCCCGGTGCGCAGGAGTGGTTCGAGGAGAACGATCTCTGGGACGACGACCTGACGACGGTCGACGAGTACGAAGGGTGAGTGGACTGCGTTTTTTCGTACCGCAGTAGTCGGTTACCGACCGCGCGAACACGAACGTTATTATCGTTGCGATCGATATTCTGTCGATGACGCAAACAGCAGTCGTAACCGGTGCTAGCGGCGGAATCGGTCGCGAAACGGTACGGGAGTTCGCTCCGGATCACGACGTCGTCGTCCACTATCACCGCGACAACGAGACCGCAGCGGACCTCGTCGACGATGTCCGCGCTCGAGGGAATCGATCGCCGTGCAGGCCGACCTCGGCGACCGCGACGGCGTCGCCGACCTCTTCGAGCGCGCTCGAGACGAGTTCAAACGGGTCGACGTGCTCGTGAACAACGCCGGTCGCCCGCCGGAGCGCGGCTTCGCCGACAGATCCCCAGCGAGCGTCGACCGACAGCTCGGCGTCAATCTCACCGGGCCGATCTACTGCTCGCAGGAAGTCGTCGAGCGGATGGCCGAGCGCGGGTACGGACGAATCGTCAACGTGGCGTCGACGGCGGGAGCTCACGGCAGCCCGTCGGACCCCGTTTACGGCGCGTCGAAAGGCGGGCTGATCGCCTTGACGAAGTCGCTAGCCAAGCGGTACACGAGCGATGGCGTCCGGACGACTGCCGTCGCTCGTCCGTGACCGATACGGCGCTGCTCTCGGCGGAGCGGCGAGACGACGCGAGCGAACTGTTTCCAGAGGACCGCATCGTCGACCCGGCCGAGGTCGCCGCGACGATCCGCTTTCTCGTGACCGAAGCGTACAGTTCCGGTAAGGTACTCGAGATCGCTGGCGGGAGATACCTGTAACGCAGACTGGGGGTTACGAAACGTTAATCCTTCTTCCGTAATAATGGGAGACCGTACATGACCAGCGCAGACACCGTACTCCGCGATGAGTATCAGCTATTCATCGACGGGGAACAGCGTCCATCCACGACCGGGGAGACGATCGCCGTCGTCGACTCGGCGACGGAAGAATCGTTCGCCACCGTCGCAGCCGGCGACGCCGACGACATCGATCTCGCCGTCGAGGCCGCACGCGACGCACAGACGCGATGGCACGACACGCCGCCGGCAGAGCGGGGACGCGTCCTCGGACGAGCCGCCGCCCTCATCAGAGAGCGCAGGGACGAACTGGCGGAACTGCTGACGGCGGAGAACGGAAAGCCGCTCTCGCAGTCGCGATCCGAACTCGACGTTTCCGCCAGATACTTCGAGTACTACGGCGGTGCGGCGGACAAACTACAGGGCGAGACGATCCCGATCGGATCCGAATACGTCGATTACACGATTCACGAACCGCTCGGCGTCGTCGGACACATCGTCCCGTGGAACTTTCCGGCGTCGCTGTTCGCACGGAGCGTCGCCCCCGCGCTCGCCGTCGGGAACGCGTCCGTCGTCAAGCCGGCCGAACAAACGCCGCTCACGGCCGTCGAGTTCGCAAAGATACTCGACGAAGCGGGCGTTCCGGACGGGGCGATCAACGTGGTCGCCGGATACGGCGCGGATGCGGGAGCGCCGCTCACCGAGCACCCCGACGTCGACGGAATCTCCTTTACCGGCTCCGTCCCGACGGGGCAGGAAGTCGCGGCGACGGCAGCGCGACAGCTCAAATCGGTTCACATCGAAGCCGGGGGGAAGAACCCGAACGTCGTCTTCCCGGATGCGGACCTCGAGGAGGCTCTCGAGCAGACGCTGATCTCCATTTTCACCCGTAACGCCGGCCAGGTGTGCTCGGCGGGCGATCGGTTGATCGTCCACGAGGACATCAGAGCGGAGTTCGTCTCCCAACTCGTCGAAAAGGTTCGGAACCTCTCGGTCGGACCCGGAGTGGAGGATCCCGACGTCGGGGCGCTCGTCTCGGAAGAGCAGTACGAGAAAGTCCGCGAGTACATCGAGATCGGAATCGGCGAGGCCGGCGAACCGGTCGTCGGTGGGCTGCCCGACGACGAGGAGACGGGCTACTTCATCGAACCGACCATCTTCGACGGGGCGAGCAACGACCACCGGATCAGCCAGGAGGAAATCTTCGGCCCGGTGCTGTCCGTGATCCCGTTCAGCGACGAGGCGGAGGCGATCGAGATCGCGAACGACACCGAGTACGGCCTGAGCGCCGGCGTTTTCACCGAGGATCTGCGACGGGCACATCGGTTCGCTCGAGACGTCGTCGCCGGACAGGTCTACGTCAACGAGTGGTTCGCTGGGGGCGTCGAAACGCCGTTCGGCGGCTACCGGCAGAGCGGGTTCGGCCGCGAGAAGGGATTACAGGCCCTCGAGCAGTTCACCGAGACGAAGAACGTGTGTCTCAACATCGATCCAGAGAGACCGTAATTCGCGTCGACCCGCTGCGAACGGAAACGTCCCCCTCCTCCCGTGTTCTGACGCTATCGGTTCTGGTAGTCCGGATCGCGATCCTCGAGGAAGGCGTTCGCTCCCTCCTTCTGATCGTCCGTTCCGAACAGGAACGCACCGGCGAGTCGTTCGTACTCCAGTCCCCCCTCGATGTCGAGGCTTCGGTTCATCGCTCTCTTGGCGAGTCGCTGGGCGACGGGTGCTTTCGACGTCAGTTCGCTCGCCATCGCCATGACCTCGTCGTCGAACTCCGACTCGGGATAGACGTGATTGACGAGACCGATGTCCGCCGCCTCGTCGGCGTCGATGATTCGTCCGGTCAGGACGAGTTCCCGGGCGATTCCCCCACCGACGATGTGAACGAGCCGCTGTGTCCCGCCGCCGGCCGGAATAACGCCGATGCTGACCTCGGGAAGCCCGAACTTCGCGTCCGGCGTCGCGAGTCGGATGTCGCAGGCGAGCGAGATCTCCGTTCCGCCGCCGAGCGCGTAGCCGTCGACCGCCGCGATCGTCGGTTTGGGGAGGTCCGCGACGTAGTTGTACAGCCCCTGGGCGTACTTCTCTCCGTATTCGATCCCGTCCATGTGGTCGAACTCGGCGAACGAGTCGATGTCGCCGCCGGCGATGAACGAGCCGTCGCCGGCCCCGCGAAGGACGACCGCTCGAACGTCCTCGTCGTCGGCGACGTCCTCGAAGGCCGCTCGAAGCTCCTTCCGGGTGGGAATGTCCATCGCGTTTCGCTTCTCCGGTCGGTTGACGGTGACGACCGCGATATCGTCACGCCGCTCCGTGAGTACTCGGTCTCCCATGGAGACAGCATCCGCGTACGGCTATTTAGTTCTTTGTCAGGGGGCTACGAGGGTCAGCGATCGCCGTCGAGTTCCCAGCCGACGAATGACTCCTCGAGCGGAATCTCGAGTGCGCTCAAAAAGCGGGCCGTCGCGAGGTAGTGTGTCGCGACGAGCGTAATCCCGACGACGGTCGACTCCTCGAAGTGGTCCGCGACCGCCTCGAAGCAGTCGTCGTCGACCGTATCCCGGACGACTGCACGGGCGTATCGCAACAGTGCTGCTCGCCGTTCGTCGAAGACGTCGAGGTCGTCGCGAGCGATCGCCAGCAGTTCGTCCTCGGAGACGCCACACTCGCGGGCGATCGGCACGTGCTGGTGCCACTCGTACTCCGCGTCGAGGGCCCGGGCGATGGTGAGAATACAGCGCTCGAGGTCCGCCGGCTCGAGTCCGCCCTCCGACCAGAGCGTCGATCCGTACCGCATGTACGACTGCAGCGCGTCCGGGTTGTTCGCCATCGCACAGAGGAGGTGGATCTCGCCCATCGCGTCGTCGCTCAGGAGGTACTGGTAGTCGTCGGGCAGTTCGGACTGCGTTCGCAGTGGAACACGTGCCATGAGTGACGGTCGTTCCCACCACTATTGAACACGAAGGGTAGCGGACGAGAGGTAACTTATTAAGCGTCGCTTGCTGTACGTCGTATATCTGATGCAGCCTCGCTGGCGTACACTCAGCACGATGTTCGTTGTCCAGTGGATCGGGAGCCTCACGTTCCTGATGTTGACGGTCCTGACGCCGTTTCTCAAGGACGATTTCGGCGTTACGACGACTGAAATCGGTCTCCTGATGACGATGCTCTACGCCGGCTACTTCTCGTCGCTGACCCTCGGCGGCGTGCTCACCGATCACGCGGGAGAGCGGTTCGCGCTCGTCCTCGGCATGGGACTCATCGGGTTCATGGCGCTCGTCGTGAGCGCGTTGCCGACGTTCTGGTCGCTCGTCGTCGGGGTCTACTTCCTGGGACTCGGCTACGGCTCCGTCCCGTCGGGAACGAACAAGGGGATCTTCGACTGGTTCCCGTCCGACCAGCGAACGGTCGGGATCAGTATCAAACAGACGGGCGTGATGTTCGGCGGGGCGACCGGTGCCGCGTTGCTTCCGGTCGCGGCGACGTGGATCGGCTGGCGTCCGGCGACGGCGAGCGTCGGGCTCGTCGCGCTGTGTACGATCGGGCTCCTGTACGCCTACTCGCCGAAGGACGTCCCGACCGGCACTCGAGTGCCGCCGATTTCCCAGATCGTCGAGAAACACCGGCGTCTCCTTCGACTCGCGAAGCGCCGGGACGTCTTTCCGTTCCTCCTGAGTGGGGTGCTATTCGGTGCGACGCAGTTTACGCTCATGGCGTACATCGTCCTCTATCTCACCGAAGAGTTGCTGCTCGCGCCGGCCATCGCCGGACTCCTCTACACGGCGATGCAGCTCACCGGCATGGGCTCGCGGATCGGATTCGGCGTGCTCACGGACTCGTACTTTCTCGGCGCGAAACGGCTCGTGCTGGCCGGTATCGGCATCGCCGGCTTCGTCGTGTACGTTCCGTTTCTCTTCCTCACGGCGGACACGAGTCCGTGGATCGCCTTCGGCGTCTTGCTCCTGGTCGGGGCGATTTCGCTCGGCTACAACGGCGTGTACCTCACCATGGCCACGGAGATGACGACCCCCGACGAGGCCGGCGTGACGACCGCGATGGCCGTTACCGCGGTCATGGCCGGCGCCGTCATCTTCCCCCCAGTTATCGGGCTGGTGATCGACGTGACCGGGAGCTACACGGTTCCGTTCGTCTTCCTCGGCGTTGCAACGCTTGCAGCCGGAATCACGGCGGCTTTCGGGACGAAAAACGGGACGACGGAACCGACCTGACCGACACGGGCGATCCGTGTCGATTCCATCACGTCACAGCTGACGGGTCCGAGTCCGGTTTTCAGTAGCGCAGGCCGGAAAGCTACTTTTCGACCGCCCGCAGGTACTGCCGCGGCCACTCGATGCCGTCCACACCCAATCGCTCCGCCGCGTGGAGCGCGAAGTAGGGATCGTGGAGGTACTTCCGGCCGATCGCGACGAGGTCGGACCGGCCGTTTCGAATCACCGCATCCGCCTGTTCGGCCGTCCGAATCTTCCCGACTGCGGCCGTCGGGACACCGGCTTCGGTCCGCACTCGCTCGGCATAGGGAACCTGATAGTTCGGTCCGGCGGCGGGAACCTGCTGGTCCGGGTGGATGCCGCCCGAACTCACGTCGACGAGGTCGACGCCCGCTTCCTGTAACTCGCTCGCGAGTCGGATCGACTGTTCGACGTCCCAGGACGGCCGGTCGTCGAGCCAGTCGCTCACCGAGAGCCGGACGAAGACCGGGTACTCCGTCGGAACCACGTCTCGAACGTCAGCCGTGATCTCCCGGAGCAGTCGCGTCCGGTTCTCGAAACTCCCGCCGTACTCGTCGTCGCGGTCGTTGGTCACCGGCGAGAGGAACTCGTGGAGGAGGTAGCCGTGAGCGGCGTGTATCTCGATAATCCGGAAGCCGGCCTCGAGGGCGCGCCGCGTCGCCGCCTCGAACTGCTCCCGGAACCGCTGAATATCGTCGCGGTCCATCTGCCGATACTCGACCGCTCCGTCGGCGTACGGCCACGGTTCGCTTCCCGGGCCGATCGCCGTCCACCCACCGTCGGTCGGTGACACCGGGTCATTTCCGTCGGCCGGCCGCGATTTGCTCGCTTTTCGACCCGCGTGGCCCAGTTGAATCGCCGGGACGCTTCCCATCTCGTCGATGAACGACGCCGTCCGCTCGAGCGCGTCGCCGTGGTCGTCGCTCCAGATCCCGAGATCCTGCGGCGAAATTCGTCCGTCGGGGGCGACCGCGGTCGCCTCGGTCATCACGATTCCGGCACCGCCGACTGCCCGACTCGTCAGGTGGACGTGGTGCCACTCCGTCGCGATTCCGTCTTCGGCCTCACACGAGTACTGACACATCGGTGAGACCATAATGCGATTCGGGACGGTGACGCCCCGAATATCGTACTGATCGAACAGCGGTGAGTGCATAGAAGAACCACTGTCGGACGACCGTAAAAACAGTTACTACTCGAGCGGGAGAGGATCGGGGTCCTCGTAGCCTTTCAGCAGGTTGCGAGCGATCGTTTTGAGTTGGATCTCTGACGGTCCCTCGCCGATCCGTCGAACCCGCGCTTCGCGAAGCCACCGCTCGAGCGGGAGATCCGAGTCGACGCCGGCCCCGCCGTGAATCTGGACCATCCGGTCGAGGACCGTCCAGAGCGTCTCGGTCGTCTGGTACTTCGTGATCGACGAATCGTGGCGGATGTCGTGACCCTCGTCGTATCGCTTCGCCGCGTGGTACACCGAGTACTTCGCCGCTTGAAAGTCGACGGCGGATTTGGCGATCTTCCACTGGATCGCCTGTCGGTTCGCGAGCGGTTCGCCGCCGACCGTCCGTTCGTTCGCCCAGTCGATTCCCATGCGAATCGATTGATCGATCGGACCGAGCGAGTTCGCGGCGTAGAGCACTCGAGATTCGCCGAGACACTCCTTTGCGATACTCAATCCGTCGCCGACGTCGCCGAGAACGTTCTCGTCCGGCACCCGGACGTCGTTCAACGTCACCTCGAAGGGGTACTCGGGTCGAATGACCGGAATGGAGCGCATCGACACGCCGTCGTCGTCGGACGGGACGAGGAACGTCGTGATACCGTGGTCGTTGATGTCGCCGTCTTTCGGTTTCGTCCGTGCGAACAGGATCAGGAAGTCGGAGTCGCCCGCCCACGAAATGTAGTGTTTGGTGCCGTTGATGACCCACTCGTCGCCGTCCTTTTCGGCCAACGTCTCCATGCCGCGCGGATCCGACCCCGCCGCGGGCTCCGTGAGCGCGAAACAGCTGTCCTTCTCGCCGTCGACGCACGGCTGGAAGAAGTGCTCCACCTGGTACTCGTCGGCCGTCTCGAGATACGCGGATGGCTCGCCGACGGTCAGCCCCGGACCGAGTTCGACGACGCCGAGGCCGGCCTGGTAGAGCCCCATCCGGTGTTTCGAGAGTTCCTCGAGGACGACACACCGTTCGACCAGATCGAGACCGCCGCCGCCGTACTCTTCGGGAACGCCCATCGCCCAGAAGCCGGACTTCTTGGCCTTCTCTCGGAGCCGGTTGCGGTCGTCTTCGGGGATTTTGATCGGGTGAGGTCGAACGTTGTCCGTGAGCTCCGGGTTCTCCGGGTCGAGGTCGTGATACCGATCGATGTCGTCCGCGAGGTCGTTCAGAATCGGTCTAAACTCCTCGTCGACGAACCGACGAATCTCCTTGCGTAACATCGTGGTCTCCGTCGAGAACGATAGCTCCATGATTTGCGATCACGCCGTAGTTTGTGAGAACTGCACGTAAGTGTTTGGGTATCACACACCACAGAACCGGTAGCAGGCGGACGATACCGCCGTCTGAACCGTTTTCTCGACTTGGCTCTCGAGACACCCTCTCGGGTCGCTCGAGGGAGTCGTCGCTCGTTCTCCGACGCGCCGCGAATAACCCACTCGCCGACGGGACAGGAACTCGGATTTCGCCGGCGGTTCGATTGGAACGGAGACGGGAAAGGGTCGTTACCGGTGAGCGATATCGAGTTCGACTTCGTTGCAGGCGCCGAGGATCAACTCGGGCAACTCCTCCGTAAAGTAGTCGTCGCGCATCCGGTGTGCGGGGCCGGGCACGCTGATCGTCCCGACGAGTTCGCCGCTCGGTCGGCGTATCGGTGCAGCGACGGCGCGCAGTCCTTCGATGTGTTCCTCATGGTTGAACGCGTATCCCCGTTCTCGAACCTGCTCCAGCGCGTCCAACAGTTCGTCACGGTCTGTAATCGTGTTCGGTGTCATCTGTGGCAGTCCGGTTTTCTCGAGGATTTCGTCGACCTCCGCTCGGGGCTTGTGAGCCAGAATCGCCTTTCCAGCGGCCGTCGCGTGTAGCATTTTGCGACGGCGCCCGATGCGACTTCCCGTACTCACCGCGTGTTCGCCGGTTGCAGCGCGGACGTAGACTCCGTATCCGTGTTCATCGACGACGAATTGCACGCGTTCGCCCGTTCGGGTCGCTAACGTCTCGATTCGCGGTTCGATCATCGAGTACACCGGATCTCGGTGTTTGACGTACTCCCCGAGATCGAGAAACCGCAGACTGAGCCGGTACTGGTCACCCTCTTTGACGAGGTAATCGCAGCCCTCGAGCGTCTCGAGATGGCTGTGTACGGTGCTCTTCGGCCATTCGAGGTGGTTCGCGAGTTCCGTGACGCGCGCTCCGTCCAGATCACGCAGCGCCTCGACGACCTGCAACGTCTTCTCTATCGATCCGATCGTGTTGCCCCCGTTTTTGCCGTCTTGTTTCATGGTCACAGTATTCGTGACCACGGCATATAGTGTTCACCATTACTGAACCCAGCGTGATAGGAATTGACAACCCACAGGCGATTTTCCCGAAGATATCCGGGCTAATCGACCACCTCATCGTACCGGAACAAGTGTTTTACATATGTACTCATGTAACGGAATCGGTATCGCACGTCGAATCCCTCGCCATTTAGTTTACACCCGAACTGTCGTAATTCAATAGCACGGATGAACGGCGATAACCGTGGTTACGATTCACACGCCGGTCGGAATGCGAGTTGAGGACCGTCTACGCCGCTCTCAGCCCGTTCGAAACCCTGAGTCCCATCGCGGTAATTCGATCCGAAAGGGTGGTGCGATACCGTACGCGCAATCGCGAACTCCGCCGCGAGTACAGCCGACCGAGAAGGAATCCGGGCGGGAGCGACGAGTGGGCGCAGCCCACCGCGTTCAGCGATGACGGACTTTATATAGTAGCCCGCTGCTCACTCGAGGGCCCGCCGAAAACCGGCGGACTGCGCCGGATCAGCTGCACGTACTGTCACACCAGCAGTGACGAAAACGAGTGCACGGACGCTTTCCGTCCACCATCGTTGAACTTCCCTGTCAGACACGTTATTTTTGCGGTGCGTTCTCACGGGTCAACACCTTTATGGCTGCGTTTCTCGTTCGATACATCCATGCGAACCTTCGACAAGGCGATCATCACCTGTGCAGTCACCGGTGCGATCCACGTTCCGACGATGTCGCCGCATCTGCCCGTGACGCCGGACGAAATCGTCGACGAGGCCGTCGCGGCCGCCGACGCCGGTGCGAGCATCGTCCACGTCCACGTCCGGGACCCGGAAACGGGCGAACCCACGTCCGACCTCGAACTGTTCCGTGACGTCACCGAGCGTATCAAAGCCCGGAGCGACGTTATCGTCCAGCCGACGACGGGTGGCGCACCGACGATGTCGGTCGAAGAACGGGTGGCCGTCGTTCCGGAACTCGAACCCGAGATGGCCTCGTGTAACATGGGCTCGATCAACTTCGGACTGTACCCGATTCTGGACGCGTTCGAGGAGTTCGAGTACGAGTGGGAACGGGAGTATCTCGAGGGATCTCGGGATCTCATCTTTCCGAATACGTTCGAATCGCTCGAGACGCTGCTGCCGCTGTTCGCCGAGCACGGAACCAAGCCCGAACTGGAGTGTTACGACGTCGGTCACCTCTACAACGCCAAACACTTCGTCGACCGCGGGCTTCTCGAGACGCCGATTCACATCCAGTTCGTCATGGGGATTCACGGGGGAATCAGCGCCGACCACGATCATCTCCAGCACCTGGTCCGGACGGCGGAGAAGCTCTTCGGCGACGAGTTTTCGTTCTCGGTGATCGGCGCCGGACGGATGCAGATGCAGCTGGGAAGTATGGCCGTCGGACTGGGCGGCCACGCTCGCGTCGGTCTCGAGGATAGCCTCTACATCCAGAAGGGTGAACTCGCGGAGAGCAACGCCGAGCAGGTCGAACGGATGACGACTCTCACGATCCAGCTGACGGGTCGCGAGATCGCGACGCCGGACGAGGTCAGATCGTTCCTCGGTCTCAAAGGCCAGGACGCGGTCGATTTCTGAATCCGCCGTCGGCGGTCACCCATACATTTAATAACGGCCACAGATTTTCTGCGAACGAACGTTCAATGAGCGGTTCAAAGCTCCAGATCGACGGTTCGACCGCACTCGTCACGGGTGCGTCGAGCGGAATCGGACGGACGATCGCAGAAACCTTCGCGGCCCAGGGCGTCGACACGACGATCTGTTCGCGCGAGCAGGGGAACGTCGATCCCGTGGCCGACGAAATCAACGAGAGCGACGCTCCCGGCCGAATCCTCCCGATCGAGTGCGACGTACGTGATCGGGAGGCCGTCGATCGGATGGTGGCACGAACGGTCGACGAGTTCGGCGGGCTGGACGTACTCGTCAACAACGCGGGTGCCGCCTTCAAG
The DNA here is from genome assembly GCF_051351675.1 of Natronorubrum halobium. Lineage (NCBI taxonomy): Archaea > Methanobacteriati > Methanobacteriota > Halobacteria > Halobacteriales > Natrialbaceae > Natronorubrum > Natronorubrum halobium. The sequence continues at coordinate 56,980 of NZ_CP195596.1, forward strand.
TGCGACTTCGACGAACTGAGCGAGAACGGCTGGAAGACGATCGTGGACATCAACCTCAACGGCGTCTACAACTGCTGTCACGCCGCGAAAGACGCGTTGAAGGACGGCGGTGGCTCCGTGATCAATCTCTCGAGCATTCGAAGCCAGGAGGCGGCCCCACACGAAACACACTACGGCGCAGCCAAGGCCGGGGTAAATAGTCTGACGGCGTCGCTCGGGAACGCTTGGGCCGCCGACGACGTCCGAGTCAACGGCGTCGCTCCGGGGTTCATCGCGACGCCGGGAGCGGTAACCGTCGGCGACACGGATCCGGACGAGATCGATCGGACGACGGTGGATCGGCGGATCGGCACGACCGACGAGATCGCGGACGTCGTCGAATTCCTCGCCAGTCCGGCGTCCTCGTTCATCGTCGGCGAAATGATTACCGTTCGCGGCGTCCCAACGTTCACGGAAAAGCCCGACTGAGGTCCGGATGACCGACGAATCGCTATCGACGACGGTCATCGAGGAGACCGGCTTCCTCTCGTGGCTCGGATTGTCGGTCGAGTCGGAATCGGACGGACGAGCGGTCCTCACGTTACCGCACAGGGCCGAACTGACGAACGTCGGTGGTGACGTCATCCACGGCGGGGTCATCGCCACGATCATCGATAACGCGGCCGGATCCGCGCTCAGGACCGTCCTCGAGACGCCCGAGACGGCGACGTACGCGACGACCGATCTGAACGTCTCCTACCTCCGTCCGGCGACGGACGACCTCCGGGCGGAGGCGACCGTTCGTCGACACGGGTCGTCGATGGCGGTCATCAGCGTCGTCGTCCGCACTCGCGGAGACGGCGACGACTGGACGGACGTCGCTGTCGGGCGGGGGACGTTCTTCATCGGGACGGACGGGAACTGACCACGGGCCGAAACCTGATCGAAGCGCTTCGATTGCGGGACTCCTTCGAATGCGGAAATCGGTGCCGGGCGTTCTAGCTCCGAGTGGGCTTCCATCTCGGGAGCTGCAACCGGAAACCTGCCAATAGGCGACGGTCGACCTCTCGAGAGCGCTCTCCGGGCCGACGCGACGGGTCGGAGTAACGTTAATGATGGGCGGCTCCGTACCGTGAAAGATGGACGCGGACAACTCGTTACCCCTGTCGGGGATGAGCGTCGTCGAGCTCGGAAACATCGTTTCCGCCCCGTTTGCCAGCCTGTTGCTCGCCGATCTCGGCGCCGACGTCGTCAAGGTGGAACGACCCGGAACGGGTGATATCGTACGGAACACCGGCGACAGCGGCGAAGCGATCATCAACGCGTACAATCGCAACAAGCGGTCGCTCACGTTGGACCTCAAGACGGACGCCGGACGGTCCGCCTACCACGAGTTGGCCGGCGACGCGGACGTCGTTATCGAAAACCTCGGCCCCGCCGTCGTCGAGCGACTCGGGATCGGCTACGACGACCTTCGAGAACGCAATCCGGAACTTGTCTATCTCTCCATCAAAGGGTTTCACGAGGGGCCGTACGGCGACCGGCCGGGGATGGATATGGTCGCGGAATCGATGTCCGGGCTGGTCGCGATGACCGGCCGTCCCGGCGAGGACCCCGTCCGCGTCGGAACGTCGATCGCTGACATCGGTGCGGCCATGTACGGCACCATCGGGATCCTCATCGCCCTTCGGGAACGCGACCGGACCGGCGAGGGCCAGCGCGTCGACGCCTCCCTGTTCGAGTCCGCGGCGCAGTGGATGGGCTACTGGGCGACGTACGCGGATATGGTCGGTGACGACCACCCCCCGCTCGGCTCGTCGCATCCGTCGTTCGCGCTCTACGACATCTTCGAAACCGATGCGCCCGACGAGCGGGTATTCGTCGGCGTGACGAGCGAACGGCACTGGCCCGCCTTTTGCCGCGCGGTCGACAGAACGGACCTGCTCGCGGACGAGCGCTTCGAGACGGCTCCCTCCCGAATCGAAAATCAGGAGGCGCTCGTCGACGAAGTCGGCGACGAACTCCGCACGTGGGATCGCGATGCCGTAGTCGATGCGCTGCTCGAGGAGAACGTCCCGGTGGCGCCGGTGAACCGACCGTCCGACCTCCTCTCCGACGAGCATCTCGAGGAGGCGGACGTCCTCACGACGGTCGACGGTACCCACCGCGGGGAACGGCGTCGGCTTCGAACGGTTCAGACGCCGATCCGGGGCGACCGAATATCGACGGAACAGCGGCTCGACCCGCCCGCACTCGGCGAGCACTCGCGTGCGGTCCTTCGGGAGGCCGGGTACGACGAGGAAACGATCGCAACGCTGTTCGAAGACGGCGTCACCGACGAACCGGAGCAGAACTGAAGCCGCCGGACGGAACGGGACACCGGGTTCAGCCGGTGGCTGCTACTCCGAGACCCGCTCCGGAGATGTCAGTCAAGTAACGTCCGGTTACTCCTCGAGATAGCTGTACTCGAGGCCGCGAACGAGACGCGTGAGGAGCGCGTTCACCGATACGTCGACCCCTTCCTCGCGCCCCATCTCGACGAGGGCCCCGTTCACCTCGTCGAGTTCCGTCTTGCGCTCCGCTCGGACGTCCTGCAGCATGCTCGAGTCGTGGGAGTAGGAGGCTCGACAGGTCCGCACGATCTCGTCCATCGGGTCATCGGTGGTGAGTTCGATTCCTTTCGCATCGGCGACCGCGATCGCTTCTTCGACGACGAATTCCATCACTGCCCGCGTTTCGTCGCAGTCGACGAGTTCGCCGTTTGAGAGCCGCGTGAGCGAGGCGAGCGGTTTGACGGGGAGGCTGATGAGCTGTTTCGACCAGATGTGGGTGGTCGGATCGTCGACGACTTCAGCCGGTAACGCCGCCTCAGAGAGGGTTCTTGCGACGTTCCGGACGGTTGTGGTATCCCCGCCGCCGAACGTCGAGACGCCGTCGGACGTGTGCCTGACGCGACCGGGCTCCTCCATCACCGCCCCCTGATACGTGACGCCGGCGATCGCACGACGGTCGCCGACGAACTCTCGTAACCGTTCGTCGTGTCGGAGCCCGTTCTGAAGCGAGAGGACGGCGGTGTCCGGTCCGATACAGGCGGCGTGTTGCTCGAGCGCCGATTCGGTTACGTGGGACTTGACGAAGACGATGACGAGGTCGGCGTGACCGACATCCGCGGCATCGGTCGTCGCCGGAACGGCAACGCGGTGGGTGGTCCCGTCGGAGTCGATCCGGAGCCCCTGCTCGTTCAGGCGGTCGACGGCGGCCTGCCGGTGATGGAGGAGCCAGACCTCGTGACCGGCGAGCGCGAGTCGACCCCCAAACAGACACCCCAGTGCACCGGGTCCGATGACCGCGACCTTCATCGCGGAGTCCATTCGTTCATCCGGTGTGGCGTCCAGCCCTCGTTCGAACTGTTCGTCGTGGTCACGAACAGCGAGCCAGTCGCTCTGCCAGCGGCGCGTAGAGACGGTGGTATCATTCTCAGTGGCTATCGTTCTCACCAGCCGACAAAGAGTGTGTCGGACAGCAGTCCGTGTGCTGTGCTGCTGGAGTCCGTTCTCACTCGATACAGCAACGGTGTTTCGAAACGAACGGCAGTTCCCGACGTGCGGGTTCCGACACTATTGACCGCTGCTAACTCCGTATAATGTGTGATACTATCACACAAGCAAAAATACCTTTAACAAGCGCCGTCGCAATACCGACCGATGACCCGTGACCCACCGGAGCGAAATCCGTCGTCAGCGACGACTGCACAGCGGGTACTACCCCACCATTCGACACCGGTCTATACGGTCGTGACCGCAGTTGCGGAACTGGAAGACTGCACTCCTGACGAACTACCGCCGCTGTTCGACGTGATCGACCCCGATGCGCTGACCGAACTCGTCGCGTCGGACGGTGGCTTGACCGTCGAGCGGATCACGTTCCGGTATCTGGAGTACGATATCACCGTCACTCAGCAGCGGATACTCGTTCGCGCGGCCCAGTAACGGTTCGCCGACGTGGCGGCTGCATCTCCCTGGGGCACCGAGTGCCTCGCTCGCTGCCGACTCGAGTACCGGCAGAGCGTTTAATACTGCCGGCGGTGATAGATTGTCATACGATGTCGTATCACAACTCGGTCCGAGAGAATACCGTTCCGGACGCTGAACCCGGTCTCAGTGAGGGGGGATAGCGATGGACGTCAGCCTGATGGGGCTCACCCAACACCCCGGTGACCGAAACGCCGGCAACTGCTTCGACGACCTCCTCGAGCAGGTCCGACTGGCCTCGGAGCACGATTTCGCCGGCGTGTTCGTCGGCGAACACCACTTCACCGACGACATCTACTTCGATAGCCTGCAGACGCTCGCTCGAGCGGCCGCGGAGATGGACGACGGAATGATCGCCGGGACGAGCGTCTGTCTCCTGCCGCTTCACCGGCCGACGCTCCTCGCCGAACGCATCGCCACGCTCGACGTGATCACGGGTGGAAACGTCGTCTTCGGCGCCGCCGCCGGCTACCGAGACGAAGAGTTCGCCACGCTCGGAATCGACAAGGACGAACGAGACGGACGAATGGAGGAGGGAGTCGAGGTGCTCAGACGGCTGTGGAGCGCCGATAGCGCCTCCTTCGACGGCGAGTACGCGTCCTTCGAGAACGTCACGACGCGTCCCCGACCGGTTCAGGAATCGGGGCCGCCGATATGGCTCGGCGGCTCCTCACCCGCCGCCGTCCGACGCGCAGCCGAAATCGGCGACGCCTGGCTCATCGACCCGGTTTCGCCCGTGAGTCAACTCGAAAAGGCGGTCGGTCTCTACGACGACGTCCGCACCGAGGAGCCGGCGTGCCGGCCGATCCGACGCGACGTGTACGTCGCCGAGACCACCGAAGCGGCGATCGAGACGGCGGCTCCCTACCTGCTCGAGAAGTATCGATCGCTCGTCGAGTGGGGAATCATCGACGACGACGACGAGGCCACGAGCGAGCGCGAGCAGTTCGAACGCGTTCGCGAGGGCCGATATCTGATCGGCGATCCGGATCACGTCATCGGCGAACTCGAGGCGTTGAACGATCGACTCGGCGTCGACCATCTCGTCGCTCGCGTGCAGTGGCCCGGGATGGCCCACGACCGGGCGACGGACGCCATCGAACTGCTCGGCGAGGAGGTGCTCCCGCAGGTCGAGTCGCTGTAGCAGTAGGCTTCGATCACACTACGGGCGCAACAGCAGTTTCCCTCTCGTGTTTCGATTTTCGATGTACTCGTGGGCGGCGGCCGCCTCCTCGAGCGGGAACGCGTCGTCGATCACGACCTCGATATCGCCAGCCACGATCCGAGAGAACACGTCGTCTATCGCGGGCAGGACGCGATCTCGGCCGGTCTCGAGCGCTCGCGGAAGGTGATAGCCGACGACCGAAACGTTTCGTAACCGCATCGACCGAAGGTCGGGTTCGCCTTCGCTGCCGCTCGCGGAGCCGATCGACACGATCCGACCGAAGTTCGCGAGGACGTCGAGGCTCTCGTCGAACGTCTGCCCGCCGACGCCGTCGAGGACGAGGTCGACGCCCGATCCATCCGTGAGTTCCGTGATCGCCGCCGCGAAATCCGTCTCGACGTAGTTGATGGGGTGGTCGGCACCTAGCTCGGAGACGAATTCGAGTTTCTCGTCCGTGCTGGCAGTCGCGAAGATCTCGGCCCCGTCGTCGGCCGCGAGTTGCACGGCGGCACTGCCGACGCCACCGGCGGCGCCGTGGACGAGCACGCGCTCGTTCGCCTCGAAGCCGCCCCACTCGTGAAGACAGTTGTGGGCCGTGACGAACTGGACGAACGAGCCTGCGGCCTCCTCGAACGACAGGGCGTCCGGAATTCGAAACACCGATTCGGCGTCGGCGATCGTCGCCTCGGCGTACGCTCCGTCGTCGACGCAGGCGACCACTCGATCGCCGACCTCGAACGCCGCGCCGTCACCGACGGCGTCGATCGTTCCCGCCGCCTCGAGACCGGGAACGTACGGTGGCGACGTACTCGACGAACCGCTTCGTCGCTTGACGTCGGCGAAATTCACCCCGATAGCGGCGTTCCGTATTCGGACTTCGCCGGACTCGGGGGCGGGCGTCTCGGTCTCCGTCAGTTCCAGTACGTCGGCTGGACCGTGGGCTGGTACCTGAACGACTCGCATAGCGATGACTGTGTGTGTCTCCTAATAAGTCTATGGCAGTCTCGGGTGGCTCCGCGCTCGCGTGATCGTCTCTCGGAACCGAATATCGTTCGGACCGCTTACAGAAGAACTAACGTTCGGGCACCCCATCGTCTGTACCATGCTACCAGTTCACTCGTACATTCGATACTGGCTAACCGAAAGGCCACACGACCGTCGGCTCCGCACCGGGTGGGACGATGCTCGGTGATGCCCCGCTCGCGGAAACCGCCGCGGCGCTCCGGTCCGGTGAGCTATCGGTATCGGCGCTGTTCGAGCGGACCGAGGAGCGGATCGACGACCGGGAACACGAAATAGCGGCGTTCGTCGGGGACGACGTCCAGTGGGGTCGCGTCCGCGAGCGAACCGACGCGTTGGAGGCACGGTATCCGGACCCGTCGGACCGGCCGCCGCTGTTCGGCGTTCCCGTCGGGATCAAGGATATCATCAACGTGGACGGGCTTCCGACCCGGGCGGGATCGGCGCTTCCGGCGGCCGCCTTCGACGGACCCCAGGCGGACGTCGTGACTGCGCTGCAGGACGCCGGCGCGATCGTCCTCGGCAAGACCGTAACGACGGAGTTCGCGTACTCGAAGCCGGGTCCGACGCGAAACCCGCACGATCCGAACCACACGCCCGGCGGCTCGAGCAGCGGTTCGGCGGCGGCCGTCGCATCGGGGATGTGTCCCCTCGCCCTCGGAACGCAGACCGGTGGCTCCGTCGTTCGTCCCGCGGCGTTCTGCGGAGTCGTCGGCGTGAAGCCGAGTTTCGGTCGGCTGCCGACCGACGGCGTCCTCCGCTACGCGGAGTCGCTCGACCACGTTGGATTCTTCACACAGGATATTCCGGGGGCTCGACTCGCCGGCGAATCGATGTACGAGCGATGGACCGAACCCGCCGACGACTCGCGACCGCGGATCGGCGTTCCGGCCGATGCGTACCTCTCGCACGCGAGTGACGCCGGTCGTGCGGCGTTCGAGCGTCACCTCGAGGCGCTCTCGACCGCCGGATTCGAGGTCGAACGGACTGACGTCTTCGACGAGTTTCCGACGGTGTTCATGCGCCATCAACGCCTTAAGGCCGCGGAAGCGGTACTGAACCATTACGATCGCTTCGAGCGCTACGGGGAGCGGTATTCGGACGTCATGACCGAACAACTCGAAGTCGGTCGTAGCGTTCGCGTCGACGACCTCGCGACCGATCGCGCGAAACGAATCGACTACCGAGACGCGATCGAGGACGAGCTGGACGACCGGAACGTGGATCTGCTCGTCTCGCCGCCGGCACCCGGCCCCGCTCCCGAGGGGATCGATTCGACGGGAGATCCGATCATGAACCTGCCGTGGACGTACGTCGGCCTCCCGACCGCGACGGTGCCTGCGGGAACGGTCGACGGACTCCCCGTCGGACTCCAGTGTAGCGCACGCTACGACGCGGACGAACAGTTGCTCGCGTGGCTCGAGTCGATTCGGGCGGCACTACCGGGACTGCAGTCCTCGGCGTAATCGCCGAGAGACGTGGAGTTCCTGACGAGAACGATACCGGTCGCGAGTCGAACTCAGTGGTCGTGGGAGTGGTCGCCGACGACGAACTCGGACGCGTCGCGGTCCCCTCGAGCGAACTCGGCTGCGCGTTCCTCGAGTTCGTCTTCGTCGAGCAACTCGGCGTCGCTGAGTAACTGCGCCGTGGCGTCGATCCAGTGGTCGTAGTAGGCTCGCTCCGTGTCCGTCTCGAGCGAGCCGTCGTCGGTTCCGATCCGTTCGATCAACCGTCGCTGAAACGCGTCCCACTCGATCGCTTCGGTCTCCGAGAGGGCGACGACCAGCCCGAACGCGCGGAGTTGATCGGGCGAATCGCACTCCACCGGCGGCGCGTCGGGTGTGCTCGACGCTTTCGGGGATGCGGTATCCGTTGGCGCGCGCTCCCGCTCCCGCTCACGCTCTTCGGTCATGGGTCATTCACCCGGTCGACGCCGATCATCGCGTTACGCGTGACCCGATCCGCCAACTCCTCCTCGGAGCAGGTGTCCGCGTCCGCCGGCCGCTGGGGCAACACCATGTAGCGAATCTCCGAACTCGAGTCCCAGACCGTGACGTCGACGTCAGACTCGAGATCGAGCCCGAACTCCGACAACACCGCTCTGGGTTCGCGGACGACCCGCGATCGGTACGACGGCGTCTTGTACCAGGTCGGCGGCAGGCCGAGCAGCGACCACGGGTAACACGAACAGAGCGTGCAGACGACGACGTTGTGCGTCGTTTCGGTGTTCTCGACGACCCGGAGGTGCTGCTGGCCGATCTCGAAGTCGAACTCCGCGACGGCCTCGTTCGCGTCCTCGAGGAGCCGTTCCTTGAACGCCGGATCCGACCAGGCACGGGCGACGACGCGCGACCCGTACATCGGGCCGATCTCGTCCTCGAACAGTCGGATCACCTCGTCGACTGCATCCGTGCTGATCACGCCCTTCTCGACGAGCAACGACTGGAGGGCTCGAGCCCTGGCCTTGAGGTCGTCGGGCGACTCGTCGGTCGACCCCGCGCGGTCGTGGCTGTGGTCAGCGTCGTCGGCGTGGCTGTGTTCGGAATCGTGGCTGTGAGCAGCGTCGTCGGCGTGGCTGTGTTCGGAATCGTGGCTGTGAGCAGCGTCGTTGCCGTGGTCGTGGCTGTGTTCGGAATCGTGGCTGTGAGCAGCGTCGTTGCCGTGGTCGTGACTACGATCGGAATCGCGGTCGTGGGTGTGTGAATCGTCCATTGCAAATCACTCGCGTTGTGGGGTTTCGGAGTCGCTCGAGGTCGGCGTTTCGGTGCCGGCCGGCTCGAGATACCGTTCCCAGAGGTCGACGGAAACGCTATCGGCGTCCGTATCGTCGTTCCAGAGCTCCGCCGCCTCGAACTCGATCGAGTACAGCGGTTCGGCGGCGTCCGTCCCGTGGGCGACCTCGTCCGGGACGTCGTAGGTTCCACAGACGCGGTCGACGGTCCCGCAAGCGCGTCGCACGTATCGCGGACAGCGCGTGTGGCCGTCCGGATGGTCGTTCCGGACGACGACCTCGTCTCCCTCCTCGAAGGCCGGTTCGACCGGGTCGGCGTCGAAGGACGAATCCCGTCGGAAGGTCGCCCGTACCTGTTCGACCGTGGGTCCGTCGGTCTCCGCGGTGTCTCCGTCCCCGCCGTCCGCCTCCTGCGTCTGGGACTCGAGGCGTGCTTCGAGTTCCGCTTCGGAGACGACCCCTTTCTCGAGGAGCAGCGTTTCGATGCCGGCCGTCCAGCGCTCGAAGTACGACGCCTCGAGGTAGGTCGCCGGCGCCATGCGCTCGATCGCGTGCCGTTTCTCGTCGACGCGATACACTGAGTCGTACTTGAGCAGTTTGTCGACCGCGAAGAGTTGTTTCTCCCACTCGCCGTGGAACGCCGCCGAGTCCGCCGTCTCGACGGGGCCGAATCCGTGCATGCCGCCCATATCGTGGATCCCGTTCATACCACTATCTTGCGACTCATCCACATAGTATTTCTCCCGGTTACCGCACTCGGAACTGATCTCGGCGGGGAGTGATCGCTCGCGGCGAGCCACTGACGGCCGACCGTCGAACGCGAGACCGAGCGGCGGAATCGACCACGGGATTGGGTAACATATAAGGACGCATCGAACGACGTCATCGTATGGAACCGGTCAGATCCGCGCTGTTCGTCCCGGGGAATCGCGAGGAGTGGGTCGCAAACGCCCACACGAACGACGCCGACGTCGTGATCCTCGATCTCGAGGATTCGGTCCCGCCGGGGGAGAAGGACGCGGCGAGGGAGATCGTCGCCGACAACGTCTCGGCGCTCGCCGACGAGGGGCAGCGAATCCACGTTCGCGTCAACGCTCATCCGAACGCGAGCCAGGGGTTCGCCGAACGCGACTACGAGGCGGTCGTCCGCGCCGGCGTCGAGGCGATCACCGTGCCGAAGGTCAGGAACCCGGAGGACGTCGAACGACTCGATTCGGTGTTGACCCACATCGAGCGACGCGAGGGACTACCTGAAAACAGCGTCGAGTTGCTGGTCAGCATCGAGACGGCACAGGCGATGCGGCAGGTGTACGACATCTGTACGGCCGCGGAACGCGTCGCGACGATCGGCTGTGGCGCCGTGAAAGGAACCGACACCAACCGAGCGCTCGGATTCGAGTGGACCGGTCCCGGTCGGGAGGGACTGGAGACGGTTCACCTCCGCCAGCAGGCGCTGATGGACGCTCGAGCGGCGGGTATCGAACATCCGCTCGCCGGTACGTACGTCGATGTCGGCGACATCGAGGGACTCAGAGAGGACATGCAGTTCTCGCGGGAGATGGGCTACACGGGCTACATCGTTATCCACCCCTCTCACGTCGAACACGCGAACGAACTGTTCCTCCCCGACGCCGACACCGTCGAGTACTGGATCGGTGCGCTCGAGGCGCTCCAGGAGGCCGAACGCGAGAACAAGAGCGCGGTTACGTACGAGGGAGAGATGATCGATATCGCGAACGTTTCGACCGCCGAACGCTACCTCGAGTACGCGAAAGCGTTCGAGGACGATCTCGAGCTCGAGACCGACCTCGACGCCTACTGAGGAGAGCCGATACAATATGTCCGAACACGACAGTCTGACACAGAAGCGGCGCTCGATAGCGCCGTATCTCAAGTTCGTTCGAGCCCTGGATCCGGCGATCGATCTCGACACCCGCATTCATCACATCCTCCACGATTTCTTCGACGACGGCATCGATCGGTTGCTCGAGGACCTCGAGGCGGCGGGGGTGACGGCCGGATTTCCGGTCCCCGCGATCTATCTCGAGGAAGACGACCATCTCCGCGAGGCGATCGAGCGAATCGCCGCCCGAGGACACGACCTTGTCGTCCACGGCTATCGACACACCTCCTACATGGAGACGCCGTACGAGATGGCTCTCGAGGAGTTGACGACCGCCCGCGACGCGTTGGAATCGGTTTCGGCGTCGACGCCGACGGGGTTCCACGTGCCGTTCATGCGAGCTAGCGAGGGCACGGTTCGCGCCGCCGAAGACGCCGGTCTCGACTGGCTGCTGGGCCAGCCACCGTCCGAGACGTCGACGACGCTCGAGGTGCTCGACCCCGTCCGTCCGTACGATCTGCAACGCCTCGAAACCGGAACGGCTCCCCGCGACGCGTTCGAACGGTTGACCGCGAGCGCGACGACGACGTCCGTATTGCTGTGTCATCCGAATATTCACGTCCACCACGACGGGGTCGACGCGTTCGCCGAGATACTCGCGAATACCACCTTCGACACCCCGCAGGCCGTCGCGGACGGACGCGCAGACGGCCCCGGACTGTTGCTCGATTGTTTCCCGCCGTTTCGGGTGCGGTAAGCGCGGAAAATCGCGCCGATCGAGGACCGCTTCGCCCGGAATTCAGTCGCTCCGTTCGTCGGTCCCGAGGAGGTCGTGCAGGATCGCGAGCTCCTCGTCCGCGGAGATGTGGTCGGACTCGAGACAGGCGTGAACGACCTTGTGCAGGATTTCCGGGTCGCTAATCGCCGGCAATGACGACTGCGTCTCCTCGAGCGATCGCTCTACGGCAGTGAGTCGCTGAGTGAGTTCGTCGATCTGTGCGTCGCGGTCGTCGGCCCGTGGCAGCCTCGATCCGCCGTCCGTCCGTTCGATGGCCGCCGGTCGCCTCTCGGACGTCTCCCCTCGAGCTACCGCGTCGGGATCGTCGAAATACTGCTCGACGAACGAGCGACGATCGGACCAGTCGAAGCCGTCGATCGAGTTGACGCGTTTGTTGATGCTCGGGCTACTCACACCGAGAATATCGGCGATATCGGCCTGCGTCGCGTCGGGCCGTTCCGCGATGACGCGAAGCGCTTCGCGCTGCTTTTCCGTGACCTCCGTCTCGGTTCGCGTCTCGCTCGCAACGCCATCCCGACCGGTTCCCGTCGTTTCCTCGCCGTTTTCCGTCGACTCGGCAGCCGTCGATCCGGCGTCCACCTCCAGTGCTTCCTCGGCAGGTGCCGTCGCCGGGTCTCCGTACTCCTCGAGCACGTGATCCACGAGATCGGCAGTGGCACCGCTCACGGCCGTCGCGATGTCCTCCATGGACGCGTCGGGGTTCGTCTCTGCGGCGTCTAAGATCTGTTTGTGGATGATCGCACGCGGTATCCTCGTTGACTGTTCCTCTCGGTGACCGTTCGGGCTGGTCGCGGATTCGGACATTGACACTCTATGACAAAGATTGCCACGCTCTACCGTGACTATACCGGTCCGGGATAATATAGTTGGCTACTTCGACGGAGTGTCGACGGCCGCGCTATCGAGGTGCCTCGATTCGCCGAGAGAGGCCGACACAAGGGGCCGAGTCACGTCGATTTCCAGTCCCTCTCCTGTCACGATCCCTGCAGTAGTGAGAACGCTTAATAACGCCTGCCAGTTGAGTATAGGCTATGACAGGGATCTCAAACGTCCTCCTGGATCAAGAACACCAACTGTTCCGTGACGAGACGAAACGGTTCGTCGAGAACGAAGTGCTGCCGGAGGCCAGAGAGCGGGATCCGCAGCAGGAGGAGATGTCGGCCGAACTCGTCGACAATCTCCGCGAGATGGGCTTTTTCGGCATCCTCATCGACGAAGAGTACGATGGTCTCGGACTGGATCTCAAAGCCTACGCGGTGATCGCCGAGGAACTCTCTCGCGGCTGGCTCAGCGTCGGCAGTATTATCGCACGCGGCCAGAGTCTCGCCGGAGCAACCGAAGAGCAGAAGCAGGAATACCTCCCGAAGATGGCGAGGGGAAAACTGCTCAAGAGCATCGCGATCAGCGAACCCGACGCCGGAAGCGACGTCTCGAACATGCGACTGCGGGCGGAGCGAGACGGCGACGAGTACGTGCTCAACGGCCAGAAGATGTGGTGTACGTTCGCGAAGGGCTCGGATTTCATCCTGACGTACGCCGTTACCGACCCCGATGCGGAGCCGTCGTACCGCGGAATCTCCGGGTTCATCGTCGAAAAACCGGCCGGAACGTTCGACCGAGAGGGCCTGAGCGGGACCGCGATCGACAAGATCGGGTACCACGGCTGGAAGACGTGGGAGGTGAACTTCGACGACGTCCGCGTCAGCGCGGACAAACTCGTCGGCGGCGAGGAGGGACAGGGGTTCTACCAGATCATGGAGTTCTTCGAAGAGGGCCGGGTTCACACGGCGGCCAGAGCGGTCGGGCTGGCTCGCGGCGCGCTCGAGGACTCCCTGGGATACGCGCAGGAGCGAGTACAGTTCGACGAACCGATTTCGGAGTTCCAAGCGATTCGGTTCAAACTGGCCGATATGGCGACCGAGGTCGAAGCCGCTCGAGCGCTGACGCTCCTCGTCGCCGACGCCGTAGACGAAGGCGAGGGAGCGGATGCGGAGGCCGCGATGGCGAAGCTGTTCGCGAGCGAAGTCGCAGAGCGCGTCACGAGCGAGGGCATTCAGATCCACGGCGGGTACGGATACACGACCGAGTTCGACGTCGAGCGTTACTGGCGGGATGCCCGACTCACCCGCATCTTCGAGGGGACGAGCGAGATCCAGAAACGAATCATCGCGGATAAGCTGCTTTCCTCGTAGTCCCATCCCCGCTCGATTCTCCTGTCGCCCCACTTCCGATGAACGCTGCCCGCACAGACGATACTTATTTTACTCGCCGTGTGCGTTTATCACTAGCATGTATACGACGGATGTCGGAGTGATCGGACTCGGACAGATGGGCGGCAGTATCGCAGTCAGACTCACCGAAGCCGGATTTTCAGTCACCGGGTACGACGAGAGCGACGAGACGCTCACGCGACTCGCCGAGGACGGTATCGAACCGGGAGACTCACCCGCAGCCGTCGCATCGGCCGCGGATCTCGTCATCACGAGCCTTCCGACGCCGTCGATCGTCGAATCCGTGTATCTCGACGCCGACGGGATCGACGATGGCGCGAGTCGAAGCGACGGGGTGATCGCACTGGAGATGAGCAGCATCGAACCGGAGACGACCCGCCGTATCGCCGCCGAGAGCGAGGCCGTCGAACTCCTCGACGCGCCGGTCAGCGGCGGGCCGACGAACTGTGCGGACGGCTCGCTCATGGCCATCGTGGGCGGCGACGAGACGGTGTTCGAGGGGGAGACCGTTCAGGGCGTACTCGAGTCTCTCAGCGAGCGGATATTCTACGCGGGGGACGTGGGTTCGGGACACACGGTGAAACTCCTGAACAATGTCATGTCGATGGGGAACCTGCTTCTCGCGATGGAGGTCATGTCACTGGGCGTCGCCGCGGATGTCGATGGCGAAGTCCTGTACGAGATTCTGTCGAACACCGGGGGCGCGTCCAATCAGTTCCGGAAGCGACTCCCGAGAGTACTGAACCGAAACTTCGAACCGGGGTTTACGGTGGATTACGCGCGAAAGGATACGGGACTGGCACTCGAGATGGCGGACAATCAGGACGTTCCGCTCGCCCTGAGCGGGCTGGTCAATCAACTCTACACGAAAGCGAGCGCCGAAGGACTCGGTGACGAGGACTGCTGTAGCGTCGTCAAGTTGTTCGAGCAGAGTACGGGAGCCACTGTCGAATCCGAATCCGACGTCGACGAGACGTTTACCGGCTACAGTTGAACCGTTCGAGCAGTTATCGGAGCATTCGAAGCGCTGTCGTCAGAGAACGTTCGGTCGGGTGTCGACGTTCGTCCCTCCGTAACTGGTCGACCACCTCGTAATCCTTTGCGATTGTTGTTCGGTCGACGACTACGTCGGTCGGAATTCAGTGGACGTGATTTTCCCCTCGAGGTGCAACGACCACTTTCGGGACTCGCGGTTGACCGGTGAGCGGGAAGGAACAGCTACCTCGCGGGTCTCTCCACTACGATCTCTAGCCAATCTCGTCGTCGAACGCTCCTCTCCAGGCCGCATTCGTTTACTCGCTCCTCGACGTTCTCGGTGGTCTGGTAGAATCGACGGTCTCCCACCCATCAGTTAGGTCGGACTTTTAGAGCCATTCGTGGCTGCTCACTTAGTTATCTTTCTCTTGACTACTTATCGAATCTCTCATATTACTATCAATCTATCTGCCTTCAATACATGATTGTGGGATATATGGCGCTATTGTGCGTATAACTATATAAAATATCCAAAATTCTCTAATAATATCTGTACTATACGATATTGATCGTCTAACTGTGCAACTACCAGCACTTTACTGGGTCACAATCTCCCACCTCGTACCAGAGAACAAACCCGACTGTTCTCACCATAACTACTGTAATTGGTAGAAATTCCGCTTGATCGATTCGGAATGTCGACGATCCGAGACTGGAACTATTCCCGATGCATATCAGATTGAAGATATATACTGATAATCGTCACTGAGCGCCGACGCGTCCTCGTCGAGCAGGGCGACGACGAGATAGGGGCTGTACGTGTGCAGGTACTCGATCAACGTCGCGATTCGCTCGGAGTCGATCGCTTCGAGCGAATCGAGGAGGAGAAACGGAACCGTCTCGTAGACCTCGTGAACCAGATAGCCGGCGAGCGCGAAGACGAGACCGACGACTTCGCGTTCGCTTTCACTGAGGTGATCTACCGTATCCTTGTAGGTCGTTCCGTTCTTCGTCTGTCTCGCGATGTTGAGGTCGAAGACGCTTTTGCGTTCCTTTCGGCGTCCGCGTCGGACGTCCGTTTCCGTCCGATCGAGCCAGACGCGCTCGATATTTCCGTAGCCGAGGCGTTCCAGGACGGTGTCCATATGCTCGTTGAACTCCTCGACGGCCGTTCGCTCGATCCGTTTGATCTTCGTTCTCGACGCTCCGATCTCGTCTTTGATCGCGTCGCGTTCGGATTCGAGTTCGGCTTCGCTCTCGAGGCGAGTCTCGATCTCTTCGATTTCGTCGTCGATTCCTTCGATTTGGTTTTCCAGCTTTCCGAGATCGTACTCGTACTGATTGGCTTCCCGGTGGAGTTCGAGAACCTCCTCCTGCATGTCTTCTTCCTGGGCTTCGACGTCCTCTTCCAACGCAGAAATTTCCGTTCGCAGGCTGTCACGGCGTTCGGAGAGCCGTTCGATCGCTTCTTCCGTGTTCTCGATCTCCTCGGCTACTTCGGTCTGCCGTCGCTCGATGCGCTCCCGTTCGCGTTGTTTGTCGCGGAGTTCGGATCGCCGATCCGTTAGCGCGTCGAGTTCGTCGTCGATCTCGTTGATGGCGTTGAATTTCTCCTGACTCTGCTCTCGGAGCAGCGAAAGGGTGCTTTCGATCTGCTCTGCGTCGACGACGCTCCCACACGTCCAACACGTCACCGAGTCGTCCGGGAGCAGTTGATCGGTCACCGAATCGCCATTCTCGTCGGTGGTACCGTCGAGGAGGCCGTTCTCCGGGTCCTCGAGCATCTCTTCGTTGAACTGGATGACACTCTGCAGATCGGTGATCTCGGATTCGAGTCGCTGTTTTCGCGTCCGAAGCCTGTCGATGCGCGACTCGATTTCGTCGTGGTCTCCCATGGGCGTGTCCGGGAGGTCGTCGGCCTCGTCCGCAAGCGTCCGTTTCTCGCGCTGGAGGGATTCGAGACTTTCCTTCTCGGTTTCGAGCTCGTAGCGAACGGATTCGAGGTCGCCGCGTCGATCTTGGAGCTCGGTGAGCTTTTCCTCCAACTCGTTCTGTTCCGCGCGTGTCTGTTCGACGCCGTCGTCGTACGACTCGAGTTCCGCCTCCGTTTCGGCGAGCCGTTCTTTCGTCGACTCGATCTCCGATTCGATTCGCGTTCGGTCTTCCTCGAGCGACGGCAGTCGTTTTTTCAGGGACGCGATTTCGTCCAGTTCCTCGTTGATCCGTCGTCGCTCGTCGATGAGTCGTTCGATCTCCGCCTGGATCTCGTCGGTATCGATCGGTCGCATAATGAGATCCCGAAGATCGGTGTCCGTCACCACTGCGCGTCTCGCGTCGTTCGACTCGAGAAGAAATGCGAAGAGTTCTGCGAGAAGGGGCTCCTCGAGATAGGGGTCGCCACCCGTTCGGATCGAGCCGTTCGCTCGTTCGAGCTGTCGGGTGTATGTTTCGTCGCCGATGGTGAGCGTGACGTGAGCCTCGTCGGCGTCCGCCTTCACGGAGACGTCGTCGCTTCCGAGTGCGGCCATGATCGCCTGTAAGAACGAGGTTCGATTGGTCGCATTTCGACCAGCGAGGACCGTCACTCCGGGGGTGATATTCGCGCTCACCTCGTCGATGCCGCCAATATTGGTGACCTCGATCTCGATTTCCTTGGGTTCTAACTCTTGACCACTCATTCGTCTGTATTCCCGCCCACGTTACCATAAGTGCTTCTCTCTACATGTCTCGTGTCTCTCTCCGTATGGCCACTGAATAACTATAGTAACAATACCGTCACTATCTCACTGTTCCGTTCTGATACGCGCTATACTCGCCTCAATCCCTCAACAGGTGTTCCTACTGTTCCTCGGATCGGTACTCGTAGTGCTACTATCGGTATACGAGAATACAACTAACAGCATTTCCACGTTCGACGAGGTGGACGAAGTGACTCTAACCAATACTATCTCCGTAGCGGTCTTCCAGCACGGTCGGTAACCGCTCAGTTAGACACAATCACAACTCGTTCCGTCCGAGAGTTCGGTAATGTTCATCTGTCGGCCACACTCCGTACACGCGACTTGCACCCCGACCATGACACGTGGATTCTCGATCTCGAGGACGGTTCCGTCGTTAACTCGCTCGAGTCTGCTTTCAGTTACGGCCACGAGTTTGTTCTGCAGTTGCTCGACGGCGGTCTGTAACTGTGAGATGGGGTCACCGTCGGTCGCTTCGTAGCGTACACCCCGGTGCTTCTGCAGGTACGTTCGGATCGCCTGATACGAGACGAAATCCGACTCTAACTGATCGACGTCGATACCCTCCCCTTCGAGTCGTCGACGAACCCGGGTGCGGTCTGCAACGCTCGCCGAGTCAGTCGTGAGGAGGCGATAAAAGTTTTCGACCTCGCCGTCGAGTGTTTCGACGTTGGCGTTCCGGAGGATCTGCCGCAATAGCTCCCGATTGAAGTAGTCCGCTAGATCGCGAAGGCTGCGCCGATCTGCCCCTTCTTTCGTCCATTCGGTCTCGATTTCGGCGCCGAGTTCGGCCAAGTCGTACTGGTCGACGAGACGGGCTACTTTACTCGGGCGGCCTCGAGAACTGCTCGATTCTGTATCTTCGTCCATATTTCATCAGTCGTAGTTGATCCCCTAATCAGTTGTCATTGGCAAAGACGGGTTCGCGACACTACCGTCGCCTTTCGGATCGCTACGGATTCGTCCGTCAGAAATGACGAGTTCGGTACTGGCGGATCACCGCTCGACGGTCGCTCCGATCACGAGCAGCATTCCATAACAACTGTACCGGTGTTAGTAAATTCGAAACCTCGTCGTTTCGAACCCAGTTCCGGATCGTCACGAACGCTTCGAATCGATGCGAGTACCCGGCGATGTGCACGGACTCTGCTATACTGGTGTGGGTTCCTGTTCGTACTGATTTGTGGACTATCACAACTGGGAGCAACCGCGTTCGCCCCTGTTAATTCCGTAACAGTGGAACACTTGTTTGGAAAAGAGCTGACTAGATAGGATCCACCGCAACAACGGAACCGCTGTTAGTGAAACGTTCGCTGGGGACGCGGAATCAGAGCCGAGCGAAGTGAGATCGTCCGTTCGAGTGCGCTTCGACTCCCCGTTTGGAGGTCTCAGGATGAAACGGTTCGAGAGCGTTAGTCGGAGTACACGATTTCTAGCTCCAGTTCGTTC
Organism: Natronorubrum halobium; assembly: GCF_051351675.1. Taxonomy (NCBI): domain Archaea; kingdom Methanobacteriati; phylum Methanobacteriota; class Halobacteria; order Halobacteriales; family Natrialbaceae; genus Natronorubrum; species Natronorubrum halobium. The sequence goes on from NZ_CP195596.1 coordinate 75,941, forward strand.
ACCGTCGCCAGAAGCAGGTCCGGCAACTCATCGTGCAGGAAATCGCCTTTGAGGCGCTGGGCCGGACCGGAGATGGTCAGCGCGCCGAGAATACTGCCGCTCGGCTCTCGTACGGGTGCAGCAACCGCACTGCTCCCTTCGTAGTGTTCCTCGATATTGAACGCGACACCGCTGTCACGAATGGTCTGGAGCTCTTCGAATAGTGACTCTTTCGACGTAATACTCTGCTCCGTGGACGCTTCGATCCCGTGTCTGTCGATAATTTCGTGAACTCGTTCTTCCGGGAGATGCGCGAGAATCGCTTTTCCGGATGCCGTCACGTGGAGCGGGAAGCTCGTGCCCTTTCCGGTAAACGTCTCGACGGCGAGATTTCCGGTGCTCGTGTACACGTACCGGCCGCGACCGTGTTCCTCGGTTACGAAGTGGGTTCGACCACCGGTCTCTTCGGCGAGGGACTCGACCCGTGCTTCCGCTTTCCGGTACGCTGGTTTGCGGCGCCGCGTGTACTCCCCGATGTGGAGATACTCCATGCTGGGGTAGTAGAGATCCCCCTCTTTGATCACGTAGCCTTCTTCCAACAGCGTCTGGAGGTGTTTGTGCGAAGTGCTCGGTGCGATGTCGATCTCCGATGCGATCTCCGTTACCCGCGCCCCGTCCCGTCTGACGAGCTCTTGAACGACAGCCAGGCTGATTTCGACCGCGTTGATCTTTTGCGGGTTGTTTCCCATACTCTGCCATCGAAGACCGAGTATATAAAGTTCACGTCTGAGAAATAATTTTCTTTGCTTTCATGGCTGGGGAATCCAGTCCGAATACGTGACCTGCGAGACTCCTCCTGGAGGGTACCACCGCTTTACTGTTCGGCCGATCTACTCTACTGAGGAATATAATTACTTCGATACTCCTGAAATCAATGTATTAGTCGGCAACAATATATATCACTATTTCTCACCGACGAATCCGACCTACTACTTGATCCTTGCGATTAAGTGGCTAATCAATACTGATTGTGTTCGTATCCTCGCTGAATAACAATATATGTCATTTATTGGCTCGTCTGCTAGGGTATCTCTGCACCCGGCCGTTTTCGAAGAGCGAAAATCACTGTATCAGTAGTTACCATGTGGAACGGTAGCAACTCTCTTGGGCTCATCGTCTCCGCTACCACAACTCTCATACTGCTTTACTACGATCCGATCATATGGACTTCCAGTTGACCGAGGAACAGCAGTTAGTGTATCGAACTGCCTCCGAGATCGCGAAACAGGAATTCGAAGACGATGCGTTCACGTGGGAGGACGAGTTCCCGGCTCAGAATCAGGAGATCCTCGCGGAGCAGGAACTCCTCGGTATCGGGCTTCCGATGGAGTACGGAGGCGGTGGCTACTCGCCCGTCGAAGTGTTGCTGGCCCAGGAAGCCGTCGGTCGAGTCTGTCCGGACACCGCACACATCCTCTCGCGATCGTCGATGGGACCGCCTCGAGTGATCGCGGCACTTGGAAGCGAGTATTTGAAGGAGAAGTACCTCCCGGGCGTCTGCGCCGGAGAGACGGTTATCTCCGTCGCGATCTCCGAGCCCGAGGCGGGTTCCGACGCCGGGAACATGCAAACGAGCGTCGAATACGACGGTGACGAACTCGTCCTGAACGGGAGCAAGATGTGGGTAACGAAAGCCGAACAGTGCGCCGCGTTCCTCGTCTACGCACGGTTCCCGGACGACAATATCGGTGCCATCGTCGTCGATAAGGACACCGACGGACTGTCACTCGACGATGGAACGACGAATATGGCCGGCCACGTTCAGAACGAACTCTATTTCGACGACTGCCGGGTTTCTGAGGAACAGGTCTTGGTTCACGAGAAGGAGGCGTTCAAGGAATTGATGATCGAATTCAACGTGGAACGGTGTCACAATGCGATGATGTGCGTCGCGTGCGGACTGAACTCGTTCGATAAGGCGCTGGCACACGCACAGGAACGCGAACAGTTCGGCCAGCCGATCGGCGATTTTCAGGGTATCGAGTGGAAACTCGCCGATATGGCGATCGAACTCGAGTCCGCGCGGCTTCTGATATACAGAGCGGCGGCCAACGCACAGGATAGCGATCCATCGCGTCTGGAGACCTCGATCGCGAAGGTCAAGGCGAACGAAGTCGGCCAGAAGGTCGTCGACGAAGCGCTGCAGATCCACGGTGCGATGGGGTACATGCAGGAGTCGCCGTTGGAGTACATGTACCGGTGGGTTCGCGGGTGGAAGATCGCCGGCGGTACCGTCGAAGTGCAGCGGAACGGAATCGCGAGCTATCTCAAGAAATACGGACTCGACTGATCGAGCCGATCAGGTTAATACTGATCACCGAACCGGACGTTTCTGCCCGTCGACCGGCCGTTCCCGATCCTCGAGGCGGCGTTTTTGTACGATAGCGGACGACGACGACCGGGAGCGCGCTCTCGGCGAGCGCTATAGCTGTTCGGCGAACGTCGCGACCGAGTCGAACTCGTCGATCGAGAAGGCGTTCTCGATAACGGTCTCCTGTTGGTCCTCGGAGAGGTAACCAGCGCTGATATCGCGGAACTTCTCTTCCAACCGATCTCGCGAGAGCGGCTTCTCGGCTGCACCCAGCGGATACTTCACGAGCTCTTCGTACTGTTCACCCGAGTCCAGCGTGAATATCACGCGTGCCGGTCGCGTCTCCGGGTATAGCTCTTCCATCTCGTCGCTTAGGACGACCTCCACGTTCTCGATCAACGCCTCGACGTCCGGATTCGTCGCGTTCGACGGTTCGAACTGGGCCAGTTTCGCCTCTCCGGTGACGAGCGCGATCGCGACGCCGTACGGGATGCTCATCTGCGTGTCGAGTAGGTTCTCGACTGCTGTCTTGTCGTGATGGGAGGCAGTCCCGTACGTTTCGACGCGGATCGTGTCGACGTCGTCGGCTGTGACTCCTTCGTCTCGAACTGCCAGCGCGGCCTCGATCGGGCCGTGAATGTGACGACAGCACGGGAACGGTTTCAGATAGTTTTCCGTAATCGAGAACGGATCGCCGAGATTCTCGAAGGGCTCGAGATCGTACTCGTCGGTAAACGCCCTCGCGAAGCCGTCTTTCCCCTCGATGATCGTGTCGGGGCCGTCGAACCCGGTCGCGGCGAGTTCGGCGGCCAGAATTCCGGCGTGGGCGGCGCGTCCCGGATGGAATCGTTTGGCCATCGATCCCTTCTCGAGGAACTCGAACAGGCCGCCCGCCTGGGTGCCCGCGAGCCCGAGGGCGTGGGCCGTCTGCGTCTCGTCGAGGTCGAGGAGGCTGCTCACCGCCGCGGCGGCCCCGAAACAGCCACACGTCGCCGTGGCGTGGAACCCGCGTTCTCGGTGGGAGGTCTGGACGGATTTGGCGGTCTTGACCATCCCCTCGTAGCCGGCGACGATCGCGGTGATGAGATCCCTTCCGGACGCGTCCGTCTTTTCTGCGACCGCGAGGGCGGCCGGAATGGCGGCACTTCCGGGGTGTCCGGCGGCGCTTCTGTGCCCGTCGTCGACGTCCAGCGCGTGGGCGAGCGTGCCGTTCGCGAGCGCCGCGAACTGCGCGTTCGAGCCGGCGTCGTTGCCGATGACGGTCGCCTCGTCGTTCTCGTACTGGCTCACGTAGTCGAGCATGTGCCCGCCGGGATCGGTGTCGATTCCCGCGTAGGTGGCTGCGAGCGTGTCGACGAGCGCCTTCTTGGCCCCCTCGACGACGTCGTCGTTCAGTGCGTCGTACGTCAGGTCGGTGCAGAACGCCGCAAGACGGACGGTTTCGCCGTCTGTGAGGCGGTCCTGGGTACTCTGTCCCATACAGGATTCATCGACCGCGGACAGTTATAGCTTACCCGGAAGTCGACGAGATTCCGGTGTCGGGACCGCCTGCCACTACCGACGGAGGCGTCCTCACTCGTATCGATCACGACGGTCCTCTCGACCTTCGCTGCCGAAAAACGTCAGTCAGCTAGTGGTAAGCTTCATATATCCGCGACAGATACACAGCGTGTATGTCACGACCCCTAGATGGCGTGCGTGTCCTGGATCTGGGACAGATCTATCAAGGCGGCTACAGCGGTCTTCTGATGTCGTTTTTGGGAGCCGACGTAGTCAAAGTCGAACCCCCCTGGGGAGAGAACGTCAGGACGCGGAGCGAGGACGGGAAACCGCCGCAGTACCAGTTTCTGAACGTCACGAAACGCGGCATTACGCTCAATCTCAAGTCCGAACGAGGGAAAGAGACGCTCAAGGATCTCGTCGCCGAAGCGGATGTCCTCCTCGAGAACTTCGCGAAGGGGAAGATGGCGGAACTCGGCGTCGGCTACGAGACGCTCAGCGAGGTGAACCCGGAACTCGTCTACGCACACGGATCGGGGTACGGGGACGACGGGCCGTACGCCGATTATCCGGCGATGGATCTCACGGTACAGGCGATGAGCGGTGTGATGAATACGACCGGCTATCCCGAACAACCCCCGGTCAAGGCGGGCCCGGCGATCTGTGATTTCATGGGCGCGCTCCACCTCGTCGTCGGAATCGTCAGTGCGCTCTACGAGCGGGAAGCGACCGGTGAGGGAGAGTACATCGAAGTTGGTATGTTCGATACGATGTTTCCGACGTTGGCATCACCGATTGCATCGCTTGTCGATCAGAACGACGCGCCGGCCCGGACCGGAAACAAACACTCCGGATTGGCTATCGCGCCGTACAACACCTACGAGGTCGAGGACGGTCACGTCGCGATCATCTGCATCTCCGAGCGCCACTGGGAGAACCTGACCGAAGTTATGGGCAGGGCGGAGCTCTCCGAGATGGAGAAGTACTCCTCGAAGGCCCTCCGCGCACAACACATCGACGAGGTCGACGGCTACATCGAGGCGTGGCTGGACGGAAAGACGAAAAACGAGGTGATGGAGATCCTGCTGGAGTCGAACGTCCCGAGCGCGCCGGTCAAGACAGTCGAGGAGATCATCGACGATCCCCACCTCGAGCACCGAAACATGATCGAGTACCTGCCGAATCAGACGGACGGTAGGGAGGAGATGCCGGTCCCGGGGATGCCGATCAAGTTCTCGGGGGCCGAGGAGCCGGAGATCGACCGCGCCCCGTTCCTCGGGGAGCACACCGACGAGATCCTCGCCGACCTGACGGGCTACTCGGAACAAGAGATCGACGAACTGAGAGCCAACGATGCGATCTGAACCAATGACCACCATCGACCGAACCGAGGCGGTAGCGATCTTCGAACGTGGACTCGCACGGGAGGCCAGCCATGAGTAACGACCGCGAGTACGTCGACTATACGGTCGTCGACGGACGCGCCGAAGTCGTTCTCGATAGACCCGACGTCTTGAACGCGTTCGACGCACGGATGCTCGAGGAACTGAACGAGGTGCTGTACGAAGCGATGAACGACTCGGGGGTCTACGCGATTCTCCTCACTGGCAATGGCCGGGGATTCTGTAGCGGCGCCGACGTCAACGAGATGGACGGCCGTGACGACAGGGAGACGCCCTCGAAGTATCGCGCCCACCTCGGAAAGGTACAGAACGTCGTGCGACTGCTCTACACGGGATCGAAGCCGACGGTTGCGGCGATCAACGGACCCGCAATCGGCGCCGGCTGTGACTTCGCGCTCGCGTGCGACCTCCGGATTGCGAGCGAGGAGGCCGTGCTTCGCCAGCAGTTCGTCAATATCGGTCTCGTGCCGGGTGACGGCGGCGGCTGGCTGCTCCCTCGACTGCTCGGGGAAGCGAAGGCGAAGGAGTATCTCCTGACGGGCAAGGATATCACGCCGGAGGCCGCGCTCGAGGACGGACTCGTCGTCGACGTCGTCGAGGACGGCGAGACGCTTTCCGCCGCGCGTGACCTCGTTGACGACCTCGTCTCGAAGCCGCAAGCCGGCGTTCGCGGAACCAAGTCGCTCGTCGACGTTTCGCAGTCGTTCGAAGCGTACGCGCAGGCGGCGTTCGAGCGACAGTGGGAGTGCGTTAACGACCCGGAGCACTCCGAGGCCGTCGCCGCGATGCGCGACGGTCGACAGCCGGAATTCGAAAGATAACGTCAGGACGATCATGAGTGCGGCGATACGAGCGGCGTTCGAGTCCCCCTCGCAGCCGTGTTCGGTACGACCGATCTCGCCCTCGGAGGGATCGGCTTCGCTCCCGCCACATCGATATCGGTCCCCGTGCGGCCGTCGCAAGCGCTCAACTCGGACTTTGGCCGATCTCTATCTACGTCTCGTCGAATACCTGTTGGGAAGCGAACCTGTTTTCCGGTCCTGATACGGCCGTTGGAGTAGATTTATATGATCTTAGGAATATTGACGATGTGTATGCCACATATTACCAGTCGCAGGGACGTGCTTAAATACGGTGGGCTATCGATCGCTGGAACCAGCTTGGCCGGCTGTCTCGGCCGTAACGGTGGCGACGGCGACTATCCAAACCAACCGATTCGGATCGTCGTTCCGTTCTCCGAGGGCGGGAGTACCGACACGTACGCACGACAGTTCCAGCCGCACCTGTCAGACGAACTCGGTGTCGACATTCAGATCGAAAACATCCCGGGTTCGGCGTCGCTTCGCGGAGCACAAGAGGCGTATTCCTCCGAACCGGACGGCTACACGTATCTGATGATGAATCCGCCGTCCACACCGCTGTCGACGCTGATCAACGAGACGGACTGGGACATTACCGAGATGGAAGGGGTCGCGACGTACGAGTCGACGTCGATTCTCATCACTGCGAATCCCGACCTCGAGATCGAGGACTTCGAGGACCTGCAGAGTCGCTTCGCCGACGGCGAACTGAACCAGTGGGCCGGTCAGACGGTCGGAAGCTACTACCACGTCGCCTCCCTCTACCTGCGGGAGAACTACGACATGGATTTCGACGATTACATCGGCTACGAAGGAAACGGTCCGGCCACGCAGTCCGTCGTTTCCGGTGAGAACCCGGCCGGAATCTCCTCGTCGGCGGCGACCGAAGGGTTCACCGAAGACGGTCGACTCGAGGTCGTGGCCCTGCTCGGAAGTGTCGGGACCCCCGCGTATCCGGACGTTCCGACGCTGCCCGATCTCGGCTACGAAGACATGGACTTCCTGGGGAACCTCACCCGGACGTTCGCCGCGCCGCCTGAAACGTCGGACGACCACATCGAAACGTTCTCCAGCGCAGTCGAGAGCGTTCTCGAGGTCGACGAACTCCAGGAATGGGGCGACGATACGGGAGCGAACTTCCTGTACGAGGGCCCGGAGGAAACGGATCAACTCATCGACGAAGTTATCAACACGGTCCCCGAAGAGCTGGATATCGAGTCCATTCGGGAGCAGGTCGACTGAACCCGCTACCACGAGACTCGAGACCAGGTTACAGGATTCATCACTGTAGTTGGAATTCCTGTTTCCCGCCGCGAATTACGGCATTGTCGATAGTTGAGCGGTCGAAGGATAAGCTATAAGCCCATCAAAGTGTGCTATTACTAAACATGGAAATACGAGACAGGATCCACGTTTCTGAAAGAGTGATTGACTATGCAATCAATTTACTGTTCTTACTGGTAGCAATATACGCCTTTATCGAATCGCTTTCGTTCACTGAGTCGGCCCAGATCTGGCCGAGGAACGTGAGCCTCTTTATGATTCTCGCGGGAACGATCCTCCTCTTCAGGGAGTACCTGCCGAACTCGGTGCAACCCATCGTCAAAGACGAATCGCTTTTCGGGGACGGAGACGAGGAGGAGATCGTCGATGAGGTCGGTGCCGGGAAACTCGAGGATGGAGAGGAGTCCGACGCCGAAGGCGACGCGAACGAGGTAGAGGACCTGAACGTCGGACGGTACCCGATAGATAATTCCGTATTCACGGCCCTGAGTATGCTCGGTTACATCGTTCTCGGGTATGCTATCGGTCTGCTCTGGGCGACGCCGATATTCATCGCCTTTTACTGCTGGTGGTTCCAGAAACCGTGGTACCTCACGCTTGGCCTCTCCGTTACCGGGTTTGTGGTCGGGTACGCATTCTGGGACCTGCTGTATCTCCCGATCGATCAGGGCGTGCTCACGGAGCAGGTGATGGGATGAGCTTTCTCGACCCGATACTCGCCGGGCTCGAAATCCTGTTTAGCTGGCCGGCTATCGGCTGGATGGTTATCGGCGTAATCGCGGGAATCATCGTCGGTGCGCTGCCGGGCATGGGTGCGTCCCTCGGAATGGCGATCGTCCTTCCGCTGACGTTGCCATTGTCCGGGGTCAATGCGCTTATTCTCCTCGTCGGAATCTACAGCGGTTCGATGTACGGTGGGAGTATCGCAGCGATACTCATCAACGCACCGGGAACGGCCGGGTCCGCCGCAACCACATTAGACGGCTATCCGATGTCGAGACAGGGAAAGGCCAAGAACGCGATCGCGATCTCCGCGACCTCGTCCGCGCTCGGGGGAACGTTCAGTCTGATCACCCTGCTCGTTCTGATGCCGGTCCTGATCGAACTAGTACTGCTCTTCCAGACCCCGGAGTACTTCGCCGTCGCCGTGCTCGGCCTCTCGCTGATCGTCGTCGTCGCCCGCGGGTCCGTAGCTAAAGGGGTCCTCTCCGGTGCGTTCGGCGTTCTCCTCGCGACCGTCGGTATCGCCCCGATGACACCGACTCAGCGATACACGTTCGGGAGGCTGGACCTGTTCGACGGTCTCGACTTCATCGCCATCCTGATCGGGCTGTTCGCGATCGCCGAAATGATCAAACTGGCTTCCGAAAAAGGCGGCATCGCGCAGGGGGACGTCTCCTTCAGCGGTAGCATCGTCGACGGAATCAAGGAGGCCCTGTCGAAACCGGTGACGATGGTCAAATCGGCGTATATCGGAATGATCGTCGGTGCGATCCCGGGCGGGGGCTCGTCGGCCGCGAATTTCCTCTCGTACGGCGAAGCGATGCGCTCCGCGTCGGATCCCGACGAATTCGGTGAGGGTTCGACCGAGGGTCTCGTCGCGTCCGAAGCGTCCAACAACGGCACGATCGGCGGTTCGATCATTCCGACGATTTCGTTCGGCATCCCCGGAAGCGGCGCTACCGCGGTGCTGCTCGGCGGCCTCCTGATGCACGGCCTCCGCCCGGGTCCGGAGTTATTCTCGGCCGAAGCAGCGACGACGTACGCGATGCTTCTCTCGATTCTCTTCGGAAATCTGGTTATCCTGTCCGTCGGATTGCTCATCGTTACGCGTGCGAGCTACATTACTAAGATCACGACGACGACCATCATCCCGATGGTTATCATGCTCTCCGCGCTCGGCGGGATCGCTCTCCGGACGAACTGGGTCGACGTGCTGACCGTCTTCGCACTCGGGGTGCTGGGATACTGGATGCTCAAGAGCAATTACTCCGTGATCGCGTTCGTGTTGGGGGCGATCCTCGGTCCGATAGCGGAGGAGAACTTCGTCCGGTCGCTCCAGCTATCGGACGGGTCGTACATGATCTTCGCGACGCGCCCGATCACGGCCGCACTCCTCCTGGCGACGCTCGCGATCCTCGTCGGGCCCGTACTGAAGGACCTGTACGAACGATCGAACAGGTCGGCCACCACCTGACGACGGTCTCTCGGTGATCGATTTCACCAGCTAGCTACGATTCGGGTGATCTCTGCGCCCGTTCACCGCTCGCGTTCTGGTACCGCGCCTGTCAATTTCCATCGTATTTATCTGGGTTCGAACGAAGGAACACGTATGAAGTTCGGATTGCACCTGTTCGGTCATCACGACAAGTCACGGTCAGCCGTCGATAACTTTGACACCGTCATCGACCAAGTGGACGCGGCTCGAGAGGCGAACTTCGATCTCCTCTGGATGGGTCACCACTTCCTCGTCGCGGACAACCACAAGTTTCAGTCGATTCCGGCGCTCGGACGGATCGCCGCGAACTCCGGTGACATGCACATCGGAACGTCGTATCTCCTCCCGCTCCAACATCCGATCGTCCTCGCCGAGGAGTTCGCGACGCTCGACGCGATCACGGGCGGCAAAACCATCTTTGCGCCGGTGATGGGGTACCGCGACAAGGAGTTCGATTCGTTCGGGATCGACAAGTCCGACCGCCTCGGCCGGCTCATCGAGGGCGTCCAGGTCATCAAGAAGCTGTGGACCGAGGACAACGTCTCCTACGACGGGCGACACTTTCAGCTTGAGGACGCCACCATCGAGCCCAAACCCGTCCAGGATCCGCGGCCGCCGATCTGGATCGGCGGGAACAAGGATAAGGCGATCGAGCGGGCCGGTAAACTCGGCGACGTCTGGGTCGCCAACCCGCACGAGGACGAGCCCACGATCGCTCGGCAAGTGGAGATAGCCGGCGAACCGAGCGGCGACGGCTACCACGGTGTCATTCCGGCCCGTCGGGACGTGTTCGTCGCCGAGACGGATGCGAAGGCGCTCGAGATATACGGTCCGCAGATCAAGAAGTACTACGACTGGTACGTACAGGAGGGGCAGGCCGACGCGATGGAGAACCCCGACGCGCTCGATCAACGTCTCGAGGATCTCAAGGAGGACCGATTCATCATCGGCTCCCCGGAAACCGTCACCGATCGACTGGTCAACCTCTACGAGAACGTCGGGCTGGACTGTATCCTGATGGGGATGCATCGACCGGGCATTCCCCACGACGACGTGTTGCGGTCGATCGAACTGGTTGGAGACGAGGTCATCCCGGCCGTGCGGGACCGCATCGACGCCGAGTAGCGGCATAAACTTCCGATTTGATAATGGGTATCTCTCTTCATAGATATCCCCAAGGTATGAGTTCTGAAAACGGAACCGATGACGGGACGAACGTCATCGAAGTACTGGACCCGACCGGAAGCGTCACCGTTTCCTCGCACGGAATCGCACCTCGCGTGGACAGCCTCGATGGAACAACGATCGGTCTCCTCGACAACTCCAAGAGTAACGCGAACGTGTTACTGGACGAGATCGGGACCGTACTCGTCGAGGAGTACGGCGTCGAGGACACCGTCTACAGGCGGAAGGATAAGAGCCCGATTCCGGCCGACGACCTCGCGGATCAACTGCACAGTCAGTGCGATGCAGTCGTCAATGCGTACGGTGACTGCGGATCGTGTACGTCGTGGTGCGTCTACGACAGCACCGATCTCGAGAAAAAGGGAACGCCGGTCGCGACGATCAACACCGACGAATTCGTCAAGCTCGGCCAATCCGAGTCCCAATCGCTCGGAATGCCTGGACTGCCGATCGTGACGATTCCGCATCCGATGGGTGACCTCCGCGAGGAAGCCGTTCACGAGCGGGCTCGTAACGCCGTTCCCGAACTTGTCACGGTTCTCACGACCGATCGCGAGCAACTGATGGCGGAGTACGAGAACAAGTATCTCGATGCGGACGAGGAACTGAACGAGTCGGACCTTTACTGCCCGATCTGATGACCGAACTCGAATCAGATATCATCGAGATCGACGGCGATTTCGATGCTGTCAACCGCAAACTGTACATCCGGGGCAAGACCGACGGGCTCCCGGTCGTGCCGCCGACTCTCGACCGCGTCGAATCGATGCTTGAGGGGACCGGTCATGATCCGGACGAGAAACTGGGCGTCGTGCCGCCGAAATACGGTGACGCCACCGTCGAGAAGGTCGCTATCAACGCCGTCATGGCCGGCTGTGAGCCGGAGTACATGCCGGTGCTGATCGCCGCTCTCGAGGCGATGACCGAAGAGCAGTTCAACCTCTACGGGATCAACGCGACGACGCATCCGGTCGCCCCGTTGGTCGTCGTCAACGGTCCGATCGTCGAGGAGTTGAACATCAACTACGGCTACAACGTCTTCGGCCAGGGCTGGCAGGCGAACAGCACGATCGGCCGCGCGATTCGACTGCTCCTGACCAACGTCGGCGGGGGCGCCCCCGGCGATATGGATCGAGCGACCCACGGCCATCCCGGCAAGTTCAGCTTCTGTATCGCGGAGAACGAGAAACGAAACCCTTGGGAGCCGTTCCACGTCCAACGCGGATACGACGAGGACGAGAGCGTCGTGACCGTGATGGGTGTGGAGGCTCCCCACGAGATCAACGACCACGTCAACGAAACCGCGTCCGGGATCCTGACGACGGCGGCGGACGTGTTCGCGACGGTCGGGAACAACAACACCCACCACACGCACGGCGAGATCACTGTCGTGCTCGGGCCGGAACACGCGGACACGATCGCTCGAGACGACTGGTCCCGCGAGGACGTCCAGTGGTACCTCTATGATCAGGCCCGCAACGAACTCGAGAAACTCCGGACCGTCGGTATCACCGAAAACTACACGTGGCACCCGCGATTCGAAACCGACGACGTCGACGCGATGATCCCGCTGGTCGAAGATCCCGACGACGTGAACGTCATCGTCGCCGGTGGTGCCGGTAAACACTCGATGGCGCTTCACTCGTTCGGCGAAACCCGCTCCGTTTCGAAGCGCATCGACGGCGGTGATTCGGCGTGAGGATCGACGGTGCGATCGACATCCACGTCCACGCGGAGCCGTCCCTCTGGGACCGCAAGCACGATATCATCGAACTCGCCGAACGGGTCGAGGCGGCCGGGATGGGGGGCTTCCTCGTGAAGAGCCACTTCGGCAATTCGTTTCAGGCCGCGACGATCGCGGCCGCAGCCGTTCCCGACGTCGATATCTACTCGTCGGTCGCGCTCAACACGTTCGTCGGCGGGTTCAATCCCTCCGCCGTCGAACTGGCGGTCGAAACGGGTGCTAGCGTCGTCTGGCTGCCGACGTTCAGCGCCGCGAACTTCGATACGAGTCACCGCAACTTCCCGTTCTCGGGACAGCACCTCGTCGCGACGGACGACGACGGAACGGTGAAGCCCGACATCGTCTCGGTCATCGAAACGATCGCCGCGGCCGACCGGGACGTCATCCTCGGAAACGGTCACCTGGATCGCGAGGAGACGTTCGCCATCCTCGATCTGATCGAGGAGCGGGGCTACGATATCCCGTACCTGATCACGCACGCGGACTCCGCGTTCATGGGCCTTTCGACGGAGGACCAGGTCGAACTGGCGGACCGCGGCGCGTACATCGAGAAGTGCTATCTCCCCGTCGTCAAGGACGATATCGGTATTCCGGAGATGACGCGCAGCATCGAAGCGATCGGCGTCGATCAGTGTCTCCTCTCGACCGATCACGGCCAGCCCGATAACGCCTCACCACCGGACGCCTTCCGAACGTTCGTCGACGAACTCCGAGCGCAAGGGATCTCCGACGCCGACCTCGAGCACATGTACCGCGACCTCCCTCGAGCGCTCCTCGCCGAGCCCTACTGACGCTCTCCCAGTCGTTTTCCACGTGTGGGGAATGCGTTATCGGCTTTCTCTCTCACTCGCCAGCAGCGCTGACGGTGTCGAGCGGTCCGACAGCGCCGAGCAGTCGGTCCGGGTGGACCCGAGCGAGCACTGTACGACGGCCGACGGAGGCGCTGCTCGAGTCCGACGCGGGAAAACAATAATAACGCCTCGGGATATACAGAGCGTATGTCAATACTCGCAGCAGTCGATCGCTCGGACCGATCCACGTACGTCGTCCGGGAGGCAGCGAAACTGGCTCGAGCGTTCGACACGGAGATCCACGTCCTGCACGTCCTCAGTACCAGCGAATTCGTCGGTCTGGAACGGACTACCGTCGAGACGGAAAACGAAGCCCTCGAGGTCGACGAGGTGCGAGAACTGGCCGCAGAGATCGCCGACGAAGCCGCCAGTGATCTCGACCAGCCGTACACGGCGGTCGGACTCGTCGGCGATGCGTCCAGCGAGATACGCCGGTACGCGACCGAACAGGACGCAGACTACATCGTGTTGAGTCCACGAAAGCGGTCGCCGACCGGGAAGGCGATCTTCGGCAGCGTCGCCCAGAGCGTCATCATCAACGCGAGCCAGCCGGTCGTGACGGCGAGAGAGTAGGACGTCTCCGCTCTCACGTCCGAGCGCGCATCGGAACGGTCGGTCGACTAGCGGTAGTCCGTTGAGATATCCGGGTAGCGGGTATACTTTTGTCTACGGGCCACGATCGATCGTTCGTGAACGCCTCGTACACGTTCGAGCCGTCGGTTCGGCTCCGCGATATCGACCGGAACGGTCACGTCAATCATCCCGTTTACGCCGAGTACCTCGGTGAAACGCGAGCCGCCTACTACCGCGACGTCATCGGAGCGGACATGAGCACGCTCGATACCGTGGTCGTCCACATCTCGATCGACTTCGTCGAGCCGGTCGAGTACGCCGATTCGATTCGCGTCGACACGGCCGTTACCGAGATCGGGACCTCGAGTCTCACCATGGAGTACGACGTTCGCCGGGCCGATGGAACGACGGTCGCGACGGCGACGACGGTACAGGTTCGGTACGGCGGGAGTGGAGACGAATCACGACCGATACCCGACGCGTGGCGACGTGCGATCCGCGACCGCGAGGGATGGACCGATTATTGCGAACCGTAACGACTGCATCCGCTTCGCAGATCGGTCGACGCCGGCTTGAGCGATCGTCCCTCCGACTCCCGGGCGGTCGGTCTCGGCAATATCTTCTCGGTTGAGTGGGTTGATAAGAGTGAACACGAAACGGTAGATAGGTGGCTCATACTGACCGCGAAAATATTCTCGGATATTCGGCACACGCTGCGAATCCTCTGGAGTGATGGACGCGGGATCATTCTCGTCACCATCGCTGCCGGCTGGTTCTTCTCGCTGGGTGTCCGGATGGTCTACCCGGTGTTACTCCCACATATCCGCACGACGTACGGAATGAACCTCTCCACGGCCGGATTACTGCTGACCGCGCTCTGGCTCGCGTACGCGATCGGGCAACTCCCGGGCGGAGTGCTGGCCGATCGGGTCGGCGAGGGTCGAATCATGATGATCAGCTCCCTCGTCTCGGTCGGAATGATCCTGCTGATCGTCACCGCTCAGTCGGTGGTGTTACTCTTCGTCGCGACGATCCTCTTCGGCCTCACGACCGCCCTGTACGGGGTCGCACGGTTCACGTCGTTGAATCACCTCTACCCGAAACACGATGGGGCGGCGATCGGGATGACGATGGGTGCCGGAGACATGGGCAACACGTTGCTCCCGCCGATCGCCGCGTTCGTCGCGACGGTGTTCGCCTGGCAGTACGGCCTCGGTATGGCCGTTCCGATGTTCGCTCTCACCGCGATCGGTCTCTGGCTGTTCGTGCCGGCGAAGACGTCCGAATCGACGGCGGTCGACTCCATGTCTACCGACACGATTCGCTACATTTACTCGGAGATCATGCAGCCTTCGATCCTCGTGATGGCGACCATCCAGATTCTCATCTACTGCGTCTGGCAGGCGCTGACCGGGTTCTACCCCACCTACCTCATCGAGATAAAGGGGCTCCATCCGACGACGGCGAGCGCGCTCTTCGGGTTCTTCTTCGCGCTCGGGGTCGTCGTAAAGCCACTTTCGGGGACGGCTTACGACCGATTCGGCGCCCAAAAACCGCTCCGTGCGATGCTTACCGCGCTGATGCTCGGACTGATCGCGCTCCCGCTCGTGGACGGATTCTGGAGTATCGTACTCGTGACGATCCCGCTCAGCGGCGTTCTGGGCTACAGTGCGATCACGTTGACGTTCATGACGGGCGGGCTTCCCGAAGACATACAGAACACCGGGCTGGGAACGCTCCGGACGACGTACATGGCGGTCGGGGCGCTCAGTCCGACGCTCGTCGGGACCCTTGCTGACATGGATTACTTCGACGAGGCGTTCTTCCTGCTGGCGGGACTGACGTTGGTCGCCCTCGTCATCTCTCTCCGCGTCACGTCCGACTATTGATAGAACGGCCGATCGCTCGCAGGCGTCTCGCGATCACGCGCCGTTCAATTCGCTTCCCGTCAACGGGAGGACGACGTCGTCCGCCGAGTCGAGTTGATCCGTCGCTCGGTATCGTTCGAGCGCGCTCGCGGACGTCGGTTCCACGTAAAACCCGTTCTGATGGAGCCGTTCGAGCGCCCGCTCGACGGCCGGCTCGGCGACGGCGATTACGTCGCCGTCGGTCGCGTCGATCGCCGCGACGAGCTGTCACTCGCGAGCAGGACGCTGGATCTGGATCCCGTCGGAGAGACGTACTCGAGTATGAGTTCCGTCGGACGGTCGGTTCGATCGGATTCCTCGTCGCGCACGATGAGGACAGCCGAGTCAACGGGCTACCGCACTCTATCGCGTTGGCCCTGACACCCGCGTTCGCGGCGTCGCTGTCGTCACGGGTGACGGGTATTCCGGCTCAGTAGCCGGTGACGGTACCGTCTTTGCGCGGCTCCGTCGCGCCGGATAGCGTGTCTCCCCGCTTCCGGACGATCTGTGCGCCGCCGAACATCGACGGCGGGAGGACGCCGACGTCGTGGCCCTTTCGGGCGAGCTTCGTCTGATTCGGCAGCCGTTCCTCGACGCCGAGCGTTCCCGACTCGCGGTATCGCCACCGCGGTGCGTCGAGCGCCGCCTGCAGCGGCACGTCGTAATCGACGAGATTCGAGATGATCTGGAGGTGTCCCTGCGGTTGCATGTAGCCGCCCATCACGCCGAACGCCGCCCAGTCGTCCTCGCCGAAGTTGGCGAGGGCCGGGATCAGCGTGTGGAACGGTCGCTTGCCCGGCTCGAGACTGTTCGGGTGATCCGGATCGAGCGAGAACGAGGCCCCGCGATTCTGCAGGGCGATTCCGGTGTCCCCGGCGACGAGGCCGCTGCCGAAGCCGGCGAAACGGGAGTTGATGAACGAGACGACGTTGCCCTCCTCGTCAGCGACGGACAGCAAGACGGTGTCGGCGTCCTCCGCGTTGGCGTTCGGCACGCCGACTGCGGGATCTCGAATCGGCGAGTCGCCGATCGCGGTCGCTCGTTCGGCCGCGTACGCCTTCGAGCCCAGCGGCGGGATCTCCTCGTACTCGGGGTCCGTGATGTAGCGGTGTCCGTCGGCGAACGCGAGCTTCAGCGACTCGACGAGCGCGTGCGTCCGCTCCGGCGAGTCGTACGGGTGCTCGCCGGCACCGATCTCCTCGGCGATGTTGAGCGCCTCGAGTGCGATCAGTCCCTGATTGTTCGGGGGCAACTCGTAGATCTCCGATCCGTTGTACGTCGTCGAAACCGGGTCGAGGAACTCGGGTTCGAACGCCGCGAGATCGTCGACCGTCAGAACGCCGCCCTTCGACTGCACTTCGTCGGCGATCGCTTCGGCGATCGCTCCCTCGTAGACGATGTCGGCCCCGCGTTCGGCGATCGATCGCATCGAGTCGCCGAGACGCGGCAACGTCACCGTCTCGCCCGCCGTCGGACTCCTGCCGTTCACGAGGTACGCCTCGCGAGCGTGGTCGTCGGTGAACAGCTCCTCGGCTCCCGTCCAGTCGTGGGCGATCACTTCGGAGACCGGATACCCCTCCGTCGCGTAGTGAATCGCCGGCTCGAGGGCGTCAGCGAGCGTCTTCTCGCCGAAGCGCTGGACGGTCGCTTCCCAGCCTCGAGCCGTTCCGGGAACGGTCACCGCGTGGGGTCCGAGGAACGGCATTTCGACCGAGTCGCCGGTAGCCGACTCGTCGACGGCGTACCCCCTCTCTTCAGGGTAGTACCGGGAGAGGTCATCCTCGGATTCCAGCGCATCTCGGACGGTGTCGATCGTCGCGTCGGCGGGTGCACCGCCGCACGAGCGCATCGCCCCGACGTCGCCGTCCGCCGTCCGGTAGAGCGCGAAGACATCGCCCCCGAGTCCGGTCGACGTCGGTTCGACGACGTTGAGCGCCGCGGCCGTCGCGACGGCGGCGTCGAAGGCGTTCCCGCCGTCTCGAAGTATTTCGAGTCCCGCTTCGGCCGCGAGCGGTTGGCTCGTCGCGACCATGCCGCGGTTCGCGTGTACCGTTGATCGTCTCGACGTGAACCGGTCAAGATCGATATCCATGGGACATCGCTGTAAACCCTCACGCCTAAATCTCGTTGTACCGGCAATTTACGCGGCATCGCACCGGTCGGATCGCTGTATTGTGCGCCGTGTTTATGGGAAACGGACGGTTCGGGTCCGAGCGTCACCCGAACCGATACCACTAAGATTCTTCATGAGAATTCTGTGGTAGCTCATATGCAACGCAAAGAGTATGACGTCGTTATCGTCGGCTGTGGTATCGCCGGCATCACCGCAGGGCTCCGCGCAGCGGAACAGGATCTGTCAGTCGCGCTTCTGGAGAAGGCACCGAAGGAAAACCGCGGCGGACACACGCAGTTCACCGAGTCGTTCCGCATCCCGACGGCAGACATCGACCTCGACGCCGAGTTCAACGTCGAGGACTACACGGCCGCGGACTTCTACTCGGACATCATGAAAGTGACCCACTACCGGGCGGACCCGGATCTGGCAGAAGTGGTCACGCAGGAGGCCGCCGAGATGTTCGAGTGGCTGACCGCCCACGGCGTCGAGTGGGAGTACCAGGCGCCCCATCCCGGCTACACCGCCGGTCGCGTCTGGCTCGACGGCGAGGAGATGATCGACGAACTCGTCCCCATTCTCGAGGAGAAGGGGGTCGAGATCTTCTACAAGGCCGACGCCAGAGACGTGATCCGGGGCGACGACGGCTCCGCGGCCGGCATGGAGGCGTTCGTCGACGGCCAGCGGACCCGTTTCGAAGCCGACGCGACGATCCTGGCAGCCGGGGACTACGGCTCGAGCAAGGAGAAGCGGACGCGGTACTACGGTCCGGGCTACGGAAACATGAAAGTCCGCGGGAGTCGTTACAACACCGGCGAGGTCATCGAAGCCGCGATGGACGTCGGTGCGAAGTCCGACGGCGAGTGGGGCGACGCCCACATGGCGCTGATCGACGCCGGCTCTCCCGACGTCGAGGGCGGCATCACCCGCATCGACGGCTACCAGTACGGGCTCATTCTCAACCACGACGGCGAACGGTTCGTCGACGAGGGAGAGGACGCACGAGCGCACACGTACGCGAAATTCGGCCGGCGGATCTTCGAACAGCCCCACCACGAGGCGTTCATCATCGTCGATTCGAAGGTCGTCGACGATGTCGCACACATGGGCCCCTCCCGGGCGATCACCGCCGACTCGATCGAATCGCTCGCACACCGCGTCGATATCGAGAACGTCGAGCAAGCCGTCGAAACCGTCGAGGAGTACAACGCCGCCTGCGAGTCGAACTCGATCGACGATCACGACGCCGAAGTCCTCGACGGGAACAGCACCGAGGGCCTCGACCTGCCGAAATCCAACTGGGCGCTCCCGCTGGACGAACCGCCGTACACCGGCTACCCCGTTACCGGCGGGATGACGTTCGCCTTCGGCGGCATCGCCATCACTCCCGAGGCGGAGGTGCTCGACACCACCGACTCCGTCATTCCCGGCCTGTACGGCGCCGGCAACGTCACCGGCGGGTTGTTCTACAACAACTACCCCGGCGGCACCGGCCTGACGAACGCCGCGGTCTTCGGCAAGGTCGCCGCCGAAACCGCAACCGAGTACCTCGAGCAGTAACCCGATCGATCCGCTCGATAGCCCGCACCGTCGCGAGGACCGACTGGCATCTCTCCGACCGTCGCTTTCCGCCACTCGTTCTCGTTTCTACGGGCGTATTCCGTCGATAGATCCGTCTCTCACCAGTCGGTTCCCGCCGCTGGGTTCGCGTCGCTTCGTCGTTTTGGTACCGTGATCGACCGACGAATCGGTCGTCGATTGCCTCAAAACCGTCTCCGAAAGCGCATCAAAAGGCGGTCGAACGTCGGCGGACCGTTACGCGAACTTGTCGTCCGTCCCTTCGTCGAGTTCGATCCAGACCGTCTTCGTTTCGAGGTACTCCTCGATCCCGTCCACGCCGTTTTCACGCCCCC
The DNA here is from genome assembly GCF_051351675.1 of Natronorubrum halobium. NCBI lineage: Archaea > Methanobacteriati > Methanobacteriota > Halobacteria > Halobacteriales > Natrialbaceae > Natronorubrum > Natronorubrum halobium. The sequence goes on from NZ_CP195596.1 coordinate 95,842, forward strand.
AGCCGCTCTCCTTGTAGCCGCCTTGGGGCGCGGTGAAACTCGAGTTCCCGTAGTTGTTGACCCAGATTCGACCGGCGCGGATGGCCGAACTCACCCGATGCGCTCGGCGGATATCTTCGGTCCAGACGCCGCCTGCGAGGCCGAAATCCACGTCGTTCGCGATTTCGACGGCTTCCGCTTCCGAGCCGAATTCGATGACGGCGAGCACCGGACCGAAGACCTCCTCCTGGGCGAGGCGGTCGGCGTTGTCGACGTCGGTGAAAATCGTCGGCTGGAAGAACCGGTCGCAGCCGTCGATGGTCACCGGGTCGCCGCCGGTCACGAGCGTCGATCCCGCCTCTTTCGCAATACTGACGTACGACTCGACGGTCTCGAATTGATCGTCGGAGGCCAGCGGCCCCATCTCGGTGTTCGGATCGCTCGGATCGCCGAGTTCGATCCGTTCGGCCCGCGCCGCGAGTTCCTCGACGAACTCGTCGTGGATGTCCTCGTGGAGGAGCAGCCGCGAGCCCGCGGAACAGGACTGGCCGGTCGCCGAGAATATGCCGGCGAGCGCGCCGTTGAGGGCGTTCTTGAGGTTCGCATCGGGGAAGACGATGTTCGGGCTCTTGCCACCGAGTTCCATCGAGGTCTGTTTGAACGTCTTTCCCGCCTGACTCGCGATGTACGAGCCGGTCTCCGACCCGCCCGTGAAGCTGATCTTGTCCACGAGTTCGTGGCTCACGAGTGCCTCACCGGCCTCGCTCCCGTATCCAGTGACGACGTTGACGACGCCGTCGGGGAAACCGGCCTCGTCGACCGCCTCGGCGAGAGCCAGCGCCGACGCGGACGTCTTCTCGTCGGGCTTGAGGACGACGGCGTTGCCGGCCGCGAGCGCCGGCGCGAGCTTCCACGTCACCAGCATCGTCGGCGAGTTCCACGGCGTGATCGCGCCGACGACGCCGACCGGCTCCTTCTCGGTGTAGACGTGTTTGTCCGGCTTGTGGACCGAGATCGTGTCGCCGTGAATCTTGTCCGCGAGACCGCCGTAGTAGCGGTACCAGTCGGGAATCGCTTCGTGCTGACCGCGCATCTCCCGGATCGGCTTCCCGTTGTCTCGCACTTCCATTTCGGCGTGACGGTCGCCTCGCTCCTCGAGCACGTCGGCCAGTTCGAACAAGTACTCGCCCCGTTCGGTCTGGGTGAGGTCCGCCCACTCGCTGTGGAACACGGCCTCGTGAGCGGCGGCGACGGCTCGATCGACGTCGGCTTCGACCCCGCGGGGAATCTTGATCCAGTCGTCGCCCGTGTACGGGTCGGTGCTTCCGAACCACTCGTCAGACGACGGTTCGACGAATTCGCCGTCTATGTAGAGACGGCTGTCATCTGCTGTTGACATTGGTTGTTTCTCCCGCTACGCTCACTTCACTGTTTCCCTGTGTGGCACGGTCAGGGACGGTTTTTGCCGGCCGCGGCATCCGTTTCAGGGGTGTCGTTCCGCGTCTCACGTGTACAAACATATAAATAGCAGAATTCACATGATTTTCGTATGGACTGGGAAGCACAAGCCATCTCATCCCTCAAAGAGGCTGATATCGATATCGTCGCCTATCTCCCGGATACGGCGCTGTCAGAGCTGATCGAACGCGTCGAGGCGGACGACCACTTCGACGCCGTTCCGATCGCACGGGAAGAAGAAGCCGTCGGCATCCTCTCGGGATCGTGGCTGGGCGGCCGACGCGGGGCACTGATCTGTCAATCGAGCGGGCTCGTGAACACGTTCAACGCGCTGGGCTCGCTGAGCAAGCCGACACGCATTCCGTTCCTCGGAATCGTCACTCACCGCGGCGGTCTCGGGGACCACAACCTCGCTCATCGGCCCGCAGAGCATCCGTTACCGGAGCTGTTGGATACGATCGGTATCCGCAACCACTGTCTCCACGACGGCGTCGACGTCGAGCGTCGGATCGAGATGGGCGCTCGATCGGCGTTCTCCATGGAGGAGCCGTACGTGATGCTGCTCGAACGCACGCTCACGGAGGCGGAAGCATGAGTTCTCGAGACAAATCCGCGTATCCGACGCAGTACGATTGTACGGCGGTCATCACCGAAACGATCCCGGACGACGGCGTGATCGTCTCGAACCTCGGCGTCGCGTCCTGGACCCTCTCCGCGGTCGACGACCGCGATCTGAACTACTACATGAAGGGCGCGATGGGAACGACGACGTCGGTCGGACTCGGACTCGCTCTCAGCCGGGACGAGCAGGTGACGGTCCTCGACGGCGACGGCTCCCTGCTGATGTCGCTCGGTTCGCTCACGACCGTCTCGCGACAGAACCCGGAAAACCTCGTGATCGTCGTCATGGATAACAGCGCGTTCGCGACGACCGGCGGCCAGCCGTCGCTGGCCGACGAGACCGATCTGGCCGCCGTCGCCGAGGACTGCGGGCTCGCCGGCTACGACGTCGCGTCGCTCGACGAACTGGAAGACGCCTACGAGGCCGCGATGGAGCATCCCGGACCGGCACTCGTCAATTGCAGACTGGTCACGACCGAACTCGAGGACTATCCCGACCCGGATTACGCCCACTCCTACCGCAAACACCGCTTCCGGACGGCGCTGCTCGACGACGACGGGACGGCGTAACGGTCGGAGACGCCGTTCGACTGTGCCGCGTGATCGAAGCGATTATGTGGCGCTTCCGGCGACATTGCGTATGAGCCCGGACAGGTCCGACAGTTCCTCCCCAGCCGTTGCGATCCTGGGCGGCGGTGTCGTCGGTATCTCCACCGCGATCTATCTCGAGTTGTACGGATACGACACGACGGTGTACACTGATCGAGTTCCGTTCGAAAGCGACCCGGACCCTGCCTTCGCGACGCCGTACGCTGCAGCGTCGGTCCAGCCCGCTTCGGTGACGATGCGTGATCTCCCCCGCGTCTTCGGGACCTCGCAGGCGGTCTTTCGCCTTCTCGCCGACGCCGGATCGATGGGCGTCCGTCGTCAACCGCACTTCGTCCTGTACGAGGTGGATCGTCCCGATCCCGACTACGCGACTGTCGTCGACGGGTTCGAACGCGTCTCCGACCTCGAGGCGTACCCCCGACGACCGGATGCCGCCGCCGTCTTCGGGTGGCGGTTTGACGCCTACTTCGCGGAGATGCCGGCCTATCTCGGCCGCTGTTACGCCCTTTACCGTGCAATCGGTGGCACGGTGACGAACCGCACTCTCACGCGGAGGGAATTCCTCGAGTGTTCGGCCGACGTGCTCGCGAACTGTACGGGCGTCCGGGCGACGGAACTGTTCGACGATCCGCGACCGTTCGACGTGGAGGTCGGCCACCAGGTGATCGCCGAGGGACTCCCGCCCGTCCGGGATGCGTCCGGAAGCATGTTCTCGTACAAGTACACCCCCGACGACGAGGAGATCGGTCGCTCTCTCGCCGGCGAGGTGTACGCCTATCCCCGCATGGACGCCCTCGTGCTCGGCGGGAGTCGCATCGTCGCGGATATTGGACCCGGTGATCGGTGGGAGGGTGAACTCGACGGCGCGACCCGCACGATCGACGGCGTCACGGTTCCCGCACGAATCGTCGAGACGAACGCGGAACTCCTCGAGACCTACGCCGACGTGGACCTTCGCGGAGCGGCCTTCTCGGGGCGATACGGGTATCGCCCGGTTCGAGATCCCGATGGCGAGGGCGTTCGCCTCGAACGCGAGCGGATCGACGGCCGGCCGGTCGTTCATAATTACGGTCACGGTGGTGCCGGCGTCACCCTCTCGTGGGGGTCCGCGGCCGAAACGGCGTCGCTGGTTCGGGAACTCCTCGAGCCGGACCCGAAACCGATCGATGTCGGTGGGGAGTTCGCCGTCGCCGAGCGGCTCGCAGAAACAATCGACGAGTGACAGGATCGCGTCCGAGACGTCGGCCCTCGACGTCGCGAATCGTCAGCTACCGTTCCGGGGCGCCTCGAGCCGCGTTCCGCGGATGGCGCGACCCGCACCGATCTCGTCGCCAGTGCGAGGAGACGGGAGCCGTCGGACGGCCCCGCTGTAACCGTGTCGGTATCGCGAAGGGAACACCTCGTTGACCGTCTCTTCGACGATATCGATGCCTAGCCTCCTCGCGACGACGGCTCACGGGTCGGGTGACCGACTCGTCGGAGGCGATACCTATTTGAAAAACTCTCGCAACGAATGGAGTATGCCTCGCGTCCAGCAGTCAGTACTCGAACCGTTCACCGAAGCGTTGCTCGTCGCCCTCGATACGCCCCGCTCGCTCGCGCCGGACGTCGCCGAGTCGCTCGTGACGGCCGACCTCCGCGGACACAGTTCTCACGGCGTTCGGCAACTCGTCTCGAAGTACGCCGACGAAATTACGGACGGAAAGATCGAACCGAGCGCAGTCCCGCGCATCGAGCGAGAGGGCGAGCCGTGGGCGCTCGTCGACGGCAACCTGGCCTACGGCCAACTCGCCGGTCGACTGGCCGTCGATACCGCGATCGAGCGCGCCAGCGAACACGGGATCGGACTCGTGAGCCTGAAGCGCGTCTCGCACATCGGTCGCGTCGGCGAGTTCGCCGAGCGCGCCTGCGAGTCGGGGATGGCGTTCGTCGGGTTCGTCAGCAACCCGGGGAGCGCGTGGGTAGCGCCACCCGGGAGCGCTCAACGTCGGTTTTCGACGAATCCGATCGCCATCGGCGTCCCGACGTTCGGGGCGCTCGAGTTCCCGCTCGTCGCCGACCTCTCGACGGCGCAGGTCGCCCACGGCAAGATCAAGGAACGAGCCGCCAGCGGTGAGTCGGTCCCCGACGAGTGGCTGGTCGCCGACTCCGGCGAATCGATGACCGATCCGGTCCGCTTCGAAGAGTCGGGTGACGGTGCAATCTTTCCGCTCGGCGGCCGGACGGCGGGGTACAAGGGGTTCAACCTCAGCGTGATGACCGAACTGTTGACCGCGAACGTCGCAGACGGAACCGTCTCGGGAATGTCCGACGTCATCTGGGGGAACCACGCGACGTTCTTCGTCGTCGACCTCGAGGCGGTTACGTCCCCGGAACGGATCGCCGAGCGTGCGGACGCGATCGCCGAGTACGTTCGCTCGACCGATTTCTCCGCCGACCTCACGCCGGGTACTGCTGCAGCGGGGGATGAGACGCTGCTCCCGGGCGAAGCCGAGCACGCCTCGACCGCTCGGTGCCGAGACGACGGGATTCCGTTCTCGTCCGCGGACGCCGCGGCACTCGCTGCCCTCGCCCGCGACGAAGGGGTCGACGAGACCCTCGTTCCGGCCTCGTTTCAGTGACTGGCGAGTTACTATCGTGTTCGCTCGAGGCCGGGAACCGACACGATACCCGAACGATTCGAACGGGTTCCACAACCACTAAATAACCGGCAACTGTGGTTTTCGACGAGAACTTCACCCATCCGCCATGAATGTTACTGAAAATGATCGGGCGATTGCGGGATTTACGATGGCCGGTCACTCGCTGGTTCACTGGTTCGAAACGTCGATTCCGATCTTTCTCGTCGTCTGGCTCGCTGAGTTCGACGTTTCGGTCGCACTGCTCGGTATCATCGTCGCGTTAGGGTACGCTCCGTTCGGACTCGGTGCCCTCCCGGGCGGCGTTCTAGCGGATCGATTCGGACCGAAACGGCTGATCCTGTTGTGTCTCGCCGGCATGAGCACGTCGTTTCTCGTCCTCGCGCTTTCGACGTCGATCTACACGATCGCGATCGGATTGATCTGCTGGGGGATCGCTGCGAGCGTCTACCATCCGGCGGGTCTCGCGCTCATTAGCACCGGCGTCGAGGAACGTGGAACCGTCTTCGCCTGGCACGGTATCGCCGGGAACGCCGGTATCGCTCTCGGACCGTTCGCCGCGGCGACGCTGTTGATCGTCGTCGGTCGATGGCAACTCGTCGCAGCACTGCTGGCGATTCCGGGCTTCGTTGCGGCGATCTACGGACTTCAGGCCGATTTCGACTCGACGGCGGCCGAGGACGACGTCGACGACAGCAACGCTGACGCCCTGTCGCTCTCCGAGTTCCTGTCGAATTCGCGTATACTGTTCTCGAGCGCGTTCGCCGCCGTCTTCGTCATCGTGACCTTCGAAGGGCTCTTCTACCGGGGCATGCTCACGTACCTTCCCGAGATTCTCCACGGGCTGCCGGCGATGGACGATCTGACGCTCTCGGCCGGTCTCGAGGGAATCGAACCCGGGGACTACATTTACGTCGGTCTCCTCGTGATCGGGATGGCCGGCCAGTACGCCGGCGGGAAACTCACGGATCGAATTCCGGCCGAACGGGGACTGATCGCCATCTTCGGCGTGCTCTCCGTCCTCGCCCTCGTTTTCATCCCCGTTATGGCGATGGGACTGATTCCAATCGTCGTCCTCTGTGCCGTGCTCGGATTCTTCCTGTTCGCGATCCAGCCGTTCTATCAGGAGGCCGTCGCGGTCCATACGCCCGCCAACACTCGCGGGCTCTCCTACGGATACACCTACCTCGGCGAGTTCGGTTTCGGTGCGGCGAGCATCGCCATCGGCGGATTCGTCCTCGGTGGCTTTTCGACGGCGGTCTTTTTCGTCGTGCTGGCCGGGTTCGCGGCTATCGGAATGGCGCTCTCGGCGGGGCTGGTCGTCACGCTCGACCGGACCGACTGGCTGCAACCGAATCTCCCGGACGCGAAATCGGGCGACTGACGCCCGCCGTTTCGCGGGATCGACCGTTCTTCCGTTTCGATCGTACTCGTTCACACCGATCGCACACCCGTCGGACGATCGAGCGTCTCATCAGCAGCTCCCCTCGTGGGAGCGCTAGCTGTCGACCGGTGTCTCGAGAGTCGGTCTGATACGCGGTATTCGATGGGATGACATCCCCGCTCCGACCACACTACCGAACTCGTCGGCCGAGACCGAGTAGTCGACGGCCCGTCGGCACTTACTGTAACCTCTCCCACAGAAACTGTGATATTGAATACCATAGAATGGCTACACACTCAATGACTACCGCGACCGCCCCTCCCGACGGAGTCGCTCGTCCACGAACCGCACGCAGCGCTACGCGTTCGCCGATCGGTTTCGGCTTCGTCACGATGGGGCTTCTCGTCGTCTGGCTCGTCTGGGTGTCGGACGGTCACTCACCGTCACCCGGTCTGACGGCCGACCTCACCCGTTTCGAACTCGGCACGCTCGTCGCCGGTAGCTCCGTTCCTGCAGCGAGAACTGCCGTCGAACGAGAACGCGAGCAACTGACTCGGGAGCGCGATGCCTTTCACCGGTTTACGACGGAGGTCGAATCAATTCCCGTCTCGACCGACGGTGGCGTTGGGTTCCCGCTGGTCGGCGTGAGACGGGCGAACGCGGTCGCGGGAGAACTCGGTAGCGTTCGAGCCGCCTACCGCGATAGCGTCATGGAACTGGATCACTTCGACCAGTTTTACGACGAACAGTTGTACGATAACATGTCGTCTGAACTGTCGGAGGACGTCGCGACGGCCGTCGTCCACGGCGATCAGTTCTCGCTTCCGGTAAAGCGAGCGGCGATACAACGGGCGACCGAGGCCGGTCTCCGTCGCGAGCGACTGTTGCAAACGATCGATGCCGAACGCGATTCGCTCGACCGTGCGCAACGTCACCTTCGAGAGATCGAATCCGCTCTCGACGCCGAACCGCCGCTGACCGATTTCACGCTCACCGAACTCTTCGATTACGAGCGACGGTTGACACAGTTGAAAGATCGGTGCGAACGATTGCTCTGTACTCGCCAGCGTCACATCCACTCCGAGGCTACGTTTCGACCGCACCTCGACTTGCTGTTCGTTCAAACCTACCTGTACGCGGACCTCGAGACCGACTTTCCGGTGTTGGACGCCTGTATCCGACGATATTCGCGACTCGAGACGCGTCAGCAAGCGGTGCATCACGAGATTACGTATCGGTGATTCGGGCGTCGACCTGCAGCGGTACTCACACCCGAAACGAATCGCACACCGACCACCGGTCTCCAGTTAGAACGTCGAATCCATCGATCCTCCGTCGACGACGATCGCCTGTCCGTTGATAAATCCGGAGCGCGGTGAGGAGAGGTAGGCGACCAGATCGCCCGTCTCCATGGGATCGCCCAGCCGATCTACGGGAATCGAGCTGGTTTTGTCCGCGAGGGCGTTCTCCATCCGGTCGTACGTTCCGTCCTCGACCGATCGCTCCAGCGATTCCGTCACTCGAGGCGTCTCGTGCGAGCCCGGAAGTACCGCGTTCGCGCGGATTTCGGGTGCGAGCTCCCTCGAGAGCGTCTTCTCGAACCCGACGACGGCCATGCGGATCGAACTGGAGAGTACGTTTCCCGGGTTCGCCCGCTTGACGGACCGGGAAGTGATGTTGGTGATCGTTCCGCCGCTGTCGGCCGCCAGATGCGGTTCCGCGTGCTGGACCAGCCGTACGACACTCATGACCAGCAGGTCGAACGTGTCGTACCAGTCCTCCTCGGTCGCGTCCAGCGGTCCCATTCTCGGTGGGCCGCCGGCGCTCGTCACGAGATGGTCGAGTCGGCCGAACTCCGAGACCGTCCGCTCGACTAGCGTTTCGACGTCGTCTGCGTCCGTCAAATCGCCGGGCTGCGTGATTACCGTCCCGGTTGCAACCGCTTCGATCTCCGTCGCGGCATCCTCGAGTCGTTTTTCGTCCCGACCGTTGATGACGACATCGACGCCCTCCCGTGCGAGCGCTTTGGCCGATACCTTGCCCAGTCCACTGCTCGATGCGGTGATCAGTGCCGCGTTCCCGCGGATATCCAGATCCATACCGACTACGTTGATCCGAGATAGCTTAAGCGTGAGTCCGGTGAACGGGAAGACCGCTATTGGACCGCTCTCCGGAGGCCGGTCTGATAGCGGATCGACGATCGCTGAACTAACTCGTCGACTCTCGCCCTCTTGGTGGAATAGCCACGCTGAGCAGCGAATTCTGTGACGATCGTAATCCTTTATACTGTTAGCGGCAATTAGCACAACCAGCTGATGAAAATCCTTGTTACGGTCAAAGAAGTCGCGACCGTCGAAGACGAGATCGAGATCGAGGGGACTGAGATCGCCGATCAGTACCTCGGCGCCGACCTCAACGAGTGGGACGACTACGCCATCGAAGAAGCCGTCCAGCTCCAAGAGGAGGGCGTCGCCGACGAAGTCGTCACGGTCACCATCGGGTCCGAAGAGTGTGAACAGACCATCCGCCAGGCGCTCGCCAAGGGTGCCGACCGCGCCGTCCGCATCTGGGACGACTCCCTCGAGGGCGTCGACCTGCTCGACGTCGGCGCGAAAACGGAGATCCTCAGCGCCGTCGTCGAGGCGGAGGATCCCGACCTCGTCCTGACCGGCGTCCAGGCCGGCGACGACAGCTTCGCCGCGACCGGCGTCTCCGTCGCCGAGAACCTCGGCTACGAGTGGGGCGCCGTCGTCAACCACCTCGAGCACGCCTTCGAGGACGACGTCGCCTCCGTCCGCCGCGAACTCGAGGGCGGCGTCGAGGAGCTCACCGAGATCGAACTTCCGGCCGTTCTGACGATCCAGACGGGGATCAACGAGCCGCGCTACGCGAGCCTGCGCGGCATCCGGCAGGCCCAGCGCAAGGAACTCGACGTCCAGCGCCTCGCCGACATCGGCGTCGACGAGAGCGCGATCGACGCCGACCTCACGCTGACGGACATGTACGAGCCCGAAAGCGAGAGCGACGCGACGATCTGGGAGGGCAGCCCCGAAGAAACCGCTTCCGAGTTAGGTGACATGCTCCGCGACAAGGGGGTGGCGCCATGACGGACGTCCTCGCAATCACGGAACACCGCCGCGGCGACCTGCGCGACGTCAGTCTCGAGGCGATCACCGCGGGCCGCGCGCTGGCCAACGAGACCGGCGGCGACCTGCACCTGGCGGTCATCAGCGGCACCGTCGACGAGTTCGTGGAGAAGGTCAACCGCGAGGGCGTCGACGCTATCCACACCATCGACCACGGTGAGGAGTTCAACCACGACGTCTACACGCAGGCGATCACCCAACTCTACGACGAACTCGCCCCGCAGTACGTCCTGACGCCCAACAGCGTCAACGGCCTCGACTACGCGCCCGCCATCGCCAACGCGCTCGATCTCCCCGTCGTCACCGACACCATCGGCCTCGAGACCGACGGCGAGACCCTGATCGCCACCCGCGAAATGTACGGTGGCAAAGTCGAGACCACCAACGAACTCGAGGGTCCAGCCGTCGCGACGATCCGGGGTGCCGAGTGGCCCGCCGCGGAGGGCACCGGCGACGCCTCGATCGAAGCCTTCGACGCCGAGATCGACGAGGACGCCGTCGGCTCCACAGTAACGGGATTCGAGGAGGTCGCCGGCGGCGACGTCGACATCAGCGAAGCCGACGTGCTCGTCTCTGTGGGCCGTGGGATCGAAGAGGAGGAGAACATTCCGATCATCGAAGAACTCGCCGACGCGCTCGACGCGACGGTCTCCTCGTCGCGACCGATCGTCGACAACGGCTGGCTGCCAAAGAACCGTCAGGTCGGCCAGTCCGGAAAGGTCGTCACGCCCGACGTCTACATCGCGATCGGGATCTCCGGCGCCGTTCAGCACGTCGCCGGGATGAAGGGCTCGGATACGATCGTCGCGATCAACACGGATCCGAACGCCCCGATCATGGACATCGCCGACTACGCGATCCACGACGACCTCTTCGACGTGGTGCCGGCGCTCACCGAAGAGTTCGGCGGGTAAGCGCGTCGTTCGAACGGGTGGCTTGCACCCGTAACGAAGGGTGCGACCGTGTCCGTTCTCTGTTACTCGTGCGGCGGACGAGCATATCCGTGCTACTCGACGATAGCGTTGCGGAGGGTTCCGACGTTCTCGTACGTAATTTCGATGGAGTCACCCGGCTCGACGAGTCCGGGATTTGCGGGACTGCCGAACGCGACGACGTCGCCAGGACGGAAGGTGAATCGCTTCGAGAGGTACGAGACGACCTCGTGGGGATCGAACAACATTTGTGAGGTGTTCGCTTCCTGTCGCCGCTCGCCGCTGACGTCGGTCCACATATCGATCCCGGTCGGATCGACATCCGTCTCGATCCACGGGCCGAGCGGCCCGGATCCGTCGAACGCTTTCCGCGGCGTCCGACCCTGCTGATCGAGGGCGTCTACGTCGTTCATGATCGTGTACCCCCTGACGACCTCGGGAACCTGCTCGACTGGAACGTCGTGGCAGCGCTCGTCGATTACGGCGGCGAGTTCGCCGGCGTAGGTCAGTTCGCTCGTAAACTCCGGGTACGTAATCGGGTCCTCGTGCCCTAGCAGGGATGCGGGCGGTTTGATGAAAAAGTCGGGCTCCTCGGGCGTTTCGAACCCCATCTGCTCGAGGGTATCTGCGTAATTGCGACCGACGCAGTACAGTGCCGACGGCTCGCAGGGCGGACGCAGGTCGCCGTCGACACCGATTTCGTAGGTTCCGTCGTCGGCGTGAACGACGCCGTCTTCGTACCGACCGGTAGCTACTCCGTCCGAAGTCGAAATCCGTGCGAGTCGCATTACTGATAGTTCAGTGTCTCCTGACGTAGCTCTATCGGTCGTCGCTCACGTAACTCGGCTGCACGTGTCGTCCCTCCATTCGAACTCTCCTCCCGTCACGAGACGCGTGCTTCAAGTGGGCGCACTAGACCCGCACCCATGTCGGATCCAGCGCCGGATCGTTTGGAAGCGACGGGAGAGCGGATCCCATCGATTAGTGGTGCCCGATATCCTTTGAGATGTTTGATCTATCTATTACACATTCTATTACTTAAACTGCCAATTCGCGGCTACAGACCCACCGAGTTGAGCTGGCTTGAGAAGTGAGGGAACGGACGGTAACGCCCCGGACGTTCGCCGTCCGGCTGCATACGGCCGGTCGTGCAGTCCTGAGGAAGTGGAGATTTTGTTTGCTCGGCATAGAACGCTCTCACAGAGCGGCCTGAAAGTGGGACCATCGATATCTGACAGCCTCTCAGATCCGCTGACGTCCTCGAGTGAAATATTATAAAGACCGCCTGAAGGTGTCGAATTCAGAGGACGGCAACGCCGTCACGGGTCGCCATCGTTGAGTCGAGAGTAGCGGCGGTCGCCCTGAGTATGCGCTGTACTAGCCTCGAACTCGAAATCCGGTATGGATGTCGCAGTGCTTAGACGTTCGGAAACTAATGAGCCGCCGTATTCCTACACGGTGTGTTCGAGAAATACGACCCCGCTGAAACCTATCTCTCGTCGTGGACTCCGATCATCCGACTGCATTTTCCCGATTGGATCGATCACCTGTTCGACTACGTCGGCCGAAACCCGTTGAGAAGCAATTTTACGGCCTCGAAATGCGAGTCGATCGGCTTCGCAATTCGTGGGTCGATAGTCGATTACGTGTCGGGGAAGAACGTGAACAGTTCGAACATTACTGTACCAGCCAACGACTCGCTAAAACCATTCAACTGATAAATGCCGTCGGAGGTATATACTGAGTATCGATATTATTCGTTATTAGTCAGAGAATTGAGGATGAACTCGTCGATGGCTTGCCGTGCTTCTTCGGGTGCGTCTTCGTGGCCTAGAGAGATCCGTCGTCCACGGGCGGCGTGAATTACATCCGTAATAAGTTGCCCCATGTGCTCGGCGTCGACGTCGCAAAATACTCCCCGTTCGATCCCTTCTTTGACGACTTCGACGATGCTCTCGTGAATCCGCTCGTAGTGTTCGTTGAAAATTTCGCGGTGCTGCTCGTCGTTCTGGGCGTATGCGAATAGTTCGTGGTAGACCTTCATGCGATCCCAGTGCGTGAACTCGTCGAACTCCGGTCCGAAGAGGCACTGCTCGATACGCGCATCGAGCTCCGTCCGCGGATCCGTCTCTTCGTCTACCTCGACGTTTCCCTCGTACTGCTCGATGACGTACTCGAGAAACGATGACATGAGATCGTATTTCCCGTCGAAGTGATAGTGGATCACCTGCCGAGTCATCTCCATCTCGTCTCCGATATCACGCAGTCTGAGGTCCTTGTATCCGTGCGTGTTGATCGCACGGAACGTGGCCTCCATGATCACTTCTTGCGTGTCTTTGGAGGTTACTTCCGTATCAGATCCGCCCATGGGCAGACTTTGGAGAAGAGCCATATATACTGATTGCTCCACTCGGCCACCGACGATCGCAGAGCGGACAAACGACGTAGAACGGCGTTTTTGCTGGTTATCTATCCGAAACCCACTTCAAGAGCCTCGTTTTATCCGCTCGACTCGGGTTTAGCGATCAGGCCGTTCGTAAAATCGGGTACGCTTCCCTCCAGTGATGACGTTTCCCGCTTGAACGATTCGATCGTCCACGACCGTCGCGTACTCGGAGAGCGTCTCGAACGCGCTGGGATGTGTTGTGGCCCGTCGACCAGCGAGGAATTCCGCCGCGCCAAGCAGCAGACTTCCAATGCAGACAGCGGTCTTGTACTCACAGCCTTCGGCCGTTCGGAGCCACTCGAGGAACCCGTCGTCGTGGCGGAGGTCGCGACTCGTGTAGCCGCCGGGTAGGAAGACGAGATCGTATTCGCCGAGATCCGGTTCAAGGCGGTCCACGTTGAGTGTAAGGTGATCCGACGTTACCGACTCTGAGCGAGCACAGACGTCCCACTCGAGGGGCATGAAATTCATTCGATCGAGACGTGTGAATGGATCGTACATTCCGATGAAATCCAGTGCGGTTATTCCGTCGTACACGCAAAATACAACGTTCATACTGGATATATGTATCGACAAGTAAAAAACAGCCTCCTCAGGAAATACACGAGTAGTTGCTCTTTGATTGCGAGATATCGGAATGGAATATATCCGTATGAGACACTAATATATAAGTGATCTCGAGATTTACCTGAGAATATGCTGTCCTCAGTTACCGACGACTTCCCCCGGTATTCACCGACAACGGCACGCCCCCGGTTGCGAGCCGCCGCACGGTGTTCACTGCTCGATATAAATCGGGTCGGGAATGGCGGTCAGCCACGGAGGGCTGACAGCTAATGGCCGCTCCCTCAGACCGCATGCACGGGCAGGTTCCCCGATGTAACGCGGCAACTGCGGCGGACGAAATCGGTGACGACGACACGGTGTTGGTCAGCGGCTTCGGAAGTGTTGGGTATCCGAAAGCCGTTCCCGTCGCACTGGCGGAAAGCGATCGAAACCTATCGCTGACGGTCGTTAGCGGCGGGAGTGTCGGCCCCGAGATCGACGACGAGCTCGTGAGACGAGGCATGGTTACCAGACGGTTTCCGTATCAATCCCAGAACTCGTCCACGACTGCGGCAAACGATGGAACGCTCGCCTACCACGACCGGCACCTGTCTCGCGTCGGCGACGAGGCACAAACTGGATACTACGGCTCGCCCGACATCGCACTGGTCGAGGCGATCGCCGTCGGCGAAAACTGGTTCGTGCCGTCTACGTCGATCGGGCAGGTACCCGCGTTCGTCAGCGCTGCAGATCGACTCATCGTTGAAGTCAACGAGACGGTTCCCCGGGACGTTCGGGCGTTTCACGACGTCTATCAGCGGGAACTCCCGCCCGATCGAACGACACTTCCGCTTACGGAACCGGACGGACGAATCGGCTCGGCTCGAGTCACGTTCAATCCCGAGAAACTCGTCGGAGTCGTTCAATCATCTCGCCGGGATACGCCCTACGAGTTCCGATCGCCGAACGATACCGACGACGCGATTGCGAGCAATCTTCTCGAGTTTCTGGTTACGGAAGCCGATCACAACCCGGCCCTCGACCGACGGATAGTGCTCCAGTTCGGTGTTGGTAGCATCGGGAACACGTTGATGGAAGCGGTTGAATCGATGGAGCTGCGGGATCGAGAGATCGTCTACTTCGGGGAAGTGGTCCAGGACGGCTTGCTCGATGCCCTGGATAGCGGGGTCGTTTCGGCGGCGAGTGCGACTTCGCTCGCGCTCTCAGCTACGGGAACGGAGCGATTGTTTGACGACATAGATCGGTACGCCGACCGGATCGTCCTCCGGAATACGTCAGTATCGAATAATTCCGGGTTGATCGAGCGGTTCGGCGTCGTCAGCATCAATACAGTCGCAGAGATCGACATCTACGGTCACGCAAACGTCACCCATATCAACGGCTCTCGTCTGCTCAACGGAATCGGCGGTGGCGGCGACTTCACGCGAAACAGTCTGCTGGGTATCGTCGTCCTCTCCTCGACGACGGCTGACGGTGAAATCTCTCGGATCAAGCCGATGGTTCCCCACGTCGATTACACCGAGCACGATTTATCGGTCGTCGTTACGGAACAGGGAGTGGCGGATCTACGCGGGCTTGACCCTCGTGAGCGAGCCAGTGAACTTATCGAATCGTGCGCTCATCCACGCTATCGTGACGATCTTCGGTCGTATACCGAGCAGGCCTGTGCCGGTAGCGGTCACGTTCCACACGATTTAGAGTCGGCGTTTTCGTGGCAGAATACTGACTGAGTTCGTCGAGAGGCGTTGATCCCGATGAACTTATTGTCGCCGACGTATAGGTTGTGGGTATGCTCCATGTCAACGGCCCACTTCTGAGTATCGATGTTACCGATCGGACAACGACGGTAGCGAACATCACCGACGAGTGCGAGCGGTTCATCGGTGGAAGAGGACTGGGAACGAAACTGGCGCACGACCGGATTCCGTTCGACGCGGACCCGTTCGGGCCCGAAAACCGCCTCTTTTTCACACTCGGACCGATGCAGTCCACGACGATGAGTTTTACCGGTCGAATGAACGCGACGTCGCTGTCGCCGCTGACCGACGGAATGGCCTCCTCGAACGCCGGTGGGTTCACCTCGCGGCCCATGGCGAAGACCGGCTACAGTGCGGTGGAGTTCGTCGGAGAGAGCGACGAACTCCTTGCCGTCCACATTAGCGAGGACGAAGTGACGTTCGAACCCGTCCCGGAACTCAGTGAAGCGACGGTGGCCGAAACTGGCGACTATATGCAGGAAACCCACGGAATAGGTGAGAACAAGCTCATCGTCACCGGTCCTGCCGGGGAAAATCTCGTTCGGTACGCGGCGATAATTACCTCCGGCAGCCGCATCTTTGGCCGAGGCGGCCTCGGGGCCGTCCTCGGCTCGAAGAACGTAAAGGCAATCAGCTTCGATGGTGACGCCGAACTCGATATCGACCTGGGCGACGTTCGAGACGAGGTCAATTACCGAGCACGAACGTACGATCACGAGATGAAGCGTTCGGGTACGAACTCTGTGACTGCGCTCTCGAGCCAACGAAATGCTCTCCCGACCGAGAACTTCAAACGCCAATCCTACGAGGAGGGCATCGACGGAATCGACGGTGACGCCGTCGCGGAAAAGAAGCATAAAAAAGGGACCTGTTCCGCCTGTGCATTCGCATGCAAGGTACCGACGAAGGACGAAGAGACTGGAATGGAGACGGACGGACCGGAACACGAGACCGCAATGTCGTTCGGGAGCAACGTCCTTGTCGACGATATCGTTTCGGTGATGAAGTCTAATGAGCTCTGTGACCAGTTGGGAATGGACACTATCAGTGCAGGAAACACCATTGCCGCCTACTTGGAGTCGGAAGGTGGGTTTGGCGACGACGACCTCATCCACGAACTCATAGAGAAAATCGCCTATCGAGAGGGCATAGGCGATATCCTCGCGGAAGGTGTCGATCGAATCCACGCCGATCTCGGCGTCGAGAACTGGACGGTCAAGGGGATGGAAGTTCCGTCGCACGACGGCCGTGAGCTGCACGGCCAGGGGTTGAGCTACGCTACCGCGAACCTCGGGGCAGACCACATGTACGCGCGGTTTTACTCGAAGGAGTATCCGCTGCTACCCCGCGAAGAAGCCCTCGAATCCCACGGTCTCGAGGGGAAGGCAGCACCGCTCATCGAGCGAGAGAACAAAATGGCGCTCAACGATAGCGGTATCCTGTGCCAGTTTTCGTTCTACGTATCCGAAGATCGGTACGAGAGGGCGTTCGACGCGGACTACGAGGACTTACTCGAAATCGGTGCAAGGACAGTCGAACACGAACGACGATTCAACAACCAGCGCGGGTTCGATCGAACTGACGATACGCTGCCGTACGATCTTCCCGGCTTTGAGGCAGCCCTCGACGAGTACTACGAGCTGCGCGGATGGAACGAGGATGGAACCGTTCCAGCGGCCACCCAGTAGCGGCAGTTCGAAACGGACGACAGACGGGTGGATCACGGTTGCCTATACCTCTCTACTCGAGCCAATACGTCGTCCAAACAGATAAAATCGCTTTCCCAGAATTCCACCGAATCGATGATTCGGCCCTACGCTCGCTCCGAATGATCGAAAATAATCTCTCCTCGGATCGACGTTACTCCTGTTCGAGTCCGTCGAGGTCCCAGCCAACGAACGGTTCTTCCGTCTCGACATCGAACGCGGAAAGAGCCGTCTCGAGATAGACGTATGAGCCGATGAGACTCGTGATACCGACCACTGTCTCGACGTCGAAGGCTTCGCGGAGTCGCTCGATGTCTTCGTCGGTCGTCTCACGTCTTGCCGCTGCTCGAGCGTAACTGACGAGAGTCGATTCGGTTTCGTCGAACGGCTCAAGGTCGTGCTCCGAAATCGCTTGTATTTTCTCCGGATCGACGCCTTCAAGGATTGCTATTCTGACGTGTTGGTGCCACTCGTACTTGGCGTCGATCGCTCTGGCTGTCGACAGGATTACCAGCTCTCGTTGTCTGTCCGTCAGGTTCGAGTGTTCCCAAGTGACGCTAATGAAATCTCGAACACCGCGGATATGGTCAGTGTCGTGTGCGAGAGTTCGGTATACGTTTCGTGCTGGACCCTGGCTCAGATGTTGATACTCCTCGGGAAGCGAGTCCGTGCGCTGTGATTCAATGAGCTCTGCAGGTACGTCTTCGGGATACGGAATTCGTGCCATGTGTGCACACTGTGTATACTGGTCTTAATAAACATATGTATCCCCCTCCGGATACTCGACACGGATAATTGACTGTGTGCGAGCTACTGTAGCTACCGACAGTGTGGTCGCTCACGGCGAACCGTCGTTAACCAGAAATGATAGAGTAGCGATGGCCATCGTATACTGAAATCGATTCTTCACCGAACTACCGATCTCAGCGAGTCCAAATCCGAAACTATCGAAGACCGTGTCGGGGTCAAGTTCGTAGGTACCACTCGGACCGAATACATCCGTCGAGTGCGTCGGTATTCGATTATCATATCAGCCAGTCTGGATCTGCCCTTCTGTCAACTCGAGTCCGTTGCCCCGTAGCGAGGTATGAACGGAGCGGCAATAGTAGCCACTGGAAGTCAGTGGAAATCTGATCGTACGATAGCTGTGCGATTAGTGTGGAAACAGTTCCAGTTGTTACCATAGGAACGCGAAAACGGTTACGGGGAATCACGAAGGGACTCGAGATGAAGACGGTCTGGATCGAATTCACGGTGCCAAGAGGTGCCGATAACAGTGCCTCCGCTCTCCTCTTACCCCATTGTAAAACCACACCCATCGAGAAATGATAGCGTACGGACCTATCCCGAAGTATGCGGGCCCCAGCACTCTTAGATCGGTCTGATACTCTGAAAATGTCCAACGTAGTAACAACCAACTCATTTTCCTTGGTACGCTGTGATAGGCATATCATGACTCACGAAATCGCCGTCATTCCGGGCGACGGGATCGGTCAGGAAGTGGTACCCGCCGCAGTCGACGTCCTCGAGGCTCTCGAGATTGACTTCGAATTCGTCGAAGCGGACGCAGGCGACGCGGTGAAAGAAGAAACCGGCGAGGCACTACCACAGGAGACCTACGACCTCGCGGCGTCGGCCGACGCGACGCTGTTCGGCGCGGCCGGCGAGACCGGGGCGGATGTCATCCTCCCGCTCCGGGAGACCGTCCAGTCGTTCGTCAACGTCCGACCTGCAAAGGCGTATCCAGGCATCGACGCCGTCCGTCCTGAGACAGATCTCGTCTTCCTCCGTGAGAACACTGAAGGCGTCTACGCGGGTCACGAGGACCGACTCACACAGGGCGTTTCGACGCTGACACGCGTCGTCACCGAATCGGCCTCGAGAGACCTCGCCGAGTTCGCCTGCGACTACGTTTCAGAAACCGACGAGCACGACGGGTTCTCCATAGTCCACAAGGCCAACGTCATGCGCGAGACGGACGGCCTCTTCCGTGACACCGTCGAATCGGTCGCCGACGAGGAAGGCGTCGAAACGAACGAGGAACTGATGGACGCCTTCGCAACGCGGGTCTGTCTTGACCCCGAACAGTTCGACGTGGTCGTCTGCCCGAACCTCGCGGGGGACGTCCTCTCGGACCTCGCGGCCGGCCTCGTCGGCGGTCTCGGGCTCCTACCCAGCGCCAACGTCGGTTCCGACCGTGCGCTGTTCGAACCCGTCCACGGCACTGCTCCCGACATCGCCGGCCAGGGGATCGCGAACCCGGCCGCAACGATCATCTCCGCCGCGATGCTCCTCGAGTATCTGGGCTACGATCAAGCCAGCGAAACCGTCCACGAGGCCGTCGAAGCCACGCTCAAGGAGGGGCCACGAACGCCTGACCTGGGTGGCGACGCCTCGACCGATGACGTGGAGAAAGGAGTTATATCCGAGTTATAAGAATAGATATAAAAGGCACATGAATGGAAATGGCATGAGTGAACTCTCAGACACGATTATTTCGGACGAGCATCGATTGCTACGAGACGAGACGATTCGTTGACAACGAAGTACGACCCGAAGCGAGCGAGATCCAAGAAAAGAGGAAATGTCCACCGGCCTTATCGAGCAGCTCGCCGACATGGGGTTCTTTGGCATCCTTATCGACGAAGACTACGGCGGCCTCGGGCTTGATCTCAAAGCCTACGCTCTGATTGCCGAAGAGTTATCCTGGGGGTGGCTCAGCGTCGGTAGCATCATCGCTCGAGGACAGAGTCTGTCGGGTGCGACCGAGGAGCAGAAACAAGAATATCGTCCAAAGATGGCTCGTGGTGAGGTACTGAAGAGCATCGCGATCAGTGAACCTGACGCAGGAAGCGACGTTCAGAATATGCGTACTCGGGCAGAGCGTGACGGGGATGAGTACATCATCAACGGCCAAAAGATGTGGTGTACGTTCGCCAAAGGTTCGGACTTCATCCTCACGTACGCGGTCACGGACCCCGATGCAGACCCGGCTTATCGAGGAATCTCGGTGTTTATCGCCGAAAAGCCGCGTGGAACGTTCGATCGGCCCGGATTGAGCGGGCAGCCGATCAACAAAATCGGTTACCACGGGTGGAAGACGTGGGAAGTGAACTTCGATGACATTCGCGTCTCCGCTGATAAGTTAGTCGGCAACGAAGAGGGAAAAGGGTTGTATCAGATCATGGATTTTTTCGAGGAGGGGCGGGTCCATACAGCAGCGCGGGCTATCGGGCTGAGTCAGGCTGCTCTCGAAGACTCGCTAACGTATGCTAAAGAGCGCGAGCAGTTTGATAAACCGATCTCGGAGTTCCAGGCGATTCGGTTTAACCTGGCAGAGATGGCGACCAGAATCGAGGCGGCGCGCGCCTTGACCTTCCTCGTCGCGGACGCGGTCGACAGCGGTGACCGTGCCGACTCGGAAGCAGCGATGGCAAAGCTCTTCGCGAGCGAAATCGCTCAGGAAGTCACTAGCGAGGGGATTCAAATCCACGGTGGATACGGCTACACTACTGATTTCGAGGTAGAACGATACTGGCGTGACGCTCGTCTCACACGTATCTTCGAGGGAACCACCGAGATTCAGAAGCGAATCATCGCAGACAATCTACTTTCCAGTTGAGACGCTCCAACATCGATTCCGAGACCTGCCGTTAGTTCGTAAATCGAGGACGGCGGATGCGTTCGTTCGGTTCGAACTCGCACACCGCTCCGAGAACGGACGCGTCGCAGACCGTCTCGCCGATCACCACCACCCAGATCGGGAATCCGTCATACGTCCCAGTAAGAATCGAGAGAGACGGATGGGAGTTTGTGGGAAACCCGTCTGTGAACGGACGAAACCCGGGATCGAAAGTCCTTTTCACGGAGCGTTATCGTAACCGCTACACGTGAATTATACCGTCTCACTGTGGTATCAAGTCCACTTCGTAAACTCTGCCATAAATATAAATAACGTGAAATCTTCTGTATCAGTACAATGGCCGACGATATCGACTACTGCGTAACGGGCGGTCGCGCCGAAATTACCCTCAACCGTCCAGAGGTTATGAACGCGTACACGGAGAATACATTGATCGAACTAAACCACGCAATCGAAGACGCCCTCGACGACGAAACCGTGTACGTGATATTGCTCACGGGGAACGGTGACGGATTCTGTACCGGTCGTGACCTTCGGGCGGGTACGAAAAGTGACTACCGACTTTCGGAGGGGGAGCGACTCGGCAGAGTCGCCAGCGTCATGCGCCACCTCTACGCCGGTCCCAAACCCTCGGTCGCAGCGCTAAACGGTCCGGCGGTCGGCGGTGGAATGGAGATAGCCCTCGCATGTGATTTTCGGGTGATGAGCGAAAATGCGTTTTTCCGTGACGGACACGTCGACACAGGATTCACCCCGGCTACCGGCGGGGCGTGGCTTCTCCCTCGATTAATCGGGGAAGCGCGGGCCAAGCAGACAGTTCTCCTCGGAGACGATATCGGCCCCGATACGGCCGTCGACTGGGGGCTCGCTCTCGATTCCGTTTCTCAGACGGACCTTCTGGAGCGTGCCCGAACGGTAGCCAACCGCCTACGGGATAAACCTGCCAGTGCACTCCGGGAATCGAAAGCGCTGGTGGATCCAACGATAACTTCGTTCGAGGAACACGCTCAGGCTACGCTCGATGCCCGGTGGGCCTGTCAAGATACTCCCGAATCACGAGAAGCACGCGCCGCCCTACGTGAAGACCGTGACCCGGAATTCAACCGCGACTAGTCCCGAACGAAGACGATTTCAGATCGATAGCGGATCCGGTCATTTATTTATCAAGGACGGCTGTTACCGATGTCGTGATCAGTAAGCGGAAACCACTACCGGTGTAACGATTACTATGGCAGTCGGGAAACGACCTGCAGGCAACGGACGCCCAAAATGAAGGTGCGAACAATCGTTGGACGGGAGCTGAAGATTTTGTGGGCCGACGGAAAGGGAGTATCGCTCGTTGCGATCGCGACTGCGTGGGGTCTCTTAGTTGGTACGCGTATGATTTACCCCGTGATCGTCCCCTATCTCCAAACTAGCTACGGACTGAGTCTATCGGTCGCTGGTCTCTTGGTGACGGTTCTGTGGCTTTTCGGATCGATCGGTCAGTTACCGGGCGGCGTACTCGCAGACAGATACAGCGAACGCACACTTCTGGCGATAAGTACGGTTGTCGTTGCGGCGGGAGTCGGACTCGTCGTTACCGCACCGACGCCTCTCATCTTGTTTATCGCAACGGCGACATGGGGAGTAGGCCACTCGCTCTATCCCATTGCGAGAATCACGTACCTCTCGGATCTCTATTCAGACCACCTCGGTAGCGCTCTCGGCTTGACAATGGCAACCGGGGATATCGGCCAAACGATCCTTCCTCCGATTGCTGCTGCACTCGCCGTCGCGGTCGCGTGGCAGGTAGGGTTGGGATTCGTATTACCGTTTCTCGTTGTAGCCGGTGTTGTCATTTTCTTTATTGTTCCGGGTCAGAGTCCGACGAAACGTGCTGACGATACACGCTCAGTATGGGATTCGCTGGATGTGCTTGGAGAACTTCGTAACCCTACGATGAGGGGCGTAGCAGGCGTTTTGTTTCTTTATATGTTCATCTGGCAGTCTTTCACAGCGTTCTATCCGACGTACCTAACGACCGTGAAGGGGCTCTCTCCGTCTATAGCGAGTATACTGTTTGGAGTGTTTTTTGCGTCAGGTGCAGTAATGAAACCGATGGCTGGTGGAGCCTATGATCGCATCGGAATGCGCTGGTCGCTTCTCGGAATTCTTGTTCCCCCGGTTGCAGGGTTCCTCCTCCTTCCGATAACCAGTAACTTCTGGCTTCTCGTCGGAATCACGGTCCTTATAAGTACCATGCTCGGATCGGGAGCAGTCACGCAATCCTACCTCGCTGATTCGTTTACTGAAGAGATGAAAGGGACCGGACTGGGCGCAATTCGAATGACCACAGCAACGCTCGCTGCGGGAGGCCCGGTCATTTTTGGGATGATAGCCGATTATGGATATTTCGACGAAGGTTACGTCGTATTAGCGGTGATTATGGCAATAACCATCCTGATCACACTCCGAATGCCACGGAGTTGAGTTCCACTACTCCCTGAGAACAGTGATGCGTAGTGAACTTCCCCGTGCAATCACCGATAACTGACCCATAGAGACCGGTTTTTCGGTCATCGACGGCGCTTGCACACATTCCTCCAGAGGAGAACCGATGTCGGTGAATACGGGGATGATACTTTCCACGGGTGTTACATCAGCGTGACGTACTCCGAGTTACTTCGGTCCACAAAAAATCATCTCGGAGCATCCGTTAATCGGTAACGATGTCTTCGGGATTCAGTCTGACTGTGAAACGTGATCTCTGCGTCTACGGTAGCCACTGGAAGTCGGTACCCACCCGATCGCACGAGGGTAGCGCAGTTCGGAGCGTGCGCGGTTCGGAACGAACGACGTGAGTGAGAACCGCGATAAGCGAACGGGAAGCAATGCGACCCGTGAGCGAACGAAGTGAGCGAGAACCATGGACTGTATGATCAATGTGTAATTCCAATTGTTACTATAGTCTGTCTCGTGGCGAATCAACTCGAAGACGTTCGGTCGAGACTGGCACCATAGCACCTCTTTGGACGACGTGACGCGGTTCGCGGTATCGATATCGCCTCTTCGACTGCCACGACCGGGTGGAGACCCTCGAGAAGTTTACTCACTCGTTCGACATCGGGATGGGGGTGATCGACGACGAACGTTATCCGCGAGTGAACACTGTCTTACATCGGTTCGGCGACGAGACGTTCGATCGGTATCCGCCGCCGAGCGGCCAACCCCGTTACTTCGGCCAGCACGTACGGATCGCTTTTGACGACAACCGGCAATACGGCACGGGGATTGGTAGCATTATCATCCGGGGATTCGGTTCGGGTTCCTGTTCGAGTCCGTCGCCCATCCGACAGGGAGCGATCGTTCGGTCCCGGACCGTACAATCCACCGTTCATAGCTCCTCCAATTGAGCTTCGTTCATCGCGAACTTCGCATTGTCGCCGCCGCTGAGGACGATTGAATAAACGTCTTCAGCGGGGTTGATATGCGCGTCCACGACCGACGGTCCGTCGTACTCGAGGGCAGACTGGAGCGTCGCTTCGACCTCATCGCACGTCTCGAGGCGGAACCCCTGCGCGCCAAATGCCTCCGCGAGGCGATCGAAATGGGGAACCCACGAGTACTCCGACGCCATTCGACGCCCATCGAAGAACGCATCCCGCCATTGTTTCACCATCCAGGTATGTTCGTTGTTGAGGACGATCACAGTGACGTCGAGGTTCTCTCGAACGGCGACCGCGAGCTCCTGTATCGTCATGAGAAGCGATCCATCCCCTTCGAAGCAGACGACCGGTTGATCGTCATCTGCGGCGAGACGAGCGCTGATGGCTGCCGGTAATCCGTAACCCATCGTTCCTAATCCGTGGAACGATACCCACGTCCGGGGATGTCGAAACGTCCAGTACTGCATCGCCCACATCTGGTGTGCGACGAGAAACGCGGGAAAAATGACAGTAGTCCCTGTAGGACGTACGTGCCGGCCGTTGCGATGACGAGTGAAAACGCGATCGTCGGCCGAGAAAGAAGCCTGGCGAGTGAACTCAATTCGAGGCTATCTCCCAATGCTTCGTCCGGCCGCCGCGGTTCGGTCGGACGGATCCGCCAGGCAAACAGCACGAAGATCGGAATTCCGACGATCGCGGTCAATGCGATTGCGGGACGCCATCCGTACCGGACACCGACCCAGCCGCCGCAACCGGCGAAATCAGTCCAGCGAGCGGTTCGCTGATCGAATGAAATCCGATGGCCGTTCCGATATCGTCGAACGACTTCGACAGCAGCATCGTCGCGACCGCGTAATGAAGTCCCGCCATACCGCCGAGAACGACCGCAGCGAGAACGAAAACGCTGTATAACGGCGATAGCGCGATCAGAAGGCTCATTACCGTCGTTCCGCCGACGGCGATTAGTATTATCAGTTTCTCCCCGTACCGGTCGGCGAGGATTCCGCTCGGAAACTGTGCGAGGCCGTACGCGAGCCACGTACCGGTCAGGGCGATCCCGATCCACGTGTTCGAAATCCCGAAGTCTTCGGTGATAAACGGGACAACCGGGCTGATCGCCAGTCTCGCAAAGCAGGTGACGAAGAACGCTAGCATACACGAGAGGAGAACAGTACGCCGGTATTGCCAGTTCATGTGAGTGAAGTGTATACGAAGAGGACTCGCGGCAACCCTTATCAGGGCAATGCTTTTCGTGAAACGTGTTTGCCCGTCGGACGGCGAGGGCATCGCGTTCGGAAGCCACTTGAGGCCTTCGTGACACGCTGTATAGTGAACGAAACGGACGGAAAATCAATCTCCGATTCGATATTTTGGCCGGACCACGCTCTCGCAAAACGCTTCGTCCGCCGAACGCCTTCGCGTATTTCTACCGGTGTTACTATCAGTGAACGTCCGGGACCCCGTACAATTCGCTCACTGTATTCGCGCCCCTCTCTGGTTATGACCGCCGCGAAACGGATTGCAAGACACGTGCGATCTATCGCGCGAGATCTGCAAACTCACCCGTGAACGACAGAATTCGCCAGCGGACAGTGGCTAATTCGGTACCCCGGTTGGAACCGATCCGTTACTGCGTCTCGTTGACTACGTGGCCGTCTTGGACCGACGGCGCACCCACCGCTAGCACGAGGGCGACTTCGTTCCTTCTATCGTCATTGAACGCACGGTGTGGACTCTCCGGCTCGGCAACGAAGAACTGGTTTCGTTCGACAACGTACTCTCGATCAGGCGTTTCGACGCGAATTTCGCCATTCACAACGTAAAACACCTCTTCTTGTTCATCGTGATAGTGGAGTCCGCCGATGGGGATGTCCTCCCCTGGAGCAACAGTGTACAACTTCATCCCCAGATTCTTCAGGCCAACCTCACCACTGACACTTCGCGCTTCCGATGGTCGATCCGGGATTGGATCGATACTATTCGGATCGACGACATGGTATCCCATGATCGGTCATGGATACTTCGCTATAGAAGTGCTTCGATGAGCAGACCACCACACACGATCGGTTGATAGCGGTCGAACGGGATCGCGTCTCGACCGTACAGACGGACTCAGAGCCTGGCCATCAGCCGGTCGGGATCCTCGATACTCTCTATAATTGTCTCGACGAACTGGCTGGCAGTTACGCCGTCAACGAGACGGTGGTCGTATGAGAAGGAGAAACCGATCTGTTTGCGAACTTTGACATCGCCATCGACGGCGACAGGTCGTTCTTCGATAGCGCCGATGCCGAGAATTGCGGCCTCGGGGTGACGGATGATCGGTGTCCCGAACGTGCCGTGCTCGCCGTGGCTTCCCGTGTTCGTAATAGTGAACGTCCCATTCCGGAGATCGCCGGGATCGATCTCTCGACTGCGCGCCTTTTCGACTGTCTCCTCGAGTTCTTCGGCAACGTCGACGATCGACTTTTGGTCGACGTCCTCGATTACTGGGACGATAAGTCCGTCCCCGGTGTGGGTCGCGACACCGATGTTGTAGTAGTTGTGCTCGAGGATCTCCTCTTCGTCCATATCGATGGACGCGTTGACGAGCGGGAACTCCCGTAGCGCCGGCACAACTGCTTTCAGGAGAATTGGAGTGTAGGTGATATGAATATCGTGTTTCTCGTCCAGTCGCTCCTTGAGAGCGACGAGTTCGGTCGCATCAGCCTCAAAGCCGGATGTGACGTGTGGAATCTCCCGTTTCGACTGCTGCATATTTTCAGCGATCGCCCGCCGGAGACCGCGTAGCGGTCGACGAACGGTTCGTTCGTTCGCATCGACCTCGGTTTCGGCTACCGCGGCCGAATCACCCGGTGACCCAGCCGCAGAATCGATATCGGGATCAGGAGTTGTCAGTGGTTCCGACTCAGTTTCCGACTCGAGGTACCGATTGATGTCCTCGCGGAGCACGCGACCGTTCGGTCCGGTTCCGTCGATCTCGCGCAGATCGACGTCATTCTCGCGGGCGTGTCGCCTCGTCGAGGGCGGGGCGAACACTCGGTCATCGTCGCGACCGTCCGGGTCGCTGTCCGTCTCAACGCTGCTCGATTCGGTTTCCGGATCGCTCTCACTGCTATTGGTTTCGATGGCCTCGGTTTCGTTGACCGTCCCGGTTTCGTCTCCGGTCTCGACGTCAACATCACTCTCGTCGTGTGCGGTGCTTTCGGATTTTGGTTCGGTCTCGCCTTCCGACGCCTGTTGACGCGGCGCGTCCTCCGTTTCGAACACGGCGATTACCTCGCCGACCTGCTTGATTTCGCCTGGTTCGGCTCGAACCTCAAGCAGCGTCCCTGTACAGGGCGCGGGAATCTCCACGACCGCTTTGTCCGTCTCGACATCGACGAGCGGGTCGTCCTCGCTGACATCCTCATCGGTCTCTACGTTCCATTCGACGATTTCCGCCTCGGTGAGCCCCTCTCCCGGGTCCGGCAGACGGAATTCGAATCGTTGTGTGCTCTCAGAACTCATATTCCATTACCGCCTCGATCGCGTACTGTGCGCGCTGTTCGTCCGGCATATATGCGTCTTCGGTCTGGTGACCTGGGAAGTGAACGTCGTACCCAGTCGCTCGCTTTATCGGCGCATGGAGGTGATCCAACGCGTACTCGTTTATCAGTGCGGAGATCTCTGCACCGAGACCGAGCGTTCGTCGAGCCTCGTGGAGGATCACCGCGCGGCCGGTCTTCTTGACCGACTCGAGTATCGTGTCGACATCGAGCGGTGAGAGCGTTCGGAGGTCCACAATTTCGACGCTGGCGTCGACGTTATCGGCGGCCGTTTTGGCGTGTCGAACCATCGCCCCCCAGCAGTAGACCGTGACATCCTCGCCGTGTCTGACGTACCGCGCTTCGTCGAGGGGAAGTGTATACTCCCCCTCCGGGACCGGTGCCGTGCTGCCGCGATAGATCTTCTTGGGTTCGAGGAAGAAGACGGGATCGTCGTTGCGGATCGACGCTGCGAGCAACCCCTTCGTCTCATAGGGCGTCGAGGGGACGACGACGCGACAGCCTGGGGTGTGTACGAGGAAGGTTTCGGTCGATTCGGAGTGATACTCGCTGGATTTAATCCCGCCACCGTAGGGCATCCGAACCGTCATCGGTACGTCAAGCTGGCCGCCCGACCGTTCGTACATCTTCACGAGCGTATACATGAACTGTCCGAACGCGGGGTAGAAAAAGCCCGTGAACTGGATCTCGGGAACGACACGTTCGCCACGTATCGCCATGCCAACTGCTGTCCCAAGGATCCCGTTTTCCGACAGCGGTGTATCGACGATTCGATCGGAGCTGAACTCGTCGAGGAGCCCCTCGGTTGCGCGGTACACCCCGCCGATCGGCCCCATATCGTAACCCAGTAGCCGAACGCTTTCGTCGCGATGCATCTCCTGGTGGAGCGTCTCGTTGATTGCCGTGACGATGTTCATCTCCGTTGTCTCTTCGCCGATCGTGGCCGTCGACTGTGAACTCATTCCAAACCCTCTCCGGTGAAGTCAGTGAACGGATTCTCGCCGCGTTGTTCGGCGCGCAGTTCCTCTCGTTGGTGGTCGTGTTTCCACGTCGATTCGTGAAGGTGATGTTCGAACATCGTTTCGGGATCGGAAACGGGTACCTCTCGCGCCCTGTCGACCGCTTCTTGGACTTCCTCACGGAGATCCTCACGAATTTTTTCGGGATCATCGTCTCCGAGCAGACCCTCAGAAAGCAGGTACGTCTCCAGTCGATCGATCGGATCTTTATCCTCCCAGTACTCCCGCTCGTCGGTCGTCCGATAGACGCTCTCCTCGTCCGCAGTATTGTGCTCGATCATTCGGTAGGTGACGGCCTCGATGAACGTGGGACCGTCGCCGCGTCTGGCGCGCTCGACCGCCTTTGTTGATGCTTCGTATACTGCGAGGACGTCGTTGCCGTCGACGCGCTCGTAGGGAACGCCGTGAGCCTCGGCCTTCTGTGCGAACGTTTCGGCAGCCGTCTGTCGATGTGACGGTACCGAAATCGCCCACTGGTTGTTCTGACAGATCGTCACTGCAGGCGCATCGAAGACGCCGGCGAAGTTGAGCGCCTCGTGGAAGTCGCCCTGACTGGTCGACCCATCGCCGATATAGGACATCGAGACGTGATCATCGCCACGAAACTCGTCGGCCATCGCCGAACCGACCGCGTTTGTGACGTTTACGGCGAGGGGAACGTAAACGGGCGTGAAATTCACGGGTGGCTCTTCCTCAACCGGCAAATGTTCGTCGATCACTTCCGGCTCCGCACCCATCAACGCGGCGACGGCCCGATCTTTTCGGGCGTTCCAGTAAAGGGACGCAGGCGTCTGGCGATAGGTCGGAAAACACCAGTCACCCTCCTCGAGAGCGGCCGAGGAACCGGCTGGTACGGCCTCTTCACTGGTTGAACGCGCGACGATACTCACTTCGCCTCGACGCTGCATTGCGAGGGTCTTCTCGTCGAAGATACGGGATTCGAGCATCGTACGGTACAGCCGAAGAATCGTTTCTGCATCTATGTCGGGGAGCTCCCCGACGAGGTGACCGTCCGGGTGCAGTATCCGATCGAACTCCTCCGAAGGTCGCTGTTCGGTCCACTGTGCCATGAGATCAGTGTTTGTGGATCGAGATGATATAAGTTGGTGTTGCGACGCGAGTGAAGCCAACGGTATCGGCCATCACTGCCGGGCCGAGTGCGGGGCTCCCGCTCGGGACCACCGCTAATCTCGACGGTTTCAATCGACCGACGCTACTGACGTTCTCGTCCGATAGTCGGGTAGTGGTTTGTGGCGGGTTGTTCGGACGGTAACGGTATTCGGAATTGCCACAGGCTGGACCCACGACCCCGATCGCTATGGATACGTCGGAAGGAGGTGATCTCGGTATAACCGAAGTTGGCGGTCGAGTTCGGCGGGTTCGCTGGACAGCGGGTGCAAGATAACCTCATCGAATCCCTGTCGTTCATACGACGCCAACGTCTCTTTGACCTCGTCGATGGTCCCAAGAAGCCAGTTTTCGGCCGCCTCCGTCACTGACCGGTCCTCGCCGAGCATCTCTCGATAGACGTTCCGCTGGATTCGCCGTGCTTCGTCCGGATCGTCCGCAGGCGTCAGATGCAGATACTGCAGTGCGACTTTGTCCATCGTATCCGGATCGCGGCCGTTCGACTCGAGGTGATCGGCGAACAGCGACCAGTCCGTTTCGAGCGTCGACGGCGCTCTCGGCGGCGCGATCCAGCCGTCGGCAAAGCTGAGTCGGCGTTTGACACCGGTAGCGACGCGTCGACCGTCAGGCGTGTCGACGCCCCCGCCACCTGCGAGGATTCGTGGTGGACGGCCGAGGTTCGGTTCGAGTCGGAACTCCTCGACCGAGTAGAACTCGCCGTCGAACGTCACTACCTCCTCGTCGAACAGCTTTCGCAGAAGTTCGATCCCCTCTAGAAATCGCGCGGAACGCTCCTCCACGGGGACGCCGACGGCGTCGAACTCCGATTCAACGTAGCCCGCCCCCAGGCCGAGTGTGAGTCGTCGACTCGACAACTGTTGGAGGGTGACGGCCCGTTTCGCCGTCAACACGGGGTTTCGAAGCGGCAAGATGAGGATGCTCGTTCCGACCGGTACGGTCTCGGTTTCACCCGCAATCACTGAGAGCGTAGTCATCGGATCGTACAGCGAAGTATCGTAATTCGGGTTCTCGCCGAGGTGTTCGATGAGCCACGCGCCGGCGAACTCGTACTCGTCCGCGAGGCGGGCGTATCGCCGAAATCGATCCGGTGGAACGGCGTGTGTCTTCCGTGCGAACGATGGCAATCCGATACCGAGTTTCATATCCTCTCCTTGTCGTCCGAGAACAAATATCATACGAATAGGGACCATCCGACGAAACCGTCCCCGTCTGGCATCGGTGTCGGACCCGTAGTCGAGCGTCTCGATTCGGAAAACGTCTAGTCACGTCTTTGGGACTCTGAGACCGATAAATACACGGATAGTTGTGCCATTGACGGGTTGCGTTCGAACCGCCGATCTGAAGGACACTCGATCTCGCAACCTCGCGACGACGAGTTGCTCTCCTGGCGGTTCCCGGGGTCCGGGAAAGCTACTAATAGCTTCCCGGGATTGGTACAGGTAGACATGGACTTCGGATTGCTTCTCGTCACCCAGTACGACGAATCGCAGTCGATGCACGGGATCGGAAACGAATTGATCGAACAGACAACACTCGCCCGCGATGTCGGCTTCGATGCCGTTACCGTGGGCGAACACCACGTGACTGACTCTGACCAGTATTTACTCAACGAATCGGTGCTGACTCACGTGGCCCAACACGTCGGCGAAATGGATCTCGCTGCGACACTGGTACTGTTACCGTATCACAATCCGGTTCGGATCGCCGAACTCGGGGCGACACTCGACGTGCTAACCGAAGGGCAGTTTACGTTAGGGGTCGGTCTCGGCTATCGGCAGAAAGAATACGACGTGTTCGGTATCGACCGAGCGGACGCTCCCGGGCGACTCACTGAAGGAGTCGAAATCATCAAACGGCTCTGGACGGAACCCGCCGTTGATTTCGATGGTGAACACTTCCAACTCTCGGACGTTTCGATCCGGCCACAACCGATGCAGGATCCACGACCGCCGATATGGGTCGGTGCGAGCAACGAATCGAGTGTCCGCCGCGGGGCCCGAATCGCCGACGCCTTCCTCGGTGCCCACGTCCCCTTCAATCTCGCCGAGCGTCAAATCGACGATTTCCGAGACGAGCGCTCGAAGACGGATTCGGAACCGGGCGAAGTCGGGTTAATCCGAGAGACGTTCGTCGCTGAGACGACCGAACAGGCCGAACGGACGGTTCGGGACCCGCTTATGGGCAAGTACGAAAGTTATAGCAGCTGGGGGCAGGACGACGTCATAGCGGACGACGACTTCGACTCACCGTGGGACAAACTCAGTCAGGAACGCTTCCTCGTCGGCAGCCCCGACGATGTTATTGAGGACCTGCAACGCTATCAGGACACGATGGATCTGGACCGTCTCGTCATCCGGACGCAGTTCCCGGGTAGCGACTTCGACGACGTTCACGACTCGATCAGGCGGTTCGGCGAAGAGGTCATCCCGTCGTTCAAATAAATTCTACAGTACGGAACAGATGAGGTATACCACCTATCGCCACGTCGCGTAGTTAACTCGTCGACGGCCCAGCATACGTGATCAGTCGAAACGGTGCACTACCGAATCTCTCGTTGTCGGTGGTATACAGACGGGATCGAACCTGAGCGACGTTCATCGGACGACTCTCGGAAGCCAGCGAAAAACGTAGTGTGAAACTGAGTCGTCAACGCTCGGAAACCGAGCAGGAGACTATCTCGAGCGGTAATTCGCTCAAAACCGCGATCGTTCGACCTGTTGATACCTCTGCGAATTACATATGTATGTGTGTAATCGGATATTCCATAATATGGAACGGGGCATTCATCGAACCCGACTGCCAGCGAAGAAGAGACAACTATCCTGCCGCAATCTTCTCTGAGATGCGTACCCCGCCGTTCGTACGTCGGCCGGACGTTGATTCCTCCCACTTCGATAGACCTAATATCACATCCGTTCGACGAAGTACATACCTTGAATGCCAACAGATGACACTCTTTCTGAATCGACAGTTGTCGAACTCGCGAGCGAACTCGTCGGTCGACCGACGCCGAATCCTCCCGGCGACGAGGGCCTCCTCGTCGAATATCTGATTGAGCGACTCGAGGCTTCACCCGTCACATTCGATCTCGAGACGGTGGAAGTCAAGCCAAATCGACCGAACCTCGTTGCAAGGGCCGGCGACCCGGCCGCCGGAACACTCCTCCTAACCGGGCACATGGATACGGTTCCAGCTAACGCTGAAGACTGGGAAACCGATCCCTACGAACTTTCCCGGACGGGTGACGACCTCATCGGCCGGGGGACGGCCGACATGAACTGTGCGCTGGCGGCGAAGATTCTCGCCGTCGAGTCGTATCTGGACGACGACGGCTCGACCGGCGAGATCGTGCTGGCGTTTACGATCGACGAAGAACGTGGTGGCTCCGGCACGCAGGCGCTCGTCGATGGCGGTGTGGACGCAGACGGAGCGATCCTCGGTGAACCGACCGATATGAACGTCGGAATCGCTCACAAGGGAGCCGCCAGATACGAACTGACCGTCTACGGCAAAAACTCCCATTCCGGTCGGCCCGACAAGGGAATAAACGCGATCGTCAAACTGCAACGCGTTCTCGAACGACTCGAGGCGTTAGACGAGGAGATGCGGGAGATCCGCCACGAACTGCTCACGCCAGGTTCCTCGGTAAACGTAACGGAGATTTCGGGAGGATTGGCTCCGAACGTCATTCCTGGGAAAGCGTCAGTAACCGTCGACTGGCGATTTCTCCCGGGAATGTCGACAGATGCCGAGTGGTACGACCAGCGCCTCGAGACGGCACTCGAGGGCCTGACCTACGACGGGAATCCGATCGACGTCGAAATCAATCGTTGGGATTTCGGACGAGCGGTCGAATCGCCACCGGATAGTGCCGTTGTAACCGCCGTCAGAGAGGCAGCACGCGCGGAGGGATTCCCGGCCGATCTCATTGGCTTCAACGCCGGCACTGACGCCCGGTATCTAGTTCACGACGCGAATATTCCAACCGTTCTCTTCGGTCCCGGCCACATCGAAGACGACGCACACACCGTGGACGAGTCGATTGACGTCAACGACCTCGTTGGGACGGCGCGGACGTACAGGCGAGCGATAGAACTGTTCTTCCAATAAAAATCTCCGGTATCACTAAAACAGTATCAGGAGTACCGGAGATTGAGCTCGAGCTCGTTCGACATTCCCAGCAGTAAGGTGATTACTTCGTCCTCGAGCCAATCGCCCTGCAGCCGATTGACCGGCCCACCCACGCTCAGTGCACCAAGAACGGTATCCGACGAATTGAAAATGGGAACGCCCACTGCGATGAATCCTTCGACGTGTTCCTGACTATTGAGTCCGTATCCCCGTTCACGGGTTTCCTCGAGCTCATCTAACAGCTCTTCGCGATTCATGATCGTGTGTGGCGTGAGCTCGGAGAAGCCGTGTGTTTCGATGTAGTCTTCGATTCGTTCTTCCGGCCAGTGGGCCATGATCGCCTTTCCTGCGGCCGTCGAATGAAGCTGAATCCGGGACCCGACACCCAGACCGAGATTCACCGCCTGATTACCGGTTTTCTGGTAGACGTACACCGCTTTTCCGTATTCTTCGACGATAAACTGCGCTTTCTCCCCCGTCTCAGTTGCGATCTTCTCGACTTTCGGTTTGACCATTTCGAACCCGTCGCACCGGTCCCGTGAAAACTCGCCGAGTTCGAGAAAACGAAGGCTGAGATGGTAGCTCGTTCCTTCCCGTACTAGATATTCGTTTTCTTCCAGGGTTTTAAGATGCCGGTGCGTGGTACTCTTCGGGAGATCGAGTTCCGAAGCGAGTTCGGTAACACCCATCCCGCCTTTTTCCATCAGGATCTCGATGATACGCATCGCCATGTGAACCGATTTGACCGTGTTCGGTGAGTCTTGCTCCGGTTGCATAGTTGGCTATGGTACCTTCCAACACATTATTGTTCCGCCTGTCGGAACGCTGTTCGCTCGACAGTCTATTATCGCAAAAATCAGCGAATCAGGCAGGTAACTCCTGTTTCACGGTACTATCTTTTATTATTAATCCCAATATAGTTTCCGGGGTTTCGCCGTCAAATGCACGCTTTCGACGCGTACTCGGACAAATCGGACTCTCTACGGATTCTCGGAGTCGCCGTTTCACTTATCAGAATTATCTGTACCCGGAAGACAATCGAGACGCGTCACCCCGATCGCTGTAGCCGGATTCAGTCGCTACCGAGAAGAGGAATTCTCTACAGATCGTATCGGACCCGGAACCAAGGCCCATAGGCGCCTCAGTGCTGCATATACGCTTCAGCGAACTCAAACGGGAGGACGACCCGGTCAGCGACATCGCTATACATCTCTGTCGCTGCTTCGACGAGTTCGTCCGGTGGCGCCTCGACCGAAAACTTCGCAAGCATCTCGTCCGTGATCAGTTCCGCCATCTCGTCCCAGCGTTGCTCCTTCGAGAGTTCGTGTAGTTCGTCACCGATCGACTTCCAGCCGTGGACCGCGAGTGCGTCGTGATACGTACGGGTACTGCCGTAGAACGCGACTCGTCGACGCACCCGCTCCCTAGCCTCGTCGCGTTCCGCTTCGGTTTCACCGGTGATGGTCAGCGGGCTCACCAGGATCGAAACCTCGTCGGGGTCTCGGCCACTCCGGACAGCGCCCGTTTCGACGTAGTCCATAATAACGTCGGTCACGTACTGCTGTGAGCCGAACGGATGAATCGCCAGCCCGTCCGCGAGTTCACCGGCCAACTGGAGATTGTATTCGTTGAACCCGCCGATATAAACGGGAATGTCCGGGTTTGCTATCGGACCCGGGTTGAACCGCTCGGACATCAACGAGAACGAGTAGTGATCGCCCTCGTACGACAGTTCATCTTCCTCACCTTGAAAGATGTCCCAGATGTGTCGGATCGATTCTATCGTTTCGCGGAGGCGCGGTCCCGGCGCGTCCCAGTCCACGCTGAACCGACGCTCGTTGTGTCCCTTCACCTGGGTTCCGAGCCCGAGAACGAAGCGACCGTTCGAGTACCGAGCGAGGTCCCACGCGAGTTGGGCGGTCACCATCGGGCTTCGCGTAAAGGAGAGCGCGATTCGGGTTCCGACAGTGAGATCGGTCGTGTGCTCGGCCGCCAACACGTGGGGCAGGTAGCCATCGTTGCTATTCTCCATGCTCCAGGCGCCAT
Source organism: Natronorubrum halobium (assembly GCF_051351675.1). Taxonomy (NCBI): domain Archaea; kingdom Methanobacteriati; phylum Methanobacteriota; class Halobacteria; order Halobacteriales; family Natrialbaceae; genus Natronorubrum; species Natronorubrum halobium. Next base: position 132,050 of record NZ_CP195596.1, read on the forward strand.
CGAAGCCGAGTCGTTCGGCCTCCGTCGCAACGTCGATGGTTTCCTCGGACAGCGGTGGAAGGAGCGTATCGATATTCAAGTCACTCATAGCGGTGCTATGATATCGTCGGCGAACAGCCTTGATAAATGTTGGCAACGAACGGAGGGTCGTGTTTAGTTTGTAGCATTGTGGCAGACGGCGAAGGCTTGGAGCCACGACTCTGCTGTTGATGGTTTTGCGTGACTGAAGCAGTTTGAGAACGAAGAGGTACGTCGTTTTATCTCACGAAAGACACGTTCAGCGGCGTTCCGATTTCCATGCTTTTCGTATCGAAATCGGAGCCCAGATCGGCGGAGTGCAGTCTGTAGATGTTTTGCTCCATCGACGAGAAACACGGCATCATCGAGGTCATGTTTCTCAGTGAGTTCCTGCAGGAACCGCTCTGTCAACGCGGTCGTAGTCGTCGAATACAGCCGAATATGGAGGATGTTGTTCGTTTTCGGGTCGACAGCAGTGTACAGCCAATACCGATGTTCATCAAGTTGAATCACCGTCTCGTCGAGCGCAACGTGATTCGGCTTCTCGTCATCCGCCGGCTGTAGATCGCACTTGTGGACCCAATCGTGGACTGCCTTGCGACTCCGTTCGACACCGAATTTCTCTAATTCTCGAACGGTATTCGAAAGCGAGAGACCAGCAAGATGGAGGCGAATACCCAGCTCCATTAGCTGACGCGGTGTCCGCTCTCGCTCCACAAAACTCAAATCGATCCAGTCGCTACATCCACTGAGGCGGTCGATTTTTGGCATAGAGCACACCACAAAATCGTACCGCCTCACTTTTCACGCGTAACGAAACAGCGCCGAACGGAGGCACCACCGCAATCGGTACTACGGCGCGACCGACACCCCGACGGCGCTCTCGAGTGTCGCCAGACGAATAGGTAGGGATACCGTTTTATAACGTTCCCCTGAACCCATCAGTATGGGTGAGACGAACACACTCGCTGCGTTTACCGTCGAGACCACGTACGATGACGTGCCGACCTCGACCGTCGAGAAATCGAAGGAAGCAATCCGAGATCTCGTCGGAGTCGCGGTCTACGGCTCTCACCACGAGATCGGCGAGAAGATCGCAACGTACGTCGATCGGACGGCCGACGGCGACGAGGCAACGGTTTTCGGCCGCGGAACCGCAAGCCCGACCGGTGCGGCGATCTCAAACGCGACCTTCGGCCACGCGATCGATTACGACGATACGTTCGAGTCGATCGTCATCCATCCGACCTCGCCGGTGTTCACGGCCGCGCTGGTCGCCGCGGAGCTCACTGAAGCTTCCGGCCGGGAACTCCTTACCGGCTACGTGGTGGGCTGTGAGGTCGCCTTTCGGATCGGTCACAGCACGTATCCCGGCCACTACCAGCAGGGATGGCATGCGACAGGAACGATCAGTCCGTTCGGTGCGGCCGCGGCGACGGCGTCGGTACTCGGATTGGACGTTGAGGACGCCGAACGGGCGTTCGGTATCGTGGCGTCCTCGTCTTCGTCGTTGAAAAAGAACTTCGGCAGTATGACGAAGCCGCTCCACGCCGGGCACGCCGCACAAATGGGCGTTCGCGCGGGACTGCTCGCTGAGAGCGGGTTCACAGCCGACGAAGCGGTTCTCGAAGGCAGCCTTGGATACGGTGCGGTGATGACACCCGATGGCGAGTACGATCCGTCGTCGATCGATTCGGGACTCGGCGAGGAGTGGGCCGTCGACGACATCGGATACAAACCGTACCCGTCCGGCGTGATCACACACGCGGCGATGGACGCGTTGCGTTCGATCGTGATCGAGGCGGACCTCGAGCCGGCCGATGTCGAGTCGATCACGGTCGCACTCGACGAAGCCGCCTCGGAGATGTTGATCCACGCGGATCCGTCGAACTCCCTGCAAGCGAAGTTCTCGATCGAGTTTTGTCTGGCGGCAATCTTGCGTGAACGCGATGCCGGGATCCACGAATTTACCGACGCGTACGTCGAGCAAGCGGAGACAAAGGCGGCGATTTCGAAGGTCGAACGGGACTTCGAATCGAACCTCTTCGACGGCGACTACGCCGGTTACGGGGCGCGCGTGGATGTCGAAACCGTCGACGGCCGGTCGTTCACCAAGAGCGTTACGCAAGCGCCAGGCTCTCCGTCGAATCCAGTGAGTGAAGAACGTCTTGGCGACAAATTCACCGAGTGCGCTGAAACCGTTCTCTCGGAATCGACCACCGCCGAACTCGCCTCTGTCATCGACTCCCTCGAAGAACCGGACGCGGTCGATCGGCTGACGAATCTGGTCGCACCGTAACTTGACCTCGAAAGACCGTCTCGCCGATAAAATCGATCGAGCCGCTGCCAGAGACGGTGATCTGTGCCGAGTCAGTCGGCGAGGTTCCCCTCGGGAACAACGCCGTCTTCCGACCATCCTCGTTCCGTGTAATAGTCGTCCAGCGCGTCTTCGATCCCCTCGAGTTCGAAGGGGAGGACGTCGTCGGATCGGTCGAACCCGCGCTGGTTGTTGAAATGGCGCTCGAGTTCGACGATTCGGCCACCCGCTTCCAGAAGCGTATCGTAGTCGGTCCCGAATAGCTGTTCATACCGTTCGTCCGAGAGGTAGTTGCTGGCGAACCGACAGATAACCGCCGAATCCTTGACGACTTTCAGGTTCTGGAGGTCGACGAGAATTGGCACCTTTCCGTCGAGCCCCTCGGGATCGACTCTCCCTTCGTACTCGAGGTTGTGCATCTTCGAGTACATGTGATCCGCTCCACGATTTGCGGTGGCGTATCCGAGCGCTCGGCCGTGGAGTACACGGCCGTCGTGGCCCGGGAATTCGAGCCCCTTCGACGTCCAATTCGTCACTCCGAGTTCGTCGTGGATCCTGTCGACGCCCTCCGCGAGCAGATCACCAACCCCCTCGCGGTAGGCGATTTTTTCGACGAGTTCGTGGATCAATTCGGAGTCGCCGAACCGGTCTTCGGACTTGAGATACGCGCCGATGGTGACGCCGGCACTGATGGTATCCAGGCCGAGCTCGTCACAGAGTTCGTTGGACTTCATTACGGAGACGATGTCGTCGACGACCAGATTGCTCCCGAACGAAAAGACGGTCTCGTATTCCGGACCCTCCGTCTCGAGACCCGTTTCTTCGTCTCTCGTCGGGAGTTTACACGCAAAGGCACACACCGAACAGGTTCCGCGTTTGTATTTTTTGGACTCGACGGTGTTACCGTTGATTCCCTCGACGCCTTCGTCGAAGTCCATCCGTTCGAAGTACTGCGTCGGCAGCGAGAACATATCGTTTTTGAGGTCGACGCCGCTGGTCGTCCCCTGTCGCTTCATGATGTGGTCTTTTGTCGCTGCGTCCTGATGGATCTCACCGGCGACCGCATTATCAGGGATCTCGACCGTCGGACGGGAGTCGCCCGTAAACGACACCGTCTTTACGTTCTTCGATCCCAGCACCGCACCGAGACCTCCCCGGCCGAACGCTCGCGAATTGGACGTCATCAGCGACGCGTATCGAACGGTGTTCTCGCCGGCCGGCCCAACGGTTACGAGATGGTCTTCCCCGAGCGAGTGGCGTTCGTTCATCGTCTCGGACGTCTCGCTGACCGTCGCCATTTCGAGATCGGGAACCGATTCGAATTCGACGCCTTCGTCTGTCACGTGTACGGCCAGTAGTTCGTCGCTCTCGCTGGCGATTTCGACACACGAGTAACCCGTGTCTGCGAAGTTCCGTGACAGATAGCCGCCCGCGTTCGTCGAAACGAGACCGTTAGTCAAAGGAGACAACGCCGTCGCGTTCATCCGTCCCGTAAAGCTCATCTGTGAGGTCTGGAACGGGCCCGTCGAAAGGTACGTGCGGTTCTCGGGACCGAGCGGATCCGCGTCGAACGGAATTCGATCGTGTGCGAGTTTCGTTGCAACGCCGCGTCCGCCAATGTACGCCTCGAGGATGTCGTCGATCCGGGTGGTCTCCCAGGTTCGCTCACCGACATCGATGGTGAGCAGTTCGCCGTTAGTGTGGAGCATCACTGGGATAGTAGCACGACGACGAAATAATTGTTTGCCATCGGTTACTGCTCTCGGACCATGTGAATTGAGAGGCGGCCGACGGCGACCGTTTTCTCGCCCTCCGAGGTTCTCGCGGAGACCTCGACCGCGACTGTGCCCATCGTCCGCCCGGATCGAATGACCGTGGCGTCAGCCGTGAGGTCGCCCACGGCGGGGCGAACGTAGGTCACGTTGAGATCGGTCGTGGCGTGGGGGGTCTCGTCCGGATCGTCGATGGTCGTTCGGATCGCGACACCGCCCGCGTGATCGATCAGTGTCGCGACTGCGCCGCCGTGGATGGCTTCGGATCCGGGATTGCGGATCGACTCCGCGTAGGGTAACGAGAGGGTCGCCGCTCCCGTCCCCTGATCGGTAATCTCGATACCGAGATCCGAGAGGTAATCGTGATTGTCCAAGAGCTTGCGATTGTACTCTTCCGCGTTCATGGCTCCTTTGTAGAGTCGATTGACAAAAGTATCTACCTATCGAACTCGTCCTCGAGTGGGACCATGGCTGCTGGATTATGGCCGTTCGGACGTCTTCGATCGACCGCTATTTGGTGCGATCAGTGTGCATTGATTTCCACTGGCTACTATAGCTCGGGCAGCGCCCAGCACGTGATCAGCGCAAGACAGGCGGTCACGCCGAGCAGCCAGAACGCAGTGTTGAGCATTCCCGCGTCACCGAGCCATCCCATTGCGACGGGCCCGATCGAAGCCAACAGCAAATAGACGGTACGAACGAGTCCATTCCCCGTTCCCTGCATCTCCTGGGGCATCGCGTCGACGATATAGGCGTTCGCGACCGGCCAGTAGGCCAACTGGCTGCTCAACAGGACCGACAGAAGGATTATTGTGAGTAGATTGTCCGCAAACGGCAATACGAAGAGCGCGGCGGTCGTAGCACTGAGGGACACGGTGAGCGTTACCCGCATACCGACCAGATCACCGCTCGAGCCGGCGGCGAGTTGCAGGAGAATTCCCGTTGCAAAGAACCCGCCATACAACAGTGCGGCGACCCCTTCGCTGTACCCCTTCTCGAGGACCAGATACGTCGGATAGAACCCGGTAAACGATTGATAGACGACGGAAACCAGAAACATACTCGTCGTTGCGAGCAGGACGCTTCTGTCGTTGAGTCCCGATGCGAGTTTCTCGAGGGTCGTCCACGACAGCGATTCAACGATGGTGTCTTCTCCCGAGGTTCGAGCGGGGACAACCAATCGGAGGACGACGGCAACGGTGAGGACAAGCGGCAGGAGAAATCCGAGCCCGAGTCGCCAGCTCACGGCGACGGTGAGATACCCTGTGATCGGCGGGAGGACCGTCGTACCGATATTACCAAACGCCTGGATGAATCCCATCGCCGTTCCCGCTCGCCGGGGGTAGACATCGTAGAGGACAGTGATTCGTGTCGTAGCGTAGAGCCCGGAACCGAATCCGACAGCGATCGTTCCGAGGAAAAAGGATAGCCGATCGATCGACAGGACGACGATACCGATCCCGATTCCGGTGAGCGTAGTGCTCGAAACGAGGATCAGGCGCTCCCCGAACCTGTCGGCGAGAAACCCGCCCGGAAACTGCATCAGCGCGTAACACGCCCAGAGAACGGTGACGATCAGTCCCGTCGTGGTGAGCGCCAATCCGAGATCGGTCCGAATCGCGGGCAGAAGCGTCGGATAGACGAGTCGAACACCGATACTGACGAGCCACCCGGTCGAAACCGCTACCAAAAGTGCGCCTCTCCCGTCGCTCCACAGGTCGCGAAGCGGCGCCGGAACTACCGACCGGATGTGGCCGCTACCGATCGACGGCATCATTTCGCTCCCCGCTGACTCGAATGAGTCGACGTTCGTAGGCGAGCGCCACTCGTGTGGAAGGTGTCCGACGATAGACGAAGGCTGGATAGTCGACGGGGATCCGCTTCCGTCGTAATGGACGTAGTCACTCCAGCGTTTTCGGTGATTCGACGGTTTCGTCTCGAGGCTGAGAGATCCGGTGCGGTCGGGATGATGCGTGTTCGGCTAGGCACGATGTACGTGCCTCCACGGATGATCACAATAGCTGTTGTTCAATTCAAATACGAAAACACTTCGGTTGGCGTAATCGGATCGCGTGCCCACCGTCTACCGGCAAGAATCGCCTCACAGGACAACATCCATAGCGTTCGAGTGATAGGGTCAGCCATGCGTATCGGGATAGTCGGTGCAGGTGCCATGGGCGGCCTCTTCGGGTCGAAGCTAGCGGACGCCGGTATGGACGTCGTGCTAATCGACACGTGGAACGAACATGTCTCGGCGATCAACGAGGACGGATTACGCGTTCGTACGCCCGATGGCGACCGGTCGGTGACACACCCGACGGCGACGACCGATCCGGCGGAAGTCAGTTCGGTCGACGTGGTGATCATCACGGTGAAGACGGACGCGACGGTCGACGCACTCGAGGCCGCTACACCAATTATCGACGCCGAGACGATTGTCGCGACGTTCCAAAACGGGTTCACCGCACACGAGACGATTCCCGACCGAATCGATACGGGTACGTTCGTCGGTGGCACGACGCGCCACGGTGCTCGCGTGGTGGAGCCGGGTATGATCGTCCACGATGCGAGCGCCGAGACCGTCGTCGGCAACAGCGATAACGGTGGAAATCAGTTGGCAGAGATACTTACTACTGCGGGATTCGAGATGAAATCGACGTCGGATATCCGTCCCTACCTCTGGGACAAACAGTTCATCAGTATCGGTGTCAAACCGACTGCTGCGCTGACGGGACACGTCAACGGCGATCTAGTCGAATTTGACGCCGCGGCGGAGGTCCTCGAAGAATTGGTCTCCGAGGCCGATCGTGTCCGCGAGGCCAAAGGGATCAACGCGATTACCACGAATCCGGTAGCCATGGTCAAAGCGTTCTGTCGGACGAACCCCGACCACGTCTCTTCGGCACTCGAGGACGTTCGCAATCATCGGAAAACGGAGATCGAGCACATCAACGGTGCGGTCGCACGGTACGGTGAAGAAGCGGGCGTCCCGACCCCGTACAATCAAGTAGTGACGGATCTCGTTACCGCAAAGGAACACCAGTATACGAATCAACCCTCCCGATCGAATGGATAGCACTTCGACCCAGCAGTCGGTTCGCAATCGACTCGCATCGACGATCAACGCCCTCTGGGACGACGGAAAAGGAATGATCCTCCTGATCATCTCCTGTGGATGGTTCATCTCGCTGGGCATCCGAATCGTCTACCCAGCGTTGCTGCCGGACATCATGGCCGAGTTCCGGATCGACTACACCAGTGCGGGATTCCTCCTGTCGACGATCTGGATCACCTACGCCTCCGTGCAGTTCCCCGGCGGGTTTCTCGCCGACAGGTTCGGGGAGCGCGCTATCGTGCTTACGAGTTTGCTCGCGGCGCTGGGTGCGATCCTCCTGATCATTCTGGCGCCGATATTTGCCGTGTTCGTACTCGCGACCGTGATGCTGGGCCTGGGGACGGGTCTGTTCGGTACCAGCCGCGTAACGATCCTCTCCGATACCTATCCCGACAATCGGACGACAGCAGTGAGTTTCAGTCAGGCGACGGGCAACCTCGGGAACGCGATCTTACCGGTGATTGCCGGATTTTTCGCCGTCGCCTTCGGCTGGCGGATGGGATTCGGCTACCTTATTCCGGTGTTCGTGCTCGTCGTCCTGGGTATCATGGTTTACCTTCCGCGGCGGACCTCCGCCGCTCCCGACAACGCGCTTGGCGTCGCATACGTCAAAGATCTCGTTCAGGCTGTCTTCAATCGAACGGTATTATTTGCGACGGTCATGCTTTTTTTCATGATGTTCTTTTATCAGGGCGTGACCGGGTTTTTGCCGTCGTATCTTATCGAAGTCAAAGGACTCTCCCAGACGACCGCATCGATTGTCTTCGGGTCCTTTTTTGCGACTGCGATCGGCTTCCAGTTCCTGTCAGGACTCGTTTCCGACCGATTCGGTGAGCGACGCGCGATCGTCCTCTCGGTGCTGATCGGCCTCCCGCCGATTCTGTTGCTGCCGTTTCTTTGGTCAGAGTGGCTGATAATCCCGGTCGCGATACTCTCTTCGGCGACTCTCGGTGCGGTTCCACCGGGCCATACCTATACCGTCGAACTGATGCCGGACACGCTGCAAGGGAGCGGATACGGACTGGTCCGTACGGGGTACATCGGGTTCGGCGCGATTTCCCCACCGATCGTCGGGTTCGTCGCCGATGCCGGCTACTTCAATTTTGTGTTCTTCCTGTTCGCCGCCGCTGTTATCTGCGGAGCGTTGTTCTGCATTCGACTTCCCCGCGTACGGTAATCGAATCGAACGCCTGCATCATCAACACCCCCGTATTTCAGCCCTTTCCCGACCGGCTCAACCCGAGACCGAACGATCACACGGGGATGCTATTTCGATTCGCGATCCACCCCTTCAGTGGTGTCGTACAACCCGATTAGCGCGGCGAGGTCCCGGTCGGCGAGTCCTCGGTCCTCAGCCAGCCGATAGATCGAACTCGTCGCACCGCCGATCGGCATAGGGACGTCAAGAGAGCGTCCGAGTCCCTCGGCCAGCGTTACGTCCTTCCGAAGGATCGACAGATCCCCCTCTGGTTCGTAGTCGCCGGGCAAGACGAACCCCTCGAGATTCCGCCGGAGCGCGTAGCTATCGCCCGATGCGCTGGAGGCGACGTCGAAAAACGTTTCGTCGTCGATACCCGCGTTGCGGGCCATCGTCAGTGCCTCACAGACCGCCGCCGTGTTGACCCCGAGCATATAGTTGTTCGTGAGCTTCATCGCAATACCCGTTCCACGGCCGCCGACGCGGGTAATCGTGTCGCTGTAACACTCGAGAACGGGACCGATCCGATCGACGGTGTCGGCGTCCCCGCCGACCATCGTCGTCAGTGCTCCCCGAGCCGCGTTTCGCGAGCCGCCGCTGACCGGTGCGTCGAGGAAAGCGACCCGTCGGTCGTCACAGACCGAAGCGACAGCGTCCGTTACATCGGGGTCGATCGTACTCGAATCGACGAGTACGTCACCCGCCGAGAGGCCGGCGAGCACTCCGTCCTCTTCGAGCGCGACCGCTTCGACGGCCTCGATCGAGGGCAAGGAGAGCAAGACGACGTCCGCCCGGTCACCGACTTCGCGGGGGCCATCAACGGGTTCGACCCCGTCAGCGGCGACGGCAGCGAGCCGATCGTCGTCGAGGTCGAAGGCGACCGTCTCGAAGACGGCCGCGATCTGTCGAGCGATCGGACCGCCCATGTTTCCGACGCCGATAACGCCGACCGTCGTCTCCTCGGGAGTCACTCGCGAATCGTCTTGGGTGTGGGCTGCCACCATGATCCACTACACTGTCTTCGGGAGCCCCATTAAAGCTATTCTCCGTGGAGCGAGCGAACGCGATCGGCAGGGAAGGCGATCAGTGCTCGATGCCGGAGAAACGGCGACGGTAATCGACAGTCGGTCGACCGCCGGGTCGTCACTGACACGCTGCGGTCCGCCGTGGGGAATACTTACTTTCGCGGGGAAGAATACAGCCCTATGCGAAAGCCATCTGCCGCGGAGCTACGCGAAATCGGTGCCGGGTACCGGATCGACTTTGACGACGAGGACGCCGATCACATTGAGTCGCTGGTCGGGGATATGCTCGAAGGACTCGATGAAATCGACGACCTCCCGATAGAGGAGGGAACGTCCGGTGGCGACCGCTCCTGGCGCGAACCGACAGAGAATCCTCACAACGAAATCGTACACCACTGTGACGTGCCGCCCGTGCCCGACGCTGACGGCCCAATCGTGGGGATGGAAATCGGTTTGAAGGACAACATTGCCGTTGCCGGCGTTCCACTGACTGGAGGATCAGAACTGCTTCAGTCGCTCATCCCCAGAATCGATGCGACCGTGGTCAGCCGGCTTCGAGAGGCTGGCGCTCGAATTACGGCGAAGACGAATCTCGATGAGTACGCCGGCGGTGGGCGGGCGGTCTCGTATCTCGGAGATATCACCAATCCGTACGACACGGACCGGATCGCCGGTGGCTCGTCCGGCGGCAGCGCCGTCGCAGTCGCGACCGGTCGTGTCGATGCCGCACTCGGCTCGGATACGGGCGGCTCCTGTCGGATGCCCGCTGCGATGTGCGGTATCGTCGGACTGAAACCGACGTACGGGCTCGTTCCGCTCAGCGGTGTGATCGAAAACACGTACACGCTGGATCACGTCGGTCCGATGACTCCTGACGTCGATACCGCTGGGCGGGTGTTGGCGGCCATCGCCGGACGCGACTCCAGTGACGCGGCGAGTATGGCCGCGGCCGGCCGCCCGGACTACCTGGTCGGTGACTACGTCGACGCCGTCGAATCCCCACCCGATCCCACCGATCTGACGATCGGCGTCCTTGAGGACGGGTTCGGTGATGGAGTCACGCAACCGGTCGAAGAACAGACCAGAGAGACGATCGCAACGCTTTCCGAAGCCGGTTTCGACGTGGTCGACGTTTCGGTCGATACCTTCGAATACGTCGATACGATCAAAAACATACTCAGCTACACGGAACTAGCGACCCACTGGCGGTCGGGTGCCGTCCCGCTCCGGCGCAACAGTACCATCGATACGGGCTATCAGACGGGGTTTGCGAAGCTCACGGCCCACTCGAGTGCGAACGCGAATCCGTTCTATCGAAGCAGACTGCTCGCCGGCGCTCATCTGTTGGAAGAACACTACGGTCGACCGTACACGCGAGCCCAACGCGCTCAAGCCCTCGTCGACGAGGAACTCGAGGCAGCGCTGGCAGACGTCGACGTCCTCGCACTGCCAACGCTTCCCGATATCGCACCGCGGATCGAGAACGCGACGAACCCCGAGCGTCCGCCCGTTCGGAACTGTCGGCTCGCAAACGTCACCGGCGCCCCGGCGATCACGCTTCCCCACGGTACTGTCGACGGGGTACCGATCGGCCTGCAACTCGTCGCCGGATCGTTCGACGACGCTGCATTGCTCGGCGTAGCCAGGACTGTCGAGAAGACCATAGATGTAGATTTGAGTCCCTGAGACGCACTGTTATCTTCGAACGCCGATTAGAGAATTCCTTCGAGTATTTCGCGGGCGTCGGATTCCGATACCGACCGTGGATTAGCCTCGAGGTGGCGTTTCGACGTGATAGCCATCTCGGCGAGTTCGTCGAGATCGTCTTCGGTGGCTCCGAAATCCCGGAGCCGATAATCTAACCCGATATCCGAGCGCAGTCGGTGAACGCCTTCGACGAACGTCTCTGCGCGGCTCCTCGAGTTGCCCGTTGCGCCGTATAGCTGCGTCCCGAGCGTCGCGTACGTCGGAACCGCTGCGGGAAGGTTGTACTCGAGTACCGCCGGGAGAACCGCTGCGATCGCCTCTCCGTGGGGAACGTCGTACAGCGACTGAACGCCGTAGGCGACGGCGTGGATCGCCGCCTTCCCACCGTTGACGCGTCCGAACATCGCCATCGTTGCCGCAAGCGACATCGCGTTTCGAGCAGCGGGTGAATCGTTACCCCGGTACGTAGCGGGACGGAGGTTCCCCTCGACGAGTTCCATTGCCTGGCTACACAGCGCGTCGGCGAAGGGGTTCGAGGTCGTCGAGATCGACGAGCCGACGGCGTGGGCGAAGACGTCGATCCCCGTTGCCCGTGTGATCGACTGCGGTAGCTCGTCGGTTAGCGCCGGATCAACGATCGCGACCGAAGCGAACGCATTTGGATCGACGATTCCTTTCTTTTCGTGGCCGTCCCGGTCATCGATGATGACCACGGCCGGGGAGACCTCCGCACCGGATCCCGCGGTCGTCGGCAGCAGGATCGTCGGCGCGCCCGAGTTCGGCACGTGTCCGCGTCCGAACGGCTCCTCCTCGAGATTCGGATTCGCGAGAATCACACCAGCGCCTTTCGCGACGTCCATCGAACTCCCACCGCCGACTCCGATCAGGACGTCTGCACTGGTGTCACGCGCAGCGGAAACAGCTTCCCAGACGATCGATATCGTGGGGTCGGGTTCGACGTCGTCGAACACCTCGACCTTGAGGCCCGCGTCACGAAGCGACGCTACGACGGGATCGACGACACCCAACTCGACGAGTTGAGCGTCGGTAATGACGAGTGCACGGTCACCGAATGCGTCGGCACGAGCCCCCGTTTCGGCCGCAGTCCCCCTCCCGATCACGACGTCGTCGGGTGACTGAATCGCAAACGATACGCTCGACGCGAGCCCAGCGGCCCCAGTTGAATCGGACATACCATCCGTTCCGGCGGGAGCTATATCACGTTTATCGTTGACTCGGTACGCGATCGGGTATCGACGCCCGGTGATCAGGCCATTACTGTGACTCGTGCGGTCTGCGGTATCTGTTTACGAGAACGACCGCAGGACGGTTCGCGGTCACTCCGAAATTGACGGACAGCGGTCCGTATCACAGGCGGCGTCCGACGTGCACGTTCTTATCGAAGAGAATACTCAGACACGTCGCAACCGGGTCATCGGGACGCCGGCTCCGAACGTGTACAATCGGTCCGAGAAATCGTAATCGTGGTGACCCGAACACTGATACTTCGGCAGGACCCATGTATAAGTGCTAGCATGACTGTAACGACGGAATACGCGGAGTACGTGACCAACCTCGAGTACGATGACATCCCGGAGGATATCATCGATTATGCGAAGAAACTAACACTCGATGCGATCGGGATTTCGATCGGGGCGACACCGCGAGCGAAGTCCAGCGACTCGTTTATCGACGGCGTCGATTCGCTTGCAGACGGTGGCGACTCGACGGTGTTCGCCACGGGTGAACGGCTCGAGCCCGAGTACGCGGCCCTGCTGAACGGCGCGCTCATCCATAGCCTCGATTACGACGACACCCACCGCGGCGCATCCCATCATCCAGGGGCCACCGTCATCCCCGCATCGATAGCCGTCGCCGAGACGGCCGACCGGGAGGTAAGCGGACGGGAACTCATCACGGCGATTGTCGCCGGTTACGAGGTCAACTGCCGGCTCGGAATGGCAATCAATCCCGAATCACACTACGAGCGCGGTTTCCACGGAACGGCCACCTGTGGAACGTTCGCGGCGACGGCGGCCGCAGCTAAAGTCGTCGGACTCGATACCGAGGAACTCATCAACGCGTTCGGACTCAACGGCAGTCAGGCCGCCGGCTCACAGCAGTATCTCGCGAACGGCTCGTGGAACAAACGGGCACATCCCGGGCTCGCTGCTCACGCAGGTGTGCTCGCGGTATCGTTCGCAGAGGCCGGATTCTACGGCTCTGCTGACCCAATCGAGGGAGAGGACGGGTTCTTCAACGCCTACAGTGACGACCCAAAACCGGAACTGGCGACTGAAGGCCTCGGGGAGCGGTTCGAACTCACGGAGACGGGCATCAAACCGTATCCGTGCTGTCGATATATGCACGCACCGCTCGACGCGATCTTCGAGATTCTCTCGACGAAATCGATCGCGTCGAGCGAGATCGATCGAATCGTCGTCGAACTCTCCGAACCGGGCGTGAAACTCGTCGGCCGACCGGTCGAGCGAAAGCAAAATCCCCAGTCGTTCGTCGATGCGCAGTTCAGCATGAACTTCGGTGCGGCCCTCGCGATCACCGAAGGTGAAGCGACAGTCGACGCTTTCATCGAGACGAGCGAGTCCGAGCACAGCAGTGAGTTCAAACGAATCATGGAGGCGACCGAACTGAAAACGACCGACGAAATAGCCGAGATCTTCCCCGAAAAGTGGGCGTCTCGCGTGACGATCGAAACGGCCGACGAGACGTACGAATCGTACGTCGAGTACTCTAACGGCGAACCCGAGAACCCGATGTCCTGGGACGACGAGATCGAAAAGTACGAAGAATTGACCGATCACCTCCCGTCAGCGACTCGTAACGGCCTCCTCGACGCCGTCCGAAACCTCGAGACCCTCGACACGAGCGATCTCAGCGCACCGATCGAAGCCGACGGGCAGATCGGTACGACTCTCAGCGATTGATCTCGCCAATACTGTATCAGAATGACAACTACAATCGAAAACACTATCCAGTTGGTATCGAATTTGTATCACCATGTACGCACTTGACGACTACAACGTACTGTCGCTCGAGAACGGTATCTCGGCGCCGCTGTGTTCCCGAGTCTTCGGCGATCTCGGCGCCCACGTCGTAAAAGTCGAACGACCGGAAGTCGGCGACGTGAACCGACACTGGGACGGGATCGTCCACGGTCGATCGGCGGCACACGCCTGGGTCGACCGGAACAAGGAAAGCATCGAACTCGACCTGAAAAGCGACGAGGGACGTGAGGTTTTCCTCGAGTTGGCCGAGCAGGCTGACGTCGTCATCCAGAACTCCTCCCCGGGCGTCGTCGAATCGCTCGGCGTCGGGTACGAGGACGTGCGTGAGCGAAACGGGGAAGTCATCTACCTCAACATATCCGGCTACGGCCGATCGGGCCCGTACCGCGACCGGAAGGCGTACGACCTCATCATGCAAGGAGAGACCGGGCTTATCGAAATGAACGGTAGTCCCGACGCGCCGGCAAAGATTCCGCTGTCGATCTGTGACGTCAACGCGGCGATGTGGGGTACGATCGGCGTTCTCACATCGTTGCTCCACCGCGAACGGACCGGCGAAGGGCAGGAACTCGACGTGAGTATGTTCGGCGGGATGCTCTCCTGGCTCGGCTACTTTCCGTTCAAATACTGGTACACGGGAGAGGTTCCCGAGCGCGTCGGCTTCCGACACCACCTGCTGGTTCCGTACGGCCCCTACGAGACGGCCAGCGACGAGTACATCAGTTTCGCCGTCCTGAGCGATGCCCACTGGGAGATCTTCTGCGAGGACGTCATCGACGAGTCGGAACTGCTGACCGACGAGCGGTTCCAGAGCAACGAGGACCGTCTCGGAAACCGAGAGGAACTCGAGCCAGTGATCGAATCGATCATCGCCTCTGAACCGACCGAGTTCTGGAGCGAGCGTCTCGACGACGCCGGTCTGCCGTGGGGCCACGTCAACGACGTCGGCGAAACGCTCGAACACCCCCAGACGGAACACCTCGGAATGATCGGAGAGATGGAGACGGAAGACGGAGACATCAAATACATCGAGAATCCGATCGACTTTGAGACTCTGGAATCACGTGCGGAGCCGATGCCGAAACTCGGCGAGCACAGCGAAGCAATCCTCGATGCGCTGGGATACACGGATGCCCAGATCGAGCAACTGCGGGAGCAAAACGTCATCTAATCGGCGTTGAACCGCTGTCGAGCCGCGCGAACGCCGATTTGCGTGGGCAGTTCCCCTCGCGAGTGAGCAGCGGTCGTGCCGGTCGGTTCCCGCTCGACGGATAGAGATGCCACCGTAG
This sequence comes from Natronorubrum halobium, assembly GCF_051351675.1. Lineage (NCBI taxonomy): Archaea > Methanobacteriati > Methanobacteriota > Halobacteria > Halobacteriales > Natrialbaceae > Natronorubrum > Natronorubrum halobium. Next base: position 147,517 of record NZ_CP195596.1, read on the forward strand.
CCTTTTTCCTCCGATACCGCACAGAGGATGTCGTGCACGTACGAACGAGGATGCTGGCAGTTATCTGTGGGGTGTTGCTCGCCAGCGTTCTGGTCTGGTTCAACTATTCGGCCGTCCTGCCGACGATCGCAGACGAGTGGGCACTCTCAGGTACTCGGGCGGGGATCATTTTCGCGGCGTTTCAGGTCGGTTATCTCGTTGCGATTCTCCCGGCGGGATCGTTCGCCGATCGATTTCCGACGCGGTGGGTCATCGCGGTCGGCGCGACGGGAACCGGTACGTTCAGCCTCGCGTTCGCGTTGCTTGGAACCGGGTTCCTCTCCGGGTCAATACTGCGGTTGTTCGCCGGTGTCTGTATGGCCGGCGTCTACGTCCCAGGGATGCGATTCGTCAGCGACTGGTATCCGACTGCCGACCGCGGGAAAGCGATGGGACTGTACGTCGGCGCATTCTCCCTCAGTTCCGGTCTCTCCTTTCTGCTCTCCTCGAGCGTCGCCTCGGCGGTCGACTGGCGCGTCGCCATCGCGACGACGAGCGTCGCGGCGATCGTGGCCGGTCCCGTTCTGCTCGCCTTCGGGACCGATCCGCCGAACGCGACGGTTTCGGACCGCCATCTCGATTTGTCCCTGTTGGGCAACCGCGAGTATCTGTACGCCGTCACCATCTACTCGGCCCACAGCTGGGAGCTGTACGGCGTCCGAAACTGGATTCTCGCGTTCTTGCTGACCGTACCGGCGGTTACGGCGACGGAGGAGTCCGCCCTCTGGGCGGGGCTGCTCGCTGGAATCGTGATGACGGTCGGCGGCGCGGGCAACGTGCTGTCGGGCTGGGCGAGCGATCACGTCGGCAGACCGGCCGCTATCGGGACGGCACTGGGCGTCAGTACGGTAATCACCGTCGCCCTCGGCTTCCTGCAGTGGCTACCGATGGTGGCGCTGGTCGCCGTACTCGTCGTGTACGGAATCGCCCTCACGGGCGATAGCGCACCGACCTCAACGGCAATCACGGAGATCGTCGACGACGGCAACGTGGGGGCGGCGCTCGCGATACAGTCCTTGGTCGGATTCGCAGCGACCGCTGTTTCGCCGATCGTCTTCGGCCTCGTCCTCGACCGCTCGGGCTATCCAGCAGCGTTTCTCACGCTCGCGGCTGGTGCGGTCGTCGGACTCGTTTGTGTCGGACTGCTGTCTAGCCGACATCCACTATACTCCGTCTGAGGAGAGGGGTGCGCGGTCGCCTCAAGAGCGACTCGTCTCTCGTAATCTGACCCGGTACGACCAATCGATATCGTTACAGTTCACCGGCGGCCTCTGCGAGGTCGACGACGCGCTGCGCTTGGGCGATCAGCGGCGGATCGATCATCTGACCGTCGACCTCGAAGACGCCCTTCCCCGAATCGGTTGCTTCGCGTTCGGCTTCGAGTACCTTCCGTGCCCACTCAATGCGGTCTGCTGGCGGCGTGAACGCCTCGTTGATCGGCCCGACCTGAGAGGGATGGATCGCGATCTTACCATCGAATCCGAACTGAACGGCTCGCTCGGTGTCTGATCGAAGCCCCTCATGATCACCGATCTCGGTATACACCGTATCGAGACAGGAGACGCCGCCGGACGCGGCGGCTGTGACTACCTGTTGCCGGGAGTATAGAATTTCCTCACCCTCAGGAGTTCTCGTCGCGCCTACCTCGGCCGCGAGATCCTCGGCACCGAGTCCGAGGACGTCGACGTATTCTGAGGCGGCGATCTCCGGTGCGTTGACGAGCCCACGGCCAGTCTCGACGATCGCAGTAACCAGTGCGTCCGAGTCGGCGGCCTCGAGCAAGGCACCCAGTTTCACGGTCTCCTCGACCGATTCGACCATCGGGAGGGCGATCATATCGGGATCGCTGTCTCCGCCCACAATGGCCTGAACGTCAGTCGCCCCGCCGGTGTCGAACGTGTTTACCCGGACGCCGAGCTCGGTGTCGGTGTCGGTCTCGGAGAGCATCTCGGCGACCGCCTCGCGAGCGTACGCTTTCTCCGACGGCGCGACGGCGTCTTCCAGGTCGAAGACGACAGCGTCGGCGTCGGTCTTCAGTGACTTACGCATCATGTCCGGCTCATCACCGGGTGTGTAAAGTGTCGATCTCCTCGCCATACCGGAACGTAGCGGCCGATCGTAAAATAGGTTGCTAACGAGCGACACCGCGACCGACGCGGGCGGTCCGAACGAACGACAGCGAGTCGTCGATCGGCGTCTGCGTGACTCGGGTTCGAATGCTGGATGACCGCATTCACTACACGTTCGGAATCACATCGTCGCCGATGCGTTCGATACACTCGATAGCGACTTCGTTGTCCATCCCGGGCCAGTGGAGCCGGGGGATCATGTATTCGGCGTCGAGTTCTTCCTCGTACCGTTCGATCTCCGCACAGACTTCCTCGGGCGTCCCAAGCAGGAATCGGTCTTCGGCGAGTTCTTCGAACGGTTTGTGGAGGTCCTGTTCGTCCTCCATCGCCTCGTCTTGTCCCCACTCGATGTATCGCTGGTACTTCGAGAAGAGGTACTCACGGGCGGTGTTGACCGCCTTCTCACGCGTGTCCGCGACGAACGTTTCGCGTATTATCGGGACCTTGGTGTCTTCGCCGCGTTCGAGTCTGACCTCGTCGTACTCTTCTTTCAGATCCCGAATCTCCGTGATCGTCGAGTGGGGGTTGACGAACCACGCGTCGCCAATTGCCGCAGCCCGACGAACGGCGGCTCGAGCGTTCGCCGCGATCCAGACCGGTGGCTGCTCTTTCGGGCGCGGATTGATGGTGACGCCGTCGACGGAGTAGTACTCCCCCTCGTAGACCACGTCCTCTTCGCTCCAGAGCCGTTTCATGAGTTCGACTCCCTCTTCGAAACGACCGACGCGTTCCGATTTCGGAATGCCGAAGCTTTCGAACTCTACATCACGATAGCCGATACCGACACCGGCGATTACTCCCTCCGAAAGGTAATCCAGCGTGGTCAGCTGTTCGGCGATATCGACGGGCTGGTGCAACGGCAGTAACACGACACCGGGTCCGAGTTTCATCGAGCCCGCTTCCGCCGACAGTCTGGCCAGCAACGGTTGTTGCTGGATTTGCACGTAGTTCGCGAGGTAGTGTTGACCGGTCGTGATCATATCGAACTCGGCTTCGCGCGCAGCGATCGTCTGCTCTATCAGGTCGTCGACGAACGCGTCAGGAGACTGAGCAGTCGTCGTCTGACAGTTAATGTATAGTCCGAACTTCATCGTTCTGTAGCAAGACGAGCCGTACGAAAAAGATTGGGATGCGAACCCCGTTCTTTCACTGGCTCGACCCGGGATGTCGCTTTTCGCGGCTCGCGATTTCGCCGCCGGAACGGACGCCCGAACGGTCTCGTTGTCGAGTGAAAATACTTATACCAGCTTCAGTGGAAATACAACCGATGCAGATTACCGATATAGCGGTTACGCCGGTCGTCATACCGATGGAAGCCGAAATCAAGGGGAGTAGCTATCAGAAAGAGAATCGGGGAACGCTCGTGATCACGCTCGAGACGGACGAGGGTGTTATCAGTCGAATCCACTCTGGCGACGTATTAGACACCGAACTCGACAAGGCGGATCAGTTGGTCTCGTTCATCGAAAACGAGATCGCGGATATTCTCGTCGGACGGGACCTGTTCCGGATCGAAGCCACTTGGGAAGCACTGATGGAACGGTCTCGGAAGCTCTTCGCCTATCAGACCGGCGAACGCCAGCTTTTCGTCCACGCGATCGGGGCGGTCGACATCGCTATGTGGGACGCAATCGGGAAGGCCGTCGACAAGCCACTCTATCAGCTGTGGGGAGGGTACCGGGACGAGGTACCGATCGCCGCAATCGGCGGTTACTACGGTGACGGTCGGACGATCGACGATCTAATCGACGAGATGGTCGAGTACACGGAACTGGGTATCGGCGGCGTGAAGCTCAAAGTCGGTGGTCGAACCCCCGAGCGCGACCTGGAGCGACTCGCCGCGATCCGGGAGGCCATGGGCGAGGACTTCTTCATCGCATGCGATGCGAATCAGGGATACGAGGTCGAGGAAGCGGTTGATTTCGCCCGCGGCGCGGCCGATTACGACATCGACTGGTTCGAGGAGCCAGTCGTCTGGCACGACCAGTACGCCGGGATGCGAACCGTTCGTCAGCGATCGACTGTCCCGGTGACGGCCGGCCAGAGCGAATCGACCGTCGAATCGTGTCGTCGGCTGATCGAGGGCGATGCGGTCGATATCATCAACCTCGACGCGAGCATCGCGGGCGGACCAACGGCGTGGCGAAAGGTCGCCGCTATGGCCGACGCCTTCGGCGTGGCCATGGCTCACCACGAGGAGCCCCACATCTCGATGCACCTCCTCGCGTCGATTCCGAACGGACGCTGCGTCGAGTGCTTCCACCCCGACTTCGATCCCGTCTGGCACGAGATGATCGTCGACAAACCGACCGTCGAGGACGGGACGCTTACACTGCCGGACCAACCTGGAATCGGACTCGAGTTAGACGACGGATTCATCAAAGAACACGCCCTCGAGTTATAGCACACCGGCAGTCGAGCGACGAGCCAAGCGGTTGCGGTTCGGTCCACGGACGACTTGCATCGAGTTCGAAGCGCCCGAACCGATCGATCCGTTCCCTCGTGGCGCGAACTATTATGTGCGACGAGACGAAGCAATTCAGTATGAACGGCATCCATGATATGGGCGGTATGCACGGATTCGGCGCCGTCGACGTCGAGGACGAGGCGCCGTTTCACGGCGACTGGGATCGGTCGGTCTTTGCGGTCGAGAAACTCCTCCGGTACCAGTCGTTCTACGGCGTCGACGAGAAACGTCACGCGATCGAACGAATCGACCCCGTAACCTACCTTTCGGCCTCGTACTTTGAGCGATGGGCCATGGGTGCCGAAACGCTGTTACGTGAGAGCATCGCAGTCGACGAAGCGGAGTTCGAGGCGGCTATCGAGGATCACGACGACTCGGGATTGCTCGAGATCGAACGTGACGGAAACGATACCGAGGACGAGACCCTCGTCGACGTCGTTCACGAAGGGTTCCGGCAGGACGCGAATTACGACCGAGATCCGGTCGAGCCGCGGTTCGAACGCGGTACGGAGGTCGTAGTCCGAAACGACCACCCGTCCGGGCATACGCGCTGTCCGCGGTACGTGCGTCGTACGACAGGCACGATCGAAGCCGTGCGAGGGACCTACGTCGTCCCGGACGAAGCGGTCCGCGGCGAGGAGATAGCGGAGCCGCTCTACGGTGTTCGGTTCGATACGGCTGACCTCTGGAACGACGACACTGACGGCGACGCCGTCTACGTCGACCTCTGGGAGCGGTACCTCGAACCGAGCGGCGAATCGCCACAGTCACCACCGTCGAGGAGCGAATAACGATGAGAGATGAACACGAAATGAACGAGAACGAAGCCGACCACGAGACGACCGAACGGGAAGACCACGATCACGAACATCCCCACTCCCACGAAGCGGACGACCCGGATGACCTCAAGTCCAGAACGAGAGCATTGCAGTCACTTCTCCTCGAGAAGGGAGTCATCAGTACCGAAGCCGTCGACGAGGTTCTGCACCTCTTCGAGGAGGAAGTCGGACCGATGAACGGGGCACGCGTCGTCACCCGTGCCTGGTCGGATCCGGCGTTCAAGGAACGGCTGCTCACGGACGCCGACGCGGCGATCGCGGAGTTCGACTTCGAAATCGGACAACAACACGTCTCGGTGGTCGAGAACACCCCCTCGACTCACAACGTGGTCGTCTGTACGCTCTGTTCGTGTTATCCGTGGTCGCTGCTCGGCCTGCCGCCGACGTGGTACAAGTCGCCACAGTACCGCTCGCGGGTCGTGCGCGAACCGCGGGCAGTCCTCTCCGAATTCGGTCTTGATCTCGATTCCGACGTCGACGTCAGCGTCTGGGACTCGAGTTCCGAGGTTCGGTACATGGTGTTGCCACAGCCACCTGAGGATGTAGACGACCTCGAGGAGGACGAACTGGTACAACGAGTCACCCGCGACGCGATGATCGGGGTCGAACGACTGGGTGACGACAGATGAACGAGGCTGACGCCCGAAAACGGCTCGAAGAACTGATCGAGCTGTCGGGGAAAACGGCCGGCACCGAGGAATCGACGTTCGATTCTCCCGCACAGGCTCGCGCCTTCGGATTGGTTCTCGCGCTTTCGCGGGAAGGCGCGTTCGAGTGGGACGAGTTCCAGCAGCAATTGATCGACCGGATCGCGACCGACGACGGCTCGCTCGAGACCGAAACGGAAGCGACGTACTACGATCACTGGATCGCAGCACTCGAAGGCCTCCTCCGCGAGAAGGGGGAACTCTCGACTGCGGAACTCGAAGAGCGAGCCGCCGAGTTCGCCGCCGGCGATCGGGACGCGTCCGAGTTCGTCGTCGGTGAACGCACCCACTGACGCGGGAGCCGGTGGAAGCGATGCCGCAATCGTTCAGTTTTCTCCCGAAACGATCGACTCGACGTCGTCGATCGTCCGAAGCGAGTCGAGCTGGTCGAGAGTTCGAGTTACCGCTTCGTTATCGAGTACGCGGCCGGCACACCGGCGGAACTTCTCGCCGAGTGCTTCGTCCGACAGGGGGTTCGTGGGCGTTCCTGGCGGGATATCCTGCACTCGTTCGTACGTTCCGCCAGCGGTTTCGACGCGGATTTCGACCGTCGTATCATTGTAGTCGAGGGAGTCGTCGACGATCCACTCGACCCGCTCTCGGACGTACTGGACGTCGGAATCGTCGATATTCTGGTCTTCGAAGGCCTCGACGCCAACGTGTGGTCGGGCAATGCCGCTGGCGACGGTATACTCGAGAGAGAACTTCCCTTCGAGGCCGGTGTCCGGGTCCGGGTAGTGGAGCGCGTCGGCCGGACCGGGCGACGTCACGACGCGAACTGATTCGATCTCCTGTGGAGCAATGTCGTTCTCCTCGGCGATACGCTCCGCCGCGTAGATGCTGGTGTGCGTGTAGTAACAGCACGGATACTTCTTCACGTTGAGCCCGTATTTGGAGAGGGCAGTCGGTCGCTCGAGGTCGGGGAGATCTCCGTACGAGACCGCCTCGTCGCCCGAGTACAGTTCCAGAAAGCCCCTGTCGCCGTCGACCGCGTCCGCGGCAGCGGTGAAGCCGCCGGAAGCCAGTCGGGCGGCCGTGACGCCCGAACGGGCGGCCTGTCCGACGTGCATGGGTTTGGTCATCGTACCGAAGTTCTGTTTCAGCCCCGCCGCCATCGACGCGGCCGCGTTGAGGGCGTGGCTCGTCTCATCGGCGTCGAGATCGAGGGTCTTCGCCGCTGCAGCGGCCGCCCCGAAGGTTCCGAGTGTCGCGGTCGAGTGCCAGCCGCGTTCGTAGTGGGAAGGGTTGATCGCGGCCGACAGGTAACACTGGACCTCGAGCCCCGCGACGTAGGCTTCGATCGCGTGTTTGCCGGAACACGCGTCGTCGCTCGCGAGCGCGAGGATGGCGGGAATCATGGTCACGCTCGGGTGACCCGACATCCCCCAGGATACGTCGTCGTAGTCCTGTGCGTGGCCGGCGATCCCGTGGACGAACGCGCCGCCAGTCGTCGTCGTTCCTCGATCTTGTCCCCACAGGGGAACCGACCCCGGTTCCGCGAGTGTCTCCATCGCGATGGTCGTCGGCGGTTCATCCATCCCGGAGATGATCACACCGCAGGTGTCGATGAACGCGCGTTCGACCTCTCGAATGTCCTCGTCAGTCAGGTCGTCGAACGACAGCGATTCGATGAACGTTGCCAGGCGGTCGGTGGTGCCGGATGCAGCGTCGGGATCACCTCGCTGCGGTTCGGTATCAGTGCCCATAGTATCACATCGAGACGAACCCACATATGTGTTCGTCCTTCGATCGAACCGAATCGCTCCAAATCGTTCCACAGACCACCGGACGGTCGGGTGGACGTAACTATTTACTTGTCGCCTCACGAGGCACCGGTATGCAACGGATCACGGCTGAAGAACTGCACGACGTCGCGACGGATCTGCTGGCTGCGCTCGGGACTCCCGAATCGCTGGCACCCCAGGTCGCGGCGTCACTGGTCGCAGCCGATCTCCGTGGCCACGCCTCACACGGAGTGATCAGACTTTCGACGACGTACCAGCCGATGGTCGACGCCGGTGAGATCGATCCGGCAGCGACGCCGTCGGTCGACTACCGAACGGAGGTAGTCGTTTCAGTCGACGGTAATGGCGCGTTCGGCCAGGTGACCGGACGGGAAGCGATCGACGCGGGAGTCGAGTCCGCTCGATCGCTCGGGATGGCCGTCGTCGGCGTGAAAAACGGCGCACATCTAGGGCGGATCGGCGAGTGGATCGAACGGGGAGCCGAGGAGGGAATGATCGTTCTCGCGTACGTCAATTCCGGAGGCACGATGGCGACCGTCGCCGCGCCCGGTAGCGCGGACCGCGTCTTCGCGACCAACCCCATCGCGATGGGCGTTCCGACGTTCGACGAACTGCCGTTTCCGATCGTGTTGGACATGGCGACGAGTCAAGTGGCACACGGGAAAGTCACGAAACGGTCCATCGATGGATCCGCGCTTCCGACCGAGTGGGCCGTCTCGGAGGCGGGCGAATTCGTTACGGACGCGGAAGCGTTCGAAGCGGGAACGGGAGCGTTGCTTCCGCTCGGCGGTCGTGCCGCTGGTCACAAGGGGTTCGGACTCGCCGTCTGTACGGAACTGTTCGGCGGCATCATCGGTGGCGGAACCGTTTACGGACAAGACGCCCCCGAGTGGGTGAGCAACGCGGGTATGTTCGTCCTCGTGGATCCGCTTCGCTTCTCCACGCAAGCGGAAGTCAAGGAAACCGTCGCGAGTGTCCGGAATCACATCGATCGAACATCCTATCCGGATGCGGTCGAAACGGGTGCGGCGACGGCGACCGATCGAGCGTTATTCCCGGGCGAACCGGAACACCGAACGCTCGTCCGCCGTCGGGAAGAAGGAATTCCGATTTCGGACCGCACGCTCGTCGCGCTCGCGGATCTCGCGGACGACCTCGAGATCGAGTTGCAGGCCGTTTGATCGTCGAGACCGAGTGATCCAATCGGTCTTCCGACTGATATCAGTCCGTTGACTGGACGAAAAACGCTGAAGACTCGGGAACGTGGGGCCAGGCGACAAATACAAGTCAATGATCACCAAAGTGTTTAGAAATGGCTGCACCGTTAAGCGATATTACGGTAGTCGAACTCACGCAGATGGTAGCAGGCCCTCATGCAGGAATGCACCTCGCAGACCTGGGTGCCGATGTTATCAAGATCGAACGCCCAGGATACGGCGAGATAGCCAGAAACGTCAAGCCGAAAGTCGACGGTGAGAGTTTCTACTATATGACCGTGAACCGAGGAAAACGCAGTGTGACACTCGATTTGAAGTCGGACAAGGGCCGCGAGGCCTTCCTCGACATCGCCGAAGAAGCCGACGTGATTCTCGAGAACTACACGCCGGGAACGGTGTCGGAACTGGGAATCGGATACGACGACGTTCGGGAACGAAACTCGGACGTCATCTACTGTTCCGTCAGCGGATTCGGACAGACCGGCCCACGAAGCGACGACTCCGGCGTTGATTTCGTCGTACAGGCCTACACCGGCGTCGCATCCATGACACGGGACACCGACGACCGACCGCTTCGAATGGGCGTGACGGTTTCGGATCTCGCCGGCGCGATGTACGCGATCCAGTCTATTCTCGCGAGTCTCCGACGCCGCGATCGGGAGGGGGTCGGCGACTATATCGACGTCTCGCTGAGCGACAGCCTGATCTCGTTCCTGAGTACCCGCGCCGGTTACTCCTTTGCGACGGAGGAACCATTTCCCTCCGTCGCGCGCTCACACGTCTATTTCGCCCCCGAAGGGATCTACGAGACGAATGACGGCTACATCAACATCTCGACAGTAACCGAAGAACACTGGGAGGAACTCTGTGACGTCCTCGACCGGAAGGACCTCCTCGAGCGCCCCGAGTTCGAGACGGCCGACGACCGCTGTCAACACAACGACGAACTCAACGAGATCCTCGAGTCGACGCTGCGCGAACGGCCGACGGACGAATGGGTCGAGGCTATGAAGCCGCGTGGCATTCCGGTCTCGGAAGTCAACGACACGCGCTCGATCTGGCAGGACGAACACACCGAAGAACGAGAGATGCGCTTCGACGTGGAGACGCCGAGTGGCGAATCCTTCCCCACGATTTCTTATCCCGTGAAACACGACGACTGGGAATGGGAGGGAGATAGGTACATCGCCCCGCTTGGCGGCGACACCGAGTCGATTCTCAAATCCGTGGGCTACGACGACGATGATATCGAATCGTTTCGAGAGGAGGAGATCATCTGATGGAAACAAGCGATCCCCCTGCCGAATCCACCCTCGAGCACTGAACGGACTCGCGACGATATCGTACAGTGTGTTTCGCTAGCGATTGCTGGTGGCCGTCTCGACTAGAGAGTGATTCCTCAACCAAAGTATAATATATCAATAACTTTGCCGGCAGCACAATCCGTGAACGATATGACTCCATCCGGTGATGTACAACCGATGCAGATAACCGACGTAACGACCCACCTCGTCGAATCGGACGCGCCGATTTCAGAGTACGGCGTCAACGGATGGCTTATCGTAACGATCACGACCGACGAGGGCATTCGAGGGGTCGGAGAGGCCGGTGCCTGGGCGTACCTCGAGACGACGGCACAGGCGATCGAACGCTTCAAACCGCATCTAATCGGGAACGATCCGCTCAGGCGCGAACACCACCTCCAGTACCTCTATCGAAGCGCCCATTTCCGGGGTGCGGCAATCATGGGCGCGCTGAGTGCGATCGACATCGCGCTGTGGGATATCGCCGGAAAGTACTACGACGCGCCGGTTTACGAGCTATTGGGGGGACAGTGTCGGGACAAACTTCGCACCTACGCTCACGTTATCGGAGGGTCGACCGACGAACTGGCGACGAAGTGTGCAGAGTGTAAATCGGAGGGGTTCACAGCGATCGGACATCTCTCCCCCCTGCTCGACGAATCGCGGGACGAGCCGTATTCAGAAACCCACGCTGGGATGATCGCCGACGCCGTCGAGCGAGTCCGTCGGTACCGCGAGGCGGTCGGCAACGATGTCGACCTCTGTATAGAGATCCACCGCCGACTCGACCCCCAGCAAGCCATCGTGCTGGCGAACGAGATCGAGCAGTATCGGCCGCTCTTTCTCGAAGACCCGATTAGACCAGACAACTTCGATGCGATGCAAAGAGTCGCCGACAAGACGACGATTCCGATCGCGACAGGCGAACGGCTCAGTTCGATCGAGGAGTTCGAACTGCTGTTGCGACGCGACGCCGTCGACTACGTGCGACCCGACCTCTGTTTGACCGGCGGGATTACCGGGGGCAAGAAGATCGCAGGAATGGCCGAGGCCAACTACGTCGACGTGGTCCCCCACGATCCGCTCGGTCCCGTAAGCACGGCCGCGTGCATCCAACTCGGGGCGTCGATTCCGAACCTCGCACTGCAGGAGTATCCGTACCGACCGGAGAACGATCAGGCACCAGGCGAGTCGGTGCTCGACGAACCCTTCCAGTGGGAAGACGGTTATCTGCTGGTTCCAGACAAACCGGGTATTGGGATCGAGTTCGAAGACGGAATTCTCGAGGCTGCATCGTACGAACAGCCGGAACTGATCACTCGGCTCCACGAGGACGGATCGGTCGTCGATCAGTAGCGGAGCGTGAACCGGTGATTCGTTCGGTCTGCTGTACCTGTGTACCGAAGATCACAGGACGGTTCGCAGTCGCTCAGAGAACGACGTACAGTGGTCCGTATCGGCGGGTGGCTCTTCGATTCAATACCGGAAATCAAAACGCGGGTAACCAAGCCGCCGGGTCCGGTTAGCCACCGGATCGTCGAAGTCGATCGATTACAGTCGGGGGACGCCGACGTCGTCCAGCCATCCGTCGATCGCTTCGCGGCCGTCACCACCGACGCTCTCGTACGGTGCTCGCGGCGAGCCGACCTCGACGCCCGCCAGTTCCGTCGCCGCTTTACAGACGGCGATCAGTCCGGCGTCCACCGGTTCCGGCGGAAACGCACCGAACGTTCGCTGGGCCTCAACCGCACGCTCGAGGTCGCCGTCCTGGAATGCCTCGTAGACTGCCATCGAGGGAACGGTAAGCGGCGCCGGCGTGATGATCCCTGTGCCGCCCGTCTGGAGGGTCGGTAGAAAGACATCCATCGTCGAGAGCACGTCGGCGTGTCCCTCGTGGTGGATTCGCTCGAGGAGCCAGCCGAGCTTCTGCCAGTCTCGAGAGCTCTCTTTGGCGTACTCGATACCGTCGATCTTCGCCACGCGCAGCATCGTTTCTTTGGCCATATCAACCGTGACGCTCGGATTGTTGTACGCCAAGATCGGTAAAGCGGTCTCCGCCGCGATGTTCTCGTAGTACCGGACGATCGCATCCTGACTCGGCTTGACGCCCCACGGCGGCATCGCGAGTAGCGCGTCTGCCCCCTCGGTCTCGGCGTGTTCGATGAGATCCGAAACAACCGGCTGAGCGGGATAGGAAACTCCGGCGAGGACCGGTACCCGTCCGTCGACGGCCGCGACGGTTTCGGTGACGACGGTCTTTCGTTCCTCGGGCGTGAGCATCGATGTCTCCTGGACGCCGGTTCCGGACGCGACGATGGCGTGACAGCCACATTCGAGTGTGAACTCAACGCTTTCCGGAATGCGATCTGGAACCAGGGTTCCGTCCTCGTCGAGTGGAGTGACGACTGGTGCCACGACGCCCTCGATATCTGCTGACATGCGCTCTATCGATTCACTGGCTGATACAAAAAGATGTGGATCAGCGGGTTTCGCCGGGATTCGTCGGGCGTTTCGCTGATCGACTCGGGTCTGATGGCGGACTCGACTGCTATCCGTCGGAGAACTGAGTCTCCCCTCGCGCGGTCAGTTTGGACGGTCGTACCTATCAGCTTATCATTACGTCCTCGAGGAACTCATAGATACGCGTCATGTCTGCGTCGTCGCCTTTCGTCGTCCGGGCGTAGCCAACGAGGTCGCGAGCGACGCGGCCGACGAGTAACGGTGCGTCCTGATCGTCAGCGAATTCCGAGAGTAGCCGCATATCCTTGTTCATGAGCCCGAGTTTGAAGCCGACGTCGTACTCGCCTGTCAGCACCTGATTCGGGATCTTGTCCTCGGTCGAGCTGTTTCGACCGGTACTGACACTGAAGATATCTACGAGTTGTTGGCGGTCTAGTCCGGCCGCATCGCCGAGGATTACGGCCTCGGAGGTCGCCAACAACGCGATGTTCGAGAGGTAGTTGTTGAGCAATTTGACCGCGTGACCGTGGCCCGGTGCGTCACCGACGTGGAAGAAGTCGGTTCCGATCGCCTCGAACAGCGGTTTACACGCCTCGAACACCGCCTCGTCGCCGCCGGCGATAATCGAGAGAGTTCCGTCCTCCGCACCGGACACACCACCGCTTACCGGTGCACCGAGAACGTCGACACCGCGCTCGGTGAGACGATTCGCGATCTCGTTCGTCGTCGCCGGCGTCGACGTCGTGAGGTCGACCAGGATCGATCCCTCCTCTAGGACCGCTTCGATCTCGTCGACGGTCGATTCCACGATTCCCGGCGTCGGTAACGACAGAAACACGACTTCCGCGCCCGTCACGGCGTCGGCGCTCGAGGTCGCTGCTGTCGCACCTTCGTCCGCGACTGCCTCGACGGCAGTGTCGTCAATGTCGTACACGGTTACATCGTGTCCCGCCGCAAGGAGGTTTCGTGCCATCGGTCCACCCATGGAACCGAGTCCGATGAATCCAAGAGAGGTCATACCACGACATCATCTACGTAGATCAAAGCTCTTGGGGTCTCCATCTCACTAGCAACTGCGTCATTCGCTAGTTCGGCTGGCTCCCGAACACCGACCGAAAATAATTATTATGAGTTATAATTCCATATTATGGGAAAACTACGAGCGGTTCGATCAGCTTCGCCTGCATATATTTACATTAGTACTAGTGTAAATACCGGTACCAACTGAACGGATTCAAGTTTCTTGTTACCAGACCTCACGCTAGGGGTGGCAAGACCGAGTGTGTTCGATACTGCTATCCGGAACGGGATTCCGCGAAAATCTGCCGGGAATAGCTGGAAGAGCGGTTCGCTACCGCCGGTTTCACATCACAGCGAGGAAATAAATATCCCGTAAAGCGGAACGAACTGCGGCAGAATCGAGATGACGATACACCCGTATTCGTCGTTTTTCACGCTTAGTGTGATGAATCGACAAATACTATCGGAGGCTGCATTCGGACGAGAGGCGAAAAATACTGCAGACGGCGGGAGCGAAACGAAGAATGCAGGAATGGACCGCTCCTTCCTTTCGTCGTACGGTCCTCAAGGCGATCATCGGAGATGGGAGTCAAGTGGGCTGTTCGATATCGGCCTCGATCCGAGTTGAGAAGACGCCTGCGAGCAACATGACCGCCGCAAGCACCCCCAGAGAGATGGTGTACGACGCCGTAATGTCCACGATCAGTCCGAATACAGGTGGAGTAATGATCGCACCCAGCATCACGGCAGTAATTGCGATACTCGTCGAAGCGCCGGTGTGATTGGCCCCGACGAGTTCGTTGGCCATCGCCAGGTAGACGCCATTGTATCCGAGTGCCAGACCGCCGATCAGCACGACCGCTACTGCCACGAACGGTAGCGGGGTACTCGGGGATGCCGATAACAAAGCGAGATAAGCGCCTGCGCCGCCGATGCCGATGAGAAAGAGTAATCGATGTTTGCTCCGCGGAAACCAGTCGTCGGCGAGATACCCGAACAGGATACGCGACCCGACTCCCGCGAGTTGCATTCCGGTGTACAGTAGTCCCGCCGTGGTCGGCCTGAGGGAAATGTGTTCGGTCAAATACAACACTGCGTACGCCATCAGCGTGAACTGACTCGCACCGAATAGAAACCCGACGATTAATAGCGGCGAGAGCCGCGTGGTATTGTAGACGCCGATGAGATCTTGAATCTGTGACTGGAACGCTCCGACTGCCGATTTATCTGCATGCTGGTTCGTACCGATATCGGGCGGTGGCGAATACACGGCGAGTAACACGAGACTGAGTAACGAACAGCCGCCGACGGCGGCGAACGCGACTCGCCAATCCGTATCTGTCGCCACCACAGGAAGCAACGCTGCACCGATCCCACCGCCGATCATCACGCCGGTCTGTTTGATTCCGAGTCCGGTTCCCAGTTGTTCTGGTGGGAACCAATCATAGACACCTTTGTTCGTTCCCGGCGGAATCACTGAATACCCACAGCCGAGTGCGAACAGACCGATTGCGAGGATCCACACATCGGTTCCTAACCCGATAGCGATACTGAACAATCCGATGAGGATCAGACCGATGCTGAGCATCAACCGTTCTCCGAACACGTCGGTCAGGACGCCACCCGGAATGAGCGTGAGGAAGTACCCGAGGTAGAGTGTGACGATGAGCAATCCAACTGCGGACGACGAGAGACCGAATTCGGACCGTATGAAGGGAGTGAGCGCAGTGATGGCCAGAAATGCGAGGCTGCCGATTATCTGGACGGTCAGCATGAGTCCGAGCGCACTCCACTGCCCCTTCAATAACCGTTTTCCGAACTGGTACGACGATGCCTCCGGCGATTTTTCCGGCATGTTGAGGAACAACGACCGGTTTGAGTGGCTGAAGTATAACGATTTTGTTTCTCGAGCACTCAGTCTCCGCGGACGACGCCTGAACGGATGTCGAATGTCACTATCGGCTCGAGAACCGGTAGTCCAGTCGCGTATCAGACGCCGTCTCGAAACCCGAGAACTCGAGCCACCGAATTGTCCCTCAGATTTACGAGTCGATCGTTCGAACGTGTTCGTGGATCGATTCGAGCACCGTCGCTATCTCCTCACCGACCAGTTCGAGGGTACGTTCTCCCGTGGCGGCGCTGGCGGCAGCCGGCTCGCCAAGCGTTCCGGTTTCGGTATACTCATCGAACGATCGATACACCGTGACGGGACCGCCGTTTAGCAAGTCCGCCCCGGCCCGGTCGTACGGCTCGTGTTGGGGCGTCGTAGAGACGCTGTCCTCGTCGACGAGATCCGGCCGAATCGAGAGCATCAGCGAAGTTTCGAGTTCGCCACCGTGCACTCCCGGCACGTCGCTCTGTTTGATATCCTCTACGTCCGATCCCAGAAGGTCGAGATAGAGGAACGTCGAGAGCTCCATCTCGGGGTGTTCCCCTCCAGCAACGGAGACTGCCGTCGAAAGTAGCGATTTGTTTCCCCCGTGCCCGTTCACAAAGGTGACCGCATCGAATCCGCTGTTGGCTGCGGAGTCGACGATATCGGTGATGGTATCGATGAACGTGTCGTGCTCGACGGTAATCGTTCCGCCGAACGGAAGGTGATGTGGGGAGTAACCGGCCCAGATCGGTGGAGCGAGTAAAACCGGAACGTCGTCATCGAGACGATCCGTACCGGCCCGAGCCGCTGCAGTCGCCAGAATCGTATCCGTCCCCGTCGGAAGATGGCGTCCGTGTTGCTCGAGCGAGCCGACGGGAACCATCAGTATCGATCCGTTTCGACCTGCGATGTCGACGATTTCGGCGTACGGCTTCGTGAGCCACGTCTCCTCGAACATATCAGCGCACATATCGAAGAGAACGGGCTACTCCCTAATAGCAGCTTCTGAACGCGACCGATAGCGGTCGTTCCTCCCCCGACCCGACCGACGCGGGTTCACGACACCGTCACAGCCGGTCGACGAACGATCGGAGCTCCGCTTCAAATCGGTCGGGTGCCTCCCAGAAGGGCGTGTGTCCGACGTCCGGATATATCGACGCTTCGGCGTTGGGGATCAACTCGGCGTGTTTCTCGGCGGCTGCAGGCGACACGACGCTGTCAGCCTCACCGTGTGCCAGTAGGACCGGGACGTCGACCTCGCGGAGCGTGTCCTCGTTAACGACTTCCCGCGCCTGCAGCGCCTCGCGGACGTGCGGCGGTGTTTTAACGTTGTAGCCGAGCATGAAGTGGTGATCGTCCGGATCGAGTCGCTCGCTGACGCACAACTCGATGAACGTGGAAAGCGCTGCGACGCTTTCTTCGACGTCGTTCGACTGAAATCCCTCGGCGAGTTCGACGAACGACTCGCCGGCGAAGCGGGCGGCGTCGTCGGTTCCCTTCTCGGAGATCGCACCGACGTAGATCGCTCCCGCGAGATCGTCGGTCCCGTGGACGGCGATATAGTCAGAGACGATGAGTCCGCCGTACGACCAACCGACTATCACTGGATCGTCGCGCTCGAGAGTATCGACGACGGCCTGGACGTCGTCGGCCCAGTGCGTGGGATCGTCGTACGCGTCACGAGGTTTGTCGGAGTCACCGTGTCCGCGAATATCGAACGCGACGAGACGAAAGTCGTCGGCGAGCTCGGAGTCGAACTGCGGCCGCCAGCAGAGCCGTGACTGCGAATATCCGTGGACGAACACGATCGGACGGGAATCGGGATCGCCGGTCGCGTCAACGCGAAGCGATACGTCGTCGGCCCCGGTTACACTATAGCTGTCCATACACGATACTGCGAGGCAGTACACGTACGTATTGGTTCCGGTGAAGAGCGACCGCCACCGTTTGGCACCGCTTCGTCACCACGCGTTCTTGAGGACCGCTTCGATATCGTCGACGTCCGGATCGAGCCCCGGTGGGTTTCGCTCGAGGTTTTGATCCGCAGCGATCGCGGCCGCGATAGCAGGGAGATGATCGCGCTCCACCCCCTCGAGTCCGCGCAGCCGCGAGGGCAGGTCCAGCGTCTCGCGAATCTCGATTACAGCGTCGATTATCGCCTCCGCGAGTTCGTCGTCAGAGCGGCCGGTTGGATCGACCCCTAATCCCTCGGCGATCAGTTCCCGACGGGCGTCGACCCGATCGAAGACGTATCGGAGTACGTGTGGGGCGAGAATACCGTGGGCCTCGCCCTGCTGGACCGGATAGTAAAACGACAGTCCGTGTCCGAACGCGTGGATAATACTGGTCTGGCGACCGTACTGGACCAGAATGATCCCCGTGACGATCCGATCGAGATCGGCATCGGATCGATCGGCGGAGTCGAGTGCCCCGACGGAGGCTCGAAGCAGTTTGAGACCGCGGATCGCCGTCGAGTCGGTGATCGGAGACAGCGAACCGGAGTAGAGCGTTTCGATACCCTTATCGAAACCGTTTATCGCGGATCCGACTAGCACGGAGTCCGGCGTCGTTTCGAACAGTGCCGGATCGTAGAACAGCGCCTCGGGTGTGAGTCTCGGATCACCGAACCGAGCCGATCTGACCTCGTCGTCCAGCGGCGGTTCACCGGCCGGTTGGTCCGTGAGTTTGATCCCGCCACCGGACGACATATCGGCACCGGCCAACGTGGTTGGAACGACGACCGTCGAGGGGATAGCCGTCCCTTCCTCCGGGTTGGGAACGGTACCGGTCTCTTCGATCTCTTCGAGAATGGATTCGAACGACCGGTCGTGGGCGGCTACCAGACACATCACCTTCGCGACGTCGAGACTGCTTCCCCCGCCCAGACAGACCAGAACGTCGATCTCGTCCTCACGTATCCGTTCTGCGCCGTCCGCTGCCGTTTGAATGTACTTCGCCGGAGTCGTCTCGTCGAAGACGTCGACGAGAGTCGATCCTAACCCTGCTGTCACCGGGTCCATCACTCCGCTGTTCGACCCGACGTTCGATCCGCACACGATGAGCGCTCTCTCGAACCCTCGCGATTCGAGAACGGTTCCTAAACGGTCGACACAACCACGACCGTAGATTATCGTTCCGGGATCGTAGTCGAACTCGAACGGTGGTGTGACATTCGTCATACCGGCCCATCTCTTGCGTTCGATATAAATCTGAGGGATCGGACCGGTTGGCCGGTCGAAACCGGGAGAAACTATTAGGAACGCCCTCGAGTTGTACCACTGATGACGGAGGATTATCGAATCGAGTCGGATTCGCTGGTCGGCGACGTGAAAGTGCCGGAGGACGCACTGTACGGCCCACAGACACAGGTCGCACTGGAGAACTTCAACATTTCGGAACTCCGGTTCGATCGAGAGTTCATCCGCACGCTCGGGCTCGTAAAGGACGCTGCCGCTCGGGCAAACGTCGAACTCGACCTCCTCGACGAAGCCAGAGGAGAGGCGATCCAGCAGGCGGCCGGAGAGGTCACCGACGGAGAGCACGACGACGAGTTCCAGCTCAATATCTTCCAGCTGGGCTCGGGAACGAACACCAATATGAACGCGAACGAGGTGATCGCGAACCGTGCCGCCGAGTTGCTCGGCGAGGAACGCGGATCCCGCCACGTTCACCCGAACGACCACGTCAACAAGGGTCAGAGCTCGAACGATGTGATTCCGACGACGATCCACGTTTCGACACGTGTCGCCGTCGAGTCTCAGCTCTTACCCGAGCTAACGCGGCTACAGGAGGAACTCGAGGCGAAGGCGACGGCCTTCGACGATATCGTCAAGACGGGACGAACGCACCTCCAGGATGCGACGCCGATCCGCCTGGGTCAGGAGTTCTCGGGATACGCGAGTCAGATGGAACACGGCGTCGAACGGATCGAGGGAACGCGCGACTCACTCGAGGAACTCGCAATCGGCGGTACGGCGGTCGGAACGGGGCTAAATACCCATCCGGAGTTTCCGGAACTGGTCGTCTCGCACGTAAGCGATGAGACCGGAATCACGTTTCGCGAAGCCGAGAACCACTTCGAAGCGCAGGCTGCTCGCGACGCGATCGTCGAACTCAGCGGGGCCATGAAGACCGTCGCGGTCTCGCTGATGAAGGTGACGAACGACCTTCGATGGCTCTCCAGCGGGCCACGATCGGGGCTGGGTGAGATCAGTTTGCCGACCGTCCAGCCGTCGGGGTCGTCGATAATGCCGGGGAAGCTGAACCCGGTCATCTGCGAGGCGGTCAATCAGGTCGCTGCGCAGGTGATCGGAAACGACACCGCGATCACAACGGCCGGACACGCGGGCGGAAACTTCGAAATCAACGTCATGAAACCCGTGATGGCGTATAACGCGTTGCAGTCGGTCCAACTACTGGGATCGGCGTGCGAGCTGTTGGCCGATCAGATCGTTCCGGGTATCGAAGCCAAAACTAACATTTGCGAGCGAAATGCCGACCGGAGTCTCTCACTCGTGACAGCACTCGCCCCCGCCGTCGGCTACGACCTCGCCGCTTCGATAGCCGGCGAGGCGCTCGCCGAGGACGAGACGCTCGAGGAAGTCACGCTCAAACGGAACGTGCTCGATCAGGAGAAACTCGATCGCTTGCTCGATCCCCGTCGAATGACATCGAGGGGATATCTCGCCGACGAGGACCGATCAGATTAACCCGAGCGAGTCGAGGCCGACCAATCGGTCGCCGGGCCACAAAGCGACGCGCAGACTGGACGGTCCGGGCGGCAAACCCGACTACGATGCTGAAGTATATGTGGATCGAGCCGAAGGGCTTTGTATGCGATCGATTCGGTATCATCAGGCAGGGGAGCCGTCCGTGCTTCGACTGGACGACGTGGATCGACCGTCGCCGGGTCCTGACGAGGTTCTCATCGATGTCCGGGCGGCGAGCATCAATCCGACCGACGCGAAGCGACGAATGCGGGGGACCGGTCCGCTCCCGAAGACGACGGGGTCTGACGTCGCCGGCGTGGTCGAATCGATCGGTTCGGATATCGCGCGGTTTTCGCCCGGTGACAGGGTCTGCGGGACCGGTCTGCACACGGCCCGATTTCAACAGGGATCGTTCGCGGACTACGTCGCCGTTCCGACCGACGTCCTCGCCCCGCTTCCCGACGGGGTCTCGTTCGAACAGGCCGCAGCCGTCGCACTGGTCGGCGTGACGGCCTGGCGAGCCCTCGTCGATCACGCCGACCTCGAACCGGGTGAGACGTGTCTCGTCCACGGTGGGACGGGCGGTGTCGGGCACGTGGCCGTCCAGCTCGCGGCGGTCCACAATGCGGTTACTGTCGCCACAGTCGGTTCCTCGAACGCCAGAGAGGCGGCCGAGGGATTCGGCGCGGACGCCGTCGTTCGATACGATAGCGAGACGCTACTCGAAGACGTCCTCGAGGCTGCTGGACGGGAGTTCGACGTCGTGCTCGATCACCGCGTTCACGACTACTTCGCGTTCGACATGGACGCGGCTGCGTTCGGTGGACGGATCGTACACTACGGCGGCCTCGACGGAGCGGTGACGAACTCGCGGGTTGCGATGCAAAAGGATCTCACGATCAAACCGATGACGATGTCGAACCTCGCGTCACGTCCCGAGACGCCACGGATCGCGGACGTCCTCCCGCGGGTCCTCGGCCTCGTCGGCGACGGATTGCTCGTTCCGGAAATCGCTGCTACCTACGACCTCGAGGAGGCCGTCGAAGTCCACCGATCGATCATGGAAGACAGCTTCGTCGGGAAATTGGTTGTTACCCCGTAGTTCCCTGCAGGCTAGTCGACGGTCGCCTCGCGATGTCCCTGCCTCGGGACGATGGGAGGGGTGTCCGCCCCGAAGACCGTACGGTTTTAACTAGATCCGGCCCGTTGGCGAACGTATGCTCGAGGAAGGCGACAGCGCACCCAACTTCGCGTTACCCTCCACCGCGGGTGGCGAGAAGCGACTGTCAGAGACGATCACAACGGGTCCGACCGTCCTGGTGTTCTTTCGGGGCCATTGGTGTTCGTACTGCGCCGAACAGTTACAGACGTTCAGTTCGCTCTCGTACGACCTGTGGCGACATCTCCAGGTCGACGTGCTTCCGATAACGGGCGATCCGATCCCGGACCTCACCGAAATGCGCGACCGGTTCGACCTGCGGATACAGCTCCTCTCCGATCCCGAACTCGACGTTACGGAACAGTACACGTCGACGGAAACACACACTGCGATCGGCGACAAACAGAGTCGCGGTCGGATTCCGATTCCGACGACGATGGTAGTCGACACGGACCGTGTCGTCAGATACGTACAGGTCGCCGATGATCCGACGGATCGTACCTACGCAAATTACGTTCGACATTTCATTCGGACCGACTTTACCGAACCGTACGTCGAGGAGTGATCAGTATCCCGAATCGCCAGTCGGAAGTGTCCGTTCGGACACGTATTGCCTCCGAGACGTACACTTATCATCTTCGAGACTGAGTTTTCGCTATGACATCGTTCGGCTATCTCTTACCGACGCGCGGGATCGTCCTCTCGAGCGACGATGACGCGACGCTCGCATCGAAAACGCAGACCGACGTGATCAACATGGGGGTACAGGCCGAAACGCTGGGATTCGAATCGGTCTGGGCTGGAGACAGCGTCCTCGCACGACCGCGACTCGAACCCCTGACGACGCTCGCCGCCGTTGCAGCCGCAACTGACACCATCGGTCTCGGGACAGCCGTCTACCTTCCTGCACTCCGTAACCCAGCGAACGTCGCACACCTCACGGCGACGGTCGATCAGCTGAGCGGCGGACGCCTCTCGTTCGGCGTGGGAGCAGGAGCGTCCCGCTCAGACGTCGAAGCTGAGCACGCCAACCTCGACGCTCCATTCGAGGACCGAGGCGAGGCGATAAACGAACTGCTCTCGATAGTGACCGAGCTGTGGTCCGGCGAAACCGTCACCCACGACGGATCGTTCTACCAACTCGAGGGGGCGAGCCTCGGTTTCGGCCCCGTCCGATCACCGACGGTCTACGTGCCGACGGGAGCGTTCGACCCGGACCGAGGCTTTCCGAAGACGATCCGGGAACGGCTGATAGAGCACGGTGACGGCTGTCTTCCGAACGTGGTATCGCCCGACGAGTACCGTGCCTCGCTCGATGCGATCGAGGAGTTGCTCGAAACGGCCGGGCGAGACCCCGCAACGTTCGATCCAGCGCTGTATATGGACGTCGTCGTCGACGACAGCGAAGACGCGGCACGGCAACAGGCCCGAGAGTTTTACGACCAATACTACGGGAAAGGCGTGATAACTGACGAGCAGTTGGCGACCCGTGGGTTGTACGGACCACTGGACCACGTCGAAGCCGAGCTAGGCGCGTACGCCGACGCAGGCGTCGAGACGATGGTCGTTCGGTTTACCGCCCGAGAGCAACGTGCACAGCTCCGGCAGTTTGCCAGTACACTCTGACTCAATGCCGGTCGGAACCTGCTTGGAAATCCGGTACTCGAAACTCAGGTCCACCAGAACCGATATATAGATCCTCGATAATGGACGTCGGGTAGCGTAGCGTCAAACGGACACGGCAGAGCCAGTTTGAAGACCAGCCCATTCGACGTACAGGTACCAGTTCGACGTGAAAGGGATTCAGCAGGGAACGAACCGAAGCGGGGTGTTCGGGGAACGAATAATCGTACCAGCGGAACAGAGATCTGACACCATAGTCCAAAGCAGATATACTACGATTTTAAACATAGTGGTGATCTGTCGCTGTTCCCGAATAATAAAATAACATATATTTTCACAATGCAAAAATAGGGAAAATATATATGTTATAGGAAGCTTCATTGCTAACATGCCAGAAGATAGCAAGACTTCTCGGCGGAAGGTACTGCAAGGTGGGGCTGCACTCGGTATCGCTGGGTTAGCCGGTTGCTTCGGCGGCGACGACGACACGTACGCATTGACGGTCGGCTGTACATCCAGCGGAAGTTCGACGATGCGTGCAGGCCAGGCGATGGCCCGGACGATGGACGAACACAGTGACGAGGTCAGATTCGACCCACAGGCCACTGACGGCCTGATCGCCAACCTTTATGAATACGACAGCGGCGAGTTCGAAGCGGTCGGTGTGGGGATTCACGGCTACTCCCAGGCAATGGGTAGCGAGGGAGACTTCGAAGACGATCCGGTCGAACAGTTGCCACACCTCGGTCCGCTGTACACACGTGCCCAGATCTACCTCGTCGCTCGTGACGGATCCGACGTCGAAAGCGTCTCCGACCTCCGGGACGGTGGCCACAACCTCTTCCCGATTCAGCCCGGGTTCGGGACTCGGCTGCTGACGGAGGAAGTCCTTCGAGAGGCAGACCTCTGGGATCAGAACGAGATCATCAATATCGACGTCGGTGACGCTGCCGGTGCGTTCGAGGAAGAGCGAATCGACGTTGCAGCCGTTTACGACAGCAACGGCGTCGCCCTCGCCGGCTGGGTTCAGGAAATCGACGTCCGAAACGATCTTCACCTGATCGATCCGGACGACGATCAGTTCATCGAGACGCTCGAGAATTTCGAAGGCGCAGACGCGTACGAAACCGAAGTCACCGGGTGGGAACAGGACGTGACCGGTATCGTCGACGAGACGTGGATCTGGACGCTCGACGCCGGGTGGTCGTTCAGTCCTGACGTGCCGGCTGACGTCACGTACGAACTGTGTGAGATGTATGCCGAACACGCGGATACGGTCCAGGAATCCGACGAGACGGCGATGGATTACGACGACCTGGAAAGCCACTTTGCGGGCGGTTTCCTCGAGGGCGCACCGGTTCACGAGGGGGTCGCTGACTTCCTCGAAGATAATGACTTGACGGTCGGCGAGGACGTCTCCGGTGAACGTGGCGGAGACGAAGAGTTCACGGTATAGCCGGTTCGGACTGCGGTCAATTTTTGAGCGCAACCGCCAGCGAAAGCGAAACGCCAATAGTCCCGAGTAACGGATCGGAATCGTAAGGAGAGAACGCGAGTTTCGCCGGGAAACGCGTCGTCTTCCCGAAGCCCACAGCTACGTAGTACTGGAAACTACGGCGTGAGGACGACCTTCCCGAAGAAGCTGTCCTCGATCACGCGTCGTTGTGCCGCGGCGGCCTCCTCGAGTTCGTACGTCTCTGCGAGCTGAATCTCGACGTCACCCTCGCTGAGCAGGTAGGCGATCTTCCGCAACGGAACGCGGAGATCCGGCGTATTGAACATCGTCATCATGGTCAGTTGGAGATCTTTGCGGCGAGTTTCGGAGGAGCGATCGAAGCCGGCGCCGGTTTCGTTTTCGCCGATACCGATAATGCGACAGCCGACGTTCGCGACGGTCGCGTCGAACTGGAGGTACTCGTCGAGTCGATGATCGAGGACGACATCGACGCCGCCACCACCAGCGGCCTGAACTGCTGAAGCGAGATCATCCCGCGCGTAATCGAGGACGGTATCCGCACCGAGTTCGTACAGTTCGTCGTGGTAGGACGGGTTCGCAGTCGTAATGACCCGAGCCCCCGATGTCGCTGCGATCTGTACCGCAGCATGGCCCACGCCACCAGATCCACCGTGAATCAGACAGACATCTGTCGCCTGCAAGTTCGCGTGATCAACGAGTGCTCGCCACGCTGTCACCGAAACAACGCCGGCAGCGCCGGCAGCGACCATATCGACGTTTGACGGAAGCGTCACCAGTCGATCGTCGGGAACCGCAACGAACTCCGCGTAGCCACCGTAGTGATTCTTTCCGATTCCCGTTCCGTATACCGGATCACCAACGTCGATATCGGTGACGTCCTGACCAACGACTGCGGCCGTTCCCGCGACGTCGATCCCCGGAATCATCGGCAGCGTAAACGGCTCCGTTGCGCCCTCTCGAATGTACGTATCGACCGGATTGACACCTGCACCATCGACCTCGACGAGCACTTCGTCTGCCCCAGGGTCGGGGCGGTCGATGTCGCCGACTCGTAACTGGTCCGGACCACCGTGTTCGTGAAAACGTACTGCTCGCATATGGTGTGATGGTTGGTAACATATATAAAGGCAGTGAAACGGGAGTCTTCAGCCGTCCCTGCCCTTCAAAATCGGTATCGGGATATTCCCAGCCGCTTCACGAAGCCTATTTACAATGAGCGCGAAACGTATAATGTTGAATGAAAACGCACACCACATTCGAGCCGGATCCGGAAACCGATGGCCGACTGATAAAGACGGCAGTCGCACCTCGTCCGATCGCCTGGATCAGTTCCATCGACGAGGACGGTATCGACAATCTCGCACCGTTCAGTTCGTACAACTACGTCTCGCCGTCGCCGCCCGTCATCGTGTTCAATACCGGAATCGACGAAAACGGGCAGTTGAAGGACACGCCGCGGAACGCGATCGACACCGAAGAGTTCGTCGTTAACGTCGTCACCGCAAATCTCGCCGAACAAATGGATCGGACCTCCGCGGATTTTCCATCCGGGGAAAGCGAGTTCGACGAGGTCGGGATCCAACGCGCTCCGTCGACGAAGGTAACGGCGCCTCGAGTCGCCGACGCAGTCGTCAGCATGGAGTGTACGCTCTACGACTCGAGGCGAGTCTACGATCGGATGATGGTGCTCGGCGAGGTAGTTTGCTTCCACGTCGCCGAGGAGGTCCTGACGGACGGAAAAATCGAGATGAAACGGGTCGATACGGTTGGGCGGCTCGGGGGACCATACTACACGCCGAGCGATCCGACACCGGTCGAGCGTCTCTGGACGGATTCGTAAGTCATCCCGATACGGGAAGTGTCCGTTCGTTCGCCGTCAGACCCCGATTTCGCTCTCACTAACGAATTCGGCGGTCGAGAAGACCGATTTACGATCGAAATCGGGCCTGATAGCTGATCACAACCATTAACTGATCACGGATCGGCTGATAGAGTGATGTTTCACACGCACGGTCACTTATTCAAGAACGCGTTCGGGACACCGGAGATCCGGGAGGTGTTCACGGAGGAAGCGTACGTCGACCGATTCATGCGCGTCGAGGCCGCACTGGCCCGTGCACAGGCCGACATCGGCGTAATTCCGGAGGCCGCGGCTGAGGAGATAACGAATACCGCCTCAGTCGAACACATCGATCTCGAGGACGTCGAACGGCGAATCGAGGAGATCGATCTGTTCACGGTCGCGATCATCCAGACGTGGAAGGAAGAAATCGGCGACCATGGTGAGTACATCCACTGGGGTGCCACCAGTCAGGACATCGCCGATATGGCGCTGCTGGAACTGATACGAGAGGGCCTTTCGGTCCTCGAAACGGATATCGAGGCGGTCGGAGACGCACTCGAGATACTCGCCGAAACTCACGCCGAAACGCCGATGGTAGGTCGGACCCATCACGTCCACGCGCTCCCGATTACGTTCGGTCTGAAGGCGGCGAACTGGCTGGACGAATTCACTCGCGACCGTGACCGCCTCGAGTCGGCAGTCGAACGGGTCGAAGCGCTGCAGTTTTTCGGGGCCGTCGGAACGCTCGCGTCACTCGGTGAGGACGCACTCGAGGTTCAGGAGCGATTCGCCGAGGAACTCGAGCTAACGGTTCCTGCGACGGCGTGGCATTCATCACGCGATCGGTTCGTCGAACTCGCCAACGCTTTCGCCTCAATGGGGGCGACACTTGGACGCATCGCTCGACAAGTTCTGGTCCTCGGACGAGAGGAGATCGGTGAACTTGCCGAGCCCATCGATGACGGACAGGTCGGAAGCAGTACTATGCCCCACAAGCGAAACCCGATAAAAACCGAGCGGAACCTCGGACTCGCTGCTCTCCTACGGGGACACGCATCGACAATGCAGACGCTAAACGACGGGCACGACGAGCGCGATGCCGGACTCTGGTACGCCGAGTACGCTCTCATTCCCGAGGCGTTTTGCTATCTGAGTCGAGCGCTTCGGAACAGCCGTGAGGTCCTCACGGAACTCGTCGTCGACGCCGAAGCCATGCAGGAGAACCTCGAGCATCACGATGGACTCGTTACCTCCGAGGCACTCATGATGGCGCTCGCCGACACGGTTGGACGCCAAACGGCCCACGAACTCGTCTACGATGCGGTCACGAAGTGTCTAGAGTCGGATAAGACGTTCCTTCGAACACTGCTGGATGACGAGCAGATCACCGCCGTACTTTCCAGCGATGAGATCGAGCGACTGACCGATCCGACCGCCTACACCGGTTCCGCTGACGTGTTCTCCCAGAGAGCCATCGAAAACAGTCGCCAACAGTAACTCTATTCCCCATCGGACGACTCAACTCTGGTGACGTCTAGGGTGCAGGTCACCGTCGACCACGCAGAGACGGACACGGTTTGAACTGGTTGGATGAACTCGGCTACGTTCGCCCGACCGAACTGCGACGCGACCGGGAAATATCGTACCGGATACGATGAATATCTGGCGCAGATGCCGAATTAACGACCTGTTGTGAGAACGTCGGGTTAGATGGTATCCGTTTACGTCGTGGATAAGACCCTCCGTCGCACCAAAATGAATTGACAACTCATCACTGATTCAGCGATAGCTTTAGATAGGTCGATATCATTGGTACTTCGTATGCTGACAAGTACCATGACGCACCGCTATACAACTACTAATATTATCCACCGGTGGTTGTGTAATATAGTCACTAGCCAACACGTAATAGGGTGTAAGAAACTATGAGCTTAAAAGACAAGCTTGACCTGTCGGTCACGATCGCATCGATCCCGTTCTGGGGTATCGTCATCTACTACGCATACTCGCAGATGATGCCCCGTGCTCAGTTCGGCGTGCTATTCCTGGGAGGAATGCTGTTGATATATCTTCTCAGCGAATATACCGAAGAGTTAGAGAAAGACACGTATTATGAACAGATATTGATGATACTATCCGCGTTGGTAGTCATATTCACAACCGGATATATGTATATGAATTTCAATGTCCTCAACGTCTCTCGTACGGGTTACGCTCTCGAATACGAGTACGCCATAGCGATCGCGTTTGCGCTCGCAATGATATATCTCACCTGGAGATCGTTCGGTCTCACGTTCTTGGTCGTCGTTCTGGCCGGTATCGGATACGGCCTGTTTGGCGACCTGGTACCGGGTGTGTTCGGCCACGGTGGAATCTCTCCGCGACGGGTGCTTCGGATCCTCGTGCTTGACCTCGAGGGTTTCTACGGATCGCTCAATCAGTTGATCGCGGCCTGGGTGGCGCTGTTCCTCCTCTATGCGGGTATGCTGCGGGGGTACGGCGCGTTCGACCT
This sequence comes from Natronorubrum halobium, assembly GCF_051351675.1. Classification (NCBI taxonomy): domain Archaea; kingdom Methanobacteriati; phylum Methanobacteriota; class Halobacteria; order Halobacteriales; family Natrialbaceae; genus Natronorubrum; species Natronorubrum halobium. The sequence continues at coordinate 176,643 of NZ_CP195596.1, forward strand.
GATACTGCGCGTCGCGGTCCGGTCGGCGAAGTACCTCTCCTCCGGAGTCGCTCAAACCGCAGTTATCGCCAGCGCGGTTATTGGATCGGTCAATGGTAGTCAGACGGCAAACGCCGGAATGACTGGCTCGTTTACGATCCCGATGATGAAAGAGAACGGGATGCGAAAAGAGTCGGCCGCGGGCATCGAGGCTGTCGCTTCAACTGTCGGACAAGTTCTACCGCCCGTGATGGGGGCTGCAGCGTTCATTATGGCGTCGCTGGTTACGGGAATATCGTACGTCGACGTCCTCGTTGCCGGTCTCGCGCCGGCGTTCATCATGTTAGTCTGTATCGCCGTCGCCGTTCACTACACCGCTGCACCGCAGCTGGATACCGACAATGTTCAATCGATTGTCGAGGGAACGCTCACTAAAACCGAGGTGATATTCGAGAGTGTCAAATTCGCCGTTCCGATCCTTCTGCTCATCTACTACCTCGGTATCGCACAGTACACGGTGATGACTTCGGCGCTTTACACGGTAATAACCATGTTCATCATGGCATACCTCATGTCGGTGCTGTCTGTCGTGTATGATAACCGTGACTTCTCCGCTGTCGGCGCGGAGATTCGATCGACGACCGAAGAGACGATCGACGGGGCACGGCACGGTGCAGTCATTCTCGCTCCGATTGCGATCATTATTGCCGCGATTAACGGCGTCGTCGACATTTTGGAGGCCAGTGCCGTTCCGACGTCAATCTCGCTCGCGCTGATGGACCTCAGCGGAGGGGTCCTCCTGATTGCCGCAATACTGGGCGTCATCATCTGTATTCTGCTGGGCCTTGGGATGCCCACGAGCGCGGCGTACACCATCGTCGCACTCCTGATTGCACCGGCGTTCATCAACCAGTTCTTTGTTCCCGAAATGGCCGCACACTTCTTCGTCTTCTACGCGGCGATCCTCGCAGGAATCACACCGCCGATCGCGACTGCCGTTGCAGTCGCCGCTGGAGTAGCGGAGGCGGACTTCTGGGGAAGCGCCTTCGAAGCGATAAAAATAGCTGCACCGCTGTTCATTCTTCCCTTCTCATTCATCTATCACCCGGAGATCGTCTCCGGAGAGTTCCACGCGAGTATGTTAGCCACCACGGTGATCATCCTGTTCGGCGGGATCGGAATCATCCACGGCGTCAACTACCGCTTCAGCCTCAACCGGATCGGTCGGTACTCCTTCCGGTGGTTGTTCTTCGTTTTCGGTATCGTGGCGATGGTGTATCCATCCATGATGATTCAACTGGGAGCCTGCGCCCTGATCATCGCGATGCTGGCTCTCCAGAACATGAAGGTGGTGACCGAGTTCAAGCCGATCGCGCAGTAGTCACACGCCGTTTCGTTCATCTCGTTTCGACAGCTCTCGAGCGGAGAACCACTTTTGAATCGGTTCTCACGCCGGGTGGACAGGGGTCAGACACTGGAGTCTGTCACAGTCGGTAACCGCGACGAACGCAACCGCTCTTTACCAAACATTTATACTGTTGCTTATGGGAACTTGTACTCTATGGACCTGGAATTGGCGGGAAAAAGCGCGCTTGTGATGGCCGCGAGCAGTGGGCTTGGCCGCGCAACCGCAACGCAACTCGCAGCAGAGGGAGCAGAGGTAGCAATCTCGTCTCGAAGCCAGGAGAACCTTGAGGAGGCAAAGAATCACATCGTCGAGGAGACGAACGCCAACGAGAGTGCGATTCATCCGATCGTCTGTGATTTATCCGATTCCGAATCGATACGTCCAGCAGTCGAACGGAGTATCGACGAACTCGACGGCCTCGACGTTCTCGTTACGAACCACGGCGGAACGACACCGAAGTACTTCGCCGATGCGACCGTCGAGGAGTTCGACGACCACTACAACTCGATTCTGAAAAGTACCATCATCGTCGTGAAGGCGGCGCTACCGGCACTCAAAGAGTCCGGCGGCTCGATGACACACCTCGTCGCTGCGACGGCGCGTGAACCGCCGACCGGATTGATCTTTACGAGCACGATCCGCTCGGGGTTGTTCGGTCTCTCGAAAAGTCTCGCGACTGAGTACGCGGCTGATAACATCCGGTCAAACTGCGTCTGTCCCCGGAGTATTATGACCGACCGCATCGAGTCGAAGACCGAACAGGTCGCACAGCGAGACGACGTACCGTTCGAATCGGTACTTGAGGATCGGAAGGTAGAGCTACCAATCGGGCGGTTGGGAACGCCCGAGGAGTTCGCGCGAACGGTGACGTACGTGGCATCCCCGGCCGCTGGGTTTCTCACCGGGACCGTCATTCCGGTCGACGGCGGGTGGAGTAAGAGCACGCAGTGAGGTCGAGTCGAGGAGGGAACATACGGTTCGATCGCTCTTTACCTGTGTTACTCCAGCGTAACGGTTACTGGTACGTCCGCAGCGCTGAGGACGCCCTGAAGCGTGCTCCCGAAAATCGCCTTTCCGACCGGACTTCGCTTTCGTCCCGCCATGACGATGTGATCGGCGTCGATCCCCTCTGCGGTCGACATAATGGTTTCGACGACGTTTCCGTGTTCTCTTCGTACCGTTGGAGAATATCCCGCGTCCTTGAGGAGTGATACCGCGGTGTGGACGCTCTCCGGTAGATCCTTTTCGTCGAACATCTCGTCCGAGTTAACGACGCCGCCTTCGCCGTCCGTAACGTCGAACTCTTTGAATATGTTGATAAGGACGATTTCGACATCAGTCGCTTCGATGGGAATCGACGTAACTACATCGACAGTCGCTTTCGCTCGCGCTTCCTCCGAATCTACTGGTACGAGTACAGTGTACATATACGTAATTGAATTGCACGCTCCTTAATAACTTGGGTCGTAACGACGGGAGTCACCCGCGTCGTGAACAGCCGTTTCGGGAGACTTGTTTTCCACGACCCACCCAGGAAAATCGACGTCGAGAGCGAACACCAGATGCCACCCCTGCGTTTTCGGGTCGAACGGACGCATTCGTTCCACACCGAGGAATTATCGTAATAACTGAAACGAATTTTACACCGATCACGCAGCCGTCGGACGATCGGGCGTGCGTCGATTTTCAGTGGTTACGATAAATTCCAGTTGTAATCGCGCATCCGAAGAACGGTGCCCGGCTTTGGGCTACCGGCCCCGTGTAAACCGATGGTAACTATCGACTCAGTCCATTTCGAAGATTGCAGTGGTATCCTCGATCCGGAGATCCGTCCCGAACGGTTCCGAGAGTTCCATGACCGTCTCGAGAATATCGACCGCGGTTTCTCCGTCGGCTCGGACCGGAATCCCACGCTGCGGACGAGAAGCACGTTGTTGAAGCGTACACGGGTGGAGTTCGACGTGTTCGAGCCCACCGTCCTTGGTGAAGGTACATTCCGGGACGATAGTTTCCCAGAACGCATCCGTTGCGAGATCTCCTTTCGGTTCACCCTCGTCGTCATAGAGTCGCGCGTCGAATACGGCCGATACGTCTTGTCGTTCCCCAAGGTCGTACCGTTGAAAGCTCTCCGGTGGTAGTCGCTCGACAGTTTCGTTCTGGACGATAAAGTTGCCGAGCGAGTAGAAGATGGGGCTGTCGTCGTACAGTTCGATCCCCCGAAGCACGTGCGGTCCCGTCCCGATAAACAGATCTGCTCCCGCATCGATGCAGTCACGAGCGAACGACTGAACGAATTCGGGCGTCGTTTCCGTTAATTGCTTTCCGCCTACCCCCTGGTGGGTGTGAAGCGACATGGCGACCCAATCGGCGTTTCTGTCGGCTGCCTCGATCCACTCGAGAATTGCCTGCCGATCCTCGGTCGATGTCTCGTAGGTCAGTCCGGTCTCCGACTCGTCGTTGACGGTCCGAAATTTCATGTCTCCGAAGTGGAAGTAGTCCTGGTCAGTCCAGTCGTGATTGTAGTAAATTCCCCGCTCGATCCAGGACCGCTTCATGGCTTCGATGCCCGCAACCTCGCTGATCGCCCGTAATTGGTCGAGATCTGATGGCGTGATCTGATAGACGGGTTCGACGGAGAGCGGATTCAACCCCGGCCGACCGGGAAGCGTCTGTGATTGGGGCCCTGCGGAACTTCCCGGCGTGATACTGGAACAGGCACTGACGAGTCCAACACGGCCGGCAGGCGTTTCGATGTACGCCGGGCAGCGCGCTTCATAAAGCGTCTTCCCTAATCCCGCAGCGGACAGATTACGTCGGTCGAGTTCGTCGAGTGTAGTCTCGATTCCCCCGTAGGTGAAATCGAAGACGTGGTTCGTCGCTGCGCTAAATAAGTTACAACCCATCGCGGAGAGTTCGTCCAGTACTGCCGGCGGGGCCCTCATGTAAGTCCCGCCACTCGAGGCGGCATGATAATTGTCGTAGTCGTGGACGATGACTTCGAGATTCGTCACCGTGGCATCGGCATTTCGGAGCGTTTCGAGAAGGTTGTCGAACTGCTCTGAGTAACCCTCGTAGGGAAGGATCTCTCGTGTGAGAATTGCATCACCCGTTGCCGAGAGGGAGAGCTCATCGGGTAGGTGGACTGCCATGGTACAAATCCCATCGTCAGTGTGATAATAGTTGCGACGGCTTCCGCTGGCGCGGAAATTGGATGTTACCGACGGGTTCGAAAAGTTCAGTGGCGATCAATCGTTCGCTCGAGCCGCGAAAATCGGAAATGACCGCTTCGTCAAAGCCGTGACGTCGGTGTGGTCTGCGTTCGTATCGATCAGCTCTCGGGGGCCCCCTTTTCGCGAGTGGGAATCAACATCGTGCGTTCGAACTCCATAATGACGTCGGCGTTCTGGTTCACGGCAGTCGTCTTGACAGTAACGATTCCGTCATCTTCACGGGATTCACTGAGACGCTTTTCCAGGACCTCGCTTTCGGCGTAGAGAGTGTCTCCATGGAAGACGGGGTTTGGCATTCTAATATCGCTCCACCCGAGATTGGCAACTGTCTTGTGGCTTACGTCGCTAACACTCATGCCGGCGACGATCGACAACGTGAGCGCGGAGTTGACGAGACACTCGCCGAACTCTGTCTCCTTGCCGTATTCGTCATTGAAGTGCAGCGGATGCGTGTTCATGGTCAACAGCGTAAACCAGATATTGTCCGTCTGCGTGATTGTCCGTGCCGGACGGTGTTCGTAGATGTCTCCGACGGTAAAGTCCTCGTAATATCTACCGTAGTCTTCCCGATATCGGTTCTCTCCTACCTCAATTACATTGCGAACCATGCGCACGTTTGAGAAGTACACCATCACACATAAACGCTTCGGCAAACGTTGGCACACAGCGTGGCCCCATACCTTTAAGACACTCAATTGCCGTTTTTGCATATGGCATGGACACGATTCCGTGACCCCGCAGGTAGCGTTCGAACCGGCGAATGGAACGGCGAGTCAGTCTCCTTCGGGGGGACGACGTACGACCTCGATGAGGTCAATCTCCTCAGTCCCGTCTCACCGAGCAAGATCATCTGCATCGGATTGAACTACGAAGACCACGCGGCCGAAGTCGAGATGGAACTCCCCGAACGCCCAATGTTGTTTCTGAAGGGACCGAACGCGGTCGCCAGCCACGGAGCCAGCATTCCGCTATTGCCGACTGACGTTCGGATCGACTACGAGGCGGAGATGGGTGTGGTCATTGACGAACAGTGTCGGCACGTCGACGCGTCGGACGCAATGGACTTCGTCGCCGGCTACACCTGTCTCAACGATATTTCGAATCGCCACGATCAGGAAGTCGAACAGAACTGGATCCGGGCGAAAGCGTTCGACGGATCGCTACCTGTCGGTCCCGCTGTCGTTCCACCGGAAGAGATACCTGACGATGCCTCGGTCCAACTTCACCTAAACGGGGAGACGAAACAGGACTCGGATCTGTCACAGCTAATCTTCTCCATTCCTGAACTAATCGAGGAGATAACGACATACATGACCCTCGAACCGGGAGACATCATCGCAACGGGAACACCGGCGGGGATCGGTTCGCTGTCCGCCGGAGATACCGTTAGCGTTGAGATAGAGGGAATTGGGACCCTACAAAACGACATCGTTTCCCCACCCTGAGGGGACCTCCAGTTCACAGTCGACTTACCTCCACGGTCGACCGCTTTCACGTGTTCTGATGACCGAGACGTTTCACCCGCGCGTCTCCTTGAGACCGACTCGACGTGACCGCGGACGACCAGCCGTGAGACTGGGTGGGTATACACGTAGCGGTACATTCATTACTTCGGTCATCGATTGTCTCAGATATGGCGCGAGTTTCATGGGACTTCACATCCCTGTCGCCGGAACAAGAACTGATCCAGCGAGAGATCGGACGGATCTGTGAGGAATTCGACGACGAATACTGGCGTGAACACGAGAAAGACCACGAGTATCCCACCGAATTCGCGGACTTACTGGCCGAAAACGGTTGGTTTGGTGCGCTAATTCCTGAAGAACACGGCGGAAGCGAGATGAGCACGGAAGAGATGGTCGTTATGATGGAAACGATCGCGGCCAGTGGTGCCGGTTTTGGCGGTTCTCAGGCGATCCACGGCGCGATATACACGTCCCGTCCGCTCGTCGAGCACGGCACCGAGCAGCTCAAAGAGGAGATTCTTCCGGAAATCGCATCGGGCGAGGCGACGGTACAGTCGCTCGGGCTGACGGAACCGAACGCCGGATCGGAATCAACGGCGATCGAGACGACCGCCGAGCGAGATGGCGACGAGTACGTCGTCAACGGCCAGAAAATCTGGACGTCTCGTCTCGATGTCACCGACTACCTCCTTCTCGTTGCACGGACGAAGAGCCCCGAGGAGGCGACGAAGAAGACCGACGGGATTTCGATGTTCCTCGTCGACATGGAGGACGCGAAGACCCAGGACGCGGTCGATATGAAGTCGATTCCGAAGACCTCTCTCAACCTCTCTCACTCCTTCGAAGTCTGGTTCGACGATCTTCGGATCCCGGTCGAGAATCGTATCGGAGAGGAACACGAGGGGTTTTACTATCTCCTCGACGGTCTCAACGACGAACGGCTCGTTATCGCTTCCGAGTGTATCGGCCACGCTCGGCTCGCGCTCAACAAAGCCGCCGGGTACGCTAACGAACGCGAGGTGTTCGATCGTCCGATCGGAAAGAACCAGGCGATCCAACATCCGCTTGCGAAGGCGTACATGCGGACGCTCTCGACGAAACAACTCGTCCACAAGACGGCCGAGATCATGGACTCAATCGAGCGAGAGCAGGTCGGAATCCTCGCGAACTCCTCGAAGCATCTTGCCGCGGAGGCGGCGTATGAAGCGTCCGATGCGGCCGTCCAAACCTTCGGTGGGTTCGGCGTTGCTCGAGAATACGACGTCGAGCGATACTTCCGAAACGCCCGAATTGCTCGGATTGCACCCATCTCCCAAGAGCTTACGTTAAACTACGTTAGCGAGAAAGCGCTGGACTTGCCACGGTCGTTCTAAGCCTCTCGCACTGCGACAAGGAATCACTAGATCGCCGTCGGTTTCCGTTTCTGTGGGCCCGAGTAAATATCGGACGTTCTATCCGGCAAACTGACTGTTCTCGTTTTTATCGACGATCACGTCGATTGGTGTTCCCGTCGTCGCGTAGCCTGTGCCGTCGCATATCCGACGTCATCGGAATAGTTGAACCGTGGATGAGACCGAGTTTCTTCCCAGACCCGCCGCTTCGTCGAAAGTATGTCTCCAAACGGGTCCTCGTCAGAATCAGGTCACGGATGTTCGGGTCGATAACAGGTTCCATGGCCAACGAATCGAGCAGTTATCATTCGTATTTGGTAACGTAGTACGATTCGCCGATAGGAGAAGGCGATCCGCGAGAAATTCCTGGTGTTTCGTTGCAAGATCGTGAGAAGCGGTTCGTACGAAAAGACTGTCTATCGTTTCTCGAGTGCAGCCTCTGGCACGGGAGTTCCGGACGCTTTCGACGGTATCGATCGTCGGAAAATTCGACGATTTCTATAATTCGAAGCTCGCAGCGTCGAGAATCCTTTCGGTTGACGGAACAAATTATTTGTAAGGTGGCACGTGGCTGTAATTATAGACCGTGTTCGGCAGGCGGTAAGACGAACGGCGCTCCGATAGGCTGCGCTTTCTCGGTACAGCGACGATACGCGCCATAGATTTAATATGGTGTAGTTCCTTATCGAGATATGCTCGAATTTACGGACGAAGAGCGCCTCATTCAGTCCGAAGTACAGAAGATCTGTGAGAACTACGACAACGAGTTCTGGCAGGAAAAAGATCGGAACGCGGAGTATCCGATGGAGTTCGTTCAGGAACTCGGCGAACACGGTTGGCTCGGCACGGTGATTCCCGAGCAGTACGGAGGTGCTGGAATGGACACTCTCGAGGCATCAATCATTCTCGAGGAAATAGCCGCAAGTGGTGCCGGATTCAACGGCTCAATGTCCTGTCACGGTGCAATGTTTATCCCTCGTTCGATTATTAATTACGGGAGCGAGGAGATGAAAAAGGAGATTCTCCCACAACTCGCAAGTGGCGATAAGCTGCTTCAGTGTTTCGCGTTGACGGAACCAAACGCCGGATTCGACTCGACGGCAATCACCACGCGCGCCGAACGCAACGGTGACACATATGTTATCAATGGACAGAAAACGTGGTGTTCTCGTATTCACGCTTCTGACTACATGGTGCTCGTGGCACGAACGACGCCGCTCGAGGAGGTGTCAAAAAAGACGAACGGGATGAGCCTCTTCCTGGTTGATATCGAGGATGCAAAGGAGCAAGGAGCGATCGATACTGCCGAAATTGAGAAGAACATTCGTGCGGCTGTTCCTTCATATGAGGTCTGGTTCGAAGATCTCGAGATCCCTGCAGAGAATCTTATCGGCGAAGAGGACGACGGATTCTACCAGGTGATGGACGGACTCAACGAAGAACGCGTCGTTATCGCTGCTGAAGCCGTCGGGCTGGCACGGGTTGCTATCGACCGCGCCGTCAAGTACGCTACCGAACGGGAGGTCTTCGACCGCAAAATCGGTGCTAATCAAGCGATCCAGCACCCTCTCGCCGAAGCACATGCCAGAATGACGAGCGCCCGGAATATTACCTATCAGGCCGCCCGAGCGTTCAAAGAGGGTCGAGACGTCGGTGAGGCGGCGAACATCGCAGCCTACATGGCTCGAGAAGCGGCCTCAGACGCCACGGACGCTGCAGTCCAGACCCACGGTGGGTACGGTGTAGCGACGGAGTACGACGTCGAGCGATACTACCGCGAGGCCCGGTTGACCCACATTGCGCCGGTGAGCGACGAGATGATCCTCAACTACATCAGCGAACACGTTCTCGGTCTCCCACGCTCGTACTGAGTTCTCCAAGTTGAGTTCTAGGAAGCAAGTATGGGGGCATTGATACTCCTGTACATTTTGCGGCGAAGAACGACCAATCGGTAGAGAGTTCGAATAACGATAGCAACTACAGAATCGGATCAGAAACCGATCACGTAGTCCGCGGTTCTCGTTCCGAACCGCGCTACCGTCATGTGATCGTGGTGTATTGAGTCTCTGCGGCTACTATTGCTGCTGTTACCAGCGGCTCAACCATTCGCAAAATTGACGACCGTTATCATCATGGAATAGTACCGCTTGCCGTGGAATCATTTACCGTACGTTGCACAACCCACGACAGAGGCCGTCAATGATCTGTAGGAGGAGTAGACCTGTCGACCTGATAATGCGCCAGAGATCGTTATCGCTTTTCGTGGGATCGCTACCGAGTGACCTATCTGTTCCACAATATGGAATTCAATGACTATGTTATTCGAATTTACTTAGTTGGAATTAATTTTGTAACCGAGAATGGCAGCGGATACTGGTGTGTTGGACAAAAAGAGGAGGAGTCAGGATAGTACGAAACTAACGAGCGGCGTTCCGTATTGTAGAACACGAGAGGGCAAACAATTCGGGGTAGCCAACCAGACTGCCCTCTGAGGTTCTCGGTTCGTGCGGTAACGGAACTCCAGACCCACCTAAATTACAGTTGTACCTATGTAAATAAACTATATCTATGAATTAGTTGCTTGAAACACAGTGCTGCAATAGCGGCGATATTCCGGTGGGGTTGAGGGAGTGAAACGGATCATTTTCTGCATGATTTCTACTCGAACACGCCCACCTCTGGCCCTATTGGGCAATCTATCTTCGTGGAGTGCAAAAACACCGAAGTTGTTTACAAATTTCAGTATACACTTTTATTTTGCTATCTACCGCTTCAGTTACAACTCAAATAATTGATTTTACGGTCCTATTCCGGAACATTTGACAGCTGATTACTGGGTTTACAACGAACAGACGCTGCCCGGAGTCTGGATTCTATTGTGGTTGAAGGGACTGTGATTCGGTTAATCAACGAGCAGTATCGGCTGGACACGTCTGTCGGTCCAGATCTAGCGACACACCTTGTGAAACGCTTCAACTGACCAGTAATCGATTACTCTTGAGCCGATTCACTCGCAGAATTCAGAGTGAAATACGCCGTGAATGATGATATATTTCAATCAGTTTACTATCTAAATTCATTAACTAAATAAACTAATATTTTCCATATATAGGAATTAAGGAGGACAGAACTACCAATATATACATCAGAATGGGAAGTCTATATATCTACGCTTCTAAATTATTGAAGAATTTATAGGTGGTAAACACGGCACTGTCTAGTTTAGCACCTCCGTTGGCGTCTGTCCGTTGAGTGACTGGTGCGGTCGTTGCGTGTTATAATAGTGTACGAACTGTCCAAGCCATTCTCTGACGCTCGTCCGACTGCCCACCCAGGAGTTGTGGAAGCGGTCAACTCGCATCTTGAAGGTGTGAAACCACTTTTCGATCAAGTTTCGATCAACGTAGTCGAGTTGACCGCTTAACCCTAATCGAGAGAGGGCAGTCAGATATCCATAGCCATCAACGAGAAACACGGTATCGGAGAGATCGTGTTTCTCGGTCAATCGATGCAGGAACGCAGCGGCTGGATCGGTGCCTCGGCGTCCGAACACTGCGACATCGAGAATTAGTCTAGTGTCTACGTCTATTGCAGCGTACACCCAAGACCAGTCGCCGTTAATCTTGACAGCTGTTTCATCAATGGCGACCCGCGACGGCTGCGCCGTCGGCGGGTCTGGCACGTTGTCAGCCAGCCGATGTACCCAGTGCCAGATTGCTTGGTGAGAGCGTTCAACGCCGATCAGGCGAAGACTTGCTTATATCTCTCGAAGCGAACATCCGGTCGCGTGGAGGCGGACGGCGAACACCCTGACGGGCATCGCCGTCCGCTCACGCTCCCAAGCTTCATCAAATTCCGTCGCGTAGCACTCGCTGAGCAGGTCTGCGAGCTGCATGCCAAACTAGCTCTACGACCTGCTCGCTTCTCAAACCGCACTAACTAGACAGTGCCCTCCATCGGATCCTCTCGCTTTCGAATGCTATTCTGCTTTCTGAGAGGTCCGGTACTGACGAGTTCGATCACTCGTTCGTGACTCGATTCGTCGAGTCGACCGAACGCTCGATACTGTCACGTCCCAACTGTGTTTCGGGCTGCTAAAATCACGGTTCAACCTGATAATGGGCAGTGTCGGCCGTGCAATACCGGGATTGGGAAACGAGGAAGTCTCCGTGCGACGAAAGAGTTAGCCAGCGTATCGCAACTGAACCTCTGTAGTTATAGAGGCTGAGAAAAGCAGTACAACGCCACGTCTCTCGTCTTTTCCGATTATGTAACCAACCGTAGTGGATAACGATGGGACCTCTATTATAACCGTGTCCGTATGGAACTAGACCGGTGACAACATATACGGGAAACGGTAATAATGAAAACAACCTTGATTTCGGCCTATTCTAGTAGTCCCGGCCGATAATTTTCGGGTGGAGACGAAAATCGTTCGCGTTCGCCGAAACCGTCGTCTTTGCGTACGACTTACTGTTCGGAGATGTTTTACTAAGCGGTAAATTTTTAACCTCGTGGTTAATCGGTATCAATGGGTATGGCACGAACAATCATACGGAATGGGTCGATCGTCTCGCTCGATCCTGACATCGGTGAGCTAGAAGAAGCGGACGTTTTGATCGAAGACGGGGAAATCATCGAGGTCGGTCACGGGTTATCCGCGTCCAACGCGGAGGTCATCGATGCGTCGAATCACATCGTTCTCCCCGGGTTCGTCGATTCGCACATCCACCTTTGGCAGACACAGGTCAGGGGGATCGCCGGTGACTGGTCGCTCATGGGCGATTACTTCGACGACATGCTGGGGAATATCGCTGGACTGTATCAACCCGAGGATATGTACCTCAGGAACCTGTTCGGCGCACTCGAGAAACTCCACACCGGAACGACGACGGCACTTGACTGGTCGCACGCGATCAATACGCCCGAACACGCGGAACGAGCGGTTGACGGGCTGAAAGATGCCGGTCTACGGACGTTGTACGCGTACGGGCCGCCCGGAAACGACGCGGAAACGTGGTGGTTCGAGAGTACGGAGAGTCATCCGGAGGAACACGTACGCCAACTCCGTGACGAAAAGATCGCCGACGACGACCTGTTGAATCTCGGACTGGCACTTCGCGGTCCCGACTTTACGACCGAAGAAGTGGCGCGGGCCGATATCGAACTCGCACGCGACCTCGGAGTGGTCGCGACGATCCACATGGGGGCCGCCCTCTGGCCGTCGTCGGTCTACGGCGAGGACTACCAGGGCTTCGGTGCGATTACCGATATGCTCGGTCCGGACGTCAACGTCGCTCACGCGAACCACTTCTCACAGGAAGACATCGACCACGCCGTCGAGCAGGGCGTTTTCTTCTCGGCGACACCGGAAGTCGAGATGCAGATGGGACACGGAATTCCGGTAACGGGGAAGGTACTGGAGGCCGGCAGTCGGCCGACGTGGGGCGTCGACGTCTGTTCGAACATTAGCGGCGACATGGGAAGTCAAATGCGAATCGGTCTCCAGGTCCAGCGAATGTTCGACAATCAGGAGATCCTGGAGGGAGACCAGGAGGTCACGGAGGTCAGTCTCACCTGCCGAGACGCGCTCGAGTCCGCGACGATCGAGGGTGCGAGGGCGCTCGGTATGGAAGACGAGATCGGATCGCTCACTCCCGGAAAGCGAGCGGATATCATCATGATTCGAACGGACGACTTCATGACCGCGCCGTGTCACTCCCCGATTCAGACAGTCGTGTTCCAGTCCGATCCGTCCCACATCGATACCGTTCTCGTCGACGGAGAACCGGTCAAGCGCGACGGTGAACTCCTGAATCCGATCGTCGAAGAGGAGTTCGACCGATTCGTGGAATCGGGTTGCCGCTTGATCGACGAAGCCGGACTGGATCTGTAGATTACTCCCTCTTTCGCGGGTATCTCTTCAGCAAGACGACGCTGCTGATTTATTGCGGGTATCGCGGCCGCGAGTGACGACGAAGTAGACGTCCACGACCCGGTCCAGCGGATGTCGTCCCGACGACTCATCGAGGCGTCTCGAACGGATCCCTCGCCAGCGTGAGTAGCCACTCGCCGGTACCTTCCGGTCCGCACTGGTACTCGCCAGTACCGTGCATTGGGAACTGCCGAAACTGGTCCTCGTTACACCGAGTGTTTGATATCGAGCTCCAGCTCGTTGACCGCACCGAGAACCTGCTCGAGCAACTCCTCGGTCAACCCGTCGTCTTTGACCCGGTTAGCCGGGCCCGAGACGCTCAACGAACCGATGACGGTCCCTTCGGAGTCGAGCACCGCGGCACCGACTGCGTTGACGCCCGCCGTCGTTTCCTGTTTGTTGAACGCGTACCCCTGCTGTCTGACTCGCTCTAATTTGTTGGACAGTTCGGCTCGAGTCGAGATGCTGTTCTGGGTTCCTTCGGAGAGACCGTGTTCGGCGACAATCTCGTCGATGCGTTCGTCCGGCAGATTAGCGAGTATCGCCTTTCCTCCGGCACTGGTGTGCAGTGCACCGCGCTTGCCCACGTGAGCCCCGGTCTGGACGGCGCTCTGCCCGACCTCGGTGTACAGATAGACGCGTTTCCCGTGCTCTTCGACGATGAACTGGGCGCGTTCTCCGGTTTCCGCCGCGAGTTCGTCGACCTTCTCTTTGATCTTCGGGTAGGCCGTAACCTGTCGCTGTGCGTAACCGCCTACCGTGAGAAAACCGAGTCCGACTTGGTACTCCTCCCGATCGCTCACCACGTAGTCGTTATCCCGAAGCGTTGCCAGATGTCGATGAACGGTACTCTGAGAGAGGCCGAGATGAGCCGCGAGGTCTTCGATCGTCGCGCCCCCGAGTTCCCGAATGGCCTGCACGATCGCAAACGACGTTTCAGTCGTCTTGACCGTCGATCGGATCTTATCTGCCATGTTCTGTCATGGCGCTCGAGCAGTATAAATCCCGCATATTCGGATCGAGTTAGTGCCGTCTCGTGTTTGAAGCGCTACCGGCCGAGTACGTGCGATAGTCTCGATCGACCGTCTGGCGACGACTCACGGTATCGTTTACTGTCTGTGAACGCTCGTCGCGAGGAGAATGCACTGACGGCACCGACACAGCTGCTTGCCTCGCTCCCGGTACGTCGTACTCCTCCAGGTAGCTTCTCTCGGTACGAGAACGATCCCGAATATTGGGATCGGTATTTTGGTCGAACGTACGAACACGAACGATTGAATGAGTTATATTCTCCAGTAGTACAGCGAGAGGGAATTCAATCGCATGATGTCAAAAGATGGGATTACATTGCCGTTCGAGACCGGCCGGCTGTTACAAGTGGGGTATAACCCTCGAATATTTACGAAAGTACTTATGTAAAAACAGTATCCCGGAAAATGGGACCGTTCAAATAGGGATAGAGAAGGGGTATGGATGATGAATTAGGCGCGATAGGCTGATTATCTGCTCGAATCGAATCCCGATATACGGGACAGAAGCGGTTCGAATAGTGCTAGTGGTCGGCGGTCGCGTAACTGCAGCGGGAGTACCTGAGCACTGCTGTCGGAGAGAGTAACTGCTATGATTCTGTCCGAATCCCTCGAGTCGGTTCTGTTGGCCGAGCCGTCGACCCCGCTCGGTCCGGTTCGTGACGTCGAGTCGCCTCCGTACTTCCTGCTGGCATCGGGACGCTATCACCGGCTTAGACCGAACGAGCGCTCGGCGATTTAGTCTGACCGTGGGAATCACATCCGCCGGTAGTTTTACAACGTGATACACGTATCTCGAGATACGAGCCAGCTTGTTCGCAAGTCTGGCTCTCGACTTCGGTTTGACGAGAGAACAGCTCTGACAACACCCACGACTGTTCGTACTCGCACGCCGACTCGTTCCACTACGGAGTAACAGAACGGCACACGAATCCACTATGAAAGACAACGGAAAAATACTAGACGGCGTAACGGTTCTGGACCTGTCCACGTTCGTTACTGGAGGGTTCTGTTCGGCAATGCTCGCAAACCAAGGCGCCGAGGTGATCAAGGTAGAGCAACCGGGGTACGGTGATGCGATTCGACACTCCGGACCACCGTTCATCGACGGGGAGTCGCCGTACTACTGGACGGTAAACTACGGCAAACGAAGCGTCGAGCTCGACTTGAAGAACGAACGGGCCAAGGAGGCGCTGTACGAACTCGTCGAAGAGGCGGATATCTTCGTTCAGAACTTTCGCCCGGGAACCGCAGAGCGCCTCGAAATCGATTACGATTCGATCACCGAGCACAACGAAGAGATTATCTATCTCGCAATCTCTGCGTTCGGTCAGACCGGTCCGTGGCGCGAACGTTCGGGATACGATCTTCTCATCCAGGGGCTGAGCGGGATCATGAGCGTTACCGGTGAGGAGGGACGACAACCGGTGAAGGTGGGATTGCCGATGACGGACCTCATCACGTCGATGTGGGCGGCGTTCGGGGCGATGACCGCGCTGTACCGGCGGGAACTAACCGGATCCGGCGAGTACATCGACCTCGGGATGCTCGAAGCGACGCTCCCGTGGCTCACCAAGCAAGCGGGACAGATTTTCGCCGGCAACGAAACCCGGCGGATGGGGACGAAGGATCCGGTACTCGCGCCGTACCAGACCTTCGAGACTGCGGACAGCTACATCAACATCTGCATCCTCAACGAGAAGCTATGGATGGAACTGTGCGAGGTTCTCGACCGACCCGACCTGCCGGCCGACGAACGCTTCGAGACGAACGCCGATCGAGTCGAACATCTGGACGAACTCGAGACCGAGATCGAAGCGACGCTCCGAACGAAACCCACCGACGAGTGGACCGAGATCATCGCCGAGGAAGGTGGCGTCCCGGCGGGTCCCGTGTTCGACGTCGAGGAGGCGCTGAGCAATCCCCAGATCGAAGCCCGCGATGCGGTGACCGAGATCGAACATCCCGAACGCGGAACCATTCCCGTGATCGAGCACCCATTGAAGTTCGACCACGTCGATAGCGGGTTCGAACTCCCGCCACCGTTGCTCGGAGAGCACAACCGAGACGTGCTCCGCGAGCTGGGGTACTCGGACGCTGAAATCGACGAGATGGAGGACGCCGGCGTCTTCGGAGAGCCGAGCGGTTCCGGGGAGTAGCGCCGAATGACAGGTGTACGCGCCTCCGGCGTCGGAATGACTCGATTCGAAAGTCGCTCCGATCGGTCGCTCCTCGAACTCGCGACCGTCGCGGCGCAGCGAGCGATCGTCGATGGCGAACTCGTCGCCTGGACCGACGTCGCGGTAACGCCGCCCGACGTTCGGAGTCCGAACCGTATCGGACTCGCCCGTTTCGTCGAGGTCCGACTGATCACACGGGTGAGACGAGACGATCTCGGTCGGCGACCGGGTCGCGTTCGCCGGCGCGTATCGGCTTCGGGACGGAACCGAGACGGTCGAACCGCGGCTGACGTCTCTCGAGTAACGAACGGACGCGACGATTTCGGGGCACGATTCCGCCGAGTCCTCCCGCTCGTCGACGTATCGAGCAGAATATTTTTATCCCGTTAGTGAATCGTTACGGGTAGGTATGGCACGAACACCGCGAAACGAAGTATCCGGACCCGGATACCGAACCGGCGGACGACGTCGGTGTCTCGGCCGCGTTCGATTCGTTTCGGCTGTTCGAGACCTCCTCGACGGAACCGGAATAGCCCTCGAGCGCGCGACCGATGGATACGAGTAACCCACTATGCGAATTGGACAATACACGACGGCGGACACGGAACAGCACTGGTGCGGCGTACGAACCGATGCGGACCGGGTGATCAACCTCTCGGAAGCGGGTGCCGGTGCCGGAATCGATATCCCGACCGATAGCACCGACTTGCTGGCCGACTGGGAGTGGCAACGCAAAGCCGAGCTCGCCATCGAGTACGCCGAGAAGACTGATACCGGCGTCTACGACGAGGCAGCGGTCGATCGACGCGCGCCGGTACTGAATCCGGAAAAGATAGTCTGCGTCGGACTCAACTATCGCGATCACGCCGAGGAGGGTGACAATCCCATCCCCGACGAACCCGTCCTCTTCTCGAAGTTCCCGACGACGGTGACCGGTCCGGAGAGCACGATCGAGTGGGATCCGGAGTTCACCGAGAAGGTCGACTACGAGGCGGAACTGGTCGCCGTCATCGGTCGCGAAACGCGTCGAGTCAGCCCGGAAGACGCACTCGATCACGTCGCCGGCTATCTCGTCGGCAACGACGTCTCGGCGCGCGACCTTCAACACGGTGACGGCCAGTGGGTCCGGGGAAAGAGTCTCGATACGTTCGCTCCGATCGGGCCGGAACTCGTCACGGCGAACGAGATCGACGATCCCCACGACCTCGAGATCTGGGCGGAGGTGAACGGGGAGCGGTTGCAGGAGTCGACGACTGCGAACCTGATCTTCGGTATCGACGAACTGGTCTCGTTCTGCAGTCAGGCGTTCACTCTCAATCCGGGCGATCTTCTCTTCACCGGAACGCCGCCGGGCGTCGGCGTGTACCGTGAACCGCCGGTACTCCTCGAGGACGGCGACAGTGTAACGATCGGTGTCGAAGAACTCGGCGAGCTATCGAACAGCTGCGAGTACCGTTGACATCCTCCCGCGCCTGAAGACGTCCCCAGAACGCTCCGCGTTCTGGTGTGCGAACGAGACGCGACGCGTCTCGTTACCGCGGGAATCCCGACCGCGGTTGGGATATTAAGGTCTACGACAATACCTGTTCTCGCGGTGCAAAGCATCCGCTCTCGGAATCGAACAAATACGTCGATGGCTGTGCCAACCAGCCGTTACTCCTATCTCTCCCATCACAGGCGAGACTCGGAGATACTTTCTGTCGAATATTTTCAGCACCGTTCACATCAGCATTCGCAACCATATCACACTCGTCACACACGTACAACCCGCGTTTCACGCGGTTCGACTTTCTCTCCCGGACACAACACGAACACGACTTGGACGTACCGCGTTCAGATACCCGGTCCACCGAGATACCCTCGGCTTTAGCTTTGTACTCCAACAAGTTCGTGAAACGGTTGAACGCCCACGAGTGCAGGTCAAGATTGCCGTGTTTACCCCAATCCTTCACTTCGCTATCCTCGTCTTCACGGATACCACCAAGGTCGCCAATGGCTATGGTACCACCATCTTCTTCAACACACCGTTCGACGATGTGTTTGGACAGGACGTGAAAGTAGTGAGTGCGACGATTGGACTTTTTCGCGTTCAACCGTGTGGCCTACTCCGAGGACGATTCATCACAGCGAGCGATACGCTTGCTGAAGTAGTAATCGTCCTGCTTCAAGCAGTTCAACGGATACAACTCAGCCTCGCCATCCTCGTAGGCGAGTGCGGCGAAGTTGTTGACACCGAGGTCAACACCCACGGTCTTCCCACCGGGCGTGTCTGGCACATCTACTTCGATGTTACAGACGAGGTGTAACTCCCACTCGTCTTTCGAATCGTTCCAGACTGCGCGAACTTGTTGAACGCTTTTCACGTCGTCCAAGTCAATGTCTGGACGGGTTTAGATGTCGCAGAGGATGAAGTCGGACCAGTATTCTTTGAGGTTCCGCCCTTTCGAGAGGCGGATCCGTCCGTACTTTGTGTGGACTTTGAATCCTGCACCTTTGAACGTGATTGTGGAGCGTGGGTGGTTGTCGTTGTGTTTGCGGTATGCTGGCGGATTCGCTTTCTGGCCCCCGTTTCGGCGTTTCGTGTACCAGCCTTTGAACGCTTCAGCGAGTTCTTCGAGAACGCGCTGACTCGATTGAGAATGTAAGTCGGCGTAGCGTTCGTGGGACTTTAGGTACGATTTTAGGTCGCCATCCTCGGGGATGAGGCCAGTTTCGTTCCAGATACGGTCGCAAGTCCATCTTGCGACGTTCCAGAGTTTACTGGCGGCGAATCCAAGCGGGTTGAGGTCGGGTTGCACTTGTCGCTGGTTCCTGATGGAAGCAACGATGGTGCGTGGGACGACCTCTTTCGCCATACATAACCTATGTTTGCGGAATTATATAATGGTGTTGATTGCGATTCACGCGGAATATCCTGCCGGGCTGTCCTCGGTGGATGGCGTCATCAAGTGACGGCGCGTATCCACGCCGTGAACGGCGTGGTATTGCACCTACTCAGCGTATAACTCGAGGACGGTTCGGACGGTTCGGCCGAGGGCTCACTCCTCGAAGCCGAACACGCGTCGCGGATTCTCCAGGACGACTTTCCGAATCGCCGCTTCGTCGATCCCGTAGCGGTACAGTTCGAAGATCGCTCGTTTCAGCGCGAAGGGGTCGGTGCGGAGCACGTTCGCGCAGTCCGTATCGACCATGATTCGTTCCGGCCCGTACTCGTCGATCGCGTCGGCGACGTCCGCGGCGGTGACGCCGATCAACCACGAGTGGCCGATGGTGAAGCTCAGGTAGCAGTTCGTGTTCTCCATGAGATACTCGGTGTTGTTTTGGTCGGCGTGTGATGCGACGACCTGTTCGTCGTCTATCCCCGCGTCGCGCATCGCTTCGACGTCGATCCTGACCGACTCGAGCGCCGGATTGTCGCCGTCGATCACCGGCTCCTGTCCGAGTCCGGTGTTCTTCTCGTAGCCGGGAGTCTGGACCTCCGGCCGGTAGGGGCGTCCCGAATCGTCGGACTGGTTCGGCGTGTGGAGGATGATCGGCAGATCGTAGGTGTCCGCGAGTTCCATCTGCGCCTGGACGATCGCGCGCTGTTCGTCCAGGTCCCAGGCGCTGACGTGCTGTGACGGCGTCACGCCCGTCTCGCCGAGCGCGACGACTTCGTCGAGTCCACAGTAGTCGTCCATCGCGTCCACCAGCGCGTCCGGATCCTCGATCCGAACACCGGTGTGAATACCCAGGCCGAGTTTGGCCTCGAAGAAGTGGTTCCGCTCGATCGCCGCGCGCCGGTTGATCGCATCGTCCCAGAGGAACCGGACGTCCTCCGCGGTGACCGGTTTGTACGGCGTCCAGTGGTAGCCGGACGCGACCATGACCATGGCTTCACAGCCGGAGAGGGCGTACCGCTCGCGGTCGTCCCAGGAGAGCGTGTGCGCGTGATTGTGGACGTCGATCCACGGGAGATTGAGGAGGTCGGTCGGGAGGTCGGGTTCGTCGTCGATGTACGCCGCGTCGGTCGGTCGCTTCGTCGGTGGTGTCGATGTCATAGCTTTCGTATACTCCTTCCGATGAATGAGTGTTGTGCGCTGTCGGCGTGTCGGATTCGATATTGGTGAACTGCCCACTTAGGGTTTTCCGGGGTGACGAATCTTTATTATGGGCCACGCTCACATATCCCCTATGGCAGTGCTAATCGGCACGGACGACGGGTTGTACCGTCCCGAAGCGATCCCGTTCGAACCGGACGATCCACCGCGGGTGCTCGACTGCGGCGTCGTGACCGCCGTCAGGACCTTCGACCACGCGGACGACGTGTTCGTGGCCTCTTCGACCGGTGCCTACCGCTCGACCGATCGCGGTGAAACGTGGGAGGATATGGGAGTTCCGCTGGGAGACCGTTACTGGCACGCCGGCGAGAGCGAGGTGTGGTCGATCCTCGCGACCGCGGATGGAGCACTGTACGCGGGGACGAACGACCCTTACATTTACCGCTCGGTCGACGACGGCGAGACGTGGTCCGAACTCAAGGGGTTCCGTGACCTGCCGTCGCGAGGCCACTGGGAGTCACCCATCGATCCGCATTACGCGCGACTGCGCGCCCTCGAGGCGGTTCCCGGACGTCCGGAACGGCTCATCGCCGGCGTCGAGGCGGGCGGAATACACCTCAGTAACGATGCTGGCCAGACGTGGATCGACCGACGCGAGACGATCATCGACGATATTCACCAGATCCTTCCCATCTCCGAGGACGTCTGGCTGGCTTCGACCGGCTATCTCGACCACGATCTCGAGAATCTCGGGCTCGGTCACGCCGTCGGCGACGGCGGACTCTATCGGACGACCGACGCTGGCGATTCGTGGACGCGGATCGATACCGGGAACGATTTCTCGTACATCAGGTGCGCGTTCGTTCACGACGGCACGCTGTTCTTCTGCGGCGGCGAAGAGGCCCCTCCCGCTTGGGTCGACGACGAGCACGAAGCGGCGCTGTTCGAATCGACGAACTTCGGCAGGGACTTCGAACGAGTTCCCTACCCCGGAGAGCCACACGAGGTCATCGAAACGTGGTGCGTACACGACGGCGGCGTCCTCTGTGGCTCCGGTCTCTTCGACGTTCCGGACCAACGAGACGACGTCGAAGGGAGAATCATGCGCCGAGACGACGACGGGGACTACCACACCGTCGGGCGACTCGCCGCGAACGTCAGCCGAATGGAGTCCGTCTAACTATTCATGACCCGATCAAATTCCACCCAGCCGCCGTCCGCAGCGGGCCGATTGTTGTACAGCGGTATCCTCGTCTACATGGCCGTAGACGGGTTCAAGAACAACGAAAAGCGCGTCGAGATATCCCGCTCGAGGGGCGTCCCGCTCCCGGAGGTCATGGTCCCGCTCGCCACCGGACTGCTTCTCGTTGCCAATCTAGGGATCGTCTTCTGGAAGTACCCTCGGGCGGCGACCGGTGCGCTCATCGTCTTCTTCCTCGGAACGACGCCCGCGATTCACAACTTTTGGACGATGGACGGTGCGGAACGCCAGCAGAATAAAATCAACTTCTGCAAGAATATCGCCCTAATCGGCGGGGCCGTTACGTTCTTCCGTGAGGCGGCCCGAGAGGCCGAAAACGCCGGCGAATAATCTTGTCCCACTATTGCTATCGCCAGCCGCCTATCAACTATCGAATTCGGTAGCGGAACCGCCTCAAACGTCCGGTTCTCCCGACGAATCGACCTCTCCCGTTCGAAGCAGATGACCGACTTCGCTGTGTAGTATCGACTATTCCGATGTGATAAATTACATTTATTTGTTTTATTTAGATGATATGGGCTATAGGGATTCAGGCACTGTCTAGTTAAGCTATCCCAGCGTATATCGGCGTTTTAGCGTCTGCTTCGGCGTCGTAGTGAAAACGGAGATAGTCACTCTTTGTGAGAAGTATGCTGAAACAGCTGAATTTTCGCCGCCCATGGAACAGTGTGTCGCTGTGTCAGGCTATAGATAGTGATTTCACAGCTGATGCTGCAACTTCACCATCTCTCAGTCCTGCGGTTTTCCTTATATAGACAGTGCCCTGTCCTCACAGAGTTTAGAGACCGAGGTCCCGTCGGCGCACGCACCGACGAGGACCTCGCAGATATCCTCAGCATCGATTTCAGCGTTGTTACCTAGATCGAGGGCAACTTCCTCGTCAAGGGTGTTGACGAGGAAGTTAAGAAGCTGATCCTCGTGGATTTCACTGTCTGCTTGCTGTTTGGAGTGCACATCTTCAGCAAGCAGACGTTCTAACTAAGCGGCTTTGTGAAGTACTGAATCTGTGTCGACGAGGGCCGTTGTTTTGAGCGTCTGTATGTGGCGGTCCGAGCGATCGACGTAGTGGCTGAACGTCGCTTCGTGGTCGAAAACGTGGCACAGTGCTTCATGATCGGCTGGCTTGCGCAGTCGCTGACCGAGCGAGCAGTTAGCGCCAGACGGGTGGACATCCGATCGACGACCGCCACAGTGTCGAGGGGTGCCGGGAACAATGAGTGGACCAACTGCAAGACGGCACACACTCGATCCATCTCGCTGGTCCAATCAACAATTTCTGCGTAGCTCGCGTCCATGTGAACGCGCAGAAAATGCAACATGAGGTGCTTCCAGCCGGCAAACCCGTTGCCAGCCGGATCACTCACCACCGCCGTGAGCTGGCAGCACAACGATTTTGAGCCAGCGACGCCACTTGTTTAACGAAGCGGAAGATGAGTGTATTCACTTCTTCCGCTTCGCTTCCGCCATTACAGAAGCTGCGTAGCGCTACTTCTTCAGCCGGCATGTAGACAAAGCAGATCCAAATCTATCGAGTCGCTCACGATGCTCTTGGAGGTTACCTACCACTTGACCAAGAATGAAGGCGATACGGGGACTGAAGAGTAGTATCCAACCGGACGTTCGTGCTCATGCCCCTGCTGTTGATTGGTGAACTTTTGCGCGTCTGTCAGATCTGGTATTAGACAACGCTATTGTCTCAAGTCTTCTAATTCTCTAGAAAGTCGTCCACGTCCAGTGCAGCCTTCACTCCCATCCCGCCGGCCGTAATTGCTTGTTGATAGTGATGATCAACAACGTCACCTGCACCAAAGATACCTTCGACTGCAGTGGCCGTCTGGTTGCCACCTGTACCTCTCTGCGTCTGAATGTAGCCAGTGTCATCAAGTTCCACTCCTGTTTCTTGGAGATAATCTGTGTTTGGTGTATGACCAATGGCTAGGAAGACGGCCGCAACCTCGAATTCAAAGGTTTCCGTACTGTCCGCATCTAATTTCTCAGTTGGATGACCGTCAGGATGCTCAGCTAATACCACATTATCAACCCCGTCCTCCGCGGTTCCGTTAATCTCTAACGATTCTGTATTGCGTAGGATCTCAATGTTTCCTTCCTCAACATGATCCTTGACTCGGTCAACCCAATAATCCTCTGCGCGGAACCCTGTGCGACGATGAGCTAAATACACCGTATCTGCAAATTTCGTGAGAAAACTTGCTTCTTCCATTGCAGCATCTCCCCCACCGATAACGAGCATATCCTCATCACGGAAAAATGCGCCATCGCAGGTTGCACACGTTGAAACGCCGAACCCCATTAGCTCATCCTCACCAGGGACGCCTAGTGTTCGGGCAGAGGCACCTGAAGCTGCGATAAATGCGTCGCAGGTGTACGTATTTCCATCTTGCAGTTCTACATGGAAGGGGCGCTGGGAATCATCGATTTTGCTAATGACACCATGTTCGATCTTAGCACCAAAGTTCGTCGCTTGGTCTTTCATTTTTTGAATCAATTCTGGCCCAGCTATTCCCTCCGGAAAACCCGGGTAGTTTGCGACATCCGTTGTCAAGGTGAGTTGGCCTCCTGGCTCAAATCCTTCCAATACAAGCGGTTCAAGGTTTGCTCGCCCAGCGTAAATCGCTGCTGATAGCCCTGCAATTCCAGTACCCGCAATGATAAGCTGGTGGCTGTCCTCTAAGCTAGCCATATAGTAAGTACACTCTTTACACCTACATGATTTTTGTGATCAGGCCGCATATTTGCCACACTGACGGATACTCGCGAGATCGAAGTATGCTACTGTGTGATCTGGCTAAGTGTAGCTTCAAGTTTGTACTCGCTAGTTTATGCTCTCTGAGCGCCTCTCTACAGGAATGAGCAGAAAGACGCACGTTGTTGAACTCTCTGACACAGAACGCAGAACGCTCGAGTGATTCATTTCGACCGGTGACCGCAAGGCCGAAGATATCACCCGAGCTCGTATCCTCCTGAAAGCTGATGAGGGGCTCACAGATGCTCAAATCTGTGAGCACCTCGGCTGTTCAATCGGGACGCCCTACACCGCACGCAAAAACTACTGTGAGCGAGGGCTCGCGGCGATCCATCGCCGCAATCCCGACCGCGAGTATGACCTTAAGATGGACGGCAAAGCCGAAGCCCACCTCATCAAACTCGCCTGTAGCGAGCCCCCAGAAGGACACTCTCGCTGGACACTTCATCTCCTCGCCGACGAACTCGTGACCCTCGATGAGATTGACTTCGAGTCGATCTCTCACGAAACCGTTCGACAGCGTCTAAAAAAACACCCTGAAACCGCATCTCTCCGACTACTGGGCGATTCTACCCGAACAGGACGCTGACTTTGTCTATTACATGGAGGACGTTCTCGACCTCTACCACGAACCGTACGACGAGAACCGGCCAGTCATCTGCTTCGATGAGTCCAGCAAAGCACTCCGTGGCCACGAGAGCGACCCGCTCCCGGCGCGCCCGGGAGCGGTCGCACGTGTCGATCACCGCTACGAACGCAACGGGAAACAGCGAATCCATCTCGCCACGGAACCGTTGACCGGCTGGGTCACCGTCGAGATCACCGAGCGGCGACGTACCATCGAATGGATCAACCGGATGGTCGAACTCGCGGATGACCACTACCCGGATGTGGACTGCATCCGGGTTGTGGTCGATCACCTCAACACGCACAATCCCGCCGGATTCTATCAGTTTTTCCCGCCAGATGAGGCGCAAGACTATCTCAATCGGTTCGAATTGCACTACGTTCCCAAGAACGGCAGTTGGTTGAACATGGCTGAGATCGAACTGGGAGTGCTCAAACATCAGTGTCTCGATCGCCGGATCTACCACGCAGCGACCCTCCGCTCGGGGGTCGCTGCGTGGCAGGCTCGTCGGAACGCGGCTGACCGACTCATCGATTGGCAGTTCACCACCGATGACGTACGGATCAAGCTACGCCGATTCTATCCGGTTGAAATTGAAATCGAGGAGAACTAGCAAGAATACGGTTGAATCTACACTGAGCTTGGTTCGGGCGAGAGCAGTGAGATAGCCCATCCCATCGACGAGAAACACCGCGTCGGCGACGCGGTGTTTCTCTTTGAGTTCATCGAGGAACGTTTCAGCCGGATCACGGCCTCGATTCGTCGAAAGTCGTGCATGCAGCACGACTTTCGACTCCACATCGATCGCGGCGTACAGCCACGCTTTTTGTTCGTTTGCAAGCTGGATCTGTTTCTCATCGACAGCAACGCGGTCAGGCTCAACGGTAAAATTCTGCTCGTAGTGGTCAGCATAGGACTGGTACCAGTGCTGAATCGTTGCTCGGGTTCGACTGACGCCGAACCACTCACAGAGGTCTCGACACTCGGCTAAGGAGGCTGATGCGGCATGAGCAGCGCACGCCAGCCGGATGACCCCGGCTGGCGTGCGCGTCTGGTCGCTGTCCAAAAACGGTACATCCGAAGAACCCGCTACGTCAACGTGGAGTTCCTCGATCAGCATCCGTTATCAGTGAGGAACTCCATTCAGTTCAGCCTCAGTCTAGCAGTGCCCAACTCCTTTTATTGCTAACTTAGCGGATTGGGATTCTGATTTTGAACGACGGTCACGGTCATTACCCTCACTCATTCGACCTCCTGATAGTATTAATTTAACTTAATCTTTGTTTGATACGTTCTGTGCGAGATTAGCGAATAGTCGTTGGATCTCTTCTCGACGAGGCGCTGTTGTAAGCCAATCTTTCACATAAGCGAATACTCCTCCAAAGGTGAACCACGATTGTACGGTAACTGTTGTAGTGTCTCCCTCTCTATGGATGATTATCTCGGTTATTAGCTCGTCAAATACCCCCTCCTCTATCTGCTTATATGTATATCCGAATTCTGTCTCGGCGAACTTGAACTTTACATCAATATTGGGGTCTACTTCTTCGTTTCTGGTCGTTACAATCCACTCTTCTTTGATCTCTTCAACGGAGATTACATCGAATGTTCCTTGATATTCGATAATTGTACGCGGTGACAGCTCTTCTCGAACCCTATCCGCTGGAACCTCATATGATTGCGTGGCTTCGACTTTTTCCATGACTTAATCTACCCCCTTCCTTTTTTTATTAATAATGGGTAGGACTAGGAAGAATATAGTTCCTAGAATCATCAGGAATGAGATCGGATTTTCAACGAATATCCAAAGAGAACCATCTGATAACTGTATCGTCCGGTTCAAATTGTTTTCGGCAATTGGCCCCAAAATCATTCCCAAGATGAGCGCGATGAGTGAATAATTGTGCTTCGACATAAAAATGCCAAATATCCCCATCACAATTGCAGTTGGCACGTCGAACCAGTTGTACCTGATTGCATATGTTCCAAATAGGGACAATACGACTACGACTGGGATAATGTATTTCGTGTCAACTTTAGTTAGAGCACCGAACCGCGTGACAACTAATAGCCCAACAACTGGGATTACAATACCCGTCCCAATAGCTAATGCAACATAGAAACTAAACGTGATATTCAGATCACTGCCGAATAATGCCGGACCAGGTTGTATCCCGTGCATTATTAGCGCTCCTAGCAGGATTGCAGAAAGGACACTACCGGGAATGCCGAATGACAGCGTCGGAAGGAGAGCTCCAACTATTGCACTATTATTTGATGTCTCAGTAGCTATCAAGCCATGAGGATTCCCCTCGCCGTATGTATCTTGTTCGCCCGATCGAACGGCTTCTGAATAGGAAATAAAGTTAGCCACGGAGCCACCTGCGCCCGGAATGAACCCAATTATAGTACCGAGTAGTGCGTATTTCAGAACTGCTTTTGGGCGACTGAATACTTCTAATATTCCTTCTGAAACAGATCCCTCCAATTCCGAATCACCTTGGGCTATCTGCCCGGATTCTCCGGATAGCTTAATCATTTCAGCGACCGCAAATAGCCCAAGGATGACTGCAATGAGGTTCACACCATCATAGAGGACGATCGTATCGAAGGTATAGCGGAGATCAGTTCCGGTGCCAGCAAGGCCGACCGTACTAAGTAGTATGCCAATCATCCCCGCAGTGATTCCCTTCACTAGTGACCCCCGAGCAACGACTGTAATCATCGCAAGTCCGAAGAAGGCGACAATAACGTTCTCTGGAGAGCCAAACGCTAAAACGATCTCTATCACT
This sequence comes from Natronorubrum halobium, assembly GCF_051351675.1. Taxonomy (NCBI): domain Archaea; kingdom Methanobacteriati; phylum Methanobacteriota; class Halobacteria; order Halobacteriales; family Natrialbaceae; genus Natronorubrum; species Natronorubrum halobium. The sequence goes on from NZ_CP195596.1 coordinate 204,745, forward strand.
ATCGGCGTTACTGCGACTAATATGATTAGGGCAATAGCACCTCCAATTGCAGAAGCTGTGGCTGAGATTGCCAGAGCATTTAGCGCATACCCTTGTCGGGACATTGGATACCCTTCAAAGGTTGAAGCTGCAGAAGCTGCCGTTCCAGGGACATTCATCAGAATTGCTGAGATACTTCCACCATACGTACCACCCATGTACATGCCCATCAATAGAACAAAGGCTGTAACACCATCTACTACGACAGTGAAGGGCAGCGCCAGAGTCATGCCAACTGCAGGCCCGATACCTGGAATCATTCCCAGGAAAATTCCGATTAAAAGCCCGAGAATTACAAATCCAATTGTTGGCCAGCTAAATATCAGAGATACTCCCTGAGAGAGGGCATCAATCATAGAATCCCCCCGGACATCAAGAACAATCCTTCATAGATTGGTATATTTAGATTAATCCCAACTACGTATATTACAGAAAATGAGATAGCTAGGAATAATAGCGTCATTTTGTATCCGATATCGAAATAAAGAGAGAACGCTATAAGAAATGCAATTGTCCCGATCAAATACCCAACTGTTAATATTAAAACGCCAAATCCGATAATTGCTATCGTTGTAAAAGCTGCATTCTCGATCTTAAATACCGCATCTGGTGACTGTTCGTCCTCACTACCGAAGTCCTGGTCTCGGTCCAACATCTGGCTATCTTCCTTTATCACAGCTTCTAGCACACCAGGGAGTTTGTTTTGGGCAAGGATAAGTATCGAACCCACCATGGCAATTATTGAAATATACCGTGGCCACATTGCTGCTTCTTCTGAGAAAGAATAGCTTTTGACAAAGGTGTATGACGAGATGACCAAGAATAAAACGGCAATTGTTCGGTCGTCATCAATGACCTCTAATGCTCTGTAGTTCATATTTGTATAATTTGGTTGGAGTCTTTCAATTCTAAAATAGTACTATTGCTAGTACTGGCTCAGGTCTACGTCATCGGGGAGAGTTTCGAACGTATCCTCCCACGTCGCTTGGAGTATATCAGAATCTGGGGGGAGGAACTCCGCATTTTGGCCACTTTCTTCAGCCCAACTTTGCATCTCGTCGGAGGAGACAGCTGCTTCCGTAGCGTCTACGAGTTGATCTTTGATATCTTGTGGTGTGTCGGTGTGAGCGACAACTGGGCGGGTGCTCGCTGCTGTGAGCGTGTTTGGCATACCATAGTCGAAGTCCCCAGTAATTGATGGCGTATCTGGGAATGCGGGCGATCGGGTGTCTTGCCAGGCACCGACCGGAATGACTGTTCCCTCCTCGATAACTGGTATAGCACCGGAATCAGTTGGGGCCGCAAATGTGGTCTCTCCACTCGCAGCGGCCTGGCTTACGTCTGCAGAACCATCATATCCGACTGGCTCAATCGGGATATCATATTCATCCGCTAGTACATCTGCCTGGATGTGAGTCTTTGACCCCCCCAATAAGGCGACGGTCCCATCGACAGTCCCATCTCGGACGGCGTCGAAAGCCGCCTCCACATCGTTTTCGAACTCGTCATGCTCCGGGGAAGTGACAAGCATGGTGTGACTTGTGCCAAAACCACAGAGCATATCTAAGCTCTCTGGGTCGACTTCCGGTGGGTTCATCAGTGCAGCTATTGCTGCTGAATTATTAACGCACGTACCAATTGTGTGCCCATCCGGCTGTGCAGTAGCAATCGTACTCAGTCCTACCCACTGCCCGCCTCCCGGCTGATTGTTAACCTGTATCGAACCATCGAGTTCCTCTTCCATAAGTGGGGTTAACTCACGGGCGTAGATGTCGGACCCACCACCAGCCCCAAAGGGGACGATGAAATCAATCGTTTTAGTGGGGTAGTCATCTCCACCATCACTTCCGATACACCCGGCAAGAGTACCAAGCCCAGTTACGGCTATAGCAGTACCGCTGCCTTTCAGGAATCTACGACGGTTTATCGTCATACACTCACACATAGTACCACACATAATAAAACCATCGCCGGTGTCAAATGTGGTCGTTCATTGATGAGCAGACATAGATTTACCTTGTCTGACGTAATCAGCCGCTTTGATAATTCAAACGACCTCAACCAATGGCGATTCCTATCCAATGGGTGAATCTGTAGAGAGAAATATCCGCTGACCAAGGTGAGATGTGGGAGCATGCTTTCCGACAAGATAGTCTTGTTATCACACCTACTCACCGTAAGCGAAGTGTCCTGGACAAATGACGATCCGTCGCTTCGAGAGTCCACCATCTATTATCAATAACTAATCGACATAGGGCGGAAGCTGTGGCGATGCCACTCTGGGTTTCCTCGCATGTACGCACCCGATTGAATTTTATTTGCGGATGACAAGCTAGAGGGAAGATTTCGTGAAAATTGTTAGAACCCCGGGGATAGTGTATCTGTGTTATCTCTTTGTGGGATTGACCGAATACATTGACTGCAATTCTTCGGCCGATACACTTGATGACTAGAACGCCGGTGTGTCGTCTAGGTAGGCAGAATGGTAGCTGATTCCGAGCTCACTATCTTTCAGAACAGAAGCTTTCACTAGGCTGGGTGTCGCTGCCTAGTGAAATATTGAGTTGTAGCTTTTGAGGTGTTCTGTCTAATCTGGGTACAGTAAACGACTGGTTCTGGCTTCGTTTTAGACTCTGACACCCTTAATATCCTATATAGTCGGATATACCGGTCTACTCAGCGTAGTATGGCGACGATCCGAGGAGACAGAGTATTAGTGCATCCCAAATAATGGGACCCTTGGAAGTGTGTCAGTAACAACCTCCCAGGAATTACAAGCATATGACTGTAATTAAGTGTCTGTCCCTAACTTACCCTATACTCTTTGAATACAACTACAGAATCACGGATGAGGATTAAACAGCGTGTTTCACGTGAAGGTTTAGTTCATTAGCAACTCCTAGAACTAGCTCTCGCAAATCGTTCTCAAGGTGATCTTCTGTAATCCTATTCGCGGGACCAGATACACTCAAGGCTCCAATCGGACTCCCCTTCCCATTTGTAATAGCTGCACCAATCGCATGTACCCCCTCTGTCGTTTCCTGCTTATTGACCGCGTAGCCACGATCTCGAATGTCTTCCAAGGATTCATACAGTTCTTCTCGATCCGCTATACTATTCGATGTCGGGGTTGGCAAATCCTGTTCGTTAATTATTGCTTTTACGCGTGATTGCGGAAGTTCAGCAAGGATAGCTTTCCCGGCTGCACTGGTGTGAATTGGGCCTCGCTTTCCGAGATATGCCCCTGTTTGGACCGCGCTCTGACCGACTTCCGTATAGAGGTATACTCGCTCTCCGTTTTCTTCGACGATGAATTGTGCCCGTTCTCCCGTCTCCTCAGCTAGAGAATCAACTTTGTCCTTTATCGTCAGAAATTCTGTGATTTGACGCTGGATGTACCCTCCAATTGTAAGGAATTGTAGTCCTACCCTGTATTTGTCCCCTGTGGTCGTTACATAGCCATATTCCCTAAGCGAGACAAGATGCCGGTGAACCGTACTTGGAGCAAGTCCCATATATTCGGAGAGCTCATCAATTGTGGCCCCACCCAATTCTAAGAGACCATCAACAATCTCAAGTGATGTCTCAGTCGTTTTCGCCCGTGATTTTACTGAATCCACTATTCTTCTGCCTATATATTATCCCGCATTCCCGAATATCTTTCGGTGGACATTCATCCATATCAGTCTCGGTATGTTAAGAGCCCTATCCTTTCTATACAGCGGTTTCTTTGCCCTCGTTCACGTGGACTACAGTTCTAATCGTCTTTGGGGTGGAGGACTGGAACCGTTGTGAGAGCTCTATACCTACACTCAAGAGGGGATTTGGAGTTAGCCCGAATATTTGAGATTATTCAAATGGTTTCACTCTTCGAATCATGGACTGTCACGTGCACTAATGATAGACGCGATGATTGTGGAGAACACTTGCTGGAATATCCGGATTAGAGATTCGCCAATAGAGTCTGTACTACCTGTAGATTTTTGATTGCTAGTGCTCTAGGATTCTTTCATTTCAAGATATATCGATATGAACTGGGCTTAGAAAACCAGCATCAATCTCCTCCAGGAACCTGCTAGTATCGCCGAAAGGACTTTAACTATGGAGTTGGTCTATGCTATCATGGATGTAGTAGATCCAACTTCGGCGTCAGACTCGCCTGATGAGTCGTCTGAACTTAACGCCTTGTCGGCTCGGATTGATGGTCTAGAGGGGAAACATGTTGGATTGTACGATAATGCAAAGTTGGCTGCAGAGCCCATCCTGAACGTTCTAGAGGAGAAACTCGAGGAGAAATACTCGGATATCACAATCAGCACTTACTCGATGGAGCACCTGAATTGGGCAAAAGATCCAGATAAGCTCGCAGAAGTTGGTGAATGGGCTCGTGATCTGGACTGCGTTATCGGTGCGATTGGTGATTGTGGATCCTGCACAAAATTCCTCGTGTGGGGTATTCAAGAAGTTGAGGAAGTTGGAACTCCTGCGGTTGGCCTCATTGATGAAGGATTCGAACTGGACTGGAGATCGAATGCTATTGAGCGGGACTGGCCTCTCCGATACTCCAAGATCCCCGTTCGCGCGGAAGTACAAGATGAGGACCGCATCAGTGAGAAATTGACCCCTGAAGCAATCGAAGCGATTGAGGACGAATTGACTCAACCGCTAACTGAGAAGGAACGCGGAAACGCTGACGCCTAACAAAGACTAGTACGTTATCCATGTCGGAACAACAAAATCACCTGCAATCGCTGGAAGAGATCGACAATTCGCTATATAAGAAAGGAGCCACTGACGGTCTCCCGATAAACACTCCCACAAGTGAGCGAGTAGAGGAAATGCTCGCTGGAACCGATTTACCCGCTGACCATGTAATCGGTCGGCTCGGTAACAAAGATAATCCTCTTACCGTAAAACGACTCGCTACAAATGGCGTTATGGCGGGGTGTAGTCCCCTTCACATGCCGGTATTAGTTGCAGGAGCAAAGGCATTAGCAGACCCGGAATCAAACAGTGTCCAATTTTCGGTTAGTACCGGCAGCTGGGCCTACATGTGGATTCTCAATGGTCCAATTCGGAACGATATCGATATTCAAAGCGGTACTGGCGCCTTTGGTCCGGGCTTCCGCTCGAATATGGTTATCGGACGGGCCCTCGGCCTTGCATATAAGAATACTACCCAAATTCATCCAGGAGAAAAGGATATGGCAACAATCGGCAACCCCTTCAAATATAGCATGGTTGCTGGTGAAAATGAAGAGCAGACCCCCTGGGAACCATACCATGTAACTCATGGTTTTGAAAAAGAAGAGAGTACGATCACGCTTGCAGGGCCTAACGCTTTCATTCCATGGACTCCCCACCAGAATGACGCTAAGCATGTTCTCGAGGGGATGGTCTATCATATGTCTACTGGGATGACTGGTGGCGCCATTGCTGATCGGAAAAAGAAAGTGATGCAAGTGCTCTGCCCCTATAACGCTGAGGAGCTAAGCAATGCGGGTCTCAGCAAGCAGGAGGTAAAAGAATATATATGTGATAATTCATATATTTCGACGAATAAATACGCAAGAGGAAAGTGGGGAGATAACGAAATGGAGCAAGTCGATGATGGGAAGGTACCGAGCCTTCAACTCCCCCAGATTCATGACCCAGAGTACGTGGATATATTGACTATCGGCGGTGGCGGGCGGTTTAATGCCACAATTGGTCCAACACTAGGACCACCAGTAACAAAGAAAATAGAGTTCCCTGAGAACTGGGAAGATCTCCTAGAGAAATACAGTCACACGCTCGAACGAGATTGGTATCAGGCCTCCCAATTTTATGACTGAACCCAACAAAAAGAAGCAGGACGTCATCATCATCGGTACCGGACCCGCCGGTCTCACAGCGGGGCTTTATGCCGTACGTGATGGCCTAGAGACGATATTCTTCGAAAAGGAAAGTATCGGTGGTGAATTGATGAACCGGCACGAAATACGTGGATTCCCAGGATTCCCTGATGGGATTGCGGGTACTGATCTCCGTTCTAAACTAACTACAGCCTTAGACCAGTATGAGTCACAAGTTTTGTTAGACGAAGTTAACGCAATTAGTCCGGGCACCCCCCACACCGTACAAACAGCTAGTGGAGAATATTTCGCGGATATCGTAATTGTCGCAACTGGTGGTCGACCGAAACAGCTCGGAATTCCCGGGGAAGAACAGTATCTCGGATACGGGATTTTCCACTGTGCAGAATGTGATGGGCCACTATACCGAGATGAAATTGTTGCCGTTGCGGGCGGAAATAGCCATGCGATTATTGATGCACTGCATCTTGCTGATTTCGCTTCAGAAGTAATTGTGATAGAGCCCAATTCTGAATTAGCAGCAAATTCACCTCTTCAAGATGAAGCGGCGTCTACCCCCAATCTCACTATTGAGACAAATACAGAATTGATCTCGATAAATGGGGAAAACAATATCCTCAAGTCCCTCCAGTTGCGAGATGCAGAAGATAACACGGAGAAAGTTGAAGAAGTCGGTGGCCTCTATGTTCATACTGGAATTGAGCCAAATTCAGAATTTATAGAGGGGACAGGCTTACTTGACAACGATGGACGTGTCAAAGTTGACGCAAAGATGGAAACTGAAATTGATGGCATATTTGCAATTGGGGATGTTCGCCAGTATTCTTCCCAAACAGTAGCATCCGCTGTCGGTGACGGTATTACTGCGGTTAAAGCGGCGAAAGACAATCTCTAATAACTGAGAGTATACGAATACGGAATGAAGACTGCATATCTACCTATCACCGGTAATATGCCATCTCTGTCGCCAATATGGTGACGACGCCCTAATCGATAGCTATCAAACTTCCTACAAGCCTGCCTGTTGTTGTTCGTAATCTTCACCAACTAAGGCTAAACAAGGGATACATTGAAACCCCTTCATTCTCAATAAGATACTATGGTAATCATTGCCGCAGTAGATAGGTCTGATCGTGCAGATCTTGTTATTAATCAAGCTGAAGTGCTGGCAGTTGCTTTTAATGATGAAATCCATGTCGTTCACGTGTTAACTCGTTCAGATTTTGTGGATCTGGAAAGAACAAGTATGGATGAAACAGGTAGTGCGATGGACCCGGATCAAGTTCGGAAAGTAGCAGAGGATATTGCGTCTGACGCGGCGGCAAATCTTACAACCCCCTATGAGACCATTGGGCTGATTGGGGACCCAGCAGATCAGATTGTAAAGTACGCTGATGAGGAAGATGCTAGATATATTGTGGTTACAGGTCGGAAACGGTCACCAGCTGGAAAAGTGATCTTCGGAAGCGTTGCTCAATCCATACTCTTGAACGCTGAATCACCGGTTGTATCCTCTATAGAACCGTAGGTATCTCTATTCGGTAGAATGGGTGTATGGTTCAAAACCTCGACGACGTTGATCGAGGCATTCTCCATGCGCTCCAGGCGAACGCACGTGAGGCGACTGCCGCAGACATGGGCGATATGGTCGGGACCTCGGCCAGCACAGTGCGAAACCGCATCGACTACCTTGAGGAGGGCGTGATTCGTGGCTACCATCCTGAACTCGATTACACGGAGGCTGGGTTCGAACTTCACCTGTTCATGGTGTGTCAAGCACCGACTGCTAAACGAACCGAATTGACCAAGAAGGCGTTAGAACTTTCCAGCGTGATCAACGTCCGCGAACTGACGACTGGTTCTCACAATATCCACATTGAGGCGGTGGCCGTCGGTTCCGACGCAGCGGATGAAACCCGTGCGGGAATCGAGGAGCTCGATGATCTCGAAATTGTGTTCACGCAGCTTATCAATGATCTTCACGTCCAACCGTTCAACCACTTCGGGAAGGACGTGCTCGAGGAGGGCACTGTTAAATCGAGGCTGAAGGAGATGGGAGCCCTTCTATCAAGTGTCCATGATCGAAGAACTCCCACTTGATCCTTCGAAGTCCGAGGATGTAGAATTTTTGGACGAGGAGCGCACGCCAGCCTGGCTGGTCAGGCTGGCGTGCGCGGCCCATGCGTCAGCAGCATCCTTATCGGAGTGTAGCGACTTGCTTGCCTGGTTCGGCGTCGATCGAACCAGGCAAGCAGTCTGGTACTGGTACCAGGCGTACGGAGACTACCACGACGAGGAGTTCACTGCTGAGCCAGAGTGTGTTGCAGTTGATGAGAAACAGGTGCAACTGGCAGAAGGCGAGGACGCCTGGCTATACGCTGCAATTGACACTGAGTCGAAAGTCGTGCTCCACGCATGACTTTCTCCTGGTCGTGGTACGAAGCCAGCGACGCAGTTCCTCCGTGAACTTAAAGAGAAACACCGCGTCGCAGACGCGGAGTTTCTCGTCGATGGGATGGGCTATCTGACCGCTCTTGCAAGAACTGACCTGAGTGGCGATCTCAATTACTCTGAGCGAAACATCGTTGAGAAACTGTCTCAGACCTTCACAATGCGTATTGGACGATTTCACGAGACCTGGAACGGCAGTCAAGCCAGCGCCGAGCGCTGGCTGACTGCCTACACCGCCTACTACAACCACTTCCGAAGTCATCAAGCACTCGACAACGAACCGCCAATTAAACACGCCAAATCAGCGGATGCAATTTAACAGTGCCTTCGAACTCTTTCTGCTCCTTTTCTGAGAGCTTTCGCTTTCTCCCAGATCGGTGAGCATCAGTGACGGCCTGCTCAAGCGACTCGTCGGTGTTGAGTCGCTTGAGCCAGCTATAGATCGTCCGTCGCTGAACGTCGTACCACTCGGCTAGTTCAGTCTGTGTGACGCCGTTTTTGTACGATATTGCCGCTAAGAGTCGTTGTATCGGCTTCTTTCCTTCCACGTTGTCGGGCATCTTGCAATTCCTCGACGGAGATCTCGTCGAGATGATCCACTGTGTTTAGCAACAATGTCTGAGTAGAAAGTTCTAACGACTACTATAGCAGTGCCAGCGTCAAGTAAATATCGAGGAGGTAGAAGTGTCGCCTTGTCAGACAGAGACGACGTGAGAGAATCGGCTGACAGACCGTCAGCACTCGTGGTCTCGGTATCTGGCTCGTACACTTCGAGCTCGTTTTCGAACGTTCCACGAGCTTGCGCCGGTCGTGAATACCGCGTTTCGCTGAAGGGTTCGCTCTCGGATTGAACGGCGCGGTCGGTAGCCCCGTCCCTCGAGAGACATCGATCGGTTATCGTCGTGAACTCTATACGCCGTTGGCGAAGCGAGTCGATGATGGTCCTCCTCCGGACTGTACGCCGTCGACGCGGATCCGGATTTCGTAGTACTGGGTTATATATCTCATATAGAACATGTCTGGAGAAGTGCCAATATATAAATCAGTTCCACCGTACACAGTGAATTGTGTAATCGATTGCAGTCAGATTAAAGTGAGAACCGCTGAAACCGATAGCTATGACTCGTGTCAAACGCGTCGCCGATACCCGTGCGCATACCGGAGAGGGACCGCTGTGGCATCCCGACGAACAGCGACTGTACTGGGTCGATATCCCGGCCGGCCGGCTCTATCGATACGATCCCGAGACCGACGAGTACGAACTCGCCTACGAGACTGATGGCGAACCGCTCGGCGGGTACACGATCGAAGCCGATGGTGCACTCCTCCTGTTCACCCACGGAACCGTAAGTCGATGGGTGCCAGGCGACGAAACCGCCGAGACGGTCGCCGAAATCGACGCCGATACGCGCTTCAACGACGTCATCGCGGATCCCGAGGGACGCGTCTTCTGCGGGACGATGCCCGGCGAGAGCGAGCTCGGCGATCTCTACCGACTCGAGCCGGACGGCACCTCGACGGTCGTCATCGAGGACGTCGACATCCCTAACGGCATGGGATTCTCCAGCGATCGCGAGACGTTCTATTTCACAGAATCCGAGGCCCGCCGAATCTACGCGTTCGAGTACGACCGCGCGACCGGCGACCTCTCGAACGAACGGACGTTCCTCGAGACGCCCGCGGACGACGGTGTCCCGGACGGACTGACCGTCGACGAGGAGGGCTACGTCTGGTCCGCCCGGTGGAACGGCGGCCGGGTCGTTCGATACAGGCCCGACGGGACGGCGGTCGACGAAATCGACCTGCCGGCGCGAAAAGTCTCCTCGGTCACCTTCGGCGGACCGGAGTACCGCGACCTCTACCTGACGACCGCACTCACCGACGGCGACCGGTCCGACGAAGGCAGCGGTGCGGGCGCGCTCTTTCGGATTCCGGACGTCGGCGTCACCGGTGTCCCCGAGTTCCGGTCGCGAATCGCCCTCGAGTAACGTCCTATTCACCGATGGTTTTCGAGTACTCCCGCGGTTTTCCGTAGGATTCCGTCGTCGGTTCGTGATGATCAGGACGCCAGGTAGACGTGGAAAGACCTGGAGACGGCACGAACGGACCTCGAGAGACCGCCGTCGGTAGCTACCCGTGAATCAATCGAGATACCCAGTAACGGTAGACCGGAGTGCCGCGGGATCCGGCGCCGTCGAGGCGGCGTCCGGAAGCGGTTCGGCGACGGCCCCTCGTCGAAAGCGTATCACGGTCGCCCCGGCCGCGGCCGCCGCGGCGACCCCGCTTTCGGAGTCCTCCACGACGAGACACTCGGCCGGATCGATCTCGAGGCTCTCGGACGCACGCTCGTATACGTGCGGAGCGGGTTTCCCCGGCGCGTCGACGTCTTCGGCGCTCACGAGGACGTCCATCGGACCGAGGTCGAATCGCTCGACGACGTGTTCGATCCACGGCCGCGGCGACGAGGAGACGATTCCGACGGCGATGCCACGTTCACGGATCGCGTCGACGAGCGCGGAGACGCGCGGAGTGAGCGTCACGTGTTCGGCGTAAATTCGCTCGCCGGCATCTCTGAGCCGGTTCTCGACCGCGAGTCGATCGTCGGACAGCCCGTACTGTTCCTCGAGTTCGACGAGGGCTTCTTCGAAACTGCGGCCGGTAACCGAGTCGACGGTCAGGTCGGCGTCGACGAGCGGAAAGACCTCTTCGCGCCACAGTCGATGCCAGTGGGACTCGGAATCGACGAGAACGCCGTCCATGTCGAACAACACCGCTCGAAACTGGGACATACCTGGCAGTCTCCGTCGACCGCAAAATGCGTACCGATTCGCGCCACGGCGTCGACTGCGTGGTCTCTATCGAGGGAGTTATCAAATAGGCCGTCAAAACGACGCGTATGGTACAGCTCTCGCTGGTACTCCCGCCGGAGCCGGACTTCCGCTGGCAACTCGCGACGCAGATAGGCGTCACGAGCGTCGTCGTTCATCCGCTGGAGATCGGTGACGGCCGGACTGAGTGGACCGACGACAAACTCGCGAGGATGGTCAACTGGTTCGACGACGCCGGTCTCGAACTGTCCGTCCTCGAGGGCTCCGTCCCGCTCACGGATCGCATCCGCCTCGGGCGGGACGGCAGGAACGACGACATCGAGGTCTTCAAGTCGCAAGACCGTCGAACCGGGGTCGTTCGAACTCGTCTGTGAAGACCAGTCGACGACGTTCGCCGTTCGGTAACCGGTTCGATACGAGAGATCGGTCGCTCGATGCCGGCTACAGCCGGTCGAGAGCCGCGATGCACTCGAGCAGCGCCCGGCCGTTGTGGTACGCCGCCTTGTAGACGGCGCCCTTGCGGCCGACCGGCTCGAGGTCCTCGTCGACGCCGGAGTGCCACTCGCCGTGGTCGCGGTCGATCTGGTGCTCGTCGAGGAACGCCCACGTTTCGGCGAAGACGTCGAGGTACCGCTCGTCGCCGGTGCGCTCGTAGGTGCGCAGGGCGCTGGTCATGCACTCGGCCTGTACCCACCAGGCTTTGATCCGGAAGCTCGCGGGTTCGTCGAAGCCGCCGTAGAAGTAGAAGCCGCCGTCCTCGTCGTCGTACCCGTACTCGAGGGAGTACTCCCACAGCGTCTCGAAGAACTCGCGGTAGAGGTCAGTCGAGACGCCGAGCGCGTCGGCGGCCTCCATGACGAGCCAGACGTTCTCCAGATCGTGTCCGTACGAGACGACCTGGAACTCCTCGTCGTCGATCTTCGGCGACCAGTCGGGATCGTACTTGTCCGTACAGAAGCCGCGTTTCTTCCGGTAGACCGTGTTGGTGAGGATGGCGAGCAGTTCGTGCAGGCGGTCGCGTCCGCGGTCGGTGCCGAACGCCTCGTAGTAGGTCGTAAACGCCTCCATGAGGTGGAGGTGCGTGTTCATCAGCTTCAGCGTCGGATCGAGGACGCTGTCGCCGGACTCCTTGGGAGACCAGTCCGGTTCGATGTTCTCGAGGTAGGTCTGGCCCTCGGTGATCGGCTCCCACTCGGGCGTGAAGTACTCGACGTAGCCGCCGTGCTCGTCGTCCTTGGCGTGTTCGTCCATCAGATCGACGAGTTCGTGGGCGTATTCGGCCGCCTCGTCGTCCCCGGTGGCGCGGGCGTACTCGGAGAGCGCGTAGAGACCGAACGACTGTCCGTACAGGTGCTTGTTGGGTTTGCTCGTGGTCCCGTCGCGTTCGACTTCCCACGCGAAGCCGCCGTTGGCCTCGTCCCACAGCTCCTCGAGCAGAAACGCGATTCCGTGATCGGCGATCTCGAGATACTCGTCGCCGTACCCCTCGCGGGCGAGTCGCGACGTCAGCCAGACCATGCGCGCCTGCGTGACGACCTGCTTGTTGCCGTTCCCGGCGAACTCGCCGCGTTCGTCGTAACTTGTGAGAAATCCGCCGTGCTCGTCGTCGATACTACGCGGGAACCAGAAGTCGAGAACGTTGTCCGTCAGCGTCTCTTCGAGCGACGAGCGACACTCGCCTTTGAGAGCGGATAGATCAGCCATTACGCCTGAACGGTAGTACTAATCGGAAGATAATAATACCGATATCGTAGTCCCTCGCCGACAGCCGTACACGTAGGAGGTCGCGCTCCCACGACGCCGTATGGACGTCTTCGTCATCGGCGGCACCGGCCTTATCAGCGCGGGTGTCGTCCGACAACTGGTCGACGCCGGACACGACGTGACCGCGTTGACGCGCGGCGAGTCGAGCACCGAACTCCCCGACGGCGCGACGTCGCTCCGGGGCGACCGACACGACACGGAACGCCTCGAGGCGGCCGTTACGGACAACGATCCCGACTGCCTGATCGACATGGTCTGTTTCACGCCAGAGACCGCCGAGGAGACGATCGACGCCGTCGCGCAGGTCGACCAGTACGTCCTCTGCAGCACCGTCGACGTCTATCACCGGCCGCCGGAGCACAATCCAGTCGCGGAGGGAGCCGACCGGTACCCGAACGTGAGCGACTACGGCCGGAACAAGGCCGCGGCAGAGGACGCGTTCTGGGAGGCCCACGAGCGGGGCGACCTCGCGGTGACAGTGCTCCGGCCGTGGAGCACGTACGGGGAGGGCGGACGCGTGCTTCACACGTTCGGCGACGGGACGTACTACCTCTCCCGACTGCCCGAGGGGAACCCCATCGTCGTCCACGGGGACGGGACGTCGCTGTGGGGCGCGTGCCACCGCGACGATGTCGCCCGAGCGTTCGTCGGCGCGGTCGGGAACGAGCGGGCCTCCGGCGAGGCGTACAACGTCACCAGCGAGGAGGTGATCACCTGGAACCAGTACCACCGACGGGTCGCCGGAGCGATCGGCGCGCCCGAACCGGAACTGGTCCACGTACCGACGGACGTGCTCGTGGCGGCGGCACCCGACCGCACGGAGATGCTCCGGAAGCACTTCCAGTACAGTACCGTCTTCGACAATACGAAGGCTCGCCGCGACCTCGGCTTCGAGTACACCGTCGCGCTCGAGGACGGGATCGACCGAACCGTCGACTGGCTCGAGGCCCGCGACGCGATCGAGCCGTGGGAGTCGGAGCCGTTCGACGATGCGATCGTCCGAGCGTGGCGCGAGGCGGCCGCGGACATCATCGACAGCGCGGACGAGTTCCGGCAGTGACGGACGCGACGGGAGATGTCGGAAGTCCCGGTAGCTGCGGTGATAGGCTCGACCCGCTTCGCGGAATGGAACACGTCGACGGCACCGCGTTCCAGACCGGGTTGGCGGCACCGTCGAATCGGTTACAGCGCGCTTACGGCGGCGAACACCGGCCTCGAGCGCTCGAGCCGGCACCACACCTCGAGCGCTTCCTCCGACACGAGGTAAGTTCTCGAGTCGGTCCTCAGTGAGAACCCGGCTGATGAGAGCGTGTTCTATCGGTACGTACAGTCACGTGTGAGCACGGACATCGATCAGTACTATGCGGTAATATCTGTTACTAAGATAGGTTACAGGGCGAGACGACGACCTGCCGTGAGCGATTCTCGTCCTCCGACGCGGCCCATCAGTTTGTTCCAAGCGATAGTACGGTCAGTGCCGGTACTCGACGAATTCCCGTTGGCTGGAAGCGGTCTATCATACAGAAATTGAGACTACTATAATAGAACGATACAGAATCTGCTGATGTAATCCCTATGATGATATTTATAGCAAATACTCGATTTATGATCTCGTATGACTACTATATATCGACTATAACACCCAGTCACTAGGGTGATTAGGCGTGTATTGGTGTAGAGTTATACTACTGTACTGTTTGGTATTGATGGACAATTGCGACAGTATCTGTACTCCCAGTGGTCCTTCGCACTGCCAGATGGGGGAGGTATACACTCCCGAGACAGACGGAAATCACGCAGGAGGATACGGACGGTCTCCGCATTCGAGACTCGATCAGTCCAGTTCGGGTAGATACTCGGTGTTCGCCTCGAGCAGGCCGTCGACCATCTCGTCGGTCTTCTCGAGGGTGCACACTGCCGCCGTCAGCGGATCGAGTTTGACGGCCTGCTGAAGTGCAGTCTCGTCCCGCTCGACGGCGAGAGACTGGACGTTGACGTTCGATCGATTGAGGGCCGCGAGCTGCGGCGGGAGATCGATACGGTATCCGACGTCCGTGGTCGAGACAGTGACGGAATCAGTATCGGACCGATCGAGATCTCGACTGTCGTCAGAACGCACTATCGGCGAATCCACCGTCGACGGTGAGCACCTCGCCGGTGACGAACGAGGACGCGTCGCTCGAGAGGTAAATCGCCGCCCCAATGAGCTCTTCGCGCTCGCCGACGCGACCGAGCGGCGTTCGCTCGTCGATCCGGACTCGCTTGTCGGTCCCCTCGGCGTAGGTATCGGCGTTCTGTGGCGTGATGAAGAAGCCGGGCGCGATGGCGTTGACTCGAATCTCGGGTGCCAACTCCTTGGCCGAGGCGCGAGTGAATGCCTCGACGCCGCCCTTGACCGCCGAGTACGCTGGCAGGTTCGCCATCGACAACCGCGCCGCGAGCGAGGAGATGTTGACGATGCTCCCGCCGTCTTCCATCGCGGGTGCGAACGTCTGGGCCACCCGTCGCACGCCGTCGAGTGCGACGCTCGTGACGAACTCCCAGTCGTCGTCTTCGATACCGAGGACGGTCTCTCGAGAGATCGCTCCCTGCGAGGCGACGACGATGTCGATCCCCCCGAGCGTCTCCTCGGCGACCTCTCGAACCCGCTCGAGTGACTCCCGGTCGGTGACGTCACAGGTGACGCGGGCCGTCGTCGCGCCGTGTTCCTCGAGGAGGTCGGCGGTCTGCTCGACTTTTTCCTCACCTCTGCTCGTCGCGATGACGTCGGCACCGTCGGCCGCGAAGCCGACGGCGATCGCCTGTCCGAGACCGCTGGTCCCGCCGACGACGACGGCTCGCTTGTCCTCGACAGTCACCGGTGTGTGCGTATAGTCGTCCATACGGGAGCTACTCTCACACTCACCTATGAAACTTCTCATCGTCAGTGTCTGCCTGCTGGTTCCGTGCGGCTATCACAGCAAGCGATATCAGTTGCTACGCCGAAGTTATATTCACCTAATATATTATGGAGTATTCTCGCCGACCTCGAACTCCCCGTCCTCCGGTGGCCGGGTGGCTGTTTCGCCGACGACTACCACTGGGAGGACGGCGTCGGGCCGCGGGACGAACGACCGCGCCGTCGCAACCTCTTCTGGGCGCAGGGACCGGAGGAAACACCCGAGGAGTCGAACGCCTTTGGCTCCGACGAGTTCCTCGACCTCTGTGAGCGCATCGGCACCGAGCCGTATCTCGCGTCGAACGTCGGCTCCGGTGACCCACAGGAGGCCGCGAACTGGGTCGAGTACTGCAACTACGACGGCGACACCGAACTGGCGGACCGGCGCCGGGACAACGGATACGAAGAGCCCTACGGCGTCAAATACTGGGGCCTCGGTAACGAGAACTGGGGCTGTGGCGGTCGGATGACCCACGAACAGTACGCACGCGAGTACCGCCGGTTCGCGACCTACGTCGGGACCATGGACAACCTGATGCTCGATCACGAACTCGAGCTCATCGCCTGCGGGTTCGAGGGTCACGAGTGGAACCGCCGCTTCCTCGAGGAGGTAAACGGCGCTCCGTGGGGGGCCTCGTTCCCCCTCGACCACCTCACGCTGCACCACTACTACGGTCGCACGATGACCGTCGCCGAGGCCGACGAGGACCAGTACGACACGTTCCTCGCCGAAGCCCTCGAGATGGAAGACCACATCGAGCGAATCGCCGCGGCGATCAACGCGGTGGCCACGACCCGAGACATCGGCGTCATCATCGACGAGTGGGGCTCCTGGCATCCCGAAGCCACGGCGGATAATGGCCTCGAACAGCCCGGGACCGTCCTCGACGCGCTCTCGGCGGCGGCCGTCCTCGACATCTTCAACGACTACAGCGACGTCGTGACGATGTCGAACATCGCACAGACCGTCAACGTCCTCCAGTGTCTCGTCGAGACCGACGAGGACGACGCCTGGGCCCGCCTGACCTACCGAGTCTTCGATTTCTACGCCCCCCACAAGGGTAACGAGGCCGTCCGGACCTCCGTCTCCGCGCCGACTCGCGAACTCGACGACGACGGCGAAGACCGCGAACTGCCGCTCGTCGGCGCGTCCGCCTCGATCGGCGACGACGAGACGTACGTCACCGTCACGAACCTCGACTGCCGTGCGGAACGGACCGTCGAGATCGCCCTCGAGGGTGCGAGTCTCAGCGAGGGCGACGTGCAGGCCGAGATTCTGTTCGCCGACTAGGAACCCGACCTCGAGGTTACCGCCGACAACGCGGACGAGTTCACCGCCGCCGATCTGTCCGTGTCGGTCGACGGTTCGTCGATCGTCGCGGAACTCCCACCGTCGACGGTCGCTGCGGTCTCGATCGAGTAATCGCCTCGAAGCCGCTATCGGCCCTCCGGTTGCGATTTTTTGGACCGATGTAACTACGAGGCGCGTAGTGCCGTTAATCGAACGCGGAGTCGACGGTCCGACTCAGGAGTAGTTGTGCTCGAGTTCGATCACGTTCGCCGCGCCGAGAACTGACTCCGGGAGGTCCTCGTAGAACCGTTCGTCACCGACGCGGTGGACGGGACAGGCGACGCTGATCGAGGCGATGCTTCGATCCGCATCGTCGGTGATCGGCGCGGCGATACAGCGCAACCCGTTGAGTCGCTCTTCGCGGTCGATCGCGTAGCGCTGCTCGCGAATCTCATCGAGTTCCGCGTGGAACGCTTCGCGGTCGGTGATGGTGTGCGGTGTAACTTCCGGGAGCCCGCGCTCGTCGAGGATTTCGTCGACCTCGGATTGCGGTCGGAACGCGAGGATTGCCTTTCCGAGGCCCGTACAATGCATCTGAACGCGCTTTCCCTCGTGGGTGTCCAGTTCGACCGCATTCTCCCCTTTCGCCTGATAGAGGTAGACCCCCATCCCGTTCTTTTCGACGAGCAGATTCACCAACTCCCCCGTTTCGTCGGCGAGTTGGTCGACCTGCGACTGAGCCGTGTCGTAGATCGGCGTCCGGTTTCGCGCGTACGCGCCGAGTCCCAGAAACGACAGCCCGATGTGGTACTCGTCGCCGTCTTTGTCGACGTACTCGTGGTTCGCGAGCGTCATCAGGTGGTTGTGGACTGCACTCTTGCCAATATCGACACGTTCGGCGATCTCCGAGACGCCGGCACCGTCGAGTTCCTGGATGATCTCCAGAATCTCGAACGTCCTGCCGACGGTTCGAACGGGATGTTTCGGCTCTACCATGGTTCTAGCTCACACTGCACCTACATATAGATTGTTCTGTATCACTGAATCAGATTCCATATTACTCACACTGAGTCACTCACCCCAGAACGGAACGCTGCTCACGATCAGGAGTCTCACCTAACTGAAGTTCGACGGCTCGAGTGGAGAGTCGAACCGCCCCGTGTAATCGTCGAAGACGAAAAGCGGGACAACGGCCCGTTAAGCGCGTATTCGAGCACGTGACGGTACGTGGCGACCGGTTTCGAGGAGTCCACCGAAAGAACGACGAAACCGATCGGCCGCAACTGTGAGGCCGTATCACGAGAGCAGTCCACTACTACGTACCGAGACGGTACAGCAGCCGTCTCGGTTCGGGTCGAGAATCGCCTCGAGCGAATGACCCTCGGGGAAAAGGCCTCCCAGCCCGGTTCGGTTACTGCCGACCGGTTGCTCGCCGATGGGGATCTCGACGCCGAGGCCGCCGTCGAGTGGCTCGAGCACGGAGTCGGCCACGTCACACGTCTCGGTGAGGAAGGCGGCCTCTCACCGGCGGATGCGGCGAGGATCCGTATCTGGTCTCCGAGATGGCGCGTGCGTACGTCACCGGCTCCAGGGCGACGGTCGAGACGACGGCGTCTCGCCGACGCTGAACCACTTCGTCGGTCGAAGGCGCGGAGTAGCGGTCGACGACCCGTTCTCGAAACGCTGTTGGAGTCTCCGCTAGCGGACACACCTCTGATGACGGTCGCGGTGGTGTCGCTCATCCAGCGTCGACGAGACGTTCGGTATCGAGTGGGGCGCCCTCGGTCGGCGCTAGTCACTTACGGAGACGGAACCGGGAGTAGCGGGAAATAGAATTCTGCTATACAGAACGAGTTTTCAACCTTCCAGAACGACTCCGGGGGTACACACAGTGTGAATCGTTATTCACTACCAAGGCCAGGGGACGACAGAACCGACTCCGAATACGCAGTCGATAGACCGCTGAGCAACGGTTTCCGTCTCTTTGCCGACCGCTCAGTCTTCCCTTCGAACCGTTCAGGACGGCCCCCTGTCAGCAGGCCGTATCAACACTCGTACGGACCACGGAGGGGTCTCGAGAGGCAACAACCGTAGCGGTATTTACAATAGTAGGAATGTAATATATGTGCCGAGAACCGGGTCTCGACCGCGCAGACGATCGAGAACGTCGGATACGGACTGATTTCGGGAGGCACTCGTGCCATAGTGAACCAGTAGAAACTCCTTCTAGACGAACTTTCTCTAATACAGAACACCAGTCGTGTTGAGGGAGCAAACCGAGCACTGCACAGTCGGTCGCAGCCAGAGGGTTTGAGAACGGACGGTTCCGGACCGAAACTAGCGACCGCTGACGCGTACACGAGCCGATCGGTTCACGGTTCCCGTCCGAGTGGCGGCGTCCGACGGAACTAGCCGATCTGTACGGGTAGCCCCGGCTGATGAAGCACCGGCGTCGGTATCGCGAACTCGAGCAGAAGCAGTCGATTACTGCGAGACGACCGTGATCATCGACGTATCTCGGGAGAAAGCGAATCAATTCGGAGACGACTACGACAGCACTACTGCCGCCACGGCCGCCGATTTCCACGATACACCACCGTCGAATGGACGAGTCGAACTCACTCGTTACGGAAGGACCTCGTCTGGAGCCCCGGAGAACGACAGCGTCCTGTTCTTGAGCGCGACGCCGCTGTCGCCGTCGAAGAGGTGGATCGCCGCTTCGGGAAACTCGACGCTAACCCGGTTGCCGGCGCTAACGCTCGGGATCCCTTCGGTCGTCGCGATGAACTCGTCGTCAGCCGTCGCGCCGTCGAACCGAAGGTGGATGACGTTCTCGTTCCCCATCGGCTCGACGACGACGACCTCGGCCTCGAACCGTCGGTCGCCCGATCGAGAACCGCCGACCCGAACGTCTTCCGGGCGGATGCCGAGGACGAGATCCGTTCCCGCCTCGATATCGCGTCGCGAGTCCGGTGACAGCGGGTACTCGACGGAGCCGGTCACGACTGCGTCCTCCTCGAGACGTCCATCGAAGACGTTCATCGACGGCTCACCGATGAAGCCCGCGACGAACAGGTTGTTCGGCTCGTGGTAACACTCGAGTGGGGTCCCGACCTGCTGTAGCTGCCCGTCGTTTAACACCGCGATCCGATCGCCCATCGTCATCGCCTCGGTCTGGTCGTGCGTGACGTAGACCGACGTGACGCCGAGTTGTTCCTGTAGATGCTGTAGTTCCGTTCGCATCTCCGCGCGCAGTTTCGCGTCGAGGTTCGACAGCGGCTCGTCCATCAGGAACACGTCGGGATCGCGAACGATGGCGCGACCGAGCGCAACCCGCTGTTGCTGGCCGCCCGAGAGTTCGCCCGGCTTGCGATCCAGCAGGTCCTCGATCCCCATCATCGCCGCCGTCTCTTCGACCGTCTCGGCGATGGCCGCGTCGAAGAGATCCGTCGATTCCTCAAGCCCGAAGGACATGTTTCCGCGAACGGTTTTGTGGGGATACAGCGCGTACGACTGGAAGACCATCGCGATGTCCCGTTCCTGTGCGGAGGCGTCGTTGATCGATTTGCCGTCGAGTCTGATCTCCCCGTCCGTGATCCCCTCGAGGCCGGCGATCATCCGCAGCGTCGTCGACTTCCCACAGCCGGAGGGGCCGACGAGGACGAGGAAGTCCCCGTCGGGGACGTCGATGGAGACGTCTTCGACGGCAACGACACTCATCTCTCCATCACGGTACTCCTTGGTTACGTCGTCGAGTGCTAAGCGTGCCATGTCAGATCGTGAGTTCGCGTGCGGTTTCGAGTCGGCGGTTACAACGCGCTTCGCCGGTCGCGCCGTCGAAGATGTGGACGGCATCCGGATCGATGGTGACGACGACCGACTCGCCGACGTCGACGATGTGCATTCCGTCGGTCACTGCACGGAGGGCATTGTGATCGGCCGCATCGTCGGCGTGTGTGAGGGAGACGATGTTCTGATTGCCGTGCGTTTCGGTGACGGTGACAGTCATCCGGAACTCGTACGGTCCGAGTCGCTCTTCCGGCGTCTCGTCGACACGGCGAACGTCGACCGCTTCGGGACGGACGCCGAAGACGAGTTCGTCGGCGTCGCCGACGGTCCGCTCGAGACGCTCGTCGAACGGATACTCGACGTATTCGTTGGCGAATCCATCCTCGGACCGCCGCCCGCGGAGGAAGTTCATCATGGGTTCGCCGATGAATCCGGCGACGAACTGATTCGCGGGCTCGTGATAGAGTTCGAGCGGGGCACCCACCTGCTGGAGCTGCCCACCGTCCAACACCGCGATCCGGTCACCCATCGTCATCGCTTCCGTCTGGTTGTGAGTGACGTAGACCGTCGTCACGTCCAGTTCGGCTTGCAAGCGCTGGAGTTCCGTCCGCATCTCCGCGCGCAACTTCGCGTCGAGATTGGCCAGTGGCTCGTCCATCAGGAACACCTCCGGATCCCGCACGATCGCTCGACCGAGCGCGACCCGCTGTTGCTGGCCGCCCGAGAGCTCACCGGGTTTGCGGTCCAGCAAGTCGCCGATGCTGAGCGTGTCGGCGACGTCCTCGACGCGTTCGTCCATCTCATCGGCGGTGTAGCCCGCTTCCTCTTCCAGACCGAACCGGACGTTCTCCCGAACGGTCATATGCGGATAGAGGGCGTAATCCTGAAACACCATCGCGATGTCTCGATTCTGCGGGACGCGATAGTTCATGTGCTCGCCGGCGATGTAGAGGTCTCCCGACGTGGGGGTCTCGAGACCGGCCATCATGCGAAGCGTCGTCGATTTCCCACAGCCCGACGGGCCGACTAACACGAGGAACTCGCTGTCCTCGACGTCGAGTGTCACGTCCTCGACGGCGACCGTTTCTCCGAATCGCTTCGTCAACTGATCGAGTTGAATTCGTCCCATTGGTTATGCACTCTCCGTTTCCAGTCCTTTCGCGAACTGTTCGGCGAACGCCACGTACAGGATGATCGTCGGCAACGCCGCGAGGAACGCCGCCGACATCCGGATTCCGAAGTCGATGCCGGAGGTCGACGTCCCGATAGCCGGAATGATCAGTGTGACCGGCGCTTCCGGCGAGTTCGCACTCGAGATGAGGGTGAACGAGAACAGGAACTCGTTGTAGATCTGGGTGAACTGGTAGATGAAGACGACGCCGAACATCGGTTTCGAGATCGGGAGGATGATGCGTCGATAGATCTTCGTGATGCTCGCGCCGTCGATCTTGGCCGCCTCGACCAGCGAGTTCGGTAGACTCTGGTAGTACGACCGGAAGAGGATCATACAGATCGGAATCCCGTAGGCGACGTGGGTGATGATCAACGGCACGAGGTCGGCGTGATAGCCCTGGATCAGCGGTACCGTCGCGAACAGCGGCGAGAGCATGTCCGCGAGCGGGAACGTGTTGTTCCAGAACCGTGCCAGGGGCACCAACACGGCCTGGTACGGCACGAAGATCCCGATGAGAAACAGGACCAGAACTCCGAGTTGGCCGCGCCACTTGACCATCGTGAGCCCGAACGCAGCCATACTCGCGAGCAACACGTTGATGATCGTCGCCGGAATCGCCATCAGCAGCGAGTTGATGAACGCGTGCGAGAGCTGATTAAAGGCGTACTCGAGGTTCTCGAGCGTGAACCCCTCGCCCAGTGGCGGCACGAACGGGACCGTCCGGGCGATGGCCTCGTTCGTTTTCAGTGCCGTCATGAGCCCCGTAATCAACGGGAGGAGGAAGAACCCGAGGAAGAGGACGATCAGCGTGTAGTGGCCGATCCGTCTGAGATTGACGTCTTCGACGACCGATGCAACGTCGAGGTTCGTATCGGATGTTGACTGTGACATTGTTAGAGGCTCCCCTGTCGGTACTGGAAGATCAGATACGGTGCGATAACGGCGAGTGAGAGCATCAACAGCAACGTCGCGATCGCCGCGCCGTACGCCCACTGTCCGTACTGGAACGCCTCTCGAACCATCAGCGTCGCCAGGATATCGGTCCCGTTCGGTGGCCGATAGTCGCCGGTGATGGCGTAGAGGAAGTCGAACGCCTTGAGCGCGAACAGCATCAGGACAACGGCGGCGCCGACGGACGCCTGCTTTAGCTGCGGAATGATGATCCGGATATACGTCTTGGTCGGACTCGCTCCGTCGACTTTCGCGGCCTCGAACTGGTCCGACGGAAGCGACTGCAGCCCGGCCAGAAAGACGACCATCGCGTAACCGCTGAACTGCCAGACCAGTGCGAAGATCACGGCCGCGAGTGCGAGCCGTGGATTCCCCAGCCAATCGATCGGTTCGAACCCGAGCGATGTCACGAAGACGTTCAACACCCCGTTCCCCGGGCTGTACATCCACAGCCAGAGCTGTGCCGTCACGACGAAAGAGAGGGCCATCGGCAGGAGATAGATCGTCTGGATCGTCTCCTTGTACCTGATACCGTAATCGAGGAGGACTGCCAGGAACAGCCCGAGCCCCAGCGAAACCGACGTAAACCCGACGAGCAGCACGAAGTTCTGGAACGCAGCCGCCCTGAACGATCCGTCTGCAAGCGCCATTCGATACATCTCGAGGCTCAAGTTATCGAACTGTGGACGGCCGATTCCCGCGTAGTCCGTGAAGGAAATCGCGAGGTTGTAGCCGATGCCACCGTACACTGCGATTCCCATGAGAACGAAGGGGATCCCCCAGTACGGCGACGACCGAACGAAGTCGCTATTGAGGAAGTACCGGAGCTTCGTCCGCCAGTCTACCACCTCTTCGGTCGGTCCTGCCGTCGAATCCGTGTGTTCAGCTGTGTCGTGCGTTGCCATCTGACTGTCCGTTTCTGTCTCCCATGATAAAGAATTTGTTACTTGTCCCGGGGCCTCTCATAGCACACATCGTACGCGATCCGTCGTTACTGGGAAACGGCCTCGAGCAGGGCGTCCGCCGCTGCTTCGGCGTCGTACGGATCCATGAAGTGGTCCCCGATCGCACCCTCACAGTCGTTCTGTTGTCGGGGCTCGACGGCGAGTCCGTGTGCGAGCGTCGGCGGGTACTCCTCGGAGTCGAGGAGATCCTCGTAGGTCATCGCGAGGAAGTCCGTCAACTCGTCCGGATCGATATCGGTTCGAAGCGGCACGGATCCCTTGAGGTTGTTGAACTCGATCTGGGCCTCCCGCGTTCCGACGAATTTCTGCCACTCGACGGTCTCGTCCGGACTCGGATTGTCGTTCGGCGTGACGAACGCGTCGAGGTGGTAGAAGTAGACGCCTTCGGTTCCGGGGAACGGGATCCAGTCCCACTCCTCGCCGTAGTTGAAATCGTCGTCGGCCCGGTACATCCCGTACTGCCAGTTCCCGCCGTGAATACACGCTGCTTCGTCGGCGATCAGTTTCTGCGCGGCCTGGGTGTAGCCGATCGACGACGCGTCGTCGTTGATGTAGTTCTCCTGGATCTCCTGGAGCGTTTCTAACCCGTCGATCATGGCGTCCCTGTCGCCGTCGCCTTCGATGAAGTCCGTGTAGGCGTCGACACCGGACTGACTCGAGAGAATCTGGACCCACGTCTGTAAGCCGAGGAACGCCGAGCGCATCCCGTGGGCGAACGGGACGTAATCGGTCTCGTCGTCGATCGTCTCGAGAGCATCGAGGAGGTCGGACATGCTCCCGAGATCCTCCGCGTCGATGCCCGCCTCGTCGAAGGCGGCCGTATTGTAAAACAGGTTGTTCATTCGATGCGAGCCGATCGGCACCGCCGGCATCTGCCCGTTGAACGTACAGAGTTCGACGGCTCGGTCCTGAATATTCTCCTTCAATCCGTCGGCCTCCCAGACGTCCTCCTCGAGATCCATGAGGACCCCTTCGTACCGCTGGAGGTTGTTGCCCGGCCAGTTGGCGAACGAACTCATCGGATTCTCGTTCGTCAACCGCTGGAGGATGGCCGTGTTCAGTTCGACGTTCCCGTCCCCCCCGACGGCTTCGAAGTTCCCCTCGATATCGGGGTGCTCCTCCTCGAACGCGCTCGTGAGCGTATCGATGGCATCCGCGCCGTCGCCGCCGGTCCAGCCGTGAAGGACCTCGAACCCGTCCCCGCTGCCATCGCCGGTACAGCCTGCTAATCCGGCCGCAGCACTCGCTGCGATACCGCTGAGATACGTTCGTCTATCTATACCATTGGTCGGTTTGTCATTCTCAACCATGCTGGTCAGGAGATATGACCACATATTCATAAAGTTACCGGTGTAGCAACACCGCGAGGTTCGACGCTGGCTCACACTCTGGCGGGTAGTTCGGGAATTCCCCCGTTTCGTGATTCAACCGAATACGGACTGTATGTGACGATTCGACGATACCGATCTGACTGCTCGAGATCATCGCATCGAACGAGGAAACTGAACACGCTCCCGTGTATGCAGAATACACACGGTATTCGAACCAGTGGGGATCGACGGGTG
This sequence comes from Natronorubrum halobium, assembly GCF_051351675.1. Lineage (NCBI taxonomy): Archaea > Methanobacteriati > Methanobacteriota > Halobacteria > Halobacteriales > Natrialbaceae > Natronorubrum > Natronorubrum halobium. Next base: position 230,355 of record NZ_CP195596.1, read on the forward strand.
ATCTGGGTACCAGGTCGATCCACAAGTCGCGGAAATCGACTGGTAACGAGACCGCAATCGGTGTGATTCTCCCCGATCAGCTCGGATTGAAGTCCCACTTCTGGTTGTCGCCGTCCCACCAACTCCACTGGACGACGTCGGCACCGTCGTCGGTCGATGCGTCCAGTACGTCCGCAACGTACCCGCTCGTGATTGCGCGTGAGCCGTCCACGAGTGAAACCTCCGGTCGGATCGTTCTAGACCAGTAACTCGGGGTTCGCCTCTCGAGCGGGATGGCTCTGGACAGAACGGAACGACGGACGGTTACGCCATCTACCGCCGAAAATGCGCCGCAGAGAGGTTCCAACACACACTCTCAACGGTACTCGTTCGGACCGGTCGACTGCTACTGTCTCTCGCCGTTCGTACTCGCTCGTTGGATAGTCAGACCTCGACGACGGTGTTCGAGAGGATGCCGATCTCCTCGAGGCTGATTTCGATCTCGTCGCCCTCGCGAAGCGTAAACTCCTCGTCGGGAACCAGTGACGTTCCGGTCAGGAGGACCGAGACGTCGGGAACGGCGTTGTGCGTGACGTAACAGTCGACCAGTTCCTCGACGGATCGGACCATCTTACTCGTGTTCGTCGATTCGTCGTAGAGGACGTCGTCGCCCCGACTGATCGTCATCCACATCTCGAGGTCGTGCGGATCGTCGATCGAGTCGGCCGAGCGGACGCAGGGACCGATCGAACAGCACCGGTCGTACACCTTCGCCTGTGGGAGGTAGAGCGGATTCTGTCCCTCGATCGAGCGGCTACTCATGTCGTTGCCGATCGTGTAGCCGACGATGTCGCCTTCGAAGAGGACGACGCCGAGTTCCGGTTCGGGGACGTCCCACTCCGAATCGGCGCGAATGCCGACCCCCTTGTTCGGACCGACGGTTCGGTCCGGCGTCGCCTTGAAGAACACTTCCGGTCGATCGCTCTCGTAGACGTCGAGATACATGTCCGGCATGGAACTCTCGGCCTTGCGCGCTTCCTCGCTGATCCGATACGTGACGCCCGCTGCCCAGACCTCTCCCGAAGAGACGGGTGCTGTCGGCGGGCTCTCCTCGAGTGCCTCGTCCGAGAGGTCGGCCGCGTCCTCGAGCAGGCGGTCGGCGACGGCGTCGACCGATTGGTTGGTGATCGCGGACGCCCGAAGGAGGTCCTCGAACGTCTGCAGTTGTGACGTTGCTGCGGTGAGATCTGACAGTGATCCCGCCGTTTCCACTGCGAGACGAGGGGAACCCCCCTCGCAGAGCTGGTAGTAACGCATGTGGGTATCACCTCCTTTTCGCCCAACCATATTAGCTCTGGTGTCCGGGGATACTATCGCAGTAAATCGGTCGAAGTCGTCATATCGTGTAGTACAGCCCGCAGAACGGGCGACAGCTTCTGAAGCGGAGATTCCTGTACAGATCACAAGAATTCTATACTTCCTCGCCGATGTCTTCGGCGTGACCGCACGCTACCAGAACTACGTGAGCGGGGAGTGGACCGACTGCGAAACGAACGAGACGTTCGAGACGACCGATCCGGCGGCACCGGCGGAAGTCGTCGCCAAGTATTCACAGTCGAGCGTCGCCGACGCGAACGCTGCCGTCGACGCCGCGGTAGATGTACGGGACGACTGGGCCGACACGCCCGCACCCGAACGCGGCGCGATCCTGCGCGAGGCGGCGTCGATCCTCGCCGATCGCACGGACGAACTGACCGACCTCCTCACCCGCGAGGAAGGGAAGACTCATGCCGAAGCCGGCGGTGAGGTCCAGCGGGCCATCGATATCTTCTACTACTACGCGGAGAAGACTCGAGACCTCGGCGGCTCGGTAAAATCCGCGAGCGGTCCGCGGACGAACCTCTACACCGTCGACGAACCGGTCGGCGTCACCGCGTTGATCACGCCGTGGAACTACCCGATCGCCATCCCGGCCTGGAAACTCGCGCCCGCACTCGCCACCGGAAACACGGTCGTCCTCAACCCGGCCTCGGTCGCCCCCGGCGTCGCCGTCGAACTCTTCGAGGCGCTCGACGAAGCCGGCCTCCCCGACGGAGCCGCGAACGTCGTCACCGGTCCCGGCAGCACCGTCGGTGACGCGATCATCACCCACGAGGACGTCGACGCCGTCTCCTTTACCGGCTCCGGCGAGGTCGGCCACATGGTCTACGACACGGCCACCGACGACGGCAAGCGCGTTCAGACCGAACTGGGCGGGAAGAACCCGACCGTCGTCTCCGACAGCGCCGACGTCGAAGAAGCCGCCGAAATCGTCGCTTCGGGTGCGTTCGGTGTCACCGGACAGGCTTGTACCGCCTGTTCCCGTGCGATCGTTCACACCGATGTCTACGACGAGTTCGTCGAGAGCGTCGTCGCGCAGGCCGAGTCGATCGAGATCGGTCCCGGCGACGAGTACGACATGGGCCCGCAGGTCACTGAGAGCGAACTCGAGGGCACCCTCGATTACATCGACATCGCCCAGGAGGAAGGTGCGACCCTCGAGACGGGCGGCGGCCAGCCCGACGGCGAGCGCTTCGGTGACGGCTACTACGTCGAGCCGACGGTCTTCACGGACGTGGACAACGACTACCGAATCGCACAGGAGGAGGTGTTCGGTCCCGTCCTCGCCGTGATCGAAGTCGAAGACTTCGAGGACGGTCTCGAGACGGCGAACGACGTCGACTACGGCCTCTCGGCGAGTATTGTCACGGACGATCACACCGAAGCCGAGCGCTTCGTCCGCGAGGTCGAAGCCGGTGTCGCCAAGGTCAACGACAAGACGACCGGCCTCGAACTGCACGTCCCCTTCGGCGGGTTCAAGCAGTCCTCGAGCGAGACCTGGCGCGAACAGGGTGACGCCGGTATCGACTTCTACACGATCGAGAAGACCGTCTACGACAGCTTCTGACGGAACCAACGGCGTGGGACGACGGCAGTTATTTTTCGAGTGCGTTCACTCACGAGCGCACGGGTCGGCGCGACGTAGAATTGGCGGTGAGCCATACAGAACGAAGTGGCAGCATCTATGATAGTATCCGACATGCCAAACGTGATATACCCCGGCGAATATATGTCGATCGTATGCCGAACTACCGGACGCTACGCGATCCGAACGCAGAGTATACCATGCGCGATCTGTCGTCGGAGACGATGCAGCTGACGGCCGATCGTGGCCCGCGCGACGTCGAGATCACGGACGTACAGACGACGATGGTCGACGGCAACTACCCGTGGATCCTCGTCCGGGTCTACACCGACGCCGGACTCGTCGGAACGGGCGAATCCTACTGGGGCGGCGGCGACGACGCGATCATCGAACGGATGACGCCGTTCCTCGTCGGCGAGAACCCGCTCGACATCGATCGGCTCTACGAACACCTCGTCCAGAAGATGTCCGGCGAGGGCTCGATTTCGGGGAAAGTCATCTCGGCAATCTCGGGCATCGAGATCGCGCTCCACGACGTCGCGGGCAAGATCCTCGACGTTCCCGCCTACCAGCTGGTCGGCGGCAAGTACCGCGACGACGTCCGCATCTACTGTGACCTTCATACCGAAGACGAGGCCGATCCCGTCGCCTGTGCCGACGAAGGCGAACGCGTCGTCGAGGAACTCGGGTACGACGCCATCAAGTTCGATCTGGACGTTCCCTCGGGCCACGAGAAAGACCGCGCGAACCGCCACCTGCGCGGCCCCGAGATCGACCACAAAGTCGAGATCGTCAGCGAGGTCCTCGATCGTGTTGGCAACAGGGCGGACGTCGCCTTCGACTGCCACTGGTCGTTCTCCGCCGGTTCCGCGAAACGACTCGCCCGCGAACTCGAGGCGTACGACGTCTGGTGGCTCGAAGACCCCGTGCCCCCGGAGAACCACGACGTCCAGCGGGAGGTCACCCAGTCGACGACGACGCCGATCACCGTCGGCGAGAACGTCTATCGGACCCACGGGCAGCGCCGGCTGCTCGAGGAGCAGTCCGTCGACATCATCGCGCCGGACCTGCCCCGCGTGGGCGGAATGCGCGAGACCCAGAAGGTAGCCCAACTTGCGGACATGTACTACGTCCCCGTCGCGATGCACAACGTCTCCTCACCGATCGGGACGATGGCGTCCGCACAGGTCGCGGCGGCGATCCCCAACTCGTTGGCCGTCGAGTACCACTCCTACCAGCTCGGCTGGTGGGAGGACCTCGTCGAGGAGGACAACCTCATCGAGAACGGCCGAATGGAGGTCCCCGAGAAACCCGGACTCGGGCTTACGCTCGATCTCGACGCCGTCGAGGAGTACATGGTCGAGGGCGAGACCCTCTTCGACGAAGCGTAGCTTCATCGGGCTCGCTGAGATCTGCTCAGCGTTGTTCGATGCGGCGCATGCCGCGTCGTGCTCGTGAGGAGAGAGCCGCCTCGAGCACACGAGTTGCGGATCACCCTTCAGCAAAACGGTGTTTTTCGGGGAACTGCGTGCTGAACCGCGAGCCCGTTGTGTCTCGATACGCACAGACGCTCGTCTCCGCGAAACGTATCGACTACGGACACACCCATCGATCGGCGACTTTTGTGAGGTGGTTGCTGCTGACGACGAGTGACGACAGGAGTGAGTGCCTCCCAGCGATTGCACCGCTCGACGCGCTCGATCGGGATTCGTCCGCCGTGTGGTCGAACGGAGACCGAGACGGAACGACAAGTAGCACGAAATCTGTTTCTCTATTGTAGAACAGTTCTCTCCCTTTCAGAACGATAGCGAGATTATGCACAATGAACATCGTCAACTATTGACAAAGAAGTGGACTACACTATCCTCCTCAGCGTAACCGAGTGGACGGCTGCTGTGCAGGTTCTACCGGGACGTGTGGGGCACGAATACGCGATCCTCGCACAGTTCAGTCTCGAGCAGCGATCGTCCGGTTAGCATATCGATTCAGTCCCGGGAAAATGGGCTCGAGGCGCGACGAGCGGGACGTATTTTACGATAGTACGGCCGTAATAGTAGCTGTCGAGAAGGTACAGTAACCCGTCAAAATAGCTAAGAGAGACCGCGGTGGACTAATGCTGTGGAACGCTGACTACGTAGAGAACTGTGTGGCGATTATTCTGAATGGTTGTTCTGTTATATAGAACGGCATTCTCGTAACGGGAATCGTCGTCGCCGAGCAGATACGGCCGGTTGCACGGGGTCGAAGTACGAACGATTTTATCCCCCGCGGACGAAACAAAGCGCATGGGGACACATTCAATAGTTGACCGGTTTACGGAACGCGACTGGGAGAGCGGAACCGACGGGACCGTTCGATTCGCACTGGTCGGCCTCGGTTGGTGGACCGTCGACGTCGTCATTCCTGCGATCGAACAGTCGACTCACTGCGAGACGACTGCACTCGTCAGTTCGTCCCAGGAGAAAGCGGATCGGCTCGCGGACCGACACGACGTCGATGCGGCCATCACGTACGACGACTTCCACGACGGCGCCGCGACCGATGCGTACGACGCGGTCTACGTCGGGACGCCGAACGCATACCACCTCGAGTACGTCGAAACCGCCGCCGAACTCGGCAAGGCGGTGCTCTGTGAGAAGCCGCTCGAGGCCACAGTCGAACGCGCCGAACGACTCGTCGAGGCCGCCGAGGATGCCGAAATCCCGCTGATGACGGCCTACCGGATGCAAACCGAGCCCGCCGTTCGGCGGGCGAAGGAACTCATCGAGGACGGGTTCGTCGGCGAGCCGACGCACGTCTACGGCAACAACACCCAGCCGATCCTCGAGATGAATCCGGATCCCGACCAGTGGCGGCTCGATCCCGACGTCACCGGCTACGGCACCTCCGTGATGGACCTGGGCATCTATCCGATCAATACTGCGCGCTTTCTCCTCGAGCGCGATCCGGTGTCCGTGAGCGCACGGATGGCCTCTTCACACGAGGCGTTCGAGGACGTTCCCGACCAGACCGCGACGTTCACCATCACTCTCGAGGGCGATCTGCCGCTTGTCTGTACGACCAGCCAGCACGCACAGCAGGATACACAGCTCAAGATCATCGGCACCGAGGGAACGATCGAACTCGCCCCTGCGTTCCACGGTGAGGCGACCATGCATCTCTCGTCGGAGAGTCTCCGTGCCACCATCGAGGACACCGACTACGGCGCCGTCGAGGAGATGCGCGAGGAGTTCGATTACTTCGCCGACCGAGTGCTCAGTGGCGAGTCGATTCGTCCCGACGGCCGTCACGGACTCGCGGATATGCGAACGATCCGGGCGATTCACCAGGCCGCAGAACGCGACGACCCCGTCGACATCTGACCTCGGCACCGAAGCAGTCGATCCCATAGAATTATAATCGTCGGGCGAGGACTCGAGGTATGCGCGGACTTGCGAAAACGAGCCGAGAGTACGGACGGATGGAACTCGTCGACCTCGAGCGACCGGAGCCAGCACCCGGTGAGGCGCTGATCGAAGTCGACTACGCGGGTCTCTGTGGCAGCGACGCGGGGATCTACAAGTTCAAATCGGCCTTCGAGCGGATGTCGCTTCCCACGACCATCGGCCACGAGTACACCGGCCGCGTCGTCGACGTCGACGACGGTGTCACGGAGTTCGACGTCGGCGACCGCGTCGTCGAGCGGCCGATCCGGGGCTGTGGCTCCTGCTATCAGTGCCGGCTGGGCGAGGAGAACGTCTGTCAGGACGCGGTGATCACCGGCGTCGACCACGACGGTGCGTACGCAGGGTACATCTCTGTTCCCGAAACCGCGCTCCAACACGTCCCCAGCGGGGTCGACCCCAAACACGCCGCGCTCGTCGAACCGACGAGCATCGGCGCTCGAGCCGTCATCCAGAACTCGCGCGTCGGTGCCGGATCGCGCGTCATGGTCGCCGGCCCGGGACCGATCGGACTCCTGACGGCCCAGATCGCCGACGCGCAGGGCGGTGACGTCGTCGTCGCCGGCGTCGGCAGCGACACGAACTATCGGCTCCCGCTCGCCGAGGAACTCGGCTTCGGGCCGCTGAACGTCGAGGAGCACGACCTCGAAGCCGCCCGCGCGGAGCTGACCGACGGCGCCGGCTACGACGTCGTCTTCGACACGACCGGCCACCCCTCCGGCCTGACGATGGCCGTCGACGAGGTGCGAAAGGGCGGCCAGATCGTCATGGTCGGCCAGACGGGCGAGACGACGATGGAATACTCTCCGCTCGTCCGCGCGGAGATCGACCTGCAGTGTTCCTACGCGTCGACCTGGGAGGATTTCGAGCGATCGATGCGGCTCATCGAGTCCGGCGACGTCGACCTCGAGACGTTCCTCGACGATCGGTACTCGTTGCTCGAGGCCGACGAGGCGTTCGAATCGTTCCTCGCGGGAGACACTTGCAAACCCGTCTTCGACGTGAGTACGCTGCGGGAGTGAACGGCCTGCGATCGGACGATTCGGCTGTCTCGACGGGTCTCCACGATCGGTAGCTATCCGGATTATCTGTGACTGTGTAGATAATTATTCTAAAGTAACATCCACCAAAGATTATTTGGCAGGTAGTGATATCTGTGTTACCATGGCGCTGGAGAGTCCGGTAGTCGTCTTCGGTATTGGATTGATCGCAGTCATCGCGCTGTTGGTCTGGTTACGCGTTCCGGCGTTCATCGGACTGATACTCGCGACGCTGATCGTCGGTGCGGCGACGGCCGAGGTGCCGATGGGGGAGGTTCCAGCCGAGACGGCAGCGGCCTTCGGTGACACGATGGTCGGTGTCGGTATTCCGATTCTGATGGCGGCGGTGATCGGAAAGACGATGATGGAGAGCGGGGCTGCCGAGCGAATCGTCCGCTGGTTTCAGTCGTTTACCAGCGAGGAACACTCGTATCTCGCACTCGGTGGATCGAGCGGCGTGCTCGCGATCCCCGTGTTCTTCGACAACGTCTTCTTCCTATTGGCGCCGCTGGCCCGGTCGATGCGCGCTCGAACGGGACGCGACTACGCGCTGTTCATTACCATCGTCGGCGCCGCCGGGGTCACCGCTCACGGGTTCGTGCCGCCGACTCCCGGACCGCTCGCGGTCGCCCTGGAACTCGGCGTCGATCTCGGACTGACGATGCTGGTCGGCGCCGTCGTCGCGATTCCGATCGTGATCGTCTCCGGCGTGTTCTACGGCAAGTGGATCAATCGGCACGTCGACGTCCCGCTCCGGGAGACGATGGGCTCGTCCGTCGACCGCGTTCAGGAGTTGGCCGACCGGCCGCTGTCCGAACTGCCCGGCATGTTCGAGGCGTCGCTGCCGATCCTGCTCGCGGTGTTCCTGATCGCGTCGAACACGACGCTGGACTACCTCCTCGATATGGCCGCCGAAGATACCTTCGGACTCGGCGCGTTCGAAGGGACGCTCGAGGCGGTCGAGCCGGCGACGGCCTTCGTCGGCGATCCGAACTTCGCGCTGACCGCCGCCGCGATCGCGGCGGCGATAACTTACTACCGAATGGAGTCGCTGACTCGAGAGGTGTGGTCCGACGAACTCGTCGACTCGCTGCAGAGCGGCGGACACATCGCGGCGATCACCGCCGCCGGCGGGGCGTTCGGTGCGATGCTCGCCGCTTCCGGGATCGGCGAGTACATCGCCACCACGCTCGAGGGGCTCGGCATTCCGCTACTGGTCGCCGGCTTCGTCATCGCGGCGACGATTCGCATCGCGCAGGGCTCGGCGACGGTCGCCCTGCTCACGACCGCAGGGATCATGGCACCGCTCGTGGGCGACCTGTCGGTCAATCCGGTCTACCTGGTCATGATCATCGGCGCGGGCGGTTCGATCTTCTCGTGGTACAACGACAGCGGCTTCTGGATCGTCAAGGAAATCGGCGGCTTGACGCAGGCGGAGACGTTCAAGATCTGGACGGCGCTGACGACGATCGTCTCGCTGACCGGATTCGTCGTCGTCATGGTCCTTTCGACGCTGTTCCCGCTCACCTAATCGTCGCGAACACCCGTCCGCTTCGAAACCATACTATTGCGGAATTCATTCGGTAGCGAGAAAATATATTTACGTGAGGCGTGCGATAGCGTGTATATGGTCGTCGTCACAGCAATCGACGGAGAAGAAGGCTCGAAACAAGTGCTCTCGGAGGGGTGGAAGCTTGCAGACCGGTTCGACGAACCGCTTCACGTCGTCCTCGTCCACGAGGGAGCGGATCATCAGTATCTCATCAAGAAGTCGCTCGACTTCGACGGCTCGATCACGTCGGAACAGGCGGCAGCGCTCGCCGACCGGGTCGTCGCCGAGGCCGCCGAGGGCGTAACCGACGAGTACGAAGCGATCGGTCGTACCGGCAACCCCTCGGAGGAGGTCCTCGACTACGCGAGCGACGTCGACGCGAGCTACGTCGTCGTCGGCGGTCGCTCCCGGTCTCCCGTCGGGAAGGCGCTGTTCGGCAGCGTCACCCAGTCGGTGTTACTCGACGCCGAGTGTCCGGTCCTCGCCGTCATGGACGAGTAGTGGGGAGGTGGGATTCACCGCCCGCTCGGTCGAGGTGCGTTCGCCGCCTCAGGTCCGTCAGGCGACGGACTGCTCGTTGACCTGATACACCGCGACGCGACGGGTGGAGAACTTGCGGTCACGTTCGAACTCGAGCGGTATCGGACGGCGTCTCTCGAGACGACGCGAGCCGTGGAGGCCGTCGCCCGCGAGATCACGTCCGGGACGACCGAACGAAAGGCCGCGTCGGCGCTTCGACGCGCGCTCTCGAATCGCGGCTTCGCGTCGCCGGTCGTCCTCGTCGGCGGCTCGGATCGTTCGGTCCGGCAGCGCCATTTTACTCCGACCGACGCCCCGCTGGATCGGTTCGGTCACCTGACGGTCGTCGCCGAACGCGGCGGCCACAACGTCGCCGTGACGCGAACGGTCGCGTTCGATCCGCCGGAGTGGCTCCGCGACCGCCACGATGCGACGTGTCGAGTCGCCGCGACGGCTGCAGCGGCGACGCTGGACGCGGCCCGAACCGGTGCGACCGCCGGGGACGTCTTCGACGCGATTCGAACGGCGTACGATGCGGTCGGCTATCCCGACGAGTGGCGAGCGCACCACCAGGGCGGAGCGATCGGCTACGAGAGTCGCGAGTGGACCGCCGGTCCCGACGCCGAACGTCCCGTCCTCGAGCCGTTTCCCTACGCGTGGAATCCGACGATTCGGGGGGCGAAGTGCGAGGATACGATCCTCGTCGACGACGGAGTGCAGGTACTCACCTCGACCGGCGACTGGCCGACGACGAGTTACGATGCCGTCGGGTTCGACGACTCCGTTGCGTTTCACGATCCGCTCGAGGGGCGGGACTGACGGATTCGAGGAACCACAGTCTTCATTACCCCTCGAGTCGACCCCGAAAACGGGTCGTCGACGGTCGTCAGCCACCCTCGCGTCTCGCCGCGACCTCGAGCATCTACGGCGTCGTAGCTCGACCAACCGATGTTCCGACGACCCTCCTTTCAGATCGGATGTGACGAGGCGCTACAGCGAACTGCGAACAGCGTTCGTCGCGGGGAAGTGTATTTCGGCGGCGATCAACTGCGGGGCGATTCCGATCGAACGGGTAGCAGACGATCAGCGAGAGCTACCGACGAGACGTTCCAGCCTCGACGGCTGATCCGTCGTCGGTCGTCGCTTCGGAACCGCGCCGGAGTTCGACAATCGTCGTGGTAACATTTTAGTGATTAGCGATAGTCCGTTCCGCTATGGAGTACGAGTGCCCTCGCTGTGCACGACTGATCGCCCTGGACCAGCATCTCTCGAGTTGTCCGCACTGTGGCCACCTCTCGAACCACGGTGCCGACTAGTCGGAGAGCGACACGGTCGAGACCGGCGTCTGGTGACTGGATCGCAAAACAGCAGTCGCTGGAACTGTCGGGCCAGACAGTGTCAGGTTCGCCTCACGAATCGCTACAGACGAACGTGACGGGACAGGGCGACGAGAGGAGGACCTCCTGTGCGGTGGATCCGAACACGGCCTTGCCGACCGGCGATCGCTGACGGCCCGCGACGACGACGCGATCCGCATCGACCTCGGTCGCCAACTCGACGATCATTGGTCCCTGTTCGCCGACGGCACCGCGAATCTCGTACTCGAGATCGGCCTCCTCGAGGCTGCTTCTGAGATCCTGGATCGCCGCGTAGCGGTCGGCAACTCGGTCGGGACTCACGGATTCACGGTCCGGGTCGAATTCGAGCTGAGAGAGCCGCTGCTCGTACTCGTCGTCCGTAAAGACGTGTGCGAGCACGACGGTCGCATCGGCCGGCTTCGCCGTCGCGAGTACCGTCTCCATGATCGCTTCGGATCGGTCGGTATCCGTCGGTCCGATCGCAACGAGAATCGTATCCAATGACATCATATAACACGCCATGGTCAGTTGCCTTAACTGTATGGGACAGGAGTCGATCGCTCGAGGAGGTCGCACGGGGACCGATACGAAATCGTGGCCCAGAGTCACGCGTGACGCTAGAGAACCTGATAGCCGCCGTCGACGTAGAGGAGATGCCCGGTGACGTAGCTGGCCTCGTCGGACGCCAGAAACAGATACGAGCCGGCGAGTTCCTCGGGCGTTCCCATTCGACCCATCGGAATATCCGTGGTGAGTTCCTGCTCGTCGAGCTCCGGGAGCGTTGCATCGCTGGCGACGAACCGATCGTCGACGTCTCCATCGGGGTCGGGATTGCCCGTGCCGAACGTCGTCTCGATGATCCCCGGAGCGACGGCGTTGACGCGGATATCGTGCGGTGCGAGTTCGAGCGCTGCGACGCGAGTGAGCATCATCACTGCGCCCTTCGAGGCGTCGTACATCGAATGTCCGATCTGGGCGTACTCGGAACTGACGGACGCCGTATTGAGGATACAGCCCGGATCGTCCCTGGCGAGCATCTCTCTGGCGGCCGCGCGACAGCCGGCGAAGACGCCGCGGACGTTGATCGCGAACACCTGATCGAACGCGTCCACGTCGGTCTCGAGGAGGGAGCCGTGGCGATAGATGCCGGCGTTATTCACCATGACGTCGACGCCGCCGAACGCTCTCGCGGCCTCGACAACCGACGTCACGTCCTCGGGATCCGAGACGTCCGTTTCGACGAACGTCGCTCGGCCGCCAGCATCCTCAATGCGTTCGTGGGTCGGAGCCGATTCGTCGTCGTCTTTCGGTTCGTCGCGGATATCGGCGACGATAACTGTCGCGCCGGCCGCACCGAACCGGCAGGCGACTTCTCGGCCGATACCCGACGTGGCGCCGGTCACGATGACGGTCTCTCCGGAGAAATCGTACGCTACTTCGCCCATTCTCTCACTCGGAGAACGAGTCACTTAACAGTTCCTTCGGACCGCTAGCGGGCAGCGACTGACATCGACTGTCGTCGCTTCGTCTCGTGTCGATAAACGTCGTTCTGAAATAGTTCCGGACCGTTCACTGTCGTCCGGACCTCACTTCGTCGGGACGCGCACACGCTAACCGACGTACTGGAGCGCGACTGACACCCACATCCGACGGTGAACTGATTCCGCTCGGCGGCGAACTCGAGAACAGCGTCGCGATGGCGGTATTTCGATACTGTCGGTCAACGCAGTCGACGACCGCCGACGCTATCGGATCCATCGTTCGGAGGCCGGATCTCGTGTGCCACGCAGTTCCCGTTTGGTATTACCGGCCACACACCCATCTTCAGTCACGGTTCGAGTGGGGGAGGTCCCGTGAGGTACACCTCACCGCGTAGACCGCGTTTTTCTGTCCAATTTTTACGCCCACATGGATGTAAAACACTCCTTCCGGATCCCAGCGTCACCACATACCGGATAATCGGCCATTTTACCGCGCTAAACCGAGCGATCCGGTGAGATAGGATGCCGACGAGCACGTCACATTGACCTCGATCACGTTCGCCGTGCTGAGAACGCTATTCTGTATCTCGTCCCTGAACACCTCCGCGTCGAATCGGTTCGTCGGCCCGGAAACGCTGATCGCTCCCACGAGGGTATCGTTCGATCCCGCCATCGTCACCGAACGGTGTCAACAAACCGACTGCAACGTCTCGTAGACCGTCCTGTAGCTTGGCGTACGCCATGGTTCGGAATCAGCAAGATAACAGATGAAGCCATGACTACTCCGTTTCGTCGTCCGCTCGGCAGTCTCGGCCGAAACTGTCCGAGACCGGAAGTCGACGGTGGAAGACTGTTCCCGACGCGTCCGACAAGGTTTATGCCGAATCCGGCAAACTAGTAGCCAACGTCACATGAGTACGTCCCTCGAAGAGGCCATGACGGACGTTGCAGCGTACACCGTCGCTCGCGACATGGAGAACGAAGTCTGGCAGAAAGGCGTCGCCATCAACGGCTTGCTCGCGATCGAACGCGAGGAGTTCGTCGAGGCCGCCAGAGACCTCGTCGACCGCGCTGTCGAGACCCAGGACAGCAACGGACAGCTCTCCTACGGGCCGAGCTACCCGATCGAGGTGTTCCAGCACGGCAAAGAGTACGACGCCAACTGGCACATCGACGAGCGGAAAGCGATGAACACGAACAACACCACGTCGATCGGCCACGGCGTTCTCGACTTCTACCGCCGAACCGGCGAGGAGCGTTACCTCGAGGCCGCCCGCGGCGAGTATGAGAACCTCCAGTCCGTCTCCCGAACCGAAGACGGCGGCATCCCCCACCACGTCCCGGAACTGTCGGGCGTGAAGGGGTTGTGGATCGACTCGGTCTACATGATGTGTCCGTTCTTCGCCCGCTACGGGGCCGCCGCAGACGATCCCGAGGCGTTCGACGAGGCCGCCAAACAGCTCATCGTCCACGCGAAGCACCTCCAGGATCCCCACACCGGGCTTTTCCGCCACATCTGGCACGAACAGCCCAACAGCTACCCACAGAGTACCTTCTGGGCCCGCGGCAACGGCTGGGCGCAGGCCGCGATCGTCGACGTCCTCGAGTACCTCCCCGAGGACCACGATGACCGCGACCAGCTGATCGAAATCTTTCACGACGTCGCCTCGGCAATCGTCGAGCGACAGGACGATAGCGGGATGTGGTACAACCTCGTCGACGATCCGCACACGCCGCTCGAGAGTTCGGGCACGCTCATGTACACCTATGCGTTCAAGCGCGCCCTCGAGTTGGGAATCGTCTCCGACGAGAAGTACGAGCAAGCCGCCCAGAACGCGATGGACGTCTGTCGGGGACTCGTCGACGACGAGGGTGCCGTCCGACGGGTCGCCGGACCGCCGGGCGGACCGGGCGCACCGCTGACGTCGACATTGTACGGACAGGGGTTCTTCCTGCTCGCTGCGGCGCAGTTCTAGTCCCGGACCGGATTTCTCGAGTGCCGGCGAGCTTTTTCGACTGAATTGTCGTCGCTCACGACACCCTCGACCCTGCACACATTACCGGTGTCGACTCACGATGCGTCCCCGGCGCGACGTGGTCCGCTGACCAAACAATTATGAGCACTTGGCAGCAATCGATAGCCATGAACGTCCTGTTGACCGGTGCGTACGGCCGATGTGGAACCGCCATCATCGATCACCTGCACGACGATTCCGGCTACGAGTTTACTTACCTCGATCGTGAGGAGCCCGACGAGAACGGCGAGTACGGCGAATACGAGACGATCGTTGCCGACGTTGCGGATAGTCACGCCGTCCGCGACGCCGCTGCCGACCAGGACGCGATGATCCACCTCGCCGGCTACCCCTTCACCGACGGCACGTGGGACGACGTTCACCAGCCCAACATCATCGGCACGCTCAACGCGCTCGAGGCCGCTCGCGAGGCCGAACTGGAGACGGTCGTCTTCGCCTCGTCGAACCACGTCATGGGGATGTACGAGTCCGAGAACGCCCCCGAACTCTACTTCGGGACCGAGTCGTCCTTTCGACTCTCTCACGAGGATCCCGTTCGTCCGGATTCGTACTACGGCGTCTCGAAGAGTTTCGGCGAGGATCTCTGTCGGTACTACGTCGAGAACTACGAGTACCCGAAACGAGCGCACGCGATTCGCATCTGCAGCCTTCGTATGCCCGAGTACGATCATCCGTACGGCGACGCCGAGCACGACGTCGACGACGGCGAGTACGAGCGCGACAGCGACGAGTACGCCCAGCAGGTCGCCCGGATGAAGGCGATGTGGCAGTCCCGACGCGACTTCGCGCACATGATCGACCGCTGTCTTCGGACCGACGACGAGCGCTTCGAGATCTTCAGCGGCGTGAGCGACAACGATCGACGCTGGTACAGCATCGAACACGCTCGCGATACGATCGGCTACGAGCCACGGGACAACGGCGAGGAGTGGGACTCCCCGCCGGAATAGCGACTTTGAAGGGGATTGGCGACGAATCGGGCGGCATGCACGTGACCTGTACCCTCTACGGGCCGCTTCGGGACGCGGTTGGCGACAAGCGCCTCGAGCGCGAGGTGTCGAGCGACGCTACCGTCGGTGACGTCTTCGACGACCTCGGCGAGGAGTACCCCGAGATCCGGGACCTGGTGTTCGACGGTGACGAGTTCAGCGGCTCGATCAGCGTGATGCGAAACGGCCGGAACGTCGCCTTCGAGGACGGCATCGAGACGCCGGTCGAGGACGGCGACGATCTCAGTGCGTCGCCACCGGCAGAGGGCGGCTGACGTGATCTCGCTCCGTCCGTCCCGCCGACTGCCCCGTACCGGACTGAAATTGGCACGAAAACGAAACGGCATACCGTACAGCGCGGCGCGTGTTCGTTCTCAATCGGCCTGTGCGAACCCGAAACGATCAATCCGATCGGACCCAAAGGCACGTTCGTCATCGGATACCGCACACAGCGAATCGATGGCGGTCGACTATGGGCCCACTCGAGTACGGAACGGTAACTGGTGCATAGCCCGCGGGCGTTCGAGCGTCACGTCATCGGTGGCCGAAACGCTGATCGAGGTCCGAATGAGAGAATTTTGATAGGTCGGTTTCGAATACGGGAGCCACGATTCGATGATCGCTGGCAGTGCGCGGCTGAAACAATTTGAAGACGAGAAGGTGCTTGGTTTCACCATTATACATACATGTATATTCGATGCTGATTCCCATTCGTGTATCGGAATCAAACCCCTCGTTGGGACTGTCCGCAGTACTGATTAGTCAAGCACGAGATGATTCGGCGATCTACCCGTTGAGGATAGTATGTCACACGTACGACCACGACTGTGTACGGCCCTTCAAGGCCGGTTATGGGTTAACTAATTCGTGACCAGTATTCGAACGAATAGTTAAGCCCTGTCGGCTGATACGGGTCCAGTACGCTGGTAGTGTTCTAGTGAGCATGAACGATAT
The DNA here is from genome assembly GCF_051351675.1 of Natronorubrum halobium. Classification (NCBI taxonomy): domain Archaea; kingdom Methanobacteriati; phylum Methanobacteriota; class Halobacteria; order Halobacteriales; family Natrialbaceae; genus Natronorubrum; species Natronorubrum halobium. The sequence continues at coordinate 246,671 of NZ_CP195596.1, forward strand.
CGTGACGCTATCGGGACGATAAGTGACATATTTATTATTTATCTCTGAAGTAGATACTATCGATGTAGAAACGGACGTCCGGCAGTAAAGTTTATTACATTCATACCCCCGTAAATCAGTTCGCGACCCAAATATTTTTTATCTGCTGGCCGATAACCACAGTTAGTGACCGAACGTACCCATTCATCAGAATCAGAGACCGCGTGTGGATGCAAGCTCGGACGCGTCGCTACCGAGTACGAGCTCCCGAACCTCGACGACGAGCTGGTTACGTACTGGACTGGCGACGGCGACGAGCAGTTGAGCACGCGCCAACTCGCAACGTACGTAAACCAGCGAGTGCTCGAGGCCGCACTCGAAGACGCGAATATCCTCCTCAAAGACGGTGAGATCGAGAACACGTACCGGCTGTTGACCGATGACGACGTCAGCAGCGGTACACAGGTGCAGACGCGGAACGAACTCGAACGTGACGGCGTCCCGATCGACCAGGTCGAGTCGAACTTCGTCTCCCACCAAACGGTCTACAACCACCTCACGGATTGTCTCGCTGCGACACTCGAAACCCCGAGCGACGACGAACGAGTGGAACGGAGCGCCGACAAACTCGGCGCGCTCCAGAACAGAACCGAGGCGGTGACGACGGACACCGTCGCCCAACTCGAGCGAAACGATATCCTCGACATCGGCGAGTTCAACGTGACCGTCTCCGTTACCGTAACGTGTGAGGACTGCTTACAGGAATATCCGATTCGAACGCTGTTGGACGAACGCTCCTGTGACTGTCAGGACTCATCCGCGGACGAGACCCGATAAGAGGGAATCGACACGGATTTCGTGACAAACTTCTACAAATACGGAAGGGGTAAATTATTTTTGTTGGGAGCGAGAACCCGGATACATGCAAAGTGACCTGGATAGGGCGGAACAAGATACTCCGGAGCGAGCGACGCTCTCCGTCGACAATATCGGCGGAATCGACGAGACGGAGGTCTCGTTCCAGCATGGGGTAACAGTTCTTTCGGGACGAAACGCGACTAACCGTACCTCGTTGTTACAGGCGATCATGGCGACACTGGGGAGTGATCAGGTCAGTCTCAAAGCCGACGCCGAGGAGGGACACGCGAGACTCGAACTGGGTGACGACACCTATCGGCGAACGCTTCAGCGTCGGAACGGGACCATCGTCACCGACGGCGATCCGTATCTCGACGACCCCGAGCTCGCGGACCTCTTCGCGTTCCTGCTCGAATCCAACGAAGCGCGACAGGCCGTCGCCCGGGGCGACGACCTTCGCGAACTGATCATGCGACCGGTCGACACCGACGCGATCAAGGCCGAGATCGAGCAGTGTCAACGGCGGAAACAGGAGATCGATAACCAACTCGCAGAGCTGGACGAACTCGAGGGGAAACTGCCCGACCTCGAGGCGAAACGGACGCGAGCGACCGACGAAATCGAGAGCCTCGAGGAGGAACTCGAGGAGGCACAGGCGGAGCTCGAGGAGACCAACGTCGACGTCGATGAACGGCGCGAAGAGCAGTCCGAACTCGAGACGAAACTCGAGGAGCTACGCGAGACGCGCTCCGAACTCGAACGCGTCCGTGATCGGATCGAAACCGAACGCGAGAGCATCGAGGCTCTCGAGGAGGAACGCGACGAGGTCGAAGAACGCCTCGAATCGCTCTCGTCCGGCGACGAGGGGGAGATCAGCCGGCTCGAGGCCGAAATAGAGACGCTTCAGGAGGAAAAGGCGGCGCTCTCCGACGAGATCTCACAGCTCCAGAGTACGATCCAGTTCAACGAACAGTTGCTCGACGAGCAGGAGTCGGTACTTCCGGACGCCGAACAGGACGACGGCCCGGTGACGGACGAGTTACTCGCCGACTCGGAGACGGTCACCTGCTGGACCTGTGGATCGTCGGTTGCGCGCGACCAGATCGAAACGACGATCGAACAGCTTCGAACCGCGCGACAGGACCGGCTGGAAGAGCGATCCGAAATCAGTTCCGAACTCGACGAGCGGCGGGAGACGCTGTCTACGATCAACGATAACCGCACGGAGTACCGACAGACCCAGCGACGTCTCGACTCGATCGACGACGAGATCGACCGACGACGCGATCGCATCGAGGAGTCGACCACCGAACGCGAGGAACTCACCGACGAGGTCGACGATCTCGAGGCCACGATCGACGACCTCGAGGCCGACGATTACAGCGGCATCCTCGACCAGCACAAGGAAGTCAATCAACTCGAGTTCAAACTGGAACGGAAAGAGCGCGAACGCGACGAACTCGACGATCGAATCGCCTCGATCGAGGAGCGTCTCGACGAGCGCGAGGAACTCGAAGCCCGTCGCGACGACATCACCGACGAACTGACCGACCTGCGCACGCGGATCGATCAGATCGAGGCCGATGCAGTCGAGGCCTTCAACGAACACATGAAGAACCTGCTCGAGGTACTCGAATACGGTAATCTCGATCGGATCTGGATCGATCGGACGAGCCGCGAGGTCCGCGAGGGTCGTCGCAAGGTCTCGCGCTCGTCGTTCGACCTCAAAATCGTCCGGAGCACCGACGACGGTGCGGCCTACGAAGACACGATCGATCACCTGAGCGAGAGTGAGCGGGAAGTGACAGGTCTCGTCTTCGCCCTCGCAGGCTATCTCGTCCACGACGTTTACGAGACGGTTCCGTTCATGCTACTCGACTCGCTCGAGGCGATCGATTCCGAACGGATCGCGATGCTCATCGAGTACTTCGAGTCCTACGTTCCGTACCTCGTCGTGGCGTTACTCGACGAGGACGCACAGGCGGTCGAAGTGGATCACGGTGTGGTTACGGAAATCGACTCGGCCTCTGCGGCCCAGTAGCGCCGGGGTAGGCACTCCACGCTCGGCTGGCCGTCAATACGAGGCGGTCGACGAAACGCGGACCAGCCGTTGCGTCTCGCTGGACCTTGCTTTCGAGCGGCGATCACGAACCGGCGGGGCCCGGCGATCGACTCCGCTACGATAGAGTGAGGAAGTTGGACGACACAATAGTTACGGAATTTGCAGTAGTTACAATAGGTAAAATAGTCACAATAGGTGAACATTTAGATAGCCGGCAGAGATCACTGCGCAAAACAGTCGCGATATTCCTCCAGTTCGGTTGACGACTATCGTACTACCGAGCGTGATGGATGCGTGAATTCGTAATTGATGCGGCTGGGATATTGAATGATTTGATATCTGGGAGGATAGGTTAACATCTGTTCAAATAAAATGTTCGTGACGGCCGTCTCGATCTCGGAACCCACTGATAACGACGTCCACGGATACTAACGCAAACGATTACCATCCGCAGATGAACCATCTCTTCGACGCCGTTGTACTTTCGATCTCTAGGATCAAAATAAGAATGATTCGATCGACCAGGCTGGCCCGATAGTACTGTAATCAAGTCATACGACCGAAATTCGGACGAATGGCCACCCACCGGGCGGCGTTGTTGGTCAACGATTCCAATGATTCCGCCTACACGCTCAAGGTGGGACAGTAAGACGCCTCGAGCGGGTCACGATCTCGCTCGTAGATTCGATGGAGGGCCGAATCAAAGGCTGATCGATTCAAGATATGACTGATTAGATATCAGTTCGTATAAGCGACAGCTTGTTGATTCGAAGCCGGCTATCGACCTCTCCCACCGTCACGCCACAACCGGCCGTCTCGCGTGCAATCAGCTTCATCGTGTCGCGGACTGTCCACGGCTTCTCGTCCGGCTCAGTTTCGAGCACAGTCACCCGTCTCGAGCGATCTGGATGCGACGAGAGCGGGCCAGCGCTCCGTCCCGATCGAGCGGACGATCGACGCCGAGGGGAACTACCTCATTCCGGGGTTCATCTGCCCGCACAACCACATGGGGATCTCCCGGTACGAGCACGACTAACACACGCAGTACGAACTCGACATGGAGACGGAGACGAAAGCGTGCCTCGCCGGCGGCGTGATGTCGTTCTTCACGTTCCTCCTGCAGGAGGTGCCGTACGGTGCCAGACATGGATTTCTTCGTCGAAACCGGCGAACGGCAGTCCTACATCGACTTCGGTTCCACGCGATCGTCCACCAGGACCACCACATCGACGAGATCGACGACCTCGCCGCCGAGGGGATCCGCTCGTTTAAACTGTTCTTCAACATGTACAAGACGTCCGCGCCCGAACTCGGGATCGGACACTCCGACGCCGGCCGCGTCTACACCGTCCTGAAGAAGACGGCCGAGATGGAGAACGCGGTCGTGATGTTCCACGCGGAGAACGACGATCTCGGCCCGGTGAAAGTAGAAGAGATGAAAGAGGCCGGGCGGGACGATCTCAGCGCCTGGGCCGACGCCTCGCCGGGCATCAGTCAGGCGATGCAGATCGAACAGATCGGCATGCTCACCGAGCACACCGGCGCGACGTCGTACGTCGTTCACAACAACATGGAGGAGACGCTCAACGCCCTCTCTCGGTACCAGGAACGCGGCGTCAACCTCTACGGGGAGACCCTGCCGAGTTTCCTCGCCAACCACTGCGAGGACGAGGACGTCGGTCTCTGGGGGAAGATCTCGCCTCCGATCGGCTACGAGGACGATCAGGCGGCGCTCTGGAAGGCGCTTCGGAACGGCACGTTCCAGAACGTCGGCACCGATTACCGCCCGTACCAGCTCGAGTTCAAGGGACCGCGAGACGGGAGCGTCTGGGACTCGCCGCCGGGAGATCAGGGTCTGCAGACGTTCCTCCCGCTCATGCTCAGCGAGGGCGTAAACAAGAACCGGATCTCGATGGAGCGGATGGTCGAGGTCTGTTCGACGAACAACGCGAAACGGTTCGGGATCTACCCGCGGAAAGGCGCGCTCGTGGAGGGCGCAGACGCCGACGCCGTGATCGTCGACCTGACGAAATCGTTCACCGTCGACGAGGACTACCTCTACGGACTGGACAACCGCTGGTGTTCGGCGTTCGGCCGCGAACTCACCGGTGCGCCGACGCACACGATCAAAGGCGGCGAACTCGTCGTCGAGCACAACGACGTGCTCGCCGAAGGCGGGGACGGGCGGTACCTTCCACGGTACGAAGACGGGGTTCCAGTGGCCGAGTGAGTTACCGTGCTCCGGTCCTCGAAAGCCCCTGACTCGGCCGCAATTGGTGCTGCGACCCCGCGCTGCGCTCCGAGAGAGCGGAGGAGACGAGCGAGCGGTCCGCCAGTTACGTACCGATAGCAGTCTGACGGGTTATCTATCAGGTAGATCCTCCGTATAACCATATTAATTATATTTTCGAAAAGTGCCTTTGATTCTCCGCTTTTGCATCGGAATTATCGTTCGCGTTTCAGGAGTGCAGTCTGAAAACGGTGGACGGTATCGACGAGAAGGACGGCACTCCCGAAATCGTCCATCTCGTGCAATTCACACGGATACCGTTCAACCGGACCAGGACGGACTCGTACGGATAGGTCGAGGCGTCGTCGGTCGCGCGGACCATCAGTACCGGCATCGGCGCCGTGTTGACGACGCGTTCCGCGACGCTCCCGATGACGTATCGCTCGAGGCCGTCTCGCCCGTGGGTTCCCACAACCACGAGTTCGACGTCCTTCCGCTCGGCGTAGTCGACGATTGCGTCGTGGGGCGCGCCCTAGACGACGTCCGTAGTCGCGGGAACGTCGCGGTCCACCGCCTGTTTGCGGGCGTCCGAGACGACCTCCTCGCCCTCGCTTTCGAGGACGTCCACGACGTCAGTACCGATGCGGATCTGACTCGGCTCGTTCGTGTCCGCGACGTATCGGAGGGTGACGCTCGCGTCGTGATCGCCGGCGATCTCGAGCGCGTGATCCAGCGCCGCAGTCGCCGAATCGCTCCCGTCGACGGGAACGAGAATACGGTCGCACATGGTTACCGTCGACTACATTCCGTGCAGGGATACGACTTGACCTTCCGAGCAGGAATCGGCTGTCCCGTGAGAGCGCGGTACCTGTCAGTTCCGAACGCTCCGCGTTCGACGGCTGCAGGAATGGTCGTGTTTAGTTTGTAACATTGTGGCAGACGGCGAAGGCTTGGAGCCACGATTCTGCTGTTGACGGTTGTGCGTGGCTGAAACAGTTTGAAAATGAAGAGGTACGACGCTTTATCTCTTGGAAGAGATGTTTAACACTGTTCCGGTTTCCATGTTTTTCGAATCGGAATCGGAGCCCAGATCGCCGCAGTGCAGTCTGGAGATGTTTTGCGCCATCGACGAGAAACACGGTATCGTCGAGGTCATGTTTCTCAGTGAGTTCCCGCAGGAACCGTTCTGTCAATGCGGTCATAGTCGTCGAATACAGCCGCATACGGAGTATTATGTTCGTTTCTGGATCGACAGTAGTGTACAGCCAATAGCGATGTTCGTCAAGTTGAATCACCGTCTCGTCAAGCGCGACGTGATTCGGGTCCCCGTCAACTGCCGGCAGTAGATCGTATTTGTGAACCCAATTGTGGACTGTCTTTCGACTGCGTTCGACACCGGACTTCTCCAATTCTCGAACTATATTCGAAAGCGAGAGGACAGCAAGATTGAGTCGAATACCGAGCCCCATCAGCTGAGGCGGTGTCCGCTCTCGCTCCACAAAATTCAAATCGAGCCAGTCGCTACATCAACTGAAGCGGTCGATTTTTGGCATAGAGTACCACGAAATCGTACCACCTCACTTTTCACACGTAACGAAACAGCGCCGCCAGAGTAGTACAATGGGAGCACCCCTGAGTAGTCTGTAACACACGTGGCATATACTCACAAGGAGAGTAGTGGAGCTGTGATCGACAGACGCCGTGTGCTCGAGACGCGATCGAACCCCGTAGCCGCGCGTCTCTCAAGTCGCTCGCCGACCGGTCGTTCGATTGACCGATACAACCGTCTCACTCGCCAGAACGGGTGTTCATCGACGGTACGTTTTTACCAGTGGATGTCAATTTCTACCGTATCTCATGTCGAGACCAATCGACCACGTCGTCTTCGCAGCGGACGATCTGGATTCCCTCGAAGAATCGTTCGCCGGCGCCGGATTCGAAACGGCCTACGGCGGGACCCACTCGAACGGGATCACGCACATGCACCTCATCGGGTTCGGCAACCTCTCGTACGTGGAACTGATTTCCAAGAACGATCCCGACGGGACCGCACCGTGGTGGAACGACCAGATCGATACGAACGCGGGCGCATCGGCGTGGTCGGTGACCGTCGACGACATTGACAACGAAAGCGACCGACTGGCCGACGAGGGGTTCGAAATCGAAGGCCCGACGAGGTTTTCCCGAGAGCGACCCGATGGAACGACCGTCGAGTGGGAGCTAGCGATCGTCGGCGGCCGACCGCAGGGGACGCCGATACCGATGCTCGAGATGGATCACACCCCCCTCGAGTGGCGCGTCGAGGTGACGACCGATCCGGACACCTCGGGGCTAATGGGACTCACGGAGGTCGTCATCGGCACGGACGAACTCGAGGAAACCGTCAACGGACTCGAGACGTTCTTCGGTACGTCCTCGACGCAAACGCGCGAGGAGGACGCGCTTGAGGCGCAGGTCGTCTCGTTCGACGATGCTCCTGTCGCAGTTGCGGAACCGCTCGTCGCGGACTCGTGGTTGGCTGACCGTATCGAGAGCAGTCAAACGCCACTGCCGTGTGCGTTCCTCGTCGACGCGACGGATGTCGCTGCAGTTCGAGAGCAGTTCCGGATCGACGAAGAGACCTCGTGGGGCGACGATACCGTCTATTGGTTCGATATCGATGTCGGGGGTCGCTTCGGTGCAGTCGATCGGTCGTAACCCCTGAACCGACTCATCTCATCGACTCTTCGAGCCCCAGCCGAAACTCGTCCAGCCGCCGTCCAGCGTCAGTACCTCACCGGTCGTGTAATGACCGCCCGCTGCGAGGAAGACGGCACAGTTGGTGACCTCCTCGTGGGTTCCGAATCGACCGAGCGGGGTTCGGTTCTCTATGTGTTCCTCGGCGTAATCGACGTACGGCCACTCGAGGTCGTCCCCAGCGGATTCGCCTAACGGTGCTTCGGCCAACCGGGTCTTGATGTATCCCGGTGCGAGTGCGTTCACGTGAATTTCGTGGTCAGCGAACTCGACGGCAGCGTTTCGCGTGAGATTCTCGATGCCGGCTTTCGAGGCGTTGTACGGGGCCCGGCCCTGCACGCCACCGGCACCGTAGATGCTGCTCATGTTGATGATCTGTCCGTTACCGTCCTGCTCGATCATCCATTCGCCGGCGACTTGACAGCCGAAAAAGACGCCCGTGAGGTTAACGTCGATAACGCGTCGCCAGTCTTCGGGCGTCTGTTCCAACAGCGGTTTCTCTACGGTTGTTCCGGCGTTGTTGACCAGTACGTCGAGCGATCCGTACTCGTCGACGGCAGCGTCCACGAGGCCAGCGACATCGTCTTTCTCCGTCACGTCCGCTTCGACGCCGATCGCGTCACCGCCGGCTTCGCGGATTGCCTCGGCGGCCTCCACTGCACGCTCTTCCGATCGCGAGTTCGTCACGACGTTTGCGCCCTCTGCGGCGTATCGTTCCGCGATCGCTCGTCCGAGACCCGTACTCGAGCCGGTGATAACGGCTGTCTTTCCGTCTAGTTCGGTCATAGCCATCCGAGTGATATGTTTTCAGGTAACAAAAAGTTCTAGCGACGGACCGATACGGCGGATAGAACAGCGGTAAATTCACCGCCGTCACTCCGGTTGCGGGATGGTCCGTCCGACGGCGTGATCTGGCCGAATCGTCAGTTTGACGCGGTCGGCGTCCCGGTCGCTTGGGAACTCACAGCCCCAGTACTGTTCGGAGAGCCGGTCGATGAACGCCATCGCATCCGTTTCGCTGCGCTCGACGACGGTTCCCCTGACGGTCAGAAACCGATACGGGTTCTCGGGATCCGTCACCGAGATCGAAATTCTCGGATCGCGCTCGAGGTTTCGGTTCTTTCTCGTATGGACTTTCCCACCGATGTACACGTACTCGCCGTCGTAATCCACCCAAACAGGAGCCTGATGCGGGCACCCGTCTGGAGACACCGTGGCGACGTGTGCGATAGCGTCACCGGTGAGCAAATCTTCGTAGTCGCTAGGAATTTGGGTCATGAATATCTGGGCCAGAGAGCTATTCGCCGAGGTAGAGTTCGGCGATCTCCGGGTTCTCGAGGATCGCCTGTGCGTCGTCCTCGTACTTGACCTGGCCCTGTGCGAGGACGTAGCCGCGATCGGAGATGTCGAGTCCGGCGCGAGCGTTCTGTTCGACCATCAGCACTGACGTGCCGAGGCTGTTGATTTGCTGAACGTTTTCGAACACATCCTGGACGAGCGACGGGGCGAGCCCCGCACTCGGCTCGTCGATCAGTAGAACGTCGGGATCGACCATCAGTGCGCGTGAAAACGCGAGCAGTTGCCGTTGGCCGCCGGAGAGGGTTCGTGCCTTCTTGGATCGCTTCTCCTCGAGAATCGGAAACCGATCGAACAGTTTGTCGATCATCTCCTCGGACTCGTTGTCGGCAGTGACGCCACCGATTTCGAGGTTCTCCTCGATTGTGAGCGAGCCGAACACGTTGTCGGTCTGTGGAACGTAGCTGATCCCCTGGCGGACGATATCTTCCGGCATCTGCCCGGATATTTCGGTCCCGCGGAGTGTGATCTTTCCGTTCCACGGCTGAACGAGACCGAAAATTGTCTTGATCGCCGTACTCTTTCCGGCGCCGTTCGGGCCGATAATGCATACGATTTCGTCCTCCTCGAGGTGCATGGAGACGTCGTGCAGGATCTGGAGGTCACCGTAGCCGCTGTCGACGTGGTCGATATCGAGTACTGTCATCATATATCACCCAGGTAGGCGTTGATGACTCGTTCGTCCGACTGGACTATTTCCGGTGGGCCTTCCAGTAACACGCGCCCCTGATTGAGGACGATGACCTCTTCGGCGAGCCCCATCAGGAAGTCGATGTCGTGCTCGATGATGAAGAACGTATAGCCGTGTTCTTCGTTGAGTTCTTCGATGAAGCCCGCGATCTGGTTCACCAGCGTCGGGTTGATCCCGGCCACCGGTTCGTCGAGCAACAACACGTCTGGTTCCGCCATCAACGCACGTGCCAGCGCCAGCAGTTTCATCTGTCCGCCGGAGAGGCTCGTCGTCGGCTCGGTCGCGAGATGATCGATCTCGAAGAACTCGAGCAGTTCTATCGCCCGCTCGAGGTTGGCTCGCTCTTCGCGAGTCACCTCGGAAGCCGAAACCCACAGCGGAAGGATCGATTCACCGAGTTGGGACTGGGCACCGACGAGCATCGCCTCTCGGACGGTCATGTTCTCGAGCCGACGGGGCGTCTGGAACGTTCGCAACAGTCCTTCCTGGACGATCTTGTTCGGCTGCTTGCCGGTGACGTCAGTTCCGTTGACCTCGACCGTACCGCTGTCGACCTCGTAAAATCCGGAGATCTGATTGAACAGCGTCGATTTCCCGGCACCGTTCGGACCGATCATTCCGGTGATCGAACCCGATTGGATAGCCAACGAGACGTCATCGGTGACGACCAGTCCGCCGAACGATTTCTGCAGGTTACTGACTTCGAGAACGGTATCCTCTTTCTCGAGGTTAGCGCCGTCGTAGGAGAGTTCGAACGAACTCATGACTGTCCCTCCGTATCGTCGAGGCTCTTGGGCCAGATCAGTTCGTCACGTGGCGGGTAGAGTCCCTCGGGTTTGAATCGCATGATGAGGACGATGAGGACGCCAACGATCAGCAATCGAAGCGGACCCGTACTCAGCGCTGCGAAGACCGAGAAATCGGTGAGGAACCGGGTGCCCTCGAGGACGGCCACGAGAATGAACGCCCCGACGACGGCACCGCGATTACTTCCACTGCCCCCGAGGATGACGGCGACCCAGACGAAGAACGTCTCGAGCGGATTGAGGTCCGTTGGGTCGACGTATCCGATGAAGTGGGCGTAGTAGACCCCCGCGATGGTCATGATCACGCAGCCGAGGACGAACGTCTGCATCTTGAACGAGAACGCGTTCTTGCCGAGTGACTCGGCGAGATCCTCGTCGGCCTTGATGATCTGCATAACTCGTCCCCATGGCGAACGATGAATCCGTCGGAGAAAGACGAAAACGATTAGCCCTGCTATCGCGACGATCAAGAGGTTCGTGGTGACGGCGTCGAACGGGAGGCCGTCGAGTACGCTCGGAATGCCGGCTAAGCCCGCCATTCCGGCGGTAATATGGGTCTCGTTGGCAACCAAGAGACGAAAGATCTCCGAGAAGCCGAGCGTCGCGATAGCGAGGTAATCCGCGCGCAGTCGGATCGCCGGGAGCCCGACGATCACCGCGGCGATCACGCTGAAGATGATCGCAACGACGAGTGCGAAGAGCGGGTGCCACTCCAGTCCCATCGGTGACGTCCCTGCGGTCGCAAGCGCGGCGACGTACGCCCCGAGTCCCCAGAAGGCGACGACGGCGAAGTTGATGATCCCGCCGTAGCCCCACTGGACGTTAAGCCCGAGTGCGAGGAGCACGTACATGCCACTCAGTGCGAGCAGATACGTCGCGTACGCGACGGTCAGTGTCCCGGTAAGAATAGCGAGGCCAAGCAACGTTATGAGAGCGAACAGTACGACTGACGTGGACCCTAGCGTTTGATCGGTCTTCGGAATGGTGACGTTCATGTCGTTTCCTCCCCGAGGATTCCACCCGGTCTGACGAGAAGAATAATGATCATAATTGTGAACGCGACTGCTGCGCCATACTCGGAGCCGACACCGGGAACGACGGGCGTCATTTCGTGGGCGAGTCCGATCGCGAACCCGCCGAGCATCGCTCCGTAGATACTCCCGATTCCACCGAGGATCACGGCAGCGAAGATCAGGAGGAGTATGTCGAACCCCATCAGTGGACGGATGAGCGTGTGGAGTCCCAGAAAGACCCCGCCCATGGCAGCGAGCGCACCGCCACCGACCCACATCGTCAGGACGGTCTCTCGAGGCCTGATCCCGCTGATCCGAGCGAGATCGCTGTTGTCAGCGGCCGCCCGCATTTTCTTGCCCAGCATGCTGTACTGGAGAACGAAGTGCAATGTAGCGACGACCACAGCGGTGACCAGCACGATCACGAGCATCCGATTAGTGACGGCCAGTCCGGTGGCGTCCCTGATCGAGCCGATCGGTCCGCTTCTCGGGAAATTATACGATCGAGCACTCGAGCCGAACCCCATCCAGATGAGCGACCGATAGATGAGGGCAACACCGAAACTCGTTATGAGCAGCGCTATCGGGCCGCTATCGAGCGGCTTGAAGACGAGATAGTGCGTCGCGACCGCGACGATGATTCCGATGACGAGCCCGACAATGACCGTTACGAGAAGCTCGGGAGAGAAGACGCTTGTCGGCTGGAGACCGATTTCGGTGAGGCCGAGATTCGCGACCAATCCGCCGTACGCACCGGCCACCATGAGATCACCGTGTGCGAAGTTCGGAAAGTCACCGATACTGTAGACTAATGATAGTCCGACCGCCCCGAGCACGATAATACTCCCGTATACGATACCGTCTATTGCTAATTGAATGGCCGACATTGTTGCGAATGGTGTAGCAACTTAGATCTCGTCCGCCGAGATCGTATCACCTATCTGGTACTCGTGATCCTCCACAGTGTAAATCTCGTAGACGCCGACCGGATCTCCGTTTTCGTCCAGTTCGCCGGGACCGCTCGGGCCGACGTAGTTGACGTCCTCTGAACTCCCGTCCTCAAGTATCTCTTTCGCTTCTTCGAACGAGTTTACTTCCTCGCCCGGTTCCCTCGTCACCTCCCGAATGTGCTCTGCGATCGCCTCGCCGGTGAACTCGTCGGCGGCTTCGATCGCCATTGCACCCCACATCAGGGCGTCGTACGTGTACGCCGAGTAGACGTTCGGATTTTCGTCGAACTCGTCGTTGAACCGCTCCTCGAACTGCGCGTATACGTCGGATCCCTCTGGCGGTCCCTCCCGCACTCCCTTGAGGGTTTCCTGGCTTCCTGGCTCCGTGTTTTCGAGGATAGTGTCGGCGATGGTGCTCTCGGCCCCGTAATACTCGACTTCCTCATTGTACCCCTGATCGTACGCGTCGTTGATCAGGACAGTCGCTTCGTCGGCGTACGTGGCGAGCAGCCACGCGGTCGCGTCCGTGTCGGCCATCTCGGAGAGTTCGGAGCTGTAGCTCGCCTCTCCGGGGTCGTGTGAGCTGTTATACGCGACCGTTCCGCCCATTTCGTTCTCGAAGTGCTCTTCGACCACCTGTCCCATCGCATCCCCGTAATCGTTGTTGATCCACGTAACCGCAATCGTGTCGTGACCATCCTCTGCCATCATGTTGGAGAGAACGGCCCCTTTGCCGGCCCCGCTCGGGACCGGTCGAAGCAAGTTCGGATAGTCGCTCACCGTTGCACCCGAACTGGACTGTGCGATATGTACGACATCCGTCCCATCGACGACGCTTTCGTGGATCGCGATCGAGACGCCGCTGCTAACTGAACCGTACAACAGCGGGACGTTCTCCTGATTGATCAGTCGCTGGGCCGCGTTGACCCCGGACTGATTCGAACTTTCGCTGTCCTCTAAGATGATCTCGAGTTCTTCGTTGTCCGATCCAAGTCCGACGTCGTTAATGTCTTCGAGTGCCAGTTCCCGGGCACGCTCGTTGTACTCACTGCCGTAGGGGGCTAACGTCCCGGTGAGTGCATCCACCATTCCGATGACATAGCCATCCGTCTCACCGTTATCTTGTAAGCACCCTGCCAGCGAACCAAACGTGACTGCACCTGCACCAGCTAGTACCGTTCTGCGCGCTAGATTATCGTCTACCATACACGTTATCATGGTAGTCATAGACAAACATATAGGTTCTGGTTCAGCACATCAACGCCGATACCTGTACTATTGATAGATTCTACAAATTATTTATCCATATTAGTTTTGATGGCATTGCTGGAAGCAATATTCTACGACAGGTGTTTGTTATCAGTGATGTGAATTGCCGTCAGCCACACCAAGAAAACCACGTTGGAGCAACTGGTTGCCATCTGTGCTGATCGACGGAAACAATTCATCCAGTCCGGACGACCGACCTCGCATTCTGATTTCGGCGACGTCACCCTCAATTCGGCTTCTCGAACGCTGGACGCTGAGTGAGTCGATCAGTTGACCGTATGTATCGCTTGGTTGCGTGCGTGTTTAGCAGCTTCAGCGACTGCTTCGGACAGCGTCGGATGTGTGTGAACGGTTCCGTACACGTCCTCGAGTGTGGCCCCCAACTCGATTGCGAGCCCGACCCCGGCAACGAGTTCCGATGCCTCACGACCGACGATCTGTCCCCCTAGAACGATCCCCGAGGGGTCGTCAGCGACGATCCGCACGAATCCGGTATCCGCGTCAGCTGTCAATGCACGGCCGTTCGAACGAAACGAGACCTCCCCAACGACCGGATCGAATCCCTCGTCGTACGCTTCGTTCGCTGTCAGCCCAACCGTCGCGATCTCCGGGTCGGTAAACACGGCGGCCGGAATCGCGTAGTGGTCGAGCGCCGCCGGCCCACCAGCGATGACGTCGGCAGCGACCACCCCTTCGGCGGTCGCCGCGTGTGCGAGCATCGGTTCGCCCGTCACGTCGCCGACGGCGAAGATGTGCTCCTCGGCAGTGCGCGCGCGGTCGTCAGTTTTGATGAATCCCCGCCCGTTGGTCTCGAGACCGGTGCTTTCGATCGACAGCGTGTTAGTAACCGGTTCGCGACCGATTGCGACCAGCAGCCGGTCAGTCCCGTACCTCGACTCATCTCCCGATTCCGTCTCAGTAACGACCGTCAGTTCGTCGGCCTCTCGGCGAAGGTCCACCGCTCGCTCACCGAAGTTGAACTCGACACCGAGGGCCTCGGTGCGCTCACGGACGACCCTCGAGATATCGTCCTCGAACGTCGGAAGGACATCCTCAAGCAGCTCCACGACCGTAACGTCGACGCCCAGTCTGGCGAACACGCTCGAGAGCTCCATTCCGATGTAGCCGCCGCCAATGACGACCAGGCGCTCCGGAACGGTGTCGGTCGCGAACGCGTCCCGAGCGCTCCAGATTGACTCGGTTTCGAACGCGAACCCGGGAAGTTCGATCGGCCGCGATCCCGTCGCAATGATCGCGTGTTCGAACTCGATACTTTCGGATCCCTGTCCGTCACCGCCGTGGGCGATTCGGACCCTGTTCAGTCCCTCGAACTGCGCGGTTCCATCGATGAGTGTTACGCCGTTCGCCGAACACAGCGTCTCGACGCCGCCAGTGAGTTGCGAGACGACGTCGTTCTTCCAGTCGAGAAGCTCCGGGAGGTCTACCGTGGGTTCGGCGTGGACCCCCATGTGTTCGCCGCCGCCCGCACGATGGGCGAGTCCGGTTGCCGCGAGATAAGCTTTCGACGGAATGCAGCCGTGGTTGAGACAGGTACCGCCATATGCCTCTTTCTCCACGAGAGTGACGTCGATATCGCGCTGTGCAGCCCGAATGGCGGCCGAATACCCGCCTGGTCCGCCACCGATGACGAGTAGTTCCGTGTTACTGATAATGTCTCCGACGACCATCTCAATCCTCCACCAGCAATAGCTGCGGTTGCTCGAGAGATCTCATCACGGTGTTCGTAAACTCGGCGGCGTCGGCGCCGTCGATCACGCGGTGATCGAACGAGAGCGACAGCGGAAGCGTCGGTCGGGCGACGACGTCGCCGTCTTCGACGACCGCTCGCTCGTCAATTGCACCGAGTCCGAGGATTGCAGTTTCCGGATAGTTGATGATCGGCGTCCCGTACTCGCCGCCGATCACGCCGAAGTTTGTGACGGTGAACGTCCCACCGGTCATCTCGTCGGGTGTCAGTTTGCGCGAGCGAGCGCGCTCTGCGAGGTCGTCGATCTCCTCGGCGAGCGATGCGATCCCCTTCTCGTCGACGTTCTCGATGACTGGCACCAGCAATCCGGCATCGGTCGCAACAGCGATACCGATGTGATACTTCCGTCGTATGCGAATCTCGTCGTCGTCCTCCTCGAGCCTCGAGTTGAGTATCGGATGGCGTTTCAGCGCCGCAACGACGGCTTTCAGAACGAACGGCAGGTACGTGAGTGACGCGCCCCGATCCTCAACGGCAGCCGTGAGCTGCGTTCGCGTGTCGACGAGTTCAGGGATAGTCGCCGTATCGTGATGGCTGACGTGGGGCGCGGTGAACTTCGACCGGGACATCCGCTCACCGATGGTTCGCCTGACGCCCTCGTACGGACGCGTCTCGATTGCGGCGTCGGTCTTCGTCGGGGGTGCAGTCGTCGCGGCCGGTCCCGTCCCGTTGTCGGCCGTCGCGGCTGTCGGTTGTCCGGTGGATGTGGGCCCAGTGGTGGTCGATTGGTCCTCAACGTAGCGCAGAACCTGCGTTTCGGACACGTAGGCCTCTCCGTCCCGGCGTTCCTCCGTCGGAACGTCGTCGATATCGATCCCGTTCTCGCGAGCGATCCGTCGCGTGTTCGGGCGGGCTAACGTAAGACTTCGGCCGGCCGCGGGGGCGGATTCGGTGGCGGCCACCTCACCCGGCGGTGCGTCGGACCCGACATCGCCGCCACTTGGCTGTTCGGTGCGGTGAGGTACCGTTTCCGTACTCTCCGACGCCGTCCGTTCTGGGGACGAATCGATAGCTGATCGAACGTCCGCTTTCGTGAGACGAGTCGCAGAGCGACCGGACGCGAGTGCTTTTAGGTCAACATCGTGTTCCCGAGCGTACCGGCGCACCGACGGCGGTGCGATCGGGCGGCCCCGCTCGCCGCGTTGCTCCCCGGTCGAACCGATGCGGTCACTCGCATCAGTATCAGCTGTCTCGACTGTCATCTCCGAGCGCTGTTCGCGGTCATCGACCGACTCTACCGAGTCAGGATCGTCTCTCTCGAGGTCGACTTCACCGACCCGAATCGTGATCAGTACGTCGCCGACGGGAACGACCTCCCCTTCCGCCGCGCGGAGTTCGTCGACGACCCCCGTGTACGGCGAGGGGACTTCGACCACCGCTTTGTCCGTCTCAACCTCAGCGACCGGCTGGTCTTCGGCCACCTCGTCGCCGGGTTCGACGAGCCACTGAACGAGTTCCGCCTCTGCGATCCCTTCGCCGACGTCCGGCAGGGTAAACTCCTTGCTGGTCATTGGCTGTCAGAACTCGACCGTCTCCCGGATGCCGTGTTCGATGCGAGCGGCACTCGGCAGGTAGTAGTCCTCGAGCGCGTACAACGGGAACGGGGTATCGTACCCGGTGATGCGCTTGATCGGTGCTTTCTGGTACAAGACGGCCTCATCTTGGATCGTCGACGTCAACTCGGCCGCCATCCCGCCCGTCTGGGGCGCTTCGTGGACAACGACGCCCCGTCCGGTGCGCTTGAACGCGTCGACGATCGTCTCCTCGTCCAGTGGATAGATCGAGCGCACGTCGACGACGTGGCAGTCGATGTCGTCCTCGGCGAGCGTCTCGGCGGCCTCGAGCGTCGGCCTGACCATCGCCCCCCAGGTGAAGACGGCGACGTCCGATCCCTCGCGGAGTACGTTCGCTTCGCCGATCGGTACGGTGTAGCGCTCGTCCGGAACCTCCCGCTTGAACGATCGGTAGACGAGTTTCGGCTCGAGGAAGACGACGGGGTCAGGGTCCTCGATCGCACTAGCGAGGAGCCCCTTCGCGTCGTACGGCGTCGACGGAACGACGACCTTGAGCCCCGGTTGATGGGCGAAGAACGATTCGGTGGATTCGGAGTGGTGTTCGGGGGCACGGATCCCCCCGCCGTAGGGGACGCGAACCGTCAGCGGACACGTAAAGCGTCCTCGAGATCGCGTTCGGAACCGCGCCGCGTGGTTGACCAGTTGATCAAACGCCGGATAGACGAACCCCATGAACTGGATCTCCGGAACGGGTCGAAATCCTCGTACGGCCATTCCGATCGACGTACCGATGACTCCCGACTCGGCGAGCGGCGTGTCCATCACCCGATCGCTGCCGAACTCGTCGACCAATCCCTCGGTCGCCCGGAACACGCCGTCGTTGTCGCCGACGTCCTCCCCGAGGACGAGGACGTCGTCGTCTCGTTTCATCTCCGTGTACAGTCCCTCTCGAACCGCCTGTACCAGCGTCAGGGTCTGGCTGTCGACCGCCGCTGGATCTGGTGTTGTGGTTGCCATTCGTTAGTCGCGCAGAAACGCTTCGTCACCGTACTGTTCGTGTAGTTCGCGGAACGCCGCCCGTTGCTCCTCGAGCCGGTCGGGAAGTTCGTCGAAGACGTGCTCGAAGATGTCGTCCGGATCCGGCTCGTAGGCCTCCGCGATCTCGACCGCTGACTCGATCTCTTCGGTGTTTTCCTCCTCGATCGCGTCGATCCGTTCGTCGCTCAACAGCCCGCGCTCGCGGAGGAACGTCTCCATCCGCGAGATCGGATCGCGCTCGCGCCACGGCTCCGTCTCGGACTCCTGGCGATAGTTCGAGGGATCGTCACTCGTGTTGTGAGCGCCAACCCGGTACAACAACGCCTCGACCAGGGTCGGACGAGGGGCGTCCGACTCGGAGTCACGAGCCGTCTCGAGCGCCTTCCGAGTCACCTCGTAGACCGCGAGCGGATCCATGCCGTCGACACGGACACCCTCGAATCCGTATCCCGACGCCTTCTGGGCGAGCGTCGACGCGGCGGTCTGTTTCTCGATCGGGGTCGAGATGGCCCACTGGTTGTTCAGACAGAAGAACACGTTCGGCGTATCGAAGACGCCGGCGAAGTTGAGTCCCTCATGGAAATCACCCTCGCTAGTCGCCCCGTCACCGAAGTAACAGACGACCGCACTGTCGTCGCCGTCCCGGAGCTTCGACGCCATCGCCGCCCCGGTCGCGTGAGGGATCTGATCGCCGATCGTGATACAGATCGGGAAGACGCTCGTGTCCTCCGGAACGACGCTGCCCTCTTCGTGGCCCATGTAGTACTGCAGGATGTGCTCGAAGCCGAGGCCGTGCGTGACCGTCGCCCCGTGGTCGCGATAGTACGGAACGATCCAGTCGTCGTCGCGCAGGGCGAAGGCGCTCCCCACGAGGGCGCCCTCGTGGGCGAGCATCGTCGAGTACGTCCCCATCCGACCCTGTCGCTGGAGACTCACCGCCCGTTCGTCGAACTGGCGACACAGCCGCATCTGTTTGTACATGTCGACGAAGACGTCATCGTCGAGGTCCGGCGGCGTTTCGCCGTCGAGCACTCGTCCGTCTTCGTCGAGGATCTGTTCCTCCGCTTGAAACCCGGGTTCGAAACTCATTGGTTGCTGATACTCTCGGTGTCTCCGCCGCCGTCGGTTGCGACCGCTGAGACGGCGGTCGAACTCCCGCTACTACTGTCGGTGGTTGAACTGCATGTGTACATTGTGTCTGAAATCGTTACCACTGGGGCTTTCGGGTCTCGTGGACCTTCTGGCGCATCGTTTTCATCGCGTCGATACGCTGCTGTGCGATATCGTTGGCGACTTCGTAGGTCGGGCGATCCTCCTCGTCGGCGCGGCGGCCGATCGTCAGCATCCGATCGTAGATGCCGTCGATCATGGCGCGCGCTCGCGTGTGCTTGTACCCACCCTTCCGAAGGAGATCGGTGTCGTCGATGGTTCGTCCAGAGTTGGCGAGATAGTCCGGTGCGTACAGGATCCCTTCCTCTTGAAGCATCGTGCCGTGGCGCTCCTCGTCGTCGAGTTGGTTGTTAGCCGCCCCACAGACGATGTCACACTGTAGCCGCGGAATCGTGTCGTCGTTCAACACGAAGCCGAGTGCCGACGGCGCGAACACGTCGCAGTCGATGTCGTAGACGTCTTCGGGGTCGACGGAACCGACGCCGTACTCGTCCTCGAGGTAGTCGATCTGTTCCTCGTTGATGTCCGACACCGTCACCTGCGCACCCCGCTCTTGGAGGTAGCGGACGATACTGGTCCCCATCTCGCCGACGCCCTGGACGGTCACGTGGAGGTCCGCGAGGTCGCGGTCGCCGCCGTACTCGAGTTCGCAACACGCCTCCATCGCCTTGATGACGCCGAGCCCGCCGCCGTGGTAGTCCTCGGGGTGGTCGAACTGTTCCGGAAGCCCGATGATGTAGTCCGTCTCGTCGCCGATCCAGCGCATCGCCTCCTGGTCGGTACCGACGTCGGCCCCGGTGACGAATCGGCCGCCGAAACTGTCCACCATCCGCCCGTAGGCGCGGTAGAGGTCCTCGCTTCGCTGGTCCTCGTCGTCTACCCAGATTACACCCTTCGCACCGCCCATGTTGATCCCGGAGATTGCGTACTTGTAGGTCATCGCACGCGACAGTCTGAGGACGTCGATGATCGCTTCCTCCTCCGATTCGAAGGCGTACCGTCGGGTCCCACCGGCTGCGGGTCCGAGCGTCGTATCGTGAATCGCGATGAATCCGCGAAGACCAACTTCGTCGTCACGGAACGCTTTGAACTCGTTGTGACTATGCTCGCCTAATAGCTTGTGAATTTCTACCATGCGGTGAGTACCCTATTGTCAGTACGTGGTTTTATAGATTTTGCAACCCGTGGCTTTCCGTGACACATCATCGTACGATTAACCCATATTTGGGAGTAAAAATCATACTGCTACCGGTCGAGGCGAAAGGCACTGGCCCAGACCGGATCCGACGATAGCATTTAGTGGGCAGGCAGTAACGATACCAACATATGTCGAACGATACGTTCGAAAGCGCGACGATAACGAAACGGGCGAACGTCTACTACGATGGCGACGTCACCAGCCGATCGCTGGTTACCGACGACGGCGTACGAAAGACCCTCGGGATCATGCACCCTGGCGAATACGAGTTCGAAACCGAAAACGAGGAACACATCGAACTGTACGCCGGTAGACTCACGGCCACGGTCGACGGCGAATCGACCGAGTACGAAGCAGGTGAGTCGTTTACCGTCCCCGCAGCGACGACGTTCGAGGTCTCGATCGCTGAACTCGTCGATTACTGCTGTACCTACGAGTGAGTGACTGAGTAAGGGCAACTACCGTCCCTTGCTTCCCCACCCGAACGCGAGCCAGCCACCATCAGCGTTGAGTATCTCGCCGGTCGTGTAGTGGTCGCCGGATGCGAGAAAGAGCGCGACGTTTTGCATCTCCTCGAGCGTGCCGAACCGATTCAGTGGCACCCGATGCTCGATGTGCTGGTCGTCGTACCCGTAGTACGGCCACTCGTCCTCGTCGAGGATGGTGTCTCGGTCGTCGCTGTCTCGCGTCTGTTCGTCCAACTGCGTTCGGATGAATCCCGGTGCGAGCGCGTTCACGTGGATATCGTGTTCGGCCAGTTCGACCGCCAGGTTCCTCGTCAAGTTGTTGACGCCGCCCTTCGACGCGTTATACGGGGACCGTCCCTGGATGCCGATTTTCCCGAAGATACTCGATATATTTATGATCTGTCCGCCGGTTCCCTGCTCGATCATCTGCCGTCCGGCCGCCTGTGCACCGTAGAAGACCCCGGAGAGGTTGACCTCGATTACGTTCTGCCAGTCCTCGGGGTCCATCTCCATGGCCGGTTCGATAACCGAAATGCCGGCGTTGTTGACCATAATATCGAGGCTGCCGTACTCATCGACGGCGGCATCGACGAGTGCCGACACCTCCTCGGGGTCGCTGATGTCGCCTTCGACGGCGATTGCGGAACCGCCGTTCTCGCGAATTTCCTCGGCAGTCGTTTCCGCTCGCTCCTGCGATCGGGAGTTCGTTACAACGTTTGCTCCTTCCTCAGCGAATCCAGTGGCGATTGCGGCGCCGATACCGCTACTCGATCCTGTAACAACCGCTGTCTTGTCCGCTAGCTTGCCAGACATACACATCCACAGTTCCCCCGAGGCCACATATCATTTTTGTCAAATGAGTATTATATCCGTGCGGGCCGTCCTCACGAACGTGGTTGACTGTGCAGTACGCAACTGGGACGCTGATTTCTGGTGCGGGACAACTCGCCTGAACCCGTGGACGATCCATCCCATGATGTGGGATAGATTTTTACCATCGCGGTTGTACTGTGGTACCATGGGCCAAAAAAGTCGGATCAAATCGGCTGAAACCACCCTACAGATACTTGAGACGATCAGAGAACTCGATGGGGCCGGTGTCGGGGAACTGGCCGCCGAGCTCGACCGACCGACGAGTACGGTTCACAACTATCTGCAGACCCTCGAGCAAAACGAGTACCTGGTCAAGGAAGACGATACTTACAGGATCAGCCTACGATTCCTCGCAGTCGGCAAACACATCGAGAATCGACTGACGATCCGCGAGATTGCAACGCCAGAGATCGACGAACTCGCAGCGCAGACGGGCGAACTCGCCAGTGTACTGGTCGAAGAACACAACAAGGGTATCTACGCCTATCTGCAAAGCGGCGACAACGCGCTCTATCTGGACGCCCATCCCGGAATGCGTACGTACCTCCACCAAACCGCACTGGGCAAGGCGATGCTGTCGGCATTCGACGAAGACCGAGTCGACGCCGTCATCGACGATCACGGGCTACCGAGTGCGACGTCGAACACGATTACCGATCGTGACGAATTAATGCAGGAACTCGCTGCGATTCGCGAACGGGGATACGCGATCGATCGCGGAGAACGGGTTTCGGGTATCCGCTGTGTCGCGGTTCCGATCACCCCGTCCGGAGACGATCCCTGTGGCGCAATCAGCGTCTCCGGACCGAGAAGCCGAGTCAAAGGAGAGTTCTTCGAGGAAGAACTGCCACAACTCGTCCAAGAAGCGGCAGATATCATCGAAATCAACCTTCGATTCTCGTAGCCGTCTCGTCCGATTGAGTTTCCGAATCGAAAACGCGATCGGTCAGAGCGTGACGATCACGTTCCCATTGTCCGTCACGTTTGCAGTCGTCTCCGGCGGCAGCAGCGAGGTACAGCCCGGTTCCTCGATGATCGCCGGCCCCTCGAGTCGCTGGCCGATCGAAAGTCCGGATCGGCGGTAGATCGGTGTGGCTCGGAACCCGCCCTCGAAGTAGACGTCCCGTTCAGTTCGAACGGCGTCGGCGTCTGCGTCGACGGATTGCGCTTCCAGCGGGGCCGTCTCGACCGTTCCGGTCGACCGAAGCGCGACGAGTTCGACGGGTTCGTCCGGCATCGAGTAGCCGTACAGTTGTTCGTGAACGTCGTGGAACCACTCGACGGTGGCCGCGAGTGTCTCCTCGGTGACCGTCTCGCCGGCTAGCGCCACGGTCCGCTCGTAGGACTGTCCCTCGTACCGAACGTCGATTGCGTGCTCGATGTCGACCTCGTCGCGCTCGAATCCCTGCTCGTCGAACCGGTCGACGAGCGTCGCTTCCATCGAATCGAACTGCGAGCGAGCGATTTCAGCGTCGGGTCGCGTACTGTGAGACGCCTGTGACTCGTCCAGTCGAATGTCCGCGAGCAACAGCCCCCTGGCGGAGAACACGCCTGGACTCTGCGGGAGCACGATCGAGTCCATCTCCATCTGCCACCCGACTGCGGCCGCCTGCAGCGGGCCGGCCCCGCCGAAGGCCGCCAGCGAGAACGACGCCGGATCCTGACCCCGTTCGACGGTCACCTTCCGAATCTGACGGCTCATCTTCGCGTTTGCGACCTTCAGGACGCTCATCGCGGCCTTCTCGAGGGACTCGCCGAGCGGATCGGCGATCTCGGTTCGGAACCGATCGCGGGCTCGCTGCGCCGCGGTCGACATGTTCCCCTCGAGGAACGCGTCGGGATCGATCCGACCGAGCACGAGGTTGGCGTCGGTGACCGTCGGCTCCGTGCCGCCGCGATCGTAACAGATCGGCCCCGGATCTGCGCCCGCGCTCTGGGGACCGACTCGGAGTCCGTCCCCTTCGTCGATCCAGACGATACTCCCGCCGCCGGCGCCGACGGTGTGGATATCGATCATCGGCGTGTTGATCGGCAAGTCGTTGATCTCGCCCTCGGTCGAGCGAACGATATCGCCGTCTTCGACGACGCTGACGTCGGTACTCGTGCCGCCCATATCGAGTCCGATGACGTTCCCGAGGGCCTCGGTCTGGCAGACGTCCCGCGTCGCGACCGCGCCCGCCGCGGGACCGGAGAGTACCGTCCGGATGGCGAACTCGGTCGCCTGCGTCGTGCCGAAGATGCCACCGCCCGAGTGCATGACGGTGAGCGGCACGTCGAGATCGCGGTCGACGATGCCGGTATCGAGTCGATCGAGGTAGTCCTGGATCCGGATTTTCACGGCCTCGTTGAGCACCGTCGTGACCGTCCGATCGTACTCGCGTCGCTCCGGGTAAACTGCCGACGAGAGCGCGTAGTCCAGTTCGGAATCGACCCGTTCGATGATCTCGCCGATCCGCTGCTCGTGATCGTCCTCGAGGTACGAGAACAGACACGAGACGACGATCGAGTCGACGTCCGCTTCGGCGAGCGACTCGGCGGCCGCCCGGGCCTGCGTCTCGTCGAGCGGATCGATGATCTCGCCTGCCGAATCGAGACGACCAGGTACCTCCCGTCGAAGTCGACGGGGAATCAGCGCGGGCGGTTTGTCCACCTGCAGGTTGTACAGCTCGGGACGGGTCTGGTCGCCGATCTCCAAGACGTCTCGCAGCCCCTCGTTCGTTATCAGTCCGAGGTCGGGGATATCGCCCTCGAGAACGGCGTTCGTGCCGACGGTCGTTCCGTGACTCAGGAACGAGACCGTCGACGGGTCCGTGTCCGTCTTCTCGAGGATCTTGTCGATGCCCGTCAGCACGCCCTCGTCGAAGTTCGGCGGTGTCGACGGCGTCTTGGTAATGTGTATCTCGCCCGTAGCTGCATCGTACAGCACCACGTCGGTGAACGTGCCGCCCGTGTCGACGCCGATACGGACCGTCATTCCGACTCACCTCCGTCAGCAGCGGCGGTGTCACGGAGTTCGCTTCGACGAGCCGCCGTCGCGTCGTTGTCGACGCTCGTCTCGTCGGTCAGTTCGACGCCGTACGCCTCTCGAGCCGCTTCCGGCGACACCTTCTCGTTCCGGACGTCCTCGAGGACGGCTTCCGGATCGCGCTCGAGCGGATTACCGTACCCGCCGCCGCCCGGCGTCTGGATGCTGACAACGTCGTCGGGGTTCAGTTGCGTCGTCGACTTGGACTCGAGTTCGACTTCGGCGTCGGTGTCGGGATTGCGGAGGAACCGGGACGGTCGTGCGCTCTTCCCGCCGAAGACGCCCCACGGCGCCGAGCGAGTTCGGTCGGTCAACAGCGAGAACGACGCGCTGTGATCGTAGAACTCGAGGTCGCGGCGGACGCCGAGTCCGCCGCGCTGTCGGCCCGCACCCGCCGAGTCCGAAATTAGCGCGTATCGTCGGACGTAGACCGGAAGCTCCGATTCTAGCTCCTCGATGGGACTGTTGGCCGTGTTCTGGAAGTGCGTCTGAACCGCGTCCATCCCGTCTTTCTCGGCGCGACCGCCGTAGCCGCCGGCGACTGTCTCGTAGTAGACGTACTCTGACTCGTTTCGCGGGTCGGTCCCGCCGTAAGCGACGTTACAGACCATTCCCTTCGTCGCGCCGATGGTCTCCTCGGGAACGGCGTCGGCGAGCGCTTTGGTAACGAGATCGCCGGCGCGCATCGGAATCTCCCAGCCGCCGGCGACCGGAGCGTTGTCGGAGGGATTGACCATCGTTCCCTCGGGCGTTATCACCTCGAACGGGCGGTAGAACCCGTCGTTCTTCGGGAGGTCGGTGCCGATAAAGGCCATAACGACCGACATCGTCCCGGCGAAGATCATCGCGGGGGTGCAGTTCAGTGGCCCGGTGTTCTCCGCAGCCGTCCCGGTGAAATCGACCGTTATCTCGTCGCCGTCGACGGTGATGGCCATCCGGAGTCGGACCGGTTCGTCGACGATGCCGTCACCGTCCATGTAATCCTCGGCGGTGTAATGACCGTTTGGGAGGTCGGAGATCGCCGCCCTGACCCGCCGCTCGGTGTAGTCGAGCAGTTCGTCGAGATACGTCGTGAGTTGGTCCGCTCCGTAGGACTCGTACAGCGCCGTGAACCGCTGCTCCCCGATGCGGTTGGTTCCCAGTTGTGCCTGGTAATCGCCGCGGCGCATATCCGGCCGGCGAACGTTCCGGAGGATCAGCGACAGGATCTGCTCGTCGTAACTCCATTCACGGACCGCTCGAACGCCGGGGATGATAAGCCCCTCCGCGTACAGCTCCGTGCTGTCGTTCGGAATGCCACCCGGCGTCCCGCCGCCGATATCGACGTGGTGGGCGGAGTTCGCGGCGTAGCCGACGATCTCGTCGTCGTGGAACAGCGGCGAGATGAGCATCACGTCCGGCAAGTGAACCGCTCCCTTGTCCGGGTCATTGATGAGGATTCCGTCGCCGGGCTTGAGGTCGTCCTCCCAGTCGGGGACGTTCTTCGGAATAACGGAGACCAGTGAGCCGATATGCTGTGGCGCGATATCGTGCTGTGCGATGTGACGCAAGTCGGCGTCGAACAGCGCGCACGTGTGGTCGCGTCGGATTTTGATGTTCGTCGAGTAGGCCGTCCGCTGGAGGGTAACGCCCATCTCCTCGACGATACTCTTCAACGAGTGACGAAATATTTCTAGTTCGCCCGTATCTACCATACAATCACTTCCGAGTCTCGTCTCATAAAGATGCGGGCGCCAACCGGATGGGAAAGACCCACAGTCCCGTCCGAAATGGGCGACTCACTGCTATTCGAAACGGGCGATTCACTGCTCACTCGGCGGCTCGGTCCACTCGGCGCCGTTGTCCTGTGGATCGTAACCGAGAACCTCGCGATTGTGCTCAAGGTCTACCCACTTCCCGTCGTTGTCGCTGACCCCCCAGAAGATGTCGAACTCGACGGTCTCGTCGGTGAGACAGCGCTCGACGAGATCGCCGAGGTCGCGATGGGAGAGCCAGGTCGCTTTCAGTCGCTCTGCCATGTACTTGTAGTCCTCGCTGTCTCGGTCCCACAGTCCGGCCTCGACGCCTTCCTCTGCGAGTCCGTATGGGTGGTCATGAGTGTCGTCCCGGACACTCTTGATGCGAAGCGAGTAGAACCGACTCGGATACTCCCGCGTGTTGGTCATAAAAGCCGGGTGGACCGATCCCAGCGGGCTCTCGTGGCTCTCGACGTAGAGTCGGCCGAGGGCCTCGCCGAACACCTTCGAGAGCCCGTAGAACGAGTCAGGTCGGACCGGCGTCTCGTGATCGAGCGCGAGATCGTAATCGGAGTCGTAGAGCTCCGGCGCGAGGTTGAGTTCGTACATCCCGACCGTGTGAATCGACGAAGCGAAGATGAACCTCTCGATTTCGGCATCGGCGACCGCTTCTAACACGTTGTACGTGCCGATAAAATTCGTCCGAAGGATCTCGTCCCACGCGCCGCTCAGATCGACCAGCGCCGCGAGGTGAATCACTGTATCGTGGCCGTCGAAGTGGGGTCGAATGTCGTCGTACTCGGTGATATCTGCGACGACCGTTTCTCGCTCGGGATGCTTCGTGACGTCGAGACACGTGAACTCGAACTCGTCTCGATCACCGAGCCGGGAGAGAATCGCCTCACCGACGGTTCCGTTGGCACCTGTGAGTAGTATCTTCATCCTCCTAAGAAAAGGGGCCGTGGACCGACAAATACGTTCGGGTCGTCTCCATCGCCGGGTCGACCGGTTCACTGCCTCGACCGGATCAGTACGGTGGGAACCCCGGCCAGGCGACATCCGGGTTGGTCCGAACGTCGAGGACGAGCGGGACTGACGGCTCCGATTCACAGTACTCCTCAAGGACGTCGAGTTCGAAGTCGAACGCGTTTTCGGCCTCCTCGATCGTCGTCGCGACTCGAGTCGCTCGATTCGCATCGACGCTTACTCGGTCGACCAACGCCTCGACAGTCGCGAACGCATCTCACAGTAACGCGACAGTCGGGTCGCGGTATCGCCCCAAACGTTCATTACAGCTGTTGTGGTACCAATGGACATGGATGGCAGCAGTTCACAAGAATCTTCCAGATACAGCAATGGTAATTCCATCGTTCCGCCACTGAGCGATTGCACGTCAGTCAACGGTCTATCTGTCGGTAACTGTGTCCCTGTACACCAACCCACCCAAACGGCAGATGTCAATCACACGGCTGAGAACGTTACGAGGGTCGAGAACGCTTCGTCGAGTACCGAGGTGACCACAACGTGACATCCTCGAACCGCACGGACCAGTGGATTCTCGATGCAGTCGACGCACTGAAGCAGGCCGACGTGGAGGTCGTCGCTCACTTACCCGATTCGAAAATCGGACCCCTTATCGAAGCTATCGAGTCCGACTCGGCATTTGAAACGGTACAGGTCGCTCGCGAAGAGGCTGCAATAGGTGTCCTTACGGGCGCGTGGGTTGGCGGAGCACGCGGGGCATTGCTCTGTCAATCGAGTGGACTGGCAAACGCCATAAATGCAATCGGATCGCTCGCACTCCCCGCTCGCACACCCTTTTTCGCTGTCGTGACCCGCCGCGGGAATCTCGGCGAATTCAACGTCGCACAGGTGCCCGTTGGCTACAACATCGACCGTATTCTCGACGATTTCGGCGTCCGCAACGACACGGTAACTGAGGCCGACGACGTTGGACACCGTATTCGGTTAGCTGCAGAGTCGGCATTCTCGACGGCGACGCCGTACATCATCCTCCTCGAGCAAACAGTAACCGGGAGTAAATTAGAGGGGCTGTAGCATGTCGGACGGTACTCCCAAAACTGCCGATCAGATCGCGTGTACCCGGCGACTTCTTGACGTGACACCGGATGCCGTCCTCGTCTCGAACCTCGGCGTCGCTTCGTACGTCCTAGCAGGCGTCGCTGACCGGGAACGCAACTTCTACCAGTGGGGAAGCATGGGTGTCACGATGCCCGTCGGATTAGGACTCGCGCTCGTCTCCGACGAGCACGTTACGGTCCTCGAGGGTGATGGATCACTACTGATGTCACTGGGTGAGCTTACGACAGTGGCCCAGCACAACCTCGACAACCTTACTGTGGTCGTCTGGGATAACGAGACGTATGCAACCACCGGTGGCCAACCGACTCGTTCGTCGGCCGTGGACTTCGTCGGTGTGGCCGAAAGCTGCGGCGTTCACGCAACTGAAGTTCACAGTACCAATGCGTTTGAGACCGCGTATCGAAACGCAATCACAACCGATGGAACCTCGATGATTGTCTGTCGTGTCGATCCCGTCGATTCCGATGATCGGCCACCAATTGACTATCCAGCTATTGCCCGCCGAGTTCGTGATACTATCGCCGACGACCCGATTCGATAAGTATAAATAAAGAGACAATATTCTACAACATAGCGCAACTCAGTGGAGCCGATTGTTTTAAACTATCAGTGTAGAATCTATTCACCGATCGAGAAACAAAAATGAACAGGGGAAAGTACAATCTGGGACAAGAGCTCGATATAGAGCGCAAGGGGTTTTGTTTCCCTATATAATAATTGGAAATATCTCGTGTCGTACAATGTGGTTGGAGGAACCGACATAATGGGATAATCATCCCAGCCATATTAATTCGATACTGAATATCGGTTTTTTCATACCCGGCCGCACCACCCATTACAATTGTATGGGTGTAAATAACGAAGGAGACAGCTATGAAATAGATAGGTACCACGGTCCGAATGAAGAGCCAGCGTACTCGAAATATATATATATATATATATATATATATATATATTGGCTCTCTGACATCCAACTCGTACAAAGCAAAGGTGACACCTCATTTACAATAATCGCTCTTGGGTAGAGGATTGTTGGTCAGTTCTCTGCAGTAGCTAGAAGTCGTAGCGGGCAAGGATGGCGCGTTCGCGCCACCCGACAAACGATGATTCCAATCCAGACGTCCGTCTCGGAGCGTCGTGCCGCGAACCTGCTGGCACAGGTTCGCTGGCGTAACGGTGTCTATTGTCCGCGCTGCCGTGCCGAATCACGGATTCGCTATCGAGTGTTCCAGCGGTATCTCTGTAAGAATTGCGACCGCACTTCAATGATCAGACCGGTACCGTCTTCGAACACTCGGAAGTTGCACTCAAAAAATGGTTCTTCGACGTCTATGCCTATATCCGCTTTAACACGAGTCTCAGACAGCTAGACGTCGAGATTGAGTCTCCTACAAAATGGTCTACCGGCGCGTCCAGCGTTCGCAGGAAGCGCTGGACGCGCCTCGACCACAGCTTGAAGGGCCGGTCGAAATCGATGAACTCTACGTGAAAGCCGGACTCAAAGGCCGCGAGCACGCGGTCGGTCGCGCTCGCGTGGTCTGTCCACGCGCGGGAGAGATTCGTACGATCAGAACAAGCCATCTGTGTTTATTCTGGCTGATTGCGGCTCCGGCGACCGCTATGTGCTGCCAGCGAAAGCCGCCGATGAATCGACGATTTAACTTCTCCTTGCTTATCGCAATGAGGAGTCGCTCACTGTCTATACTGATGACTTTCGAGCGTACGACTCACTGGACGAGGACGACGCATTTGACCGCGAATACGTCGTCTACGGCGACGGTGAGTACGCTGGCATTGTTCAGATTAGCTGGTTCCAGCAGTATGCGTAGCTCTGCAACCATGTTTCAGCGGTTGCCGGATCGGCGTTTCTGAAACAGTTTCCAAGCTGGGAGGTACGTCGTTTTATCTCTCTGAAGAAACGTTCGACAGCATTCCGATTTCCGTGTTTTTCGTATTGAAATCGGAACCCGAGATGATGGAGTGCAGCTTTGAGCCACGGTGCTGAATCGACGAGAAACACAGCGCCTTCGACATCATGTTTCTCTCCGAGTTCGTGTAGAAACATCTCTGTGAGTGCGGTTGTACGCGTTGAATAGAGCTTGAGGTGGAGGAATTCGTTGGTTTCGGGATCGATAGCAGCGAACAGCCAGTAGCGCTGATCAGTGAGTTGGATCACGGTTTCGTCAAGCGCAACGAGATTCGGCTGTTTTCCAGTAGTCGGCTGTAAATCGGCTTTCTGGACCCAATTATGAATCGTCGATCTCGCCCGTTCGACACCGTACCTCTCTAAGACAGAAACAGTATCTAAAAGTGATAATTCGCTCAGGTGGAGCTGGATACTCAATCGCATTAGCTCGCGTGGTGTCGCCTCGCGCTCCACAAAATCTAATTGAACGCCGCTACTAGAACCATTGAGGCGGGTGAATTCTGGCATGGATACCTAGAATTCTGACCGCCTCGCTTTTCAGACCGTATCTGAACAGCGCCCTTCGAGAGATGCAAGCAATTCTTCACTATGATCTGGTCGAAGTAGTAGGAACCGTCAAAACGTATAACGTCTAGCGCGATATTTGATCCTCAGCGAGCGAGCGCGGTCCTCGTGGTTACTCCAGTCAGGGCGGTCCGGCGATCGTCCGAAGAGTCGCGGACGCCCGTGATTCTGCTAGTTCAGCGTGAATATAGTCTAAGCCAGCGGAAACCACTCCCTGATTGTTTCGTAGAGTGGGTCAACAGACGACTCGATTCATCGATGCGAGAGCTCAGTCCGATACGAAAATGCTATCGGGCCGTACAGATGTGCTACGCCCTCACGCGAACCCATTTGCTCACCTGCTAGCTATTCCATACAGTCAAGTCTCTTCCTATCGCCGCCTACCTATAGCTCGACCGCTTCTTTTGCGCTACGGGTGACAACCTTTTCTTGTTGGCTAATAGTTCATGTAGACTGTTTTGGTCGTTGTGAAGAAGTCAAGGCCGACATCGCCCTGTTCGCGGTATGTATTCGTCGAGGATTTCTTGTAACCTCCGAAGGGAACGTGTAACTCGAGTCCAGTCGTTTTCTCGTTGACCTTCGCGACGCCGGCTTCGATCCCGTCGACGAACCGATTGGCTTCGGTCAGATCAGCCGTAAAGATACTCACCGAGCGACCGGTCCTCGCCGAGCGCCTCGTTCTCGATCCGGTTCGTATCGCAGGTGATCTGTCATCGTGTGATAGCAGAAGTTATTGGACACGGGATAACTGATGCATTCGCCCAACGATCAACGGGCCCCTTCTGTGCAGCGAATCAGCGAACCGGCGGAGCTAGCGCCGGTCAGCGGTAGCTACGAGAACTTGGTGTTGAGTTCGATTACGTTTGCGGCCCGCTGGACGCTCTCGGCGAGTTCTCCGTGCAGGTAGTCGTCCGTAATTCGACTGACCGGTCCCGTGATACTGATCGCGCCGAGGACGGTCTGTCCGTTTCTGATGGGTGCGGCGATACAGCGCAGCCCCTCGATGTTCTCCTCGTCGTCGATCGCGTACCCCCGCTCGCGGATCGTCTCGAGTTCGTCGAAGAGGTCGTCAGGATCCATGATCGTTTTCGGCGTCTTCGGCGTGAACGTCGCGTTGCTGATGATCTCTTCCTGCCGCTCGGCGGGGAAGTACGCGAGGATCGCCTTCCCGAGCGACGTCGAGTACATCGGCTGCTTCCTGCCGGCGCGCGAGATCGTCTCGACCGCTTGATTCCCGCGGGCCTTGTAGAGGTACGAGACCTGGTCGTGTTCTTCGAGGCCGAACTGGACGATCTCGTCAGTCTCGTCGGCCAGATCGTCGACTTCGTCGACGATCACGTCGTAGTTAGTGACCTGACTGCGCACGTCGTTAGCCATGTCCAGCACTTGGAGGCCCAGGCGATAACCGTCGCCGTCGCGGACAATGATCTCCTGGCTCTCGAGGGTTTTGAGGTGGCTGTGGATCGTGCTCTTCGAGTGGCCGAGTTCGTCGGCGAGCTCGGTCACGTTGGGGCGGTCGTTCTTCCGAATCGCGTCTAGCACGGTGAACGCGATCTCGACTGATTGGATCCGGCGTCCCGCGCGTTCGTTTGGGGCGTTTACCATATGCCACTGTCAGACGTCTCGAACACATAAGTTTGTTCCCCAGAGGGGAACTACTGATGGCGGAATATGCCGACACGTGGACCGCTGCGACGGCGCGGCTGACAACGATGGCCATCGTCGGTTAGCGTTCGATAGTGTAGTGTATCACTCAGTCAGAGCGATAATCCGGCCTGTAAATCACACTTACCGGCTCCGCGAGAGACGCCTCTAGCCTGAATTCAGTATTTCCCACACGCGAACGCGGCTGATGGCCATATTCACGAGGGTTAGAGCCTGTGAGTGAAGTATTCGAGATTGAGAATTTCAATCATCGAATCCACGCACCCATATTTACAATCGTATGGACGTCAATATTCCCTCACATCCATTACGAAAGTACTTCTGTAAAATTCGGCGAGGGGGAACCAAGCACGACGAACGGTCGGCGAACAGCGGTGTTGAGTCGGTTAACCATCGCTATCGACCTCCGGTAGTATGAGAAACCGCGTTGCTATGAGAGCGAACGAACGACCCGATCGGTGGCGTCGTCCACAATTCGCCGGCAAGTGGGTTCGGTATCGAAATCGCGGACCGAGAAGTCGTCTGGTGGCGTATCGGCGTCTGACGGTATACAGCGGTGACAAGCGCAACTGAGTCCGATTCGGGCGATCAGGAGGGACTTGTGTCGGGATCTTCAACGGTTCGAGACCATTAGGCGAGCCACTCGTACAGTCCATCGTCGGGCACTGAAACGAGTGGCTCGTGACCACGAGATCCAGATAGCCGCTGACGTCATCCTGACTGTCGATGATCGCTTCAAGAATTATTTCGCGGCGTCGAGAGCCTGTGTCCGGTCGTCTCGTTTTGCCTGGAACTCATCGCCACGTCGCTTCGCATCACCTATATAAATTAGTAGCGTTCGTGCTGTCGATTTCTTCGCGGCTCGGGCGCGACAGAAGTCGCTAGTATCGCCTCAAAACTAACATTAATATAGACAAGGCCGGAATGACTGGCACGAATGCCGACAGCGCACCGTAACTACGTCGACGGAGAGTGGGTAGAATCGAGTTCCGGAGACACGTTCGAAGTACTGAATCCCGCGAACACAAACGAAGTCGTCGGGGAGTTCCAGTCGTCGACGGCTGAAGACGCCGAGGCGGCCGTCGAGGCCGCGGTCGCCGGCAAAGACGAGTGGGCGTCGACCCCCGGTCCCGAGCGCGGTACGATCCTCAAGGAGACGGCACAGATCCTCGAGGATCAGAAGGACGAACTGACCGAGACGCTGACCCGAGAGGAGGGGAAGACGCTCGACGAAGCCGGGGGCGAGGTCCAGCGTGCGATCGACATCTTCTACTACTACGCACAGAAGGCTAGCGACCTCGGCGGCACCGTCAAGTCCTCCAGCAGCACGGACACGGAACTCTACACCAAGCGCGAGCCGCTCGGCACTGTCGCGCTGATCACACCGTGGAACTACCCCATCGCGATCCCAGCCTGGAAGCTCGCACCTGCGCTGGCGGCCGGCAACACCGCCGTCATCAAGCCCGCCTCGGCGGCGCCGACCGTCGCCTCGAAGCTGCTCGAGGCGCTCGACGAAGCGGGACTGCCCGACGGCGTCGCGAACTACGTCACCGGTTCCGGGAGCGAGGTCGGCAGCGTGCTGACCGACCACGAGGGCGTCGACGCCGTCTCCTTCACCGGGAGCACGCAGGTCGGAACCTCGGTCGCACAGGCCGCCGCAGACGACCTCAAACGCGTCCAGTGTGAGATGGGCGGGAAGAACCCGACGGTCGTGATGCCCAGCGCCAACGTTGACGAGGCGGTCGATATCGTCGGAAGTGGCGCGTTCGGCGTCACCGGTCAGGCCTGTACCGCCTGCTCCCGGGCGATCGTCCACGAAGACGTCTACGACGAGTTCGTCGAGGGTGTCACCGAGTACGCCGAGTCGATCGAGATCGCCCCGGGCGTCGAGAACGCCGATATGGGTCCTCACGTCACGCGCAGCGAACTCGAGGGCACCCTCGAGTACGTCGAGATACCCGACGAGGAGGACGGTGCGACCCTCGAAACGGGCGGCGAACGGCTCACCGGCGACGAGTATGACGACGGCTATTTCGTCGAGCCGGCGGTCTTCTCTGACGTGACCAGCGACATGCGCATCGCTCAGGAGGAGGTCTTCGGTCCGGTGCTGGCGGTGCTGAAGGTCGGGAGCTTCGAGGAGGGCCTCGAGGTCGCAAACGACGTCGACTACGGCCTCTCCGCGAGCATCGTCACGCAGGATCTCACCGAGGCCAACGAGTTCGCCGAGAGCGTCGAGTCGGGCGTCGCGAAGGTCAACGAGAAGACGACCGGGCTCGAGCTCCACGTCCCCTTCGGTGGCTACAAACAGTCCTCGACGGACACCTACCGCGAACAGGGCGACGCAGGCCTCGACTTCTTCACGTCGACGAAGACGGTCTACCTGAACTACTAACCAGTCGTCGACTCGTTCCAGAGGCCGCATTTCGATTTCGGTTCTTTTCGGCAATCGGGGTATCGTTCATGAGGTAAGTCGGCGTGACAGTTCTGAGCTGGCTGAGTCGGAATCGGTCGCCGACCTTGATCTCCTCGATAATATCTACTCGAACATCGATCGTCGCGGTTTTCGAGAGTGAATGAGGATGCAGTCAGCGTTA
Source organism: Natronorubrum halobium (assembly GCF_051351675.1). Classification (NCBI taxonomy): domain Archaea; kingdom Methanobacteriati; phylum Methanobacteriota; class Halobacteria; order Halobacteriales; family Natrialbaceae; genus Natronorubrum; species Natronorubrum halobium. The sequence continues at coordinate 282,263 of NZ_CP195596.1, forward strand.
CGTAGTTTCTGAGGCTCTACCTCGCCGTCCATCATGATGCGGCCACAGTGCCACACGAGAGTATGCCGATGTCGAAAGCAGGATGCGGATCGTTCAGGTGGCAGTCTTTGGTCCCGCGAAGATCACCGAGAAAACGACGGGACTCGAACTTCACATTCCGTTCGGCGGCTACAAGAACTCCTCAACAAACACGTACCGCGAATAGGATGGTGCTGGATTCGAGTTGTTTACCAGACGGAAACCACTATATAAATCACTGAACGATTCGAACGCCAATACTGCGAGTACGACTGATCGTTCCGTCACTGTAACTGCCGTTTTTCACGCCTGGTTCCCCACTTGACCGCCGAAGTTGTATTGGATACCAATTAGCAATCAGGCGTAGCGATTTCTTTTGCCTGGTCCTCGAGAACTGTCTAAAAGCCGTAACTTAGTGCTTATTTTGCGGGCTGAATCACCGTAGGCGATGGTTTTATGCTATTTCAAGAGACTAATGTATCTATGGCATTGTCTGCCGATCAGGTGCAGGAACACCTATGTGGCGTCGCCGTCGGTCTCCTCACTCCGTTCGACGAGGAGTTCGAGATTGAACACGAGAAAATCGCACAAAATGCGACCGCTCTGTACGAGGAGGGTATACGAACGTTTCTTGCGACTGCGAATATCAGCGAGTACCACTCGTTATCCCAGAGAGAGCGCATAGAGACAGCCGAAACGGCTGTCGAAGCACTCCCGTCAGATGCCTGTGTTCTCGCGGGTGTCGGCGGGAGTACTGTCGATGCTCGGGAACTCATTCAGGAGTACGAGCGAATCGATGTCGATGCGATGATGGTTATGCCACCGGATCACACCTACATTCACGAGGAGGGGCTTCTCGAGTATTATCGCAAACTCGGAGCGAGTACTGAACGCCCGCTGGTCCCGTATGTCCGTGGATTCAACCCATCTATAGAGTATCTCGGAAAGCTAACTCGAATCGAGAGCGTCATCGGGATCAAGTATGCACTGAAAGATCCGGTGAAACTTGGTGCCGGAATCGCAGCCGGTGACGATGATGTCGTCTGGGTCAACGGCCTCGCCGAACCGTTTGCAGTTGCATACTGGGCAGAAGGTGTCGAAGGGTTCTCCGCCGGGGTGAGTAACTTCCGCCCCGAAGTCGGGCTGGAGTTGTTCGACGCGCTCTCTAAGGGGGACTGGGGCCGGGCACGAGAACTCCGAAATATCTGTCTGCCCTATCAGAACCTCCGCGAGGAGTGCGGCCATGACAACGAAATCCCGGGTGCTGTCAGTGTCCCCGTGGTGAAAAAGGGACTCGAACTTGCTGGCCTTCACGGTGGGGAAGTCCGCGAACCGATTCGTTCGCTGCCCGACGAGATCGAACGCGAGGCTGAGAAACGCTACAGCGAACTTGACGATAACATTGACCGTCTGATCGAATAAGACGATACATTCGTCGATTTTCGTTACTGGGCGCTCTGTATCGGCGAGGTACTTCCTGTAGAGATGCATCTGCAGAATTATCAGCCGATATATACTGCCCTACCACCACTCGAAACGGCCGTATGAGAACGGGAGAGCCCGTTAGAAGAAGTAGTTCTTCGGAAGATAGGTCGAGACTTCCGGCACGAGTGCGACGATCAGAATAACGACCAGTAGGGGAATATAGAACAGAACCATCGCACGCATAACGGTCTCGAGCGAGGCGTCGGTCACCTTTTCTAGAACGAAGAGAACGGATCCTAGCGGAGGCGTCACGACACCGGTCATAAGCGAGAGGATCATCACGATACCGAAGTGAATCGGATCGATCCCGAGCGTCCCGATGATCGGCATCAGGATCGGGACCATGATCATAATCGTCGCAGTGATGCTCATGAACGTTCCAATGAGCATGAACAGCGGGACGAAGAGCAGGATCGCGACCGTTGGATCCGTCGTGAATCCCATAATCGCATCGGTTAACAGGACGGGGATCCGGAGCTGCAACGCGACGAGACCGTATAGCATCGCTAGGGAAATAATGAACAGAATGGAGAACGTCTCGACCATTCCGTCCTGGAATTCCTCGAGCAGAACCGTTCCGTTGAGCGAGCCCTGATAGAAGCCTAACGCAATCGCGTAGAGGACTGCAACCGCACCTGCCTCCGTCGCGGTAAACATACCAGAGAGAATGCCGCCGACGATGAAGACTGGAATTATTAGCGCGGGTAACGCGTTGAGGAACTCCTGCCCGATCACCCGCAGTCCCACGGCTTCGCCTTTCCCGTATCCCTTCCATCGAACAACGAGATACGTGAATACGGAAAGAACTCCAGCAAGTAGCAGCCCGGGCACGATGCCGGCGAGGAACAGCGCCCCAATGGACTCTTCTGCCAACACGCCGTACAGAATAATTGGAACACTCGGCGGAATGATCGGGCCAATAATCGATGATGCGCCAGTAACACCGATTGCCGTCTTTTTATCGTATCCCTGATCACGCATCGCGTTGTACTCGACTCGGCCGAGCCCTGCAGCGTCAGCGACTGCCAATCCGGACATTCCGGAGAAGATGACACTCGCACCGATATTGACCTGTGCGATGCCGCCCCGAATCCGGCCGAATACGGCGTTTGCGAAGTCGAAGACTTCCGTGGTCATGTCCGTTCTATTCATCAACCGGCCTAACATGAGGTAGAACGGAACTGCGAGCAATGTAAACGAGTTCAGGCTGTGCATCAATTGATTCGACATCAGGCCGTAATTGAGGGGCGGACCGAACGGGGAAAGCATGATGAGCACGCATGCGGATCCGATCGCGATCGCGACGGGCATGCCGAGCGAATAGAGAAGCAGCAATCCGCCGAGGAAGATGAGTGCGATCAGTAGCAGCTCCATCTTATTTCCCCTCCTTGTTCGCGCGGTTTTCCTGATTCATGAGTTGCTGGTTGAGATCGCCTGTCGTTAGTATGGAGCGTAGATTGATCGATTCGTAGATGGTCATCATCCCGAGGGAGGCTGTTATCGTCCCATACACCCATCCCTGTTGGACCGCGTTCACGGCGACCATCGATGTATCCCAGTTTCGGAGCGTCGCTCGCAGTCCAGCGTACGTCAGCATGATCAGGAAGATGATCGTCAATACCTGTGCAAGGATATCGACGATAGTCCCGATCACTCGAGAGCGTTTTTCGAGCTGGGTAGAGACGATTGTCATTTTGATGTGTTCACCGTTTCTGGAGGCGACTGCGGCCCCAACGTACGTACCGACCATAAGCGAATATCGCGCGAGTGGTTCCGTCCACCACGCTCCACCACTAATTGGGAGATTGAGGACGCGGATGATTATCTGCACGGTCGTCAGCAGCAACATTAGGATAAAAAGGAATGTTGCTATATTAAGCACGACCCAATCGTACCATGTGTCTTTTTTCAGTCCTAATGACTGATCGATATCCATGTTCAATAATAATAGATGCTATAGCATAATAGCACCGGTTTTGTGCGACTGCGTCACTCAGAGGTTTCGCCAGTCATCCCACGAGCCCGCATATTCCTCTTCGAATAATTGTTCGATAGCAGGAGCGGCGGCCTCATAGAACGCCTCTGAATCGACGTCTTCGACGATTTCCATGCCGTTTTCTTCGGCCTCAGTGAGTAGGTCGTCTTCAGTGTCTCGGGCCCACTGCGTCGCCTCTTCAGTAACCTCATCGACGATCTCGTCGAACAGATCCTGCTCGGACTGATCCAGTCCGTCATAGAAACTGGTACTGACGTACATCTGTCCACTCTGTGGAAGATGGCTAGTGAGACTGAAGTAGTCCTGTACTTCCCAAAGGCTAAGCGAAGCGATCTGGGCAGGTGGACCTTCGGATGCATCGACAACACCCTGTTGAAGGCCCGAATACAGTTCATCGAGTGAGACAGGTGTTGGATTCGCACCAACGGCTTCCCACGCATTCACCCATGCATCGTGACTCGGAAGCCGTAGATCCATCCCCTGAACGTCCTCAGGAGTACGAACTGGCTCGTTCGACGTGTAATGTCGCATTCCTCGATAGACCCGGGGACCAGCGACTTTAATCCCTGCTTCCTCGAGAGCCGGGTACACTTCTTCCTCGAACTCGTCCGACTCCATGATCTTCTGCTGTTGTTCGAAACTATCGAGGACGAACGGCGAGTTGAAGAAGTAGTACTCGGTTGCGTAGAGGTCGTAAGCGTCTGACCCCCCGGTGTACATATCAACTGCACCTTCAGACATCAGATCGAACGTCTCGGCTTCTGATCCGTACGAACCGCCGTAAGAGAACTCGACGCTGATATCGCCGTCCGACTCCTCTTCAATGCGTTCTTTGAATTGCTGGCCCGCGTAGACCAGTGAGGTCCCTTCTTCCATCACACTCGCGAGCGTGATGGTAGTACTTCCATCATCCTCACCACCCATACACCCAGCGAGACTCGCTAATCCCGACGCGCCGATTCCCATTTTCACGGCCTGTCGCCGTGTCACGTCAGTCAAACCACTCTCACTACTGATCGTCTGATTGCCAGACATACTCACACCATTGTAGTGATAGTATATGAACCTTACCCTTAGTTTCCTCTATAGTAGCGATGAATATGTAATATGCTGTATTTTTTCATATAAAAGTGTGGTAAACCATCACATAGTTAGTGATCGGCGCGCTCGCTGGGAAGGTCACATTCTGTCTCTGGAAGCGACGGTGTTAGACCACTTCCGTTCCTTTTGAGATGACCCTGTAGGAATTGGTAGGACGTAGGCAGTCGTCTTGAGGGGAACGAGTCGAATTCTGTCTCGCTTATTTCTCGGACGGTTTCGATCACCGATCTCTTCAGCCTGTCGAACGATACTTTGACGAAGCGATCTTCGGACTCGGCATTGCCACGGACGGAATACTTTGCTTGATCTGAACGTCGGACGTCTGATATATTCGACGTCCGTAGCGCTTACCGCAGAACCGTTACTTCGAACGAACAGCGTTAGCGAACTGGCCTACTTGGTCTCGGCCGTTGGCGTCGTCTGCATCGGTTCCGAACGGACCGTATCGATAACACCGCGGAGATAGCCGACAGTGAATCCGCGTGCTCGGTGTCGCCAGTCGTCATCGCCTTCCATCTTCGGCACGTGGTCGGGAATAACGGCACCCTCGAACCCAACATCGTGGAGTGTTCTCACCGCGTCGGCGGTGTCGAAGTTCCCTGTATCGACGAATGCTTCGTGGAACTTCGGTACCGTCCCGACGACGTCGCGGAAGTGAATAAAGACGATCTGATCGCGCTCGCCGAATCGGCGGATGACGTCAGTAATGTCCTCACCCATCTGTGAGAAACAACCGAGGCAAAGCTTCAACCCGTGATTGTCGCTTGGAACGAGCTCCATGGCCTTCTCGAAGTTCTCGACGTTACGGAATAGGCGCGGAATCCCTCCGAGTGACTCGAGAACTGGCGGATCGACCGGGTGAAGCGCCAGGTCGACACCAGCCTCCTCGGCCACTGGAAGAACTGTCTCGAGGAAGGACTGGTAGTTGTCCCAGAACTCCTCTTCGGTGTACGCGCGATCAAGACCGGGTGCGAGTTCGTCCGGATCGTCGAGTTCGTCGTAATCGAAGGCGGTTGCCTCAGCACTACCCCGCGTCTCGACGGGCGAGGTCCGCATCGGAACGACACTGCGAGGATTCCACTGATAGCCTAATACTGGGATGTCGGCTTCCCCGAGATTTCGAATCAAAGTCGTAATTTGGTCGAGTGCCTCGTCCGCCCCATCGCGGCCAAACATGATGTCTCCGTACATCGAATACGGGAGAGATTGGATGCCTGTGAAGGACAGCCCCGCGTCCTCAACCTGCTCTCGAGCGGCTGTGAGTTCCGAGATGGACGGAATCTGGTTCGGACCGACTGCGATCGTGTCGGTTCCATCGCGATCGTTGAATTCGTCAGGCTCTTCCTCCGTGTCAGCGTGGTCGACGAAAATGTCCGTCGCACCGAGCTGTCGAATGTACCGTAACCGAGACTCTGACAGGGATCGTGTTCGAACGCCGACGCGAACATCAGCACTGCTGTTTCGGTCCATACTGTGTTCTCTTTTCGGAGCAACTAAATTCTTCCGAAGACTACAATGAGTGATCGCAGACCGAACGAAAGTACGACAAACGGTTAACGGTTACTCCAACCGGTGGGATCTGTCGTGATGAGCGGATCTAACTGAGAGCCGAAAAGCTAGGTGTGCCCACTTGCTATGGGACAGCAATATGGGTCTAGCGTTTTCGGGGAGCTACGACAAGTGGCGCAACGTTCCCTCGATCAGCTTCAAGGGGGCAAGCGGTGACTTGCAGTCCGGTAGTTCACCGTATTTGATTGCGCCACCTGGCTGATTTCCGTTTTAGGACATAAACCCTACTATCCATCGACTATCCGGCTAACATTCGTTATAATCTGGCCGCGTTTCATAACGCACCACGTTAATTCTAGCAGAAACTATCCCCGATGGTCGACGGTTCTCCTGCATTATGACGATACCGTCGTTACGGTAACTGGCCCGTCGAACTGGAGAATGACCGATTGCGCTACATCGCCGAAAATCGCTTTCCCAGTCGGGGAACGCTTTTTCCCGCTAACGAAAACGTGTTCGCAGTTCTCTTCTTCAGCGACTTGAATGATGTCCTCCGGAATCGTTCCGACGATACCTATCGCTCTGTACGGAACATCGTCACCGAACTCATCGCTCGCAATATCCTCTGCTTCGGTCTTCGAAAGTTCCTCCATTTCGTCGATACTTTCAACCTGTCTCCCCGACTTCGCCTGTCGTTGAAGATTATTCTGGAACTGTTTTTCGTCGATGACCCTACAGAATAGGATTTCCGCTTCCGTCCCAGTAACGTGTCGCTTTGCTGTTTTCAGCAGCTTTTGATCCGGTTCGTCTTCAGTTTGGACGACAAGTACCGTTCCCATACCATCTATACTATCGCGGTGATATATAAAATCCGGCCTCCGACGAGGACGCTGTTCAGACACGGTTGAGGGGATGAGCAGTGTAATTCCTCAGGTGTTCGTGTTCGAGCGTGTAAGGTCCTACAGCTACCGGGATTCCATCGGCACTGGCGGCGTTGAGGCGATGAAATCCGATGTAAAGTCCTAGCATGACTGCAAAGCCGCTTTCAACCGAGGTTCGACCACGAGCGCGCCGCCGACGTTCGGGTTCCAACCAATTCCGGCGAACCTGCGTTCAGTCCGTCTGCGAGCCGGATCGAGTTGATTGGGTTCCTACTGTAGGGCGTCGCCGCGCGCAACCTGACGTCGGCTGCGATTCGTTCGGCGACGACGGACGGTACCCGCTCCGTAAGAGCGGTGCCGTCGCGCGAATCGCGAGTCTAACTCGTTTGTCAGAGCGGAACGGGGACCGCGCCCCGCGAGGTCGGATTTAGACGATGGATTTATGTGATGCGCGATACACCGAGTTGCTATGTCATTGCCAGCCGAGCAGGTACGGAATCGTCTCCGCAGTGTCGCCGTCGGTCTGTTGACGCCGTTCGACGATGACCTCGAGATCGAGTACGAGAAGATCGCGGAAAATGCCCGGGAGCTGTACGACGAGGGGATCCGAACGTTCCTGGCGACCGCGAACATCAGCGAGTACCACTCGCTGTCGGCGAGCGAGCGCGTCGACGTCGCCGAGACGAGCGTCGAGGCGCTCCCGTCGGACGCGTGCGTCCTCGCCGGCGTCGGCGGCAGCACGCCGGATGCTCAGGACCTGATCCGCGCGTACGATCGCATCGACGTCGACGCGATGATGATCATGCCGCCGGATCATACCTACCTCCACGAGCAGGGGTTGCTCGAGTACTACCGCGACCTCTCCTCGGTCACGGAGACGCCACTGGTGCCCTACGTCCGCGGCTTCGATCCGTCCATTGACTACCTCGTCAGCCTCAGCCGGATCGACGGCGTCGTCGGGATCAAGTACGCGCTGAAGGATCCGGTCAAACTCGGCGCGGCCGTCGGCGCCGGCGCCGACGACGTCGTCTGGGTCGACGGCCTCGCGGAACCGTTCGCCGTCTCGTTCTGGGCCGAGGGCGCGGAGGGCTTCTCCGCGGGCGTCAGCAACTTCCGTCCGGAGATCGGCCTCGAACTGTTTGACGCGCTCTCCGAGGGCAACTGGGAGCGCGCCCGCGAGCTCCGGAACATCTGCCTACCGTATCAGAACTTCCGCGACGAGACCGGTCAGGAAAACGAGATCGACGGCGCGATCAGCGTCTCGGCTGTCAAGAAGGGCCTCGAACTCGCCGGGCTCAACGGGGGCAACGTGCGGGAGCCGATTCGCCCGCTCGCCCCCGAAGAGGAGCGGAAGGCCGAACGGCTGTACAACCAGCTCGAGGACGACATCGAATCCCTCATCGAGTGATCGATTCGCACCGATGCGTATCGAGTGACGGCTACACAGCGGCAGCGTTCTCGAGTTCCCTTTTTACGAGCCGCCGAGATGATGGGTGTCCGACGTTTCTCTCGGCACTTCGTTCCCCAGATAGGAACGACAATCGGTACGAGACGTCCGATTCGATCCGTTTGCAGACGTTCGGTTTTCGATCGCTTTGCTACGCGATGCAGTGGAGTGAGCGCCACTCTCCCGTTAGATCGGTCCCGTCAATCGCTATAGCGGATCGACGCACTGACGTCGATCCAGCGCACGTCTCGGATCGATATGCAATTCAGTCTCTCTGCGGTAGACCGACCAGTGGTCGGAATTCGGCTCTCGGGAATCGCGGAGGACGAGGGGGTCTCACGCCGGAAATAACGACCGTGGTCGCAGGTCGATGGCCTCGAAACAGAGCGATCGCGTCTCGAGGCACGTGAATTGGTCACGTATTCGCACGCGCACAGCGAGGATGATTACAATCGTACACCTGTAATTGTTCGCGGGAAGAGAACCGCTCGGCTCGCTGCGGTCGGCGATGGGTCAGTGCGGCGCCCGCGGTCTCGAACCGCATCGATTTATTACGGCGCCGTTGGAAGGCGGATGTACGTTATGAAGACGTATACGAGCAGGCGAACGGCAACCGATATTTCCCTCACCGGGACGGTCTCTGGAACGCCTTGGGAAGCCGCGACGCCGTTCCGTATCGGCAAATTCTCCTGCACGACGGGGAGCCGACACCGCGTACGACGGGGCGGGCACTCGACGACGACCAGGCGATCGACTTGCAGTTTCACGTCGAGGACCGCGATATCACCCCCGACGTGACCGAACGCAATGGTTCGACCTACCGTGACAGTTCGATCGAGTTCTTCGCCGTTCCCGACCCGGACGATGACTCGGAGTACTTCAACTTCAAGCCGACCTGCTGAGCCAGTCCAAGCTCGCGTGGAAGGAACGGAACTGGGAGGAATACGGCATTGGCCACGACCTCGTCTCGGTGGACACCGCCGAGAAACTCGCGATCGAGACGTCCGGTCATAGGCCAACGACGAGGATGGTGGCTCGCCGCCGTGTTCCCGTTCGCGTTCCTGTACCATCCCGGGAGCATCTCGGGGCAGTTCATGCCGGCAGTCATCACCACCGGTGCGATCGCGCTGCTGGCTGCGCTGGCGATCATTTACGGGATTACTTCCCGATCGCTCTCGACCACTGGCTCACGCTCGCGGTTCAGGCCGTTTTCGTCGGCCTTGCGGCCGGCGACATCGTCTCACAGGATATGCTCCGGTCGATAGCCGACGATCTGATCATATTCGCGATGGTGAATCCGACGCCCGAGATCGGCTACGAGGAGGTTAAGAAGGCCCGCGAGGACACGGTCATTATGGCGACGGGCCGCTCCGACTACCCGAATTAGGTCAACAATGTCCTCGAATTCCCCTTCATCTTCCGCGGCGCGCTGGAAGTGCGCGCGACTGAGATCAACGGGGAGATGAAAGTCGCCGCCGCAGAGGCGCTGGAACCGCACTGTCACTGCTACGGTACCAGCTGGTGTGCTCATAGGAGGGCTACGACCCCGCAGCGACCGTCGATAACCCTCGAATCGATTCCGAAAATCGCCGATAGAGCGCCGTCTCCCGGCGTAATTCGACCCGTAGTCGACAATCGGCTTCAAAGTGTCTCACACCCTGTCGCACCACGATCGTAGGTCGTTCCGAATTGGTCCGACTCAGATTTAATATATCATCATATACTTTATCAGGTCGTTGAGATCGGCAGTACAGACGTCTCGCTGGCGAATTCGGACGAATTTGCCGATCGACTGGACACGCTTGATTAGACGAATAATCAAGTGTAGTTTTATGAGAGTCCGTCCCCTCTACGAATCACGAACGATGCAACTGGGAAAGAGATGGTCTCTCGAGGGCGATAACGCATGAGTCCGGAATCGACGGCCGTCGGGGCACCGCTCGAGGAGTTCCTTCGGTCGAAGTCCAAAGGCGGCGAGGAAAGCGGGAACTACCGGCGGAACCTCGAGCGCTGTCTCGAGGACTTCCTCGCGTGGCTCGAAGCGGATTCACGGTCTGGAACGACGTTCGACGAAATCGGCGAGCGGACGTTTCGGCGGTATGCTCGAGAACTCACAACCCGAGACCTCACGCCCGGAACGATTCGAACCTACTACGCCCAGGTGAGCGCCTACATCGGATGGTGCGTTCGAGAAGGACTTCTCGAGGTGAACTACGCTCAACGAAACGTCGCGAAGGAGCCATTGCCAGAGAACAACGGACGACGATCAGGGGATCAACAGGCCTGGACCGACGAACACCGGCTATTGATCACTCGTCACGTCGACGAACAAGCTCACGACGCAGCAGATGAGAAGGGATTCGGCGCGATCAAAGAGTTCCGCGATCGAGCTCTTGTCTATGTCCTCTGCTACTCGGGGGTGCGGGGCGGAGAAATCTTCGCGGACCCAAAGGATGATCGGCGAAACGGGCTTCGGTGGGGGGACGTTTCCCTCGAGGATCAGAAGATGACCGTCCTTGCGAAGAAGCAGGATTGGTCCGATCGGTCGCTGACGAAACAGGCTATAAATCCTATGCTACGATACAGAAATATACTCGATCCGGCCAGTGACGACTGGCCAGTGTTTCCGACGTTTCACCTTCCTTCGCTCTATGAAACGCTTCGGACTGGATTACGAGACGTTCACAGTTGGTCAACCGACGATATCGAAACGTTCGTCGACGAACTCACTGGACAGACCGAAGTGTTCGAAGCCCTGCGCGAATACGACCTCCCACCGACCTCGATCAATACAGACGGTGCTCGTAGGATCATGCGCCGACTCTGCGAGGAAGCCAATCTCGAACTCGAGGGGAAACATGGCTATCTTGCCCCTCACGGAGGACGCCGTGGCGCTGGAGAGGTGATGGTTCGACAGCGCGGATTTACCGCTGCTGCCCGTCTCTTAGATAACAGTGAGGAAGTCGTTCGCAAGTCATATTCACATATCGAAGCGAAAGAGATGGCCGAGGATGCTGGAAACGCCTTCTCAGAACATGATCAGTGAGTTTCAGTACCTCACAAAGCTATAGTAGGAGTTAGAAATAATTGCTCGCCTCCGGTATAGAGAGCCGATCAAGAGTGGTATCAATCGCTGTTGTGAGTTCAGAAAGTGAATCAAAGAACTGGTTGCTTAGTGCTGATTGGAGTTGTCTCCAGCACTCTTCGGCCGGATTGAGCTCTGGTGAGTACGCCGGCAATCTCACGAAGGTGAGGTCGTCACGGGCCGCAAGGTCCGTAACGGCCGACGCCTGAAATACGGTGCTCCATCCAGTACAATGATCAGATCATCTTCGAGCTCTTGGCATAATGCAAGAATGAAATGTTTCGCGTGTTCGGCAGTAACATACTCTTCGAATCGAGAAAAAAAAGCGATCACCGTCTTCGGTGATCGCGCCCAAAAGACACGTCCAGTTACGTTGTCCAGAAAGTTCGACGGCCGGCCGCTCCCCCTACTTTTTTGAGTTTCTCGCGGAACGTTCTTGTTCTTCAGCCTCAGATTCGGCAGCTGTACGGCGTGGTTTTTGATAGCTCAATCCCGCTTCTTTGAGCAACCGCCGGCAACTCGGGATCGAGTACTCGACATCATAGGTCTCGTCAAGATATCGCTGGACGAGCGCCGGCGCGTCAACCCCAACGTTCTCTTATGGTTTGTGGACAGTTTCCTTAAACTCATTTTACCTCTTTTCTGAGAGCTTTCGCTTTCTCCTAGATCGGTGATCATCAGTGACGGCCTGCTCAAGCGACTCGTCGGTGTCGAGTCGCCTAAGCCAGCTATAGATCGTCCGTCGCTGAACGTCGTACTACTCGGCTAGTTCAGTCTGCGTGACGCTGTTTTTGTACGCTATTGCCCCTAAGAGTCGTTGTATCGGCTTCTTTCCTCTACGTTGCCGAGGGCATCTTGCAATTCCTCGATAGAGATTCCGTCGAGATGATCCACTGAGCAACAGTATCTGGGTAGAAAGTTCTAACGACTACTATAGTGTGTGTCACTCGATAGTTAGCCGCACAGTCTCGAGTCGTCCGGTCAGAAACAGCGACTGCCGTTGATGGTCGTGTCGGCACTCATCGCTCGAGGTCATGCACCGAGGCGGTTCACAGGACCGCAGCTCAATCTGCGAAGTAGAGCAAGGTTCTATATTATTGCGTGTTGAGTCAGGAGATATGAGCAAATCTGTCGACGTCTCTCAACAGTATACATTTACGTCGTCGATTGACGTTACAGCCATACTGGATCGGCTTGAAGTCCAATATCTGGATGTCAACGAACATCGCGCGATCGTCATCTTCGCCGGCGGGATTCTCAATCTCGAGAGTCAAGTGGGACCGTTGACCGATCTCGAGCGTGCAGAGATCACTGTCTATGATCTACCACTGAACAGCGATAGGAATACTAAGAGCGAGACTGAAGCCGCGATTGAACTAATCGAGGACTTCAAGAACCAATTATTCGGTGCCACAAACGCTGTGTGATCAGGATCTATCTTTTTTCAAGAGAGAATCCCGTCGTTTACGACGGTGAGAGGTTCCCCATCAATGAGTGTTAGTTTCTCACGTTTGACAGTTGAGGTGGGGCTGACGTATTTCACGTCTTCATCGTCGCAAAGATCGTCGAAATCGCTGTCGGTCGTGATCAAGTGACTTCCTCCCTATTTGCTCACGGGCGCGAAGCGGTACGGCAAACGCAAGTCCGACGATAGAGCGAACCCGCCCGGATACCGCAAACGCAACTATTACGACCAAGACGGCAACCGAGTCCACGAAGAACACCCGCGAAGCACGGTGACGTGGAAACAGAAAAGAATTCGACACGAATCGAAACACAACCGAGTTCGTTTGTCGAAAGGCGCGAATCACAAAGACCACCCGCGAGACTGGGATTGCATCCTCGTTGAATATGGGACGCGGCCCGAAGTCTCCGTGGAGAACTTACAGCAGGTTCGCGCCGTCTACGACAAGTCGAAGGGGCGGTGGGAACTGCATCTCGTCTGCAAACACGAAGTGGACACACCCGACGCACCCGGTGCCGAGACGGCGGGTATCGACCTCGGTATCTGCAACTTCGCCGCTGTTGCGTACAGCACGGAAGAAGCCGACCTGTATCCCGGTAATCGGTTGAAGCAGGACGGATACTATTTGCCGAAAGAAATCGCCAAGTGCGACGATTCGGGTGGTGAACGGGCCACGCGACTCCATCACAAGTGGTCGGAACGCCGCACTCACTTCTTCCACTCCCTCGCCAAGCACATCGTTGAACGGTGTATCGAGAAGGGTGTTGGTCACATCAACATCGGGAAGCTCAACGGTGTGCGTGAGGATGAGAACGGTGCGTCGAAGAACTGGGGCCGACACGGCAACCTTGACCTGCACGGGTGGGCGTTCGACCGATTCACCAACATCCTCGAATACAAAGCGAAGATGGCGGGTATCGAAGTGAAGACGGTGTCCGAACGGGATTCCAGTAAGACGTGTTGCGTTTGTGGTAAGGAGGATGATAGTCAGCGTGTTGAACGCGGCCTGTACGTGTGCGACGAACACGATGATGCGTTCAATGCTGATGTGAACGGGGCGGAGAACATCCGTCTCAACATCAACGACGAAAGTAACTCCGAGTCTTCGGCCAGTTTGGACGGGGATAGGAGTACCGGCTGGTTGGCACAGCCCGGAGTATACCTATATGACTTGCCACGCGGATTCTTACCGCGTGACCAAGTGGTAGACTGTAAACCGTAATATCCCAACGCTGAGCAAATCGGAGATTTGCGAGGTACGCGAATCTTCGATTCGCTTGACTCGGGAATCCTCGCCCTTCAGGGCGGAGAGGATGTCAAGTGCAGGACTGTTACTGGGAATCGATCTGTTCATAATTCTCTATAATCACTTTCATACACCATTGACCAAGCCCTAATCCAGTAATCGTCCAAATGGCAGCCGAGACTGCTCGACGTTGGTATGCTGCAAACAGCCCGTAGATCATCGCCATCAAACCAATACTGTTCAACAGCTGGGGGTACCCGATACCGATCAGTTGGTTTCCATCATCCATCCATCGCTTTTCAGCCTGCACAACACGGTACATCCAACTATCCAACTCTTCATCCGGCTCGCTGAACAGCACAGGGTTGAGAAATCCGAAGACGATGACTAGCAGTGCCAGCCCTCGTTTCCGGAAATAAATTGCCATCACGAATAGTGGCCACGAAAGGAGCCGACTCCATCCGCTTTTCGGATTCGAGTGACGCCTCCATATAATCTCCCCAATACTGCTGCTGTCCGTCTGGTTCCCGTCCATCACGGACCACACTTGGTGAGTGACTGATGTTAATGTGTCTACTTATCATATATTTTATCAATTGTACATTATGGAGGATGCCATCGGAAACCAAGCCAATAGTGAGGTATTCTCTTGGTGGGTCACGACCCAAATAAAGACAAGATACTGCTGTTGGAATCTCTTCCTCAGTACTGTTCTTTGAAATTAATAGTGTGTGAACCGAACGTGAAGTCATATGGTTCGCAGAAATGGACAGCTCTTCAGTTAACGCACGAAAATATGGTGTATCTCTCACCCTGACTTTCGGTACTCGTGGACTGCAGTGGCTTTGTTGGACGTTGCTGGGATGAGATACGGGACGACCAGGGGTCTTGTACTGGCCGCTGTTGTCTGTATCGTTGCAATCGGAGTCCAATTCACCAGTTGTGGACATCCGAACATTCGGAAGTTCGGGAAGCGAACAACCGCTTGCAACCCCGCTGTAGACTACATACGTGATCACGGATTTGTACTGATTGAATGTACAGGAGAAGGGACACCTTCAGCTTCGAGGCTCTGGATTCCGAGAAACTCATGCGACGGCTGATCTCACTATGTTATTCTCTGGTGTGTCAGTGAGAGGTCCCGGGGACCGTGGATGCTGACGATGATCGCTGCGAGGACGATCAGAATGATGACATTCAGCCGGTACAACTGTGTGCCCCCGGGGCCAGAGTGGAGATTCGGGATCAGGACGTTTGTTGCCTGGAGGGAGGCATGGAGGATAGTCGCGAGCAGGAGGCTGCCGTTCGTGTTGTTGTACAGCCAGGTGAACACGATCGAGATGGCCAGTACGGATGGGACATACCACAGGAACGGTATTGCGGATTGGGCGGCTTCCGGTAACAGAAAGAAGGTGGGGACGTGCCAGACCGCCCAGATTACGCCGATGATGTGGCTGCTGGAAAGGGCGGTTGTCCGTGACTGGAGGCGTGGAAGGGCATAGCCGCGCCATCCGATCTCTTCGAACAGGCTGGCGAGAAAGAAGAAGAGCGAGATGAACAGCACTGTCGTGGCAATGCTGCCAGTGAGGAGTGATTTGAAGTCAGCGGGTACTTCACCGGGGATTGTCGGGGACGATCCGCCCAGCAGACTGTAGATCGCGATGGAGGAGAGGTTGAGGATCGCTGGGAACAGCAGTGCGGCGAGGTACCACCGTACTGGTACTCGCCACGTCAACAGTGGAGATAATAGGTCGTGGAGACCGCGCCACCCGTTCGTTGCGACGGTGAGTACGATGGCGGCGATCGTCGGAGTCAGCAGTATGATGGTGGCGAGGGTTTCCGGGATGGCTATCTGGAGCGTTCCGCGTGCCGAGGCTGCGAGCAGGAGGCCAATCTCGATAGAGAGTAGCAGTGTGAGTATGAAAAATGCGGAGGTAGCTCTCACTGCTGGGTCTTGCAGGAGTGGTCGCTTCCCGGCTGTTGCCGCCATACGGATGGTTGGCGGGATGAGGTATTAAATGAGGAGGAGTAGAGTCCTGAAGCAGAGGTAGAGTTCAGACGGATCTCTTACGTTCGGACTCCGAGCGCCCCGGCAGCAATTGAGACAACCACCGCGATCGCGATCCCCTTGACGGTGAGCTCCGGAACGAGGCACGTGACGGCCATGATGGAGTTGCGCACCTCTTCATTTGTCGGTGGATCCTCGAGCGAGACATCTGCTTGGTGGGCGGTGATACAGCCGTAGGTGAGGGCGACGTACCAGATGAGGATGAGTGCGAAGAGGTAGACGACTGCGCGCGTCATATATACTCCCTGAGAGGCTTATCAGCTGATGTTGAAAAAGTATCGGCTTTGGGGAAAAACGAGCGGTTAGCGGCGTGAAAGTTGGATGCCGCGAGCGATGACATAGATGAGGACACTGGCAAGTCCTGTTGCGATGAACAGGAACGCGATCGCGTTCCCCAGTTCGAAGAAGAGGCTCCCTGGACGGGCATAGCCGATGTTCCCGATACCAAAGCGGCCGATGCCAGCGAGGAAACCCCAAAAGAGGAGAATAGCAGCGATGCGGGCTCCTTCTCTGAGGATTTCTTGGAGATTGATCGGTGTGGGGCCTGACTCAGTAGCCATAGCACACCAATTATTAAACACCCTATAAGTGCTCTTGGATTGCAGGTCGTGGGCCGAGAACAGCAGTCTCCAATTTCGGGAGAGGCCACATATGAAGAACGTAGTCCCAACGTATTTCTGTCATACCAGTGTAAACTTTTGCTGTGATGCGGTTCCGTTCCGAGGTGTCGTGGCTACAGACTGTGGACCTGCAGCGGATACTGGTCGGTAAGGTGGTACTTGGAGTGTGTGCCATCATTGGAGGGGTGATGGCGCTCGCATACGCTGATCTGTTACCTGACGTGGCGTTAGTGGTCGGTATCCCTGCCCTGGTCGCGACCATCTTGGTGGATACGTTTTTGTACAATACATTCCGGATCGAGACCGGAGTACTGGTCTGGGGGTTCATCGCAGGTTTTGTGTACCTCGAATCTGTGGCTATTGGGCTGTTGATTCGCTGGGTTCGGTCACGCCGTAATGCCGGAGAGTCAAGACGGTAGAAACATTTTTCACAGTACTTATCAATGTTCAAATGTGATCTCGCCTAGAACTCGATCTGCCCTTCGAGTCATGGAGAGCGTCCTCGCTGCGGTTGTCCTCCTTATCGGTCTCATCACGGTTGCTGATCTGCCGCGACCGTATCCGTCATGGCCAACGATCGGAGCGGTACCGGTTGATCCAGAACTCGTTATCCCGGCACTGCTCAGCCTCGCTGTGCTTATTGGGGTGATTGTAGACGGTCTCAGCGTAGGATCGGTCGTAAGTGGTCTCCTCGGTGTCATCACGCTGTGGATAGCACTGATGAGCTTGCACACGTTGTATACTGTCGAGACAGGTGGTGTTTTCTGGGGTGGGTTCTTCACCCTCATCAGCGGCGTTACCCTCGCGATTGTTGTCCTTATCCGGGCGGCCCTGCGCCAGACCTCTTCCGGTGGAGTCCCACGCCGCCTTCGGAGCCGGTTCGGTAATTGACGGCACCATCAGTTGAACGCGGCATATTGCTGCTGTCTCAATTACATTCTATGCTAATCTGCGAGAAGGTGTGACTGTTATCAGTAGGTTATACGAGAAGTGTTGCAGCGGCCTCAAGAACGGTGACTGCGATGAACAGCGCGATGACGAATGCAGCGGCAGCCACTGTTGGTGATGAGTTGCGTGCGACTGCATACTTCGCGGCTGCGGCGCCGATGATTACGGACAGGGCGATCATCCAGCCGGCGGCCACTAGTACGACTCCCAGGGAGTAGGGCTGTGCATGTGCAAGAATCCACCCCGGGAGTGCGGGATAGTAGATATCCGGGTACAACAGGGCGACCATCTCGTACTGGTCGTAGGGAAATATCACTCCCAGGGCGCCATCAAGGTACAGGATACCAACCCACCATACCATCAGTACTAGCAGGGCAATTCCTGACGCCTTGAGGACGGACATCCGGTCCATATGTGAATCTGAGATGTCCGATGACTTAAACAAGGTCGAAAGTCCAAGAGTGATTTGGCCGTGAGCGATGTTGCACCTCGTAGGGGAGCTGGTATAGAGTTTTGGTAGTTTGTTGAGTTTGACCATTGGATTTCATTTTTTTGATACCTCCTTCAGAGAGTGACCAAGTATTTACACGCTGCTAGGCTACCGCCCCCCAATGAGTGACCAGGTCGAAGGCAGCGAGTGTCCATCAAGCCTCGAAACAGGGCTTGATGCACTTCGTCAGAGCCCGGATTTTCGTGGTCCGGTCGAGCCTCTTGGCGAGCACGAGCATGCTAACGACCATCTTGCGCTTATCTACGAGAGCCGTGAAGAACAGTTTTCAGCTGCAACCCCGTTCATCCGGCAGGGTCTCAAACTGGGCGAGCGGTGCGTGTACATTACTGAAGAGAATCCCCGTGACGTGGTGATTGAGGAGATGCAGGCTCGCGGGATCGACGTGGAGACTGCCCTCGAATCTGGACAACTGTCGATCCACGATGAGCAGGAAACCTATCTCCGGAAGGGATGGTTCGATCCGGACGATACAATTGCGTTCCTTGACGAAGCGATCACTGCGGGGAACGAGGAGTTTGATGGATTCCGTGTGACCGGGGAGATGGGATGGGTCCTAGGTGATGACCCTGATGTTGAGGATGTCGTCAAGTGCGAGAGCAAGGCGAACTATCTGTTTGAGGATGTGAACGGGATGGCGCTCTGCCAGTATAACCGCGAGCGATTCCCGGCTGAGGTTATTCGCGATGTCATTAGCACGCATCCACACCTTATCCACAGCAACAAGGTCAGCCATAATTTCTACTATACGCCGCCATCGGAGTTTTTCGGACCCGAACGGCCCGATCGGGAGGTTGACCGGTTGTTAGGGACGTTAGGGGAGCAGACCGAGGCGAAGGCCACACTGGAGGAGCGCGAACGGATTCTTCAGTGCCAAACTGAGATCGTCGAGGATCCGACGCTGTCGTTCGAGGAGAAGTTACAGGCGCTGTTTGAGCTGGGCTGTGAGCGGTTCGATCTCGAACTCGGAGCACTAGCCCGCGTCGATACCGACGAAGATTGGTTCGAGGTCGAGGTAGTCAGCGACGAGCACGAGCACTTCGAGCCAGGTGTCGAACTCCCGTTGTCTGAGACCTACTGCACTGCTGCAACCGAGATCAGAGCGGCTGGGAGCGTCTCTGATCCCGCACGAGAAGGGTATGACGATATCTTCGTCTACGAGGAGTTCGGGATCCGGGCGTATCTCGGCACCTACGTCGGTGTTGAGAGCGGTACCGACAGGACGTTCTTCTTCGTCAGCTCTGAGGCCCGTGACAAACCCTTTTCCGACGTTGAACACGCGTTCATCCAGTCAATGGGGCAGTGGGTGAAGTACGAACTCGAGCGCCGCCATCGTGAGCGCAAACTCGAGCAGCGTGAACAACGGTACCGAACCCTTGCGGAGTCGTTCCCGAACGGTGTGGTAACCATGTTTGATACGGATCACCGGTGTACGCTGGCTGCGGGGCAAGCGTTCGACAATCTCCCGATATCTGGTGACGAAATCGAAGGCCAGACGGTCGGTGAGGCGTGGGGTGAAGAGGCGGCTACGATTGTTGAGCCGGCGTACGAGGATGCGCTCGATGGCGAGGAACGAGTGGTCGAAGTCGAGTATGCTGATCGGGAGTGGCGCATTTTCGTTGTTCCGATTAGAGATGAAGCAGGGACCGTCTTTGCGGGGATGACGATGGCGCAGGACGTCACTGAGCAAAAGGAACGTGAACGGTTTCTGCAAGATACGAAAGCCCAACTCGAGGCCGCGACCGAAGCTGGGGCGGTCGGGACCTGGGAGTGGCATGTCCCGGAAGACCGATTCGTCGCAGGTGCTTCGCTCGCCAGACAGTTCGGGCTCGATCCTGACGAGGCTCGCGAAGGTGTCTCACTCGATCATTTGATCTCGTCAATTTATAAGGAGGACCGAGAACACGTCGAGGCGAAGATCGAAGACGTCCTCGAATCTTGCGGGGAGTACGAGACAGAATACCGCGTCTGGAACGAAGATGATGAGCTCCGATGGGTGGTCGCTCGCGGTCACGTCGAGTGTGACGAAGATGGGAATCCGGTGCGGTTCCCTGGTGCGCTCACCGATATCACCGAGCGGAAGAAGAATCAACAGCGACTCGAGGAGACGATTGAAAAACTCGAACGGTCCAATGAGCGGCTCGAACAGTTCGCGTACGCCGCATCGCACGATCTGCAGGAACCCCTGCGGATGGTCTCGAGTTACCTCCAAATAATTGAGCGCCGGTATGAGGATGACCTCGATGACGATGGCGAGGAGTTTCTCGAGTTCGCGATCAATGGGGCCGACCGCATGCGTGACATGATCGAAGCTCTCCTCGAGTATTCGCGCATCGAAACACGTGGTGATCCGCTCGAACCGATCGATCTCGATGTTGTCTTCGGGGATGTGCTCGATGACTTGGCCATCCGGATTAAACAGAGCGACGCTGACATCACTGTTGATTCGCTTCCGCAGGTGCAGGGCGACCGGAGGCAGATACGCCAGTTGTTCCAGAACCTTCTAGATAATGCGATCACGTACAGTGGCGATGAACCGCCGCGAGTTCATGTCTCGGCCGAGCAAGATGGTTCGGAGTGGATCGTCTCCGTTCGTGATGAGGGGATTGGGATCGATTCAGAGCATACCGATGAAGTTTTCGAGGTGTTTCGGCGGCTTCATAGCCGTGATGAGTACCCTGGGTCTGGTATTGGGCTTGCACTGTGTCAGCGGATCGTTGAGCGACACGGTGGCAAGATCTGGGTGGAATCTGAACCTGATGAGGGGACGACGTTCATGTTCACCTTGCCGGAGTTGATCTGACACCGAGTATTAACCGTATGTAGCGCGCGCTCCAGAAATCTGGTGATAGACTGAGTTGGATGAAAGACAGGAAATGTGTTAATAGAGGGTGCGACACCGTTATCAGCGTACCCGACCTGAACTGTGTGAGAGTTCGGATCGCGATCAATCCTCTGAGCCCTCCATCTATCATGGACACCAATCACCCCTCAAAGTCCGCTGGCGACGCGATAGGCGCATTCGAACACGAACTCAGAGAGTTGATCCTGTCTGCGTATAGCCGTGGCACCGCCATTGAAGACACGTGGGAGATCAACTCCCCGGTTTCTGATGCTCCGAACTGGCGAGTAACGATCGAGAAGGTACCTCCTGGGGAACGGACGTACGACCCGTCGTTGCTCGAAGAATAGCCGGGACCACCACAGTTGCGTCACCCCAACCAGCCGAAACCACTGAATGTCACTTTTCTAGTATATTTTTCAGATAAGAAGGTTTATGTGAACCCTTCACATGATCCGAGGTAGACGTACTCTGCTGAAGTTGTTCCGCGAGGGAATGCCGGACAGACCGCCGTGTAAGTACAGTAGCCGCCCCCAAGATAACTATGATGCCGGAAACCAGCGACCCGAACCAGCCCGAGAGAGAGCGCCGTGAGATCACCCCGACACAGCTGTTCACGGCTTTTTCACACGAGCGCCGACAGCACACACTGGCGTATCTAGCGCAGAAGCCAGCGGCAATCCCGATCGGTGACCTGGCCGAGTACATCGCGATCAAAGAAGAACAGCCATCGTATGAATGGTATGAGCGGGTGCTCACCGATTTGGCGCACAGTCACCTCCCGCACCTGCGTGAGGCGGAACTCATTCACTATGATGGGGAGGAGGAAACGGTGGAGTTAGCGGTTACACCGAGTGTGGTGGCGCCGTACCTCGAGTTGGCCGGGTACGCTGACGCGTAGGTGGCCGGGCACCCCGTCAGATCACCACTGGACGGGGATCGGAGCGAGGTTGTGGCCGCAAGGCCCGGAAAATGAGTGGAGAGGCGATTACTCGTCCAGCAGTTGCTGGGTGAGTGCCGTGTCCTCGTAGCTGGTGAACTGCTGGACCTTCCCCTCAGCCATGTCGACGACGTGGACGGCAGGCACTTCAATGACATCTCCGTCCGGCGTGGTCGCCCGGTGGGTTCCTTCCATGACGACGGTGTCGCCGCCGTCGATGAACCGGTCGATCACGACGTCGAAGTGGTCGAAATGCTCGAGGAGTGGTGCCCAGGACCCTTCCATGATGGCTTCCGGGCCGTGGTGGGTGCCGGCGCCGAACGGGAGTCCTTCAGGGACGGTCCAGGTGATATCGTCGGCGAAGCCGGCGAGACACTCTTCGAGGTCTCCGCGATTGAACGCGTCGTATAGCTGTTCGGCGATTTCGACGTTATTTCGTTGGGTTGTTGCCATGCGAATCTCCAACTAGGATCTACGCCATCCGGTGGCATATACTGTTCATCTGATACCAAGACAGGTCCTGGATCTGTCTAGTCGGTCACTCGATCAGTTGCCGTATCCCGTTGAAACACGGGGGCAGACAGTGGATAGGGAGCGGGTGATAGGCTGCATTCGGTATGAACTGCAAACAACGGTGTATGCGTAGGATAACAATGAATCAGACAATGGAACGGACTGTGTGTTTCCACGATGGACGACCTCACCGGGTTTCAGCGTGACCTGCTGTACGTGATCGCCGGCGCCGACCAGCCGTCCGGCCAGGACGTCAAAGAGGAGGTTGAGCAGTACTACAGTGCCGAGATCAACCACGGTCGACTCTACCCGAATCTGGACACCTTGGTCAACAAGGAGTTGGTGGAGAAAGGCCAGCTGGATCGCCGGACTAACTACTATGCAATCGCGGACAGCGGTGAAACTCGTATTCAGGAGCGACGCGAGTGGGAAGCCCAGTACGTCGATATCTGACCGGGTCCATTGGACCGATAACCTGTATAGTGTAATTGGACCGGAGATCAGAAGGTGGTCCTCATGGGAGCTGGGACTACTCCGCTTGCGTCCCAGCGAGAATTTTGCTTGTCACCGGTTGAACCAGCGGGTGCGAGGAAGCCCTACACCCGGCCGCCGAGACCTCGAGAGGACCACCTAATCGGCTCTGTGGAAATTATCAGCTTGTGATCGGTTTAATGGTCTCAGCGATAAGTGCAGATGTCCAATGGAACACAACTCGCCTAGAGTCTGCCTAAACTGGATGCAGAGGTTCGATTCAGCAATGCGGTGCCGGTTCTTTCGTGAGAACAGGCGAACAGGCGATTGACAGGTGCTGTTTCGTTAAGCGTGAAAAGTGAGGCGGTACGATTTTGTGGTGTCCATGCCAAAAATCCACCGCCTCAGTGGGTGTAGCGACTGGATCGATTTGAGTTTTGTGGAGCGAGAGCGGACACCGCGTCAGCTGATGGAGCTCGGTATTCGCCTCCATCTTGCTGGCCTCTCGCTTTCGAATACCGTTCGAGAATTAGAGAAGTTCGGTGTCGAACGGAGCCGCAAAACAGTCCACGATTGGGTTCACAAGTGCGATCTACAGCCGGCGGATGACGAGAAGCCGAATCACGTCGCGCTCGACGAGACAGTGATTCAACTTGACGACCATCGGTATTGGCTGTACACTGCTGTCGATCCGGAAACGAACAACATCCTCCACATACGGCTGTATTCGACGACTACGACCGCGTTGACAGAACGATTTCTGCAGGAACTCACTGAGAAACATGACCTCGATCATGCCGTGTTTCTCGTCGATGGAGCAAAACATCTCCAGACTGCACTCCGTCGATCTGGGCTCCGATTTCGATACGAAAAACATGGAAATCGGAACGCTGCAGAACGTGTCTTTCGTGAGATAAAACGACGTACCTCTTCGTTCTCAAACTGTTTCAGTCATGCAAAACCGTCAACAGCAGAATCGTGGCTCCAGGCCTTCGCCGTCTGGCACAATGCGACAAACTAAACACGACCCTCGATTGAGGCGGTTGATTTTTTGGCATGGAAAATCCTGCCGCCTCACTTTTTACGCTTAATGAAACAGCACTGTTTTGAGTCAGCGGCTGAAGTCGTTTCTCTTCCCGCCAGCAAGAACGACCGCAGAAACGGAATCCATGTGATCAGTACGTTTGTAGCCTTATAATCACGCGAAGAATGTACTATAACAATCTCTATGGAGTGATATCGAGTACGTATCTTGGCAGAGCTTTGAACACGTCCTCAGCTAGTTGAAATACAGTGTTTCACACTATCGTTGGCGGAAGCAAACGGCTGTGAAACCTTCATTTCAGTAACCGATTGTCCGGCGTGCTGTCAGTGAAAGACTCGTGGCGATCTTACTGATAATTGTACCCAAGACCGTTAACCACAGTAAACAGCAATTATACTCAACTCCGAGAAAACCACTGTAGATTGTCGCCACAGAAATACTAAATACAGTCCAAACAGGATGATTGTGGTATGACTCCAAATATCACACTAGTACAGGTAGATGACGTTTCTACTGATTCTCAAGTATGTCACTACGACGAACTAGCCGAACCGGTGAAGGAACAGTTCCCTCAGTTGACCGAATTAGAATCGATTCCGGTCGATCGGGCAATTGCAGATAGATTCGACGATTACGAGCTGATAAAGTATACCAACTACTACAAGGTGATCGTCAACTAATTGGTGAAACTATGACAAACAGTACTTCCTAATACGATCCGTGTTTGAGGCAATTTTTAGAGTACCCAGTTTCGATGTGTGAGTAATCACTATGATGCACCAAACAACAGTGTAGAAGACATAATTACATCACGAGGTCCGTTCATATCGGAGTACAGAATCTGTTTCGCACTGGCGCACTCGGTTGTCGTCTTCAAGTAAATCAAGGTGGCCAACTACCTCGGACATACCGGAGAACATTTCGGTTGCTGGAAGATCGGGGAACAGTTCACGCATAATTGTATACGCTGTCGTGGGTTCGTTGTCGGCAACATAATCTGCAATTCGTTCTTTTCGGTCTAAATGATGCGAGATTGTTTGCCGAGCACGGTCTTGCAGAACTGGAATCGGACGGCCGTGCCCTCCGTATCCGGTCATGTCCTCGAATGCGAGCAGTTTTCTTAACGACTCGAGGTAAGTCGGCAAGCTCCGTGTTCGCTCATTGGACGAGTTCGGAGCCAGTGTTAGCATCGGATTTGGGGTGATCTCTGGGAGGATATGGTCCCCAGTGAACATGAGGTTTTCAGACTTGAGCCAATAACACATCGAGCCGGGTGCATGGCCCGGTGTAGAAAGACACTCTAGCTCGACAGCACTGCCGATAGTTTCACCGTCGCTTACCCCGTGTGTAATAGTCACTGGGTCTTGATACATAACGTACGCTTCGGGCAGCTCGAGTACTGTATCGACGGTTTCCTCCGGTACCCCTAACGACAATAGGAACGGGCGGAAATACGCTTGCTCGCTTCGAAAGTAGTCGATGGGATTAGCCATCCATTCGACGGCATTTTCGTGAGCAAGAACATGCGCACCCGATTGATTGACAATCCGCTGAGTGCCGCCAAAGTGATCCATATGCGGGTGCGTAATGATTACACGATTGATGTCCTCGATACGATAGTCGTGTCGAACAAGCGCATCCACCAGTTGGTCATACGCTTCGTCCGTCGCTGGCCCGGGGTCAACGACAGTGAGTTCCTCTCCCCCGAAGAAGTAACAGTTTACGTCACCAATGGTAAACGGCGTCGAAATTGGCACGCGTACTGGAGTTTCCATGGTATTACTATGTGTGTACACTCACATAATTGTTCGCTGAAAGGGACACAATAGCTGGCGAGTAGCCGACACCGCAAGTAATACTGAATCGATACACAGCCTAGTCGTGCGGTCGCCCAAATTAGCCAAAGCGATGAGCACGGTACTCTTGATGATGAATTCCATTCAACTGATAAATATCGGTATCATCGGAAAAGACGGCGAGGAATTAGTCTGATTAGCATGCTACAGATATCACAGTATGCTGAGTAATGCAGTCGAAACTATTACGATTTGTTTGGGCAAACCGCGTCAGTAGAAACGTTTTTACTTCCGGTACGAGTGTGATTAACACGCCAATGAAGGACGCTGTTATTGTCGATGCAGTGCGGACTCCGTTCGGAAAGAACGGTGGATCGTTCCGAGATACACATCCACAGGATCTCGCAGCAGAACCGTTGAAAGCACTCGCAGAGCGTAACGCCTTCGACGGCGCGACAACTGTCGAGGACGTGATTTACGGCTGTGTGACGCCGACCGATGAACAGGGACTAAACATCGGTCGACTCGCTCCGATGATCGCTGGCTGGGGGGATCACGTTCCTGGTGTCCAATTGAATCGGATGTGTGGATCAGGGCAGCAAGCGGTCAACTTCGCTGCCAGCATGATCATGTCCGGACAACACAATGTTCTTGTCGGTGGTGGCGTCGAACACATGACCCGTGTTCCGATGGGGAGTGATGCGTCCAGCGACCAAAATACCTACGCCTCGGACTCTGTCGTTACCGACTCCTATTTCGAACAGTTCGACGAACTCACGTCACAGGGTGAAGGCGCCGAGCGCATCGCGGAGGAGTACGGATTTACGCGCAGCGAATTGGATGAACTCGCCGCTGACTCACAACAGCGATGGGGCGATGCTTGGGACGCCGGACACTACGACGAGCAGGTTGTCCCAGTCGAAACCGAACTCGAGGGCGAGACCGTTACCCTCGAACAGGACGAACACCCGCGGCCTGACACCGATGCGGAAGGGTTAGCGAACCTCCCACTTGCCTTCCGTGAGGAAGGTGAAGGTGTTTTGCATGCAGGTAATTCGTCGGGAATCGTTGACGGTGCTTCAGCGGTCCTTCTCGCTAATGAAGAGACTGCGGCCGAGCGTGGCTGGGAACCGATGGCTCGGATCGTCGCAACGGAAGTCGTCGGTGTCGATCCGATCACGATGCTCAAGGGCCCTATCCCGGCGACCGAACAGGTCCTCGAACAAGTAGAGATGGAAATCGAGGATATCGACCTCTTCGAAGTCAACGAAGCGTTTGCATCCGTCGTCGCCGCATGGCTCAAGGAGACCGGCGCATCCTGGGAGGATACCAATGTTAACGGCGGGGCAATCGCTCACGGACACCCGCTCGGTGCAACTGGCTCGATGTTACTGACGAAACTCGCTCACGATCTCGAGCGCACGGGACAAGACTACGGGCTCGTCACGATGTGCATCGGATTCGGGCAGGGAATCGCAACAATAATCGAACGCGTATAGCACTAAAAGGCATGAGTGCTACTCTTCGGTGCCGGTTGGCTTCGAACGGAGGTGAAACCGGAGCAGAATAACCCCCTGCTGGCTTTGCTACCCATCTCCCATTGAGGACGTTTTATCAACACAGGTCACATCTCCAGTGGTGTTTCGTTTTCGATCTCGTACCGGATTACCTCGGGTTCGCCAGCGAGCAGCTCAGGAAGGGTGTCTTGGAACGCTTGTAGGTGAGCGGACATCGTATGTGATTTAAGTGCAGTTTCGTCTTCGTACTGTTCGAAAATTCGAATGATCGTTGGATCCTGCAGGTCGGTCATTGCTTGATACGTGAGGACGCCGTCTTCTGCATGTGATTTCTCTACCAGTTGGGAGATTTCTTCGAGCGCTGTCTCACGGCGGTCCGGGTCAATCGGAAAGCTCGCGTGAATTACAATCATTGCAAGTAAACCATATCTGGCTTCTCCCAAAAGTACTTTTGCTCTATGATGGTCCCGGAGTGGCAGGGTCTCCGAAGCAATCTTTATCAGGCCTGCTAGAAAATTCAGGGTATGTCGCTGCCATTTGATGGTGTTCGCGTGTTAGAACTGAACCAATCGGGTGTCGCAGGAAATGCGTCCCAGTTGCTCGGTGACATGGGTGCTGAAGTCGTGAAAATCGAGCCACCGGACGGGGACAACATTCGCGATTATCCTGCGCAATTTTCGCTTCCAGATGGGAACAGTCACGTCTTCGCGAACGTGAACCGCAACAAAAAAAGCGTCCCCATCGATCTGAAAACCACTGAGGGCCGCGAACTCTTCTTGGAACTAGTTGCTGGGGCAGATGTCGTTATCGAAGGTTTCCGTCCAGGGGTCGTCGATCGCCTCGGCGTTGGATACGAAACGGCACGGGAACATAACGAATCGATTGTCTACTGCTCGCTCACGGGGTACGGACAGGACGGTCCATACGAGCAGTGGGTTGGACACGATATCAATTACATCGCCGTCTCTGGACTCTTGGGTATGACTGGAGAGAAAGACGGCAAGCCCGCGTTGCCAGGAATTCCCGTCGCCGATTTCGCCGGATCAATGATGGCAGCGTTCCAAATTAGTGCTGAACTTCGCGGCGCAGAACGAACGGGAGAAGGAGAGTACATCGACGTCTCGATGACAGACGTCGTCGCCTTCCTCTTTGGCTGGATCTATCTGCCCTTTACCCACCACCCCGACTCCGACGGCATGAAGCGCGGAGAGACCTTCCAAACCGGTACCTATCCCTGCTACGACGTCTACGAAACGAAAGACGGTCGGTATATCTCAGTCGGCGCATACGAACCGTACTTCTGGGAGGCTCTGTGTCTCGAGTTAGAACTCCCAGAGTATGCCGATCCCGAGTACCGGTTCGCCGAGGACGCAGTCAGAGACGCACTTGCAGAGCGATTCGCTGAGCGAACACTGACCGATTGGATGGATACACTCGATCCAACGGAGATTCCTGTTGCTCCAGTCCATACGCCGAAAGAAGTCTGGACTGATAAACAGATTCAACACCGAGCGCTCGAGCAGACCGTCGAGAAAGGCGACCACGAGTTTACACTCATCAACAGTCCAGCTAGCACGGCTTCCGAGAAAGACCGAATTCGGTCGCCTCATCCGGAACTCGGAGAACACGTTCGAGAGGTTGTTGCTGAAATTGGACTTTCACAGAGCGAAATCGACAAATTGATCGAAGCAGGCGTTCTCAATACCGCAGACACCAATCGATAGGAACGGTGCGTTCGATTTGCGGAGTAATGTGGTTCGAGTTGGAGAGCTGCCTCATCAGACTAGCCGCTGTTGTCAACGTGGACTCTTGGAATTTTCCTGTTATTATCTCATTCAATTTTTCTAATCTGTAATCAAATACAATCGGTGCAAGTGGAGCTGTCGATTACCTGCTTGAGTATGTCAAGTTCTTCTTCTTCGGTTATACGATTTGATTCCATACAAGCGTGGACAATTTTATGTGTGAGTTCAGAATCATTACCTATCGAACACCGGTCACGAGGTGTCTCCTGCGAGGATTGCTCAAGAGCCTCGACCCGTTCAGACAGCGTCACAACCCTTTCCGAGAGCTGCTGTAGCAACCGTGACTCGGGCTCGATCGTAGTCGGTAGCTGTCCACCATTATCATCACCACTATCATTATCATCATTGTCATTATTATCGAACAACGCAGTGACGAACTCGCGACGGGCATTCCACTCAAATCCATTAATCCCGTTGACACGTTTGTTTACTGCGGCACTGCTGACATCTAAGTGGTCTGCGAGTTCACGTTGTGTCGCATCGGGGTTTTCGTAGATTGCTTCGAAGGTTTCGCGCTGACTGTCTGTGAGGTCGGCGAGTTCGATTGTTGGGTCCGCTGGCTCTGGCTCACTCTTATTCTCGATTGCTGACCCAGAATCTGTGCTGTCGGAGAGCGAAGGTTCCAGATTGTCGTCTTGCTCCTCAGTTTCATGCGTCGTTTCTTCGACTGGATCACCATATTCCTCGAGAACGTCTTCGACCAAGTTTTTCGATGCGCTACTAACCGCCGTTGCTAACTCTGCCGGAGAGGCTGTCGGTTCCGCTTTCGCCGCGTCGAGAATTTTCTTATGAATTATTGCTCGCGGCATCGGCTGTTCAACATTACTAGAGGTGTGTGCTGAGTTGCTCATTGTTCACCCGTTACGATGTTGGCACTGAATACCACACCGTATAAACGAATTGTTATCGTGCATTGTTATCAATGTTTGGGTTGAGCGAGTGAGAAACACAATCGATAAGACCGAAATAGGATCGGTGAACTACTCCGCCCTACCGCGCTCGGGCCTACCCGGCCTTGCTTGTCGAGGACGGAGCTTCCTGTTTCTACGTCGGAACTTGTAGGAACAGATCCCACAGCGTCCACGAGACGCTTGCGTCTCGTGCGGCCCATCAGAACGCGAAGCGTTCTGAGGACGGTTCCAGACTCCGTAGGTGACTTCCCTTTACGGGTGGTTCGGAGTGTCCCACTCCTACCGAATCGACACTCGGCCACAACCGACGATGCACGCTTATTGTCGCGTTTGAACAACGCCGGAAGCGTGGTGAGCATCTTACTACCGTCTTCGATCCTGGGGTAGTAAGAGTGTCGAATCACACGAAAACAAAGCGTGCGGACGCTGTATCTCCTCCCTGTTCGCGCCGTCGGCGCTCGCTGAGGAAGGGGGCTTAGTGCCCTCAATTACAGCTAAATTCGATAGCAGCCAAATTCTCAGAGCGGTATCTACGGTAGTCTCATCGCTCGAAACGAACAAAGAGGAGTGTGCGTGCCTTGTTCTATGCCCTATTCAGGGTCGATTATACCACAGGATATCTGTACACAGTGTGGTTCTGTTCCGACGATACCAAAATACGGAATCTCGATTGTTAACAGCGGTTCGAAACTGGTATAGACCGCAAACAATGGTGTAGTAAGCCGTCGGTCTCAGTGTCGATTGCAGACAAGTAAAATCGGAGTGCAGGAGTAGATACAAATATTTACGAACGTACTTTTGTAATAGATTTCTAGTACGTGTAAGCCCACAGATGCCGGTAGCGGGTGTAGAGAGCACACGACTCGAATTTACACCGGTTCAGGAGGTTCCCACCTAAACTGTTGAGAGCTATTCCGACATTACCAAAACTGAAACTGGACCAACGGCGAGGACGAAGGTAGCCAATCTATTACAGTATCGCTGAAAGTTGATGAATATCCAACCGCATGGCAGTCGTACAATGATATGTGGTTTATTTCGCGCAACGAGTGGCGCATTGTTTCATCTGATATTATAGTACTCTAATCTACACCACTCGGCTAACCAAACACGACACACAGGGATAGACGATCTGTAACTACTCAGTTCGGTTCACTGTGTAATCCTGCTGATCAGGATAGCACAACCATTCGATTTGAATAATTGAGACAGTATGGTCGGGCCTATGGCTCGCTAAGAATTGTCACACCACACTGCCCGTATGCACCAAAGACGTGCGCAAGACCTGTTTTGATGTCCTCGACCTGTCGTGGACCAGCCTCGTCCCGAATCTGGAGAACGAGTTCGTGGACCTGACCGAGGTGGGATGCCCCGATTGGTTCCCCCTTTGATATCAACCCACCGCTGACGTTCACTGGCAAGTCACCATCTCGTTTAGTGACTCCTTCGTCGATCAATCGACCGCCTTCGCCCTGCTCACAGAAGCCAAGCTCTTCGTATGCTTCAATCTCGCTAAACGCGTCGGTATCCTGGACTTCGGCGATATCGACGTCATTGGGTGTGATATCGGCAGCCTTGTAGGCCTTTTCTGCAGTCGTTCGGTGAACTGTGAGGTTGTCGGTCGGCGTTGTACAGTAGGATGCAGCCTGTTCGACCGGGAAATCTGACGTCTGGTGGACACTCGAGTCGATTTTCACTGGGTCGTCGATGCTGAACGACTCGAGGACGTCACGGCTACAAACGACGGCGGCCGCTGCCCCCTCGTTCGGCGCACAGAGTTCGAGCAGGCGGAGCGGATCACAGACCAACTGCGAGTCCATGATCTCCTCGAGACTGAATTCCTCTGTGTAATGTGCGTTAGGATTGTCAACGCTGTTCGCGTGGTTTTTCACTGCTACCTTTGCAATCTGTTCCTCGGTCGTCCCGTAGTCGTGCATATGCCGTTGTGCGTTCAGAGCCCAGTACTGTGGATTCTGTGAGAGGCCGAGGTGAGCCATCCAGTCCGGGTAGGTTTCTCGCGGATCAATAAAACCGCGCGGCATCTTTTCGACCCCGAACGCGAGAACGATGTCAAATTGGCCGCTACTAACGAGATGTTGCCCGAGTTCGAGCCCGAGGACACCAGCCGCACATGCGGCGTCTAAATCGGAAATCGGAATCCCAGTTCGGCCGAGTCGCTCGAACACTTGCAATCCCGCCGACGTCGGCAACGATGTGTTCGAACAAAAGCCAATCTCGATATCCTGAACCGACATATTGGCATCGTTTAGTGCCACGAGAACGGCTTCCTCCCCCATCTCTTGGAACGTCTTATCGTCGAATCGACCAAATTCATGGATACCGATGCCGCCGATAAACGCCTCTCGCGCCAGTCCAGCATCCGGTTCACTCATCTGATTCACCTCCCGTTGGTTCGAACGCGTACGTGAGATACGTAGTTTCGTCTTCTTCCCAACCAACGCTTACGGAGAGTTCGACGGAATCACCAATCTCGACAGCGGCCGGATCTGCCTCGATCGCACTCAACAGGCGGACTCCTTCTGGAAGATCGATGTAGCCGACCGGTCTCGGCGACCACTCTTCACGATCGGTGGTCCCAACTTTGAATGGGTCCGTTGGCGGGTGACGCTGAACGGTATAGCTTGCAACCTCACCAGTTCGGCTAAACGTCACTGGTTCGACGGCCTCGCTAGCACAGTTCTCACAGCGATTGCGAGTGCCAAACAGTGCTACCCCACAATCGTGACATTCAACGCCACACAAACGGACTGCGTCTATCCCGTCGTCCATTCCGGTCATGAAACCCTGCGCAAATGGTTCTATCTCTGCCATACTCGTATTGGTGAGTGTAGGACCATATATCTATGGGGAACTGCACCACACGCTGCCATAGCGGCTACTATCTCACGTATGGACCACTATTGAACGACGATCAAGTCAACAAGCAGACAGGCGGTATCGCTATGCCAATCTCTCTCGAACCATCGGGATAACGGTCTCCCCCATGAGCTCGACCGAGTTGAGCACGGTCTCGTGTGGGAGTTCCGGCATATGCATCCCGAGGATCAGACAGTCAACGGCCATGTTCTCGTGAAGCCAAACAATTTTGTCCGCAACCGTCTCTGGTGACCCGACCAGAAACGGGCTGAAGCCAGGCTCGGTCAGCCCGAAGTCACGGCTACTGCCAGTTGCCCCACGGTAGCCTTCGTTTTCGTACCACTCGACGGCCTCCTCGAGCACAGGCTGGTACGTCTCGATTGCTTCTGCGTCGGTTTCTGCAACAAACCCGTTCATGGCCATCGGCTGGATGGTGTGCATCCCTGTTCCTGACGTATAGGTATCACGGTTGAGACGTTTTGCGAGTGTCCCTTCGTCCGTATTCGCTTGTACGTACGCGTACCATGCATCGCCTGTTTCGCGTGCTCGTTTTACTGCATGGTCGGTGTTCCCACCGATCCAGATGGGTGGCCGTGGCTCTTGAACGGGCTTTGGATTGATCGTACAATCGGTTACGGAGAAGAATTCGCCATCGAAGGTTACGGAGTCTTCAGTCCACAACCGCTTGATGAGTTCGACGCTCTCGTGTAGTCGTTTCCCCCGCTGTGCTTTCGGAATCCCAAACGCATCGAACTCGGCATCACGATACCCCGCAATCGGTGCGAGTGCTGCCTTTCCGTTAGTAATCACGTCTAGCGTTGCCATGTGCTCTGCAATTTCGACCGGATGATGAAGTGGCAGCAGTTGGCACGCAAGTGCATGCATGTCCCCGCTTTCGGCCGCCAGCCGTGACAAGGCGGGGATCGCCTGAAACCGTTGATTGTCCGCAACGACGTAGTGGTGGCCAGCGTTTATTAGATCAAAACCCCCATCTTGAGCCGTGCGTACCTGCTCAAGAACGGTTTGAAAGTTATCAACTGGTGAATGCTGTTTCGAGTGGTTACCGATAACAGCGAGTCCAAACTTCATGTGGTATGCGATGTGCTGACACGTACATAAAGACTAGCAAAAATGAAATTATTATGAATAATTCGAGTCACTTTCAGCGGGAACCGACGCTGGCCGGTACTGCGGGCGTAAACGGTACTCCAGGCGGGGGCACACGAGAAATTGAAGTTGTAAATCGTTGCAGTTGTTGCTATCGGCCATACAGCAGCGGGCAGTCGGCACTCACGTCTGTGTTCGCCCACCGTCTACGATAATCGACTCACCAGTCACGTAACTAGCGAGGTCACTCGCAAGATACACCGCTGTATTCCCGACATCTTTTGGCTCGCCACGCTCTCCAAGTGGAATCGACTCTAAGAGCCGTTCGCCGGCTTCAGTTCCAAAGACGGAGCTGTCTTCGTTCATCATCGCCGTGTCGATGGACCCCGGATGAATAGCGTTGACCCGAATCCCATTCCGTCCGAGACGGTCTGCGAGTGCATACGTAAACAGCCGTACCGCTCCCTTCGAGGTACAGTAGGATGTATAATCCCCCGCCCCCCGATAACCAGCGACGCTTGAGAGGTTGATGATCGAACCACCCGCAGCGTCGACCATCTTTCGGGCTGCAGTTTGCGCACCGAAGAATACACCCTTAACATTGACGTCCATCAATTGGTCAAACTCCGCTTCAGTGACTTCGAGGAAGGACTCGTCCCGAAACGTCCCAGCGTTGTTAACCATAATGCTGATGCCGCCGAACTCGTCAGCAGCGTCGACGGCACGCTCGAGGTCACTGACGTCAGTAACGTCACACTCAACGTACCGGGCGGACGCGTCTGTTTCGTTTTCGATCTGTTTATGGGTCGATATCCCTCCCTCCCTCGGTTCGGGTTGGAGGTCGGCAATAACGACATCTGCACCATGACTTGCAAACTGCAGCGCGATCGATCGACCGATTCCACTTGAACCACCAGTAACGACGGCAGTATCTCCTGATAACAACCTAGACATACGTGGTCTACTACCACAGATAGGAACTACCGGCATAAAATTACCGTAGCCGTTCTTCTCGCTCCTTTCGAGAAACAATTGTAGTAATACCCAATCAGTTCCGAACTGGCCCCGAAGATTTACCATGGTCTACATACATTGAGTAGATATGGAAGTAACCGTCTGTCCCGCGAGTGACTTACCGCCGGGTGAGCGAAAGATCATCAACGTTAACGAAACGGAGATCGTCGTTACTAACGTAGATGGCGAGTACTATGCGGTTTCGAACTTCTGTCCACATATGGGCGGTCCCGTCGGACACGGTCCAATTGAGAGTGATGATGAGGAGACAACCATCGCCTGTCCATTTCATGGTTGGCGGTTTGATCTCGATTCAGGCAAACCGGCTTTCCCCACCGACAAGAAACAACTGAAAACGTATCAGACAACGCTCGATCTCTATGATGTCGACGTAGACGATGGCGTCTTGAAGATAGAGGTGTAGTGGGGGTATAATGAGTTGTTTGAGTCCATACGTGTGTTGGCAAATTCTCCCTCAGACACACCACCCAGATAACTGGTACACTGGTTAATTCTATCACAATAATTTCCCAGCGTACATACTGTTCAAACTGTTATTTAGTAGCACACCATGTCGTTCGCTACGCCCGTTCACGCCGGTCACTTACGGATCACACAACACCCGTTTGTTACGCTACGACTCTCTCTTTGCTTCGAATCGAGTTCTCGCCGATTGAGCAGTGCCTACTGGAAACGCTAGCTGACCGGCGTTCTAGCCGAGCAAAAAGTTATTTGCCATGGAGAATAACCATAGAGTGATGTCCAGGATTCTCTCGGACGAACATCGTGCGGTTCGGAATGCCGTGCGAGACTTCGCCGAATCAGAGATAGCACCCGTGGCTCGAGAGTACGACGAGCCCGGAAAGGTACAGTTCCCATGGGAGATCTTTGAGAAGTCCGCTGATCTCGATTTCCTCACGCCACACTATCCTGAAGAGTACGGTGGCTCGGGAATGGACTTTCTCTCGATGATTATTGTCCACGAAGAGTTCAATCGCGCGGACCCTGGAATCGGAACTGCCGTGCTCTCAGCCAAATTTGGTACCGAAATGATTCTCGAGTACGGCGATGAGTGGCAAAAAGAGGAGTTCGTCAAGCCTGTTGTAGCAGGTGACGTTACTTGTGGCTCCTCGATTAGTGAACCTGACGCTGGCAGCGATGTCGCCGGCCTCCGGACGACGGCCGAAAAAGACGGAGACGAGTACGTCCTCAATGGATCGAAAACGTGGGCCAGCACCAGTCCGGTTGCGGAGTTCATGGTCGTCATGGCTAAGACAAGTCCCGGCGAGGGTCATCAGGGAATTAGCGCCTTTATCGTCCCAACAGACACCGACGGATTCACGATCGAAAACGATATTCCGAAAATGGGACTTCGGGCGAGTCCAACTGCAGAAATCACTATCAGTGACGCACGAGTTCCGGCAGAAAATCTGATCGGCGACGAAGACAAGGGATTCTATCAGCTGATGAACTTTTTCAACGAGAACCGGATCATGGTCGCTGCAAACGCCTTGGGTGCTGCGGCTGGTGCGTACCGGCATGCATATCAGTATGCCCAAGAGCGGGAAGCCTTCGGACAGGAAATCGGAGAGTTTCAGGGGCTGCAGTGGAAACTCGCTGATATGGCCACGAAAGTCGAGACAGCGCGCTCAGTCACCTATCGAGCAGCAGCACAGGCTATTGCTGGTGAGGACCCACGACAACTGGCATCCATTGCGAAGTACTACGCGAGCGAGATCTGTGAAGACGTCTGTTCTGAGGCGATTCAAGTCCACGGTGGCTATGGCTATACACGAGATTTCCCCGTCGAGAAATTCTATCGAGACTCTCGCGTACAAAAGATTGTCGAGGGAACGAGCGAGATCCAACAGAATATTATCTATGAGAGCATCGATGAGAGTCAGTTATAGCTAAACGTTCGATCGAGTCTGGTTTCGACCAGGCTATGGTGAATCGTTGGATGTAACTGACTTGATCCGTTGCAACTAGGGAAACAACGGATGCTTCAGGTCCAAAATTTCCGGCTTCAGTGAAAAGTGGTAACGCTAGCTAAAAGTGCTGTTAGTGGCCGAGCTGAATCCGCCGTCCCACAGGGTAGCAGCAGATTCGCCGACTATGCGGTTGTTTTGCTGCATCGTCTCCGGATTTATTTGGAGAAATCCCATCGTGAAGTACTCAATCTCTTGAGCGAGATGCTACAGATACTCGAGGAGCGTCCTCAACGCGGCCGATATCTTTAATTATTCGCGGTATTGAAAATGTGTGATAGAATCAAGATAGTGGTCTGGCGAGTGCTGTTGCGCCTGCCGGCGTAACTGCACGACCTATCTGGTTGTGCTGCGATGGACGCGATATTTTACAACATCAAGCGTGTTATGAGGTAGGCAAACACAACGGCCAATGTTAACACGGTCGCCTATCAGTGAATCGTCGACTACGCAGAGATGGCTAATCTGGTTTCTCAGAAGGAAGGGTAACGGAAACTGGATATCAAGTCCCTTGTCTCGAAAATGGTTCTAGTGCTAAAGGGTTTCTCTTCACGAGATTCTGGCCTACTGGGAACTTTTTTTATAAGTGTCTGGGAAAGCGTGAGTACGGTTATCACAAATGCAAGGTCGCAGACTAGCAACAATAGACGAGATTATCGCCATTGTGAGCCCAGATAGCGATGAATCACTTGCCAGCCTCGAGAGTTGGACTCAAGATCAGAACATCGATCTCTTTACCGTTGATGTTGGCAATACGATTGACGACGTCTACAATGAGAATCGAGCTACACTCGGTGTCACGCTCGGCGGTGACGGTACCTTTCTGGAGGGGATCAAGTCATTTGCCCCACGGGATATCCCCCAACTCGGGGTTAACACGGGATCGCTCGCCTTTCTGGCCCGCGTCGAACCGGCGGACCTCAGGGCTGCGCTCGATGAGACACTTCGCGGCCGGGCGTCAGTCGACAGCCGCCAGCAGGTGCACGTTGAGGCTCCGGGCGTAGATGCGACTGGGATCAACGACGTCATGATACAGCATGTCCCACCGGAGAACCCAATCGATCGCAAGATTACGCAACTCGACGTTTTCGCCGACGGCGAGTACGTCGGTGAGTTCGAGGGAACGGGTGTCGCGGTCTCGACACCAACTGGGTCGACCGGTGTCTCTCTGTCCGCCAACGGGCCAATCCATTACCCGGTCAACAACCATACGCTTCAACTTGTCCCGCTACATACCCATCAAATCGGCGTCCGACCGGTCATCTTCTCCCCCGAAACTGAGCTCCGAATCACCACTAAGGGGCAAGCGAGTCTGCTCATTGACGGTGGCAGAGCGAACACAATCCTCAGCGACGATGACGAGATTATCGTCACGGGTGCTGACCAGCTTGCCCATGTCGTCCGGACCAGCTACGATGATCACTTCTTCACTGCGATTTCGAAGAAACTGGGTTGGGATGTCCGTGACGACGCTGAGACAGCCGCGACTACGGTAAGTGAGACAGAGAGCGCCACGAACACGTTCACTGGTTTAGAATCCACAGATGACGACGGCGACACCATCGATCGAGCTCTCACTATCGCGAAAGAAGCTGCCGAGGCCGCCGGCGAGCCACTCCGGGATCTTCATGGACAGACCGAATCGGTCGATGTCAAAAGCGACAAGTCCGATATCGTCACCGAGGCCGATCACCAGGCTGATCGGATCATTACGACTGTCATTGGGAACGAGTTCCCCAACCATGCTATCTTCTCTGAGGAGAGCGCGCGCCAGACCAACGCGAAGTCAGATTACACTTGGGTAATCGATCCTCTTGACGGGACGGGTAACTTTGCGCACGGTAATCCCAACTACTCGATCTCGATCGCGCTCGTCGAGAAAGACGAACCGGTAATGGGCGTCGTCTACGTTCCCGAAACCGATGAACTGTTCAGTGCCGTTGCTGGTGGTGATGCAACGAAAGACGAAGTCCAGATTGAGACAACCGATCGGAATCGTCTCGACGAGAGCATGCTCATCTCGGGCTACGATCCCGACGGCTCGTTCCTCTCGAACTTCTATCAAGAGTCCCGCGGCGTCCGTCGGCTCGGCTCAGCCGCGCTCAACCTGTGTTATCTCGCCAGCGGTAGCGCCGACGCTACTTGGGAATACGATACCTATCCCTGGGATGTCGCCGCCGGTCTCGTGATCGCCGAGGCTGCTGGCGCGGAGATTACCGATGAAACCGGACAACCATTCGAATTCAGTCTCAAGACTGGTGATCGGAAGGCACTGCTCGGCTCGAATGGTACGCTCCATTCTGCGCTGCTTGAGCACCTTGAGAGCGGACTCTCCGTCCCACAACAGCGTCCCGCTTCGACACACTCAGAGTCGGAGTAAGTAGCGTTGGCGGTCGGGTTTCTATCCAGACGATCCCTGCCCGGGGGTGCCCCATCACGCGCGCGATCCGGAAATAAGACGATTTCACAGCAGCCATATTATTTTGGCGGACTAGCTCGGTTCTATCTAGCGATTCACTAGGTTACTTTCGACAGTAACTATCCTACAAACTTCACACTCATCTCGGTTTTTTCTCTCCGATGACAGAGTCGTTGCGACTCAACACCACAACATTTAGGAGCAGTGGTGTGTAATCTGATACCATGGCTGTAGAATCCGAAGAGATTTCTGGACACGAAAAGGCCCAAGGGATGATCGAGCGGATGGAAGATTACACAGTCGTCGACTGTGATATCCATGAGATGATTTTCGATATCTCTCGGTTGGCGAAATACATGGATGAACCATACAAGAGCAAGGTCGAACATCTCGCTCGGACCGAGGAACCGCTCACACAAGGAATCGGCGGCTCATATGAGATGGATGTTAATCCCTCTCCAAGTGGCGACGGAAATCCGTACGGGCTCGAGGAGAACGCTTTCCCAACGAAGCCGTCCAGACTGGATACCTTTATGGACCTGTTCAATACGGATTACCTCGTGCTTCACGGCCACATGATCTTGCTCGTAAGTAGTATTCGGGACCCGGGCCTCGCGAGCGCCCTTTATTCAGCATCGAACGATATGCTCCTTAACGAGTGGTTAGACGAGTACGATGGCGTCAAAGCGACACTCCGGGTTGGAACCCAAGACCCACAACGAGCGGTCGAAGAGATAGAGCGTGTTGGTGACGAAAAAGACTTCATCGGGGTTCATATTCCGGGTGGCAGCAAAACGCTACTCGGGGATCCTGCTCTGGAGCCAATCTATCAAGCCGCTCAGGATAAGGGTCTCGGGATTGACGTCCATCCATCCCGAAGCAATTCCCCGTGGTCGAGTGCGTACGCCGCACCGAGTATCCAGAGTACAGCCGAAAATCTGTCGACGACCAATCAGCAGATGATCGCCCAACTGACGAGCATGGTGTTTAACGGGATTCCAGCGAAGTTCCCCGACCTGCAGTTTATTTTCATGGAACATGGGATCACGTGGCTTCCGTGGATCATGGGTCGGATGGATAAGACCTACGAGCGGCGGAAACATGCCATGGAGTGGCTCGACACGAAACCAAGTCAGGCGATCCGCGACAGTTTCTACTTCGGTACTCAACCCATCGAAGATGTTCCTGGTCCGGGAGTTCTCAAGCAGATGTTCGATATGATGAACGCTGAAGAGCTACTCGTCTATACGACTGATTTCCCTCACTTCGATTTTGACTATCCTTCGATGCTTACGATTCCAAACATGGATGAAAGTGCTGAACGGCGTATTTTCGGCGAAAACGCGATGGAAGTCTTCGATCTGTAGCGGATCGCTGCCTTTCGCCGGTCATACGATTGACGTCTGGGTTCGCAATGACGCCGCCACATGACAGGATATAAATGCTTTCTGAATGGGGTACCGACTTGACTCAATCAGAACACTCGCACTTCTAAAGCGGTACTGTCACCATTCAACGGTTCTCAGCCGAGCGGGAAACGAAGTAGAGCTTTAATCTCCGCGATTAGCAACATGGGCTATAGTTCCAGTTGTTACTATAAATGAACATTGAGCGGTTCGAGTCCCATTTCGACCATCGTTGGTGCTGAGATAATCGCTACCGTTACATATGCTGCTGCCCCTAGCATTCCCAGCCCAAACAGGAGACTTGAGAACATCGCGAAGATTGCAACGAAGATCAGGATACCGGCTGCTAACCCAACCATCTGTACTGCAAACCCTTGGATAAATCCGGTGAGGTCAACGATGTTGATGAAGATGCGGCTTCAAGCTGAGTTAGAAGGGACGTTTTGTGTGGTACTGATTGTTATTCAACAAGCGTTGAACCGTTTCCCATCTACCTGTTCGTCTTTTACTTTGCGTTATTATCGGTAATCATGCTACCGATTGCTGTTATCTGTACAGTCGCTTGTAAAATATCTGGAGCCAATTTCTGAGTGGCTGCGGAGCCTACGCTCAGAATCAGCCTGTTTACCTTCCTCGTTCCTTTCATTTTCCTGTTCAACTCTGATTTAGCCGTGTGGCAAGGTTATCAGACCTGGATTACGTTTTTCTTCTCCCTCTCTGGAATAGTGTTCACTATCATGGGAATTATCGGTTACAATTTCGGTAGTCGCCTCTCGCTGATAGTGTGTATTTCGGACTGAGTTTTGTGATATCCTTTGCACCAGTGTCTGGATGCGTGGAGTCGTGTTCGCTACTTGGTGGCAGTCGAGCTGCAATCCAATTTTGATATCCTGCGACAGTACGTCCAACAGAACTCATCTCGGCCAAATAAATAGCTCGCTACGGACTATAGCGAGCAGTGACGTACCCACTTCGACACCCTCTGCGAATCAGCAAAGGTATTCGCGTGAAAAAACAAACACATTAGGAGAGTGCTCTACAGGGATATGCCTGACTTAGATACTAACCACTTAAATATCCAGACAGCCACTGTTACCATTATGGTAGAAGATAGCGTGTCAACTAATGTCGCTATTGTCGGTGCCGGTATGGCTGGCCTTGTCACGGCCGTCCAAGCATTGCGTCGAGGCGCTAATGTTATTCTCCTCGAAAAAGGTCACAGAGCAGGTGGAACAATGTATCTCTCTGGTGGTGCACTCTGGACGTACGAAACTGAGGAAGAAGCTCGCGAAGTGGCGCCGCATGGTGATGAGGACCTACAGCGAATCGTTATCAATTCGTTCGAAAATGGACTTGAGTGGCTGGAAGAAGATGTTGGGGCAACGCTGTCGACGCTTGAACCCGATGTCCCCGGAAAAGGAAAATCATTCGACCCACCCGAATTCACTCAGTTCATGGTCGATCGGATTGAGGATTTAGGGGGGACAATACATCTCGAAACCTCGATGAAAGAACTGCTTACAGCTAACACGGGTCGCGTCGTCGGCGTAGCTGCTATGAGTCCCAATGGAAAGCAGCTACGCGTCAAGGCAGAGAGCGTCGTCCTAGCGACCGGTGGGTTCCAAGGGAACGAACGACTCCTCGAACAACACATCACGACTCATACAGAGAATCTCTGGCTCCGGGCGAATCCGTGGAGCACTGGAGACGGCCTTCTCGCCGCACTTGATATCGGAGGGAAATCGACCCGCGGAATGAGCCACTTCTACGGCCACAACATGGCCGCACCGCCCGCAGATTTCGATACATCGCAGCTGGCGGATGCCACCCAGTACTACGGTCCACGTGGTATCACACTCAACACGGCTGGCGAACGCTTCACCGACGAGTCCGAGTCGTTTCTCGAAGAGACACTGGCCCAAGATACAGCAAAACAGGCCGATGGTCGGGGCTACCTCGTCATCGATCGAGATATTTACGAGATGAACTGGCACAATGAAACTGTGGGAGAGATGGTCGACCGAGCGGGGGCGTTCGGGGGCCGGACCGCCGAGTGCGAGGACCTCAACGAAATTCAGACCATACTGGATGAGTGGGGCGTCAACGGGCGCCGGGCAATCAAAACGCTCAGCCGATACAACAGGTGTGTCCAAATTGGCAAAACATCCAACCTAGCAGTGCCACGGGCCGACAACCGAGATCCGATCAACTCACCGCCCTTCTACGTCGTTGAGGTCCAACCTGGGATTACATTCACAATGGGAGGGCTTCACGTGAACGAACGGATGGAAGTCCTCCGGCGTACGACAAGCAGTTCCACGATTTCGCAGAATCCTATCGACGATAGGGATCAGATTTCCTGGCCGATCGGTGGTCTCTACGCTGCCGGCGTCGACATCGGAAACGTCAACGACAGACACTATATTGGCGGGCTCGCACTTGCACTCGCCTCCGGCCGAATCGTTGGCAAAAACGTCGCCTGAATTCGGGAGTGATGCTTCTTTTCGGATAAACTCGAAAACTCATGCAATCGGTTATCGTCGATCGGTTCAGAGACAATTCAGGAATAGTGGCACTGTCTAGTTCAGCACCTCCTCAGTCGGCGTTGGCCATTGAGCGCTTAATTCGGCTGATCGTGGTTAGAATGATGTCTAAAGCGTCTGAGCCAGTGGCGTGCGCTGGCTGGACTGCCCCGCCAGAAGGAGTGAAAAGCGGTCGATTCGCATCAAGACAGTCTGAAACCACTTTTCGACCTGTGCCATTTCGAGTACTTAAATCCGATCTCAGCCCGTTAGATTGAGATAGACGATGACAGAAGCAGTTCATTCTCGGACACAGCGTTCTTCGCATCAGACCTTCTCCGAGGGGTACAGTCAGTCACCGACGACCGCGAGCAAATTTTACTCGCTGTTCGACGAAGTCGACAGCGAGTTCATCGCCGAGCAGTTCGAAATCGGCAAGCACACTGCTAAGCACGAAGACGTCGATTTCGAGCAGGAGCTTTGATTCTGTGTCGATCGCAGCGCACAACCACTTCTTTTCGCCATCCCGTCACCACTGCTTGTTTCTCAGACTGTCCTCTAGGCAGTTCTGACCACCTCATCTCGTACATCTACAAGAAAGTTCGTGTCTTTCGATTCGTCGACAGTGCAGACGTGGTCTACCAACGGACTATCGCAAGAGAAGTTATTGAAGACTACGACCCGGCAATGATCTAAACTGTTGCTCACTTCCTGCAGTAGCTGTCGCTGTTTATAATCCATATAGAGATTGTCTATATTATCCCGTTAGATGTTTAAATACCCTCATATTTGTAAGAAACTTGCCCCATCACCACGGTATTCCCTACTTTTATGTTGACTGATGAAGAAGGATAAA
Organism: Natronorubrum halobium; assembly: GCF_051351675.1. NCBI lineage: Archaea > Methanobacteriati > Methanobacteriota > Halobacteria > Halobacteriales > Natrialbaceae > Natronorubrum > Natronorubrum halobium. The sequence goes on from NZ_CP195596.1 coordinate 326,669, forward strand.
GTGTGCCTCAAACTCCAATTGATGCGTATACGACATTTGCGCAACGAGATTTGTCCGGTCGTGAAGTGACAGAGGATACGTACCATATTTTTGCGAGAAGCGGGATTACCGTCTTCGAAACAGACGACGGCCTTGTACTCGTTGATACGGGAATATATAGTGAGTCTGCTGCAATGGCAGAGAAACTCCGTGATTTTTCTCAAGAGCCTATAGAGACAGTAATTCTCACTCATGGTCACATGGATCACGTATACGGTCTTGATGCGTATCTTCTTGATGGTCAAGATGAACCGACGATCATCGCTCACGAAAACATGGCAGATCGATTTGACCGATACGAACGGACGATAGGATATAACGAGGCGATCAACGCTCGTCAATACGGTGGGACAGCTTCGGTATATGGCCGTCTTGAGAACCTCGAAGACAGTCTATTCGGTTGGCCTGACCATCCACCGACAACATGGTATAAGGATGGGCTCACAATTAACGTCGGTGGCCTCACTTTAGAGATCCATCATGGAAAGGGCGAAACCGACGATCACACCTGGGTATACTGTCCCGAGCGTGATGTTCTCTGTTCGGGTGACCTATTCGCGAACGTTCCACCTAATGCTGGCAATCCGCAGAAAGTCCAGCGGTACCCCGAAGGGTGGGCGACGGCTCTGCGCGAAATGGCTACGAAGGAACCCCGGGTGCTATGTATGGGCCACTTCGCACCAATTGTGGATCAGCCTGAAGAAGTGAGTCACCGTATGCGGACAATCGCGAATTTTCTGGACACCTTAGTTGAGCGGACGTTGAACGAACTCAATAATGGTGCCCCACCACATACTGATATCGTTCACAGGGTTTCAATTCCAGAAGTGGATGAACCATGGTTCGAAGAGAAGTACCATGATACAGAGTTTATCATCCGGAATATCGTCCGGTACTATGGGGGCTGGTGGTCCGGCCGTCCCAGCGAACTCAAGCCAGCCAGTCGATCGGAACTGGCTACTGAAGTGGTAGCGTTAGCAGGCGGTACTGAAAACCTGCTTACGAGAATACAACAAAAGCTTGATCAGGGGGAAATAAAATTAGCATGTCACTTAGCCGATTATGCATTAGAAGCAGCTCCTGATGACAAATCAGTTCAGTCACTTACTGCAACAGTGTATTCTGAGCGCGCAGAGCAAGAAAAAGATGGTGTCTCGAAGAATATATTTACTGCAGCTTCGGAATACGCAGAGGATGGCCGCCCATTTTGTAGCCGGTAATAACTCAGCTACCCAATTCATTGTATCTCCTACACTGGGTGTCCGTCGTCAAGTCCTAATGGCCAAGTAGTGTTGATAAGCGACTAATGGAACGCTCGACCATCAGCAGCGTAATCTGCAGCTGATAAAAAGAGATTTGTTGCCATCAAACTATCTTCAAAGTCAGCCCTGGCCTCATATATAGTAATCGCAGCGGACTGCACTCTGTCATTTTCTGGCGCTGCCTCCAGTGCATAGTCGACAAGATGAGTTGCAAGACGAAACTCTTCATTGTCAAGAAGCGACAGTGCCCGTTCTGCCACCTCTACAGGCCCTCCGGCTAAAGAGGTGATTTCGGTCGCAAGTTCATCCCTCGCCGAAGGTTTCAACTCGCTTGGACGGCCGGACCACCAGCCGCTATACATCCTGATTACATTTCTGACAATGAACTCTGCCTCGTCATATTTCTCTTCTAACCACGGAGCATCAGTTTCTGGTGGTTCAACCTGTTGTACAATATCCACATGAGGTGGTGCGCCGTCATTAAGCAGATCGATTGTTTGTTCCACAATTGAATCGAGATACTTTGCGGTTTCCAACAACACATTTTGGATTTCGTTAGGTGAATCAACAAATACAGAACCGTGCCCTGGACACAGATGGCGGGGATCCTTTGCGGCCATCTCTTTCAAGGCCATTGCCCACTCTTTGGGGTACCGCTGGACTTTCTGCGGATTGCCTGCATTTGGTGCTTGGTTAATGATCAGGTCGCTACTACAGATAACTTCTCGTTCCGGACAGTATACCCAACTGTGCTCATTAGTTTCACCGCGAGCATGATATATTTGGAATGTGGCTTCCCCGACTCCAATACTTATGCCCTCTTCGTGAAGCGTATCAGGCGGTATGTCAGGTGTTCTATATGAAGTCTGTTCGTCAAATACTTCTTCCGTTACTTCATTCGTCCCACCAATTTGCCGGGCACTGCACGCCTCTTTTAGTCCCACTGTCCGCTCATACCTCTTGAAGCGGTCAAGAATATTCTCGTGAGCAATTACACGAGGCTGACTTTGATCCTCTTTGAGGAAATGTTTTAAGCCGTGGATGTGATCAATATGGCCGTGAGTGTAGATAGCTGTGTGAACCGGTTTGTCAGTGAACTCCCGAAGTGTTGACGCCATATCGGGAGCAGGGTTGAACCTTGATCCGCTGGACATTCCAGAATCAATTAAGACTAATCCATCATTGGTTTCGAAGGCGATTACGTTGCTTATATTCGACATGAAGTACGTCCCATCGGTAACTTCGACAGGGTCGTTAGACCACCCCAACATTTCATGAGACTTTTTGGCTTCGTCTTTCATACAGAAATGCATTGCTCTGGCCTCATTTATATCCTTGTACTGGAAGTGAGAAGTGCATATCGTCGGTCTCCCTTGTTAGAATGGTGAACGCTGGTTAACCACGACATAGACGAAAGATGGGCTGCTCAAGCCGAAACAGAAACGTACTGAATCAGTAATTTGTTTCCTGCTCGTGTGGCGTAGATTGTTGGTGAGTTAGAGCACAGTTTCAAGGGTGGTTTTGAATGCTTCTTCTCCCGTTTTCGTAAGACTCTGTGGCAGAGTTGAAACGCTCGCAAATACGGTCTAAGTATCTTCCCAACCGTTGAGTTGCTATAGTAACCGTTAGAATTATTTGCTTGTAGAGACATACAACAGATAGTGGATCATCTCGACGAGATCTCAGTCGAAGAGTTGCAAGATGCTCTCAACAACGTGGAGGGAAAGAAGCCGACACAACGGCTCTTACCGCAGTAGCGTACCAAAACGGCGTCACGCAGACTGAACTAGCCGAGTGGTACGGCGTGGAGCGACGGACGATCTATAGTTGGCTCAAGCGACTCGATACTGATGAGTCGCTTGAGCAGGCTGTTTCTGATGCTAATCGATCTGGGAGAAAACGGAAGCTCTCGGAAAAAGAGCAAGAACAGTTTGAAGCAACTATCCACGAATCTCCTGAGGAAGTTGGGTTCAACGCGCCGGCGTGGACGCCGGCGCTCGTCCAACAGTATCTTGACGAAACCTACGATGTCGAGTACTCGATCCCGAGTTGCCGGCGGCTGCTCAAAGAAGCGGGATTGAGCTATCAAAAACCATGCCGTACAGCCGTCGATTCCGATGCTGATGAGTAAGAAACGTTCCGCGAGGAGTTCAAAAAAAGCGGCGGGAGATGGACGCCACAGTAGTCTGTATCGATCAAACCAAGAAATCCGTGCAAGTCGAGCCGCGTGCCGCTTGGTTCCCCGCGGCACGCGGCCGTCTGTCGAATTATCCGGCCAACGCGACTGGACGTGTCTCTTGGGCGCGATCACCGAAGACGGTGATCGCTTTTTCGCTCGATTCGAAGAGTACGTAACCGCCGAACACGCCAAACATTTCATTCTTGCATTATGCAAAGAGTTCGAAGATGATTTGCTCATTGTGCTGGATGGAGCGCCGTATTTTCAGGCGTCGGCCGTCACGGACCTGGCGGCCCGTGACGACCTCGTCTTCATCACGTTACCGGCATACTCGTCAGAGCTAAATCCTGTCGAGGAGTGCTGGAGACAACTCCAAGCCGCTCTCAGCAACCGCTTCTTTGAGTCACTCGACGATCTTATAACGGCGATTGATACAGCTCTTGACCAGCTCTCTATACCAAAAGTGAGTGATCATTTCTAATCTCTACTATAGTTCTCCACTTCTTTGATTGACGGATACAGTCGGTGGAGTTGTGTCCGCGCATCCTCGTTTGTGAACTACAAGTCAACAGTAACATTCTGCTCGTTGAGTGTTCGTTCCCACGCAGCGACCTCCGACCGGAGGATCGCTGCATTCGCAATCCGGCGGTTGAGACACTGCGTCTGGATCGAACTCCAGACGAGTTCGGCCATGTTCAGCCAACTCCCGGCGTGGGCGGGTAGTAGAACTCAAACCGATCAAGATACTCGCGTGCTTGCTCTGGTGGGAAGAGCCGATAGAAGGCAGCTGGATTGTGAGTGTTGATATTGTCCAAGACGACCCGTATGTGGTCAGCATCCGGGTAGTCGTCAGCAATCGTTACCATGCAGTCGATCCACTCACACGTCCGCCTATGTTCCCTCACATAGAAACGACACTGGCCGGTCATCGGTTCAGTCGCCACGTGAAGCATACGTTTGCCGTTCCGTCCGTAGTGATGATCGCTTCGAGCGACCGCTCCCGGTGTTGCCGGGAGCGGGTCGTGGACATGCTTGCGCCGTTCTTTGCTAGACTCGTCGAAACAGATGACCGGACGAGTTTCGTCGTACGGTTCTTGGTACAGCGAGAGGAGCGTTCCATCCGATAGACGAACTCTGCGTTCTCTTTGGGTGGGATGAGTCAATACTCAGAGCGGTGTGGCTTCAGGTCGTTTTTTTAACCGCTATCGAACGGTTTCCTCGGAGATGGAGTCGAACTCGATCTCCTCAAGCGTGACAAGGCGGTCAGCAAGGAGTGCGTACGTCCAGCGAGACCGTCCTTCTGGTGGCTCTGAGCAGGCAAGAGCGACAAGGTGGGATTCGGTACGGTCATCGAGTTTTGGCGTATAGTCTCGGTGGGGTTTGCGGCGATGAATCGCCGCAATCCCTCGCTCGGCGTAGGCTCTACATGCATTGTAAACGGTTTTGGTGTGACAACCGACGTGCTCACTGGTTTGGGTATCAGTGAGCCCGTCGTCAGCCTTCAAGGATCTTTGCGCGGGTAATATCCTCAGCTCGGTGGGTACCTTTCGAGGTGAACGTCTCAAGTTCTTAGTGCTCCTCCTCAGACAGTTCAACAACGTGCTGCTTTCTGCTCCTTCCAGTAGATACGCGCTCAGAAGAGATAAACTAGCAACTCGACGGTTAGGACGGTACTAAGTTTGTCTTTGGAGACGCTTCCGTGCGGCAAGAGACACTGTTGCGCCAGCGACGCGTGACTCTCGTAGATGTTCTCGAGCAGTCCAAGGTACTCAGCGAGTACGTCGCTGGCGGTGTCGCCATCGGTGAGACGACGCACCGTCGAGGTGTATCACCTATTATTCATGAGTGGTAGAGGATAAATAAGTCTCTCTTCTTGCAGATCGGGGGATCGGTGTCCCCGTCGGCGGTCACGCAGACGAGGACCTCGAAAATGTCCTCTGGCTGGATTTCAGCGTTTTCTCCAAAGTCTATGGTGCGGTGAGAACGTTAATGAGTTGGTCTTCGTGGATTTCACTGTCCACTTGTTGCTGTTTGTTGGACACAACTCAGCAAGCGGACTTCTCGACTAAAGACTTTGTGAAGTACTGAATCTGGTCGCAATTGCAGGGCGCCGTATTTTGGCGAAGACGCAATAGAAGCCATTGATCTGTAGCGGTCGCTGCGTTTTATTTTCCACTCGATCGACGCCTCGATTCGTGACGGCGTGGCCACATCGACAGCTAGCAGCGAGTGCTGAAGGGACAAGCCGGTTCAATGTCCTGTAGACAGCTAACTGCTCGAGGGGGTGCTGTCGCCATCCAACGGGTTCGCAGTTGATCGAAAATCGAGTGGAGTGTTACTCTCTACGATTAGCAACGCGAGATAGTTTCACCATCCCTGCTGGACGGTTATGGTAGAACAGCACTGCAAGCAGAATGGCACTCAATATGAGCCGAACCGAATCTATCTGGACGAATAACACGGGGAAGCTAATGAAGAGATAAAGAATTCGTCTCCTCATTGGTACTTTCTCGTGGAAGTTGTAGCCAATAACCGAGATGAGAATAAAGACAAGCCCAAGAAGGGCAAAGCCAAACGTGATCCACGTCTGTGCTCCATCCCACTGTACCAGTTCCGTGTTAAACAGGAAGACAAACGGCACGAGGAACGTAAAACCACCAATTCGAAGCGTGGTCACTGCGGTTTCCCAGAAGTCAGCCTGGGCGATATTTGCAGTAATTGCACATATTACTGCAACGGGTGGTGTAATCGCAGATAAAATTGAGAAATAGAAGACGAACAGATGAACATTAAGCGGCTCGAGTCCCATTTCGATCAGCGTTGGCGCTGAGATGATTGCCACAGTCACGTATGCCGCTGCGCCTGGCATTCCCAGCCCAAACAGGAGACTCGAGAGCATCGCGAGGATTGCAACGAAGATCAGGATACCTCCTGCTAACCCAACCATCTGTACTGCAAACCGTTGCGTGAATCCGGAAAGGTCAATGATGTTGATGAAGACCCCTAGTGAACCCATGACGATGGAGATCGGTGCCAGATTGACAACGCCGATCTTTGAACCCTCGAGGGTTCGATTAAACCATTCTTGGAACGTATCTAGCGTGATCCCACCGAGGAATATATCTCTACTAATCGTCGCGAGTAACAGCGCAACCGTACTGTAGAGTCCAGCATAAAGAGGGTCGTACTGGAGAACGAGGAGCGTATGGATAAGAACTACCACCGAAATAATATACGGTGCAGGGACAGTCAACCGAGAGAGCGTGCCCATTTTTCTGGCTTCGTTTAACTCTTCGAACTCGTTCGTTGTACTTGGTGAGGTTTCGGTGTCAGTCTCGGAATCTGTGCGGGTCTCCTCAATACAGTCATTCATTTCGATAGGGTCTACAGTATCAAATGCCCAGTCATGCTTATTAGATAAGAACAATATTGCGAAGAACAACGGAATATAGAACAAAAGTGCGGGAATCAAGCCTGCTTGAACGACTTGGAAGTACGGGACACCGACAATGTCTGCCATTAGAAACGAGGCAGTTCCCATAACCGGTGGCATGATCTGGCTACCAGTACTGGCCATGGATTCAATGCCAGCAGCTTCTCGACTACTGATACCTTGCTGTTTCATAAAGGGGATCGTGAACGAGCCAGTTGTGGCCGCGTTTGCAGCAGAACTTCCAGTCAATGAACCGATGAAAGCGCTCGTAATAACTGCGACGTTCGCGACACCCGTTTGTGATCGTTCCGCAACTTGTTTTCCAATTGAAATGAGGTAGTCCATCCCTCCATGACCTTCGAATAACCCTGCAAACAGAATAAATATTGCAACCCAAGTTGCTCCGATTTGGAGGATAAACCCGTAGAGGCCATTGAGGCCGATTGTGTTGGTGAAAATAATGCTTTCAGTGGTCATTCCGGGATGGTTAAGAATTCCAGGAAGATATGGCCCTGTTAATCCAAAAACGATACCGCTTGCTAACGCCAACCCGAATGCTCTACCAAATGCTCGCCAAGTACCATGAAGTACGATAAGTATCAATAGGCCACCAACAAACAAATCAGTAGTCGAGTATATGAGCAGAGGCGAGGCTTCATTTAGCCACCGATCATAGGAGAAATACACATATATTGTGGCAGCAATTAAACTGCTTAGCATAATTGCTGTAATTTTATTTTGGAACGACTCCTTTTTACTTGTTGGTGAAATATTGTACGTGTGGAGATAGAATACTGTTCCTAACAGACCGAGGTGAATGTTTGCATGAGGAATTCGGTCCATTGGAATAGCATATGCATAGTACATATGCCATACCACAGTGATCAGTCCTACTGCGTAAATAAGTCGTTCTACCGTACGTTGGTTGATTGTTTTATTTATCACTTTCATTTTCTAAATACTAATAAAGAGTTGTGGTCACGAATCTACAGGCCCTGTTCCTGGTAGAGTTCGGCAGCGCCGGGATGTTGATCGATTCCAGTACCCTGACGTTCATGATCACCCATCATTTCGATTCCTTCAAGCCATATTTGGGCTGTTGCGTGACTTTCCGCGATTCCTTCAACTTGCTCCCAAACAGCGTCAACGAAAGCATAGATGAGATCCTCATCAGTAGTCTCTGCTGCATAGAGATTATAGGGTTCCTCAGTCCACGGTAATTCATCGTACTGGGACACCATTTCTTGCTGATCTTCGGTTTGATGTGTGGTATCTGTCGAGAGTGTCGTGAGCTGGAACCTATCGCTGTCTTCAATTCCTGTGGTGTAGGTATCAGTTGGTTCTACAAGCGAGATATCGTCAATTGAGTATAACTCTTCAGCCCAAGCAGCAATAGTTGATCCATCAGTCCGGGGGACCATAGCAACGTCAAGCCGGCCACTATCGAGCCCTTGTGCCAATTCCGTCCAAGGGATAGACGGCATTTCTATATCAATCTCCCCATAGATTTCCTCAAATAGATTTGTGTAAAAGTAGTTGACATCACCACCGCCAGGACCGACACCGAGAGTGGAACCCTCCAAGTCATCCGTCGTCTCAATACCGGAATCATCTCTTGCATAGTAGACCCCCCCGTTGAATTGGTAGAAATTCAAAACTGATTCGAGTTGATGCTTTGCCGTAGTTCCTCCATACTGTCCAAGATCTTCGTTCCGGTCAAAAGCAACCGTAAATGAACCGACTGCCATATCATATTCACCCTGAGCGGTCTGCTGTATGCCTTGCATCGATGGAACAGGTGAAATTTCGACGTCTACGTCATCAGTATAATCATTTACCTCAGCTGCGATGGCTTGCATCGCTTGATACAAAGCTGACGCTGAATCTCCTCCAGCCACAGTCAGTTGGTTTTCTGCTCCTGTCCCAGTACCTCCAAAACACCCTGCAACACTAATCGACCCAATCGTTGCTAAGCCCGTCAGTGCCTCACGCCTTGTTGGCATACCACCCCCGACATGCTCTATTCTCTTAATACTTTGGCCACTCGTCACTCGAATAACGTAGACTGAACCGAGGAAGGCTACATACTACCGGTCTGCACGAACTGATGTGTGTTTACCGCAGTGATCAAACCAGTATGCTACATACGGTAAACAACACAGTACCACTGATAACCCTGAAAAGAGCCGCTAGTGTTATCACATCCGAACTTATTTGCTATAGCCACAGCAACTCAGAGGTACGTAAATGAGTCGAACATACGATGACTCCGATCAGGCAGTGGAGCTAGCGAACCGAACCCGAGAATTCATCCGCCAAGAGGTAATCCCCGTCGAACAGGAACTCTTACTCGGTGGCAATGAAGTCTCTCAGGAGGTTATTGACGACCTCCGGGATAAGGCCCGTGACACAGGTGTGTACGCACCACAGGTGTCCGAAGAATACGGCGGACTCGGATTGTCCTTCCGGGATGCGATGACAGCGTACGAACAGGCTGGACAAAGCCTCTTGGGGCCACCATCCATTCGCGTCGATGGCCCGGACGAGGGGAACATGCATACACTCGAGATGGCAGGAACCGAAACGCAGAAAGACCGGTGGCTTCGTCCGCTCGTGGACGGTAAGATTCGGTCGGCCTTCTCGATGACAGAGCCAATGCAGGGTGGTGGCTCCGATCCGAAAATGATCCAGACAACTGCGGAAAAGGACGGTGACGAGTGGATTATCAACGGGCACAAGTGGTGGACATCACAAGGCACTGAATCAGACGTTCTGTTCGTAATGGCTCGGACTGACCTCGAGGCCCATCCCTATGAGGGGTGCTCGTTTTTCATCGTCCCTACAGAGACGCCAGGCGTCGAAATCCAGCGCGACGTCCCACACATGAGCGGTAATGGATGGGGTGTGAGCCACGCAGAGATCATCTACGATAACGTCCGTATTCCCGAATCAAACCTGCTTGGTGAACGCGACGAAGGATTCAGTCTCGCCCAGCAACGACTCGGTCCTGCAAGACTGACTCACTGTATGCGGTTTTCTGGAACGGCCGAGCGAGCACTCGAGACGGCAAAGGCATACGTGGCTGAACGGCGGTCCTTCGGGGAACCGCTGGCAGACAAGCAGGTGATCCGTCACGAACTTGCTGATGCAGAAACCAAACTTCACGCTGTTCGAACGATGGTCCGCAACGCTGCAAGCCGGATCGCAGACGGGGAGGAGGCCCGAACCGAGGTTTCGATGTGCAAAGTATTCGCAGCGAATACCGTCAATGAAATCGTCGATACGGCGATGCAGTACTGTGGTGCAAACGCGATCGGGCGCGATCTACCGTTGTCGTACCTCTATGAAAACGCGCGTGTATTCAGGTTCGTCGATGGCGCAGATGAGGTTCACCGGCGAACCATCGCAAAGGACATTATGGACGACTACGATCCAGCCATGATAGATACCGTGACGCGGTTCCAACAGTAACCAATGGCTCTGTGTCGGCTGTTTCAGTAGCGTGTTGAACACAGAAGCAGATACCGACGTTTCTATATTGTCCCTCACAGCTCTCGAACACGACTTGGCGACGAAATTGGAGCTATGAAGGAATTTCAGCGAAGGTATTAAGAGCGAGAGTAACCGTATAACGGTCATGAGCGACCACGAGGCAACTAGCCTAGTCGATCCTGCAGCCCTGAAACAGTACCTCGAGAATACGGTATCAGAAAGGACCGAAGAGACGTTTCATATTGACCGTCATCAAGAAGGACATTCGAACGAGACGTTTTTTATTACGTGGGGGGACCGTGATTTAGTGCTTCGTCGCCCACCCCACGGTGAGACCGCTGACTCCGCCCACGAGGTCCTGCGAGAGTACCGGATCATGAGTTGTTTACAAGAAACCGACGTTCCCGTTCCAAACACAGTGGCTGCGTGCGATGATCCGTCTGTAATCGGAGCGGAGTTTTATCTGATGGACCAGTTGAAGGGCGACGTTATCCACGAAGAAGAAGTTCCACGATTTCAGAAACCAGAGCACCGAAAGGCAAAGGCGGACGAACTGATTCGGACGCTTGGCGATATTCATATGCTCGACTACGAAGCTGCGGGACTCGGTGATCTCGGTCATCCGGACGGCTTCACGCAACGACAAGTAACGAGGTGGACCGACCAACTCGAGTGGGCCTTCGAACGAACGGAGGAGGTACGAGAGATTCCGGCGCTCAAAACGGTTGGATCATGGCTCGAGGACAACATTCCTAATCAGCCGAATCCCAGTCTCGTCCACGGTGATTATCAGATAGACAACGTCATGTTCGCCGAGGGAACGCCCCCGGAGATCACTGCTGTCTTTGATTGGGAGATGAGTACGGTCGGAGATCCTCTTACCGACTTAGGATACTTCCTCGCATATTGGGCAGATCCTGACGATCAGAGTGAGTACTCGGATCTCATGCCGACGTTTACCCTCAATGACGGCTACCCCACTCGCCGCGAGATGGCTGCGATGTACGAAGAGTATACCGGTATCGAATTCACAAACGAGCAGTTTTACCGAGCACTCGGCGTGTACAAGGTCGCCGGTGCCTGTGAGATGTTTTACGCACGCTACCTCACAGAAGGTGGTGACAATCCACTTTATCCACAGATGGAAGAGATGGTTCCTGTCATCGCCGCTCGAGCGTTACGCATCACTAACGGAGAAGAGCCGCTGTGAGCCAGCATCTGCTGGGAGATGGCCAACCTATCGATAAACCCAGCTTCTGTGTTGCAACTGGCCACGTTGGAAAAGGATTCGTGGAAGGACTATAGTAACAACTGAAACTACTCACACACCGATCGCAACGCCCGGCAGCGGGTCACGTCGGTTTCCGTCTGTTCACGGCTATCTGCGGCGCAACGTACCGCGAATTCGGGATAATGAAGCAGGCTCACCGTACCTGTTCGCATGGGTCGCAAGATCTTGATCTCGGCTATTCGCTCGTCCGCTGTTCTCATTTCACCTGGTCACGGACCACGTTGCTCCCCGTTCGTATTGCCGTGGTTCTCACTTCGTTCGTTCCGAACCGCGCTTCTGTTGGGCAGTCGGGTGTACACTGACTGTCACTGACGACAGTATCTGATAGTCACCTCGTGATGAGACAGACCGGTTACGATAGTTGAGAGAGTACTGAGTCGCTGAACCGCTCGAGTTGGGTAATTTGATCGTCGGGGTCGCCGCTCGTAAACGCGAGATCGAACTGCGTAACACCAACATCACGAAACGCTTGGATATCTTCGATGATCTTTGCCGGTTCACCCATAAGGGGACGATCGGGTGTGGTTTCTCCCCTTGTTGCGACGTAAAATGGGCGCGAGACCCCGACTGCAGGTTCGCCATCCCGGTTGTAATCATCCCACGCATTCAGTGCCCGACTTCGAAGCGACGAAATTTCATCAGGACTCTCCCAAACGACGACGAATCCATCGGCAAACTCCGCGGTTCGTCGGAGTGAAGCGCCGGACGTTCCGCCGATCCAGACCGACGGGCCATCCTTACGCTCAGGAGCAGGGCGGAATCCTGTTTTGTCAAACGAGTACGTTTGTCCGTCGTAGGCGAATTCGGGAGTATTACAGGCAGTAGTGAAAATCTCGAGGAAGTCATCAAGTCGAGCACCACGTTCCTCAAACGGAACGTTGAGCACATCGAATTCGGTCTCGAGCCAGCCCGGTGCGACACCAACATCGACGCGGCCGTTTGAGAGCGCATTGACGGTGAAAATCTCGTTCGTCAGTTCTACAGGGTTGTGCAACGGTGCGATACACATACTCGTTTTCAGGCCGATATCGTCGGTTACAGCCGCTAAGAACGAGAGAACTTCGAAGGTCGTGTAGGTATTTTCACCGATGTCGAAGTGAGCTGGTGGCTCACCGGAGGGGCTAAACGGTGATTCGGACATCTCTTCAGGAAACGTTATGTGTTCACCGACGGTGAGGCTGTCGAAGCCAGTATCTTCCGCTGTCGTTGCAACCCGCCGAAAGGTCTCCGGACTGGCGTGTTCACCCATCGTACGAACTGTCGGCATGAAATCCATGGTATTTCTTTGCACATACTACTCTGTTCGCCGGTTCCAGTTAAAATTACCTCCGCAGTTCGTTCTCCTGGACGAACTCCGAATAACTCTTCGTCGCACCGTCACATCGCTTGGTCAGACTTCAGGTGGTTCTTCAACTGTTGGAATTCCTTCTGCAGTAATCGTTTCGCCGTTGATGTACGACGAGGCAGGGCTAGCGAGAAACTGTGCAATATCAGCGATTTCCTCTGGATGGCCGAAGTGCCGGTCGACTTGGGTCCGATCGGGTTCTTCTCTGGCCTCGAGTCCCATCTGTGTTTTAACACCTTCTGTTGCGACAAGTCCCGGTGAGATACAGTTAACACGGATGTTATCATCTGTCCATTCGTATCCGAGCGTTCTGGTGAGATTGATAACGCCTGCCTTGGCAGCGCCATAGTGACTCATCGTCGGGGCACCGTATTCGCCACCGAGGCTTGCAAGATTGATTACGACACCACCGTCCGTTTCCTGCATATACTCGTTTGCAATCTGAGAGCACTGAAAAACGCCGTGTAAATTGATGTCGACGATGGTTTTCCAGCCATTTTCGCTAATATCAGCAAAACCCGACATAAAACCGGCTCCAGCATTGTTGACGAGGATATCGAGACGTCCAAACTGGTCGACAGTCTGCTCAACGAGTTTTCGAACCGACGATCGGTCAGTAACGTCACACTTGATAGCAACCGCTGACCCATCGGCCGGCCCAGCGTTGATATCGTCGGCGACCCTTTCAATATCGTCTGCCGTCCGAGAGCAAACAACCGTATTTGCACCAGCTTTGGCATACCGGTGTGCGATTGCTTTGCCGATACCTGTAGACGCACCAGTAACAATTGCAGTCTGCCCATCTAAGCTAAATCTACCAGCCATGCTATTTTCTCCATCTGACTAATGGCCAGTCCCCGTCTTAAAGGTCACTGTTGCTATAGTTAGTAAGATTATACTATGTGGTATCGATATCTCACGCTATCCGCGGCCACCATCAGGTGCTAATAACTTACACACGACGAAACCAATACTAACGGCTCGGTCAACTTCGTCTATATGAGCGAGAGTACCTGAACTCGAAGGACCCAACTCGGGAACCACCAGATCAGTCGGGTTGCAAAATCATGCCTGAAACGCGTTAAGCGTGGTAACCAACATACGACAACATAGTTGTACTTCGAATCGGTAGAAAGAGTTAATTTGCTGGGTTTTGAAGTGATTACCTATGACCAAGGGTATAATTGATACAGTTGTCCATCAATGGACTGTCGACTATGCTGATATGGCCGAGTTGATCCCACAACAGGAGTGGCAGCGAAAACTCGAGATTAAGTCACAAGTGATCGATCCAGGGTCGGGAACGCTCGTGCCTACCACACCATGGCATCACGCGTTTTGGAACGAGGACGCGCCAGAATACGAGGACACCGATCTCTCTGAGTTGGCCGAGCAGTACTCCGATCCGGAGTTTTACGAAGAGAAACTGGCAGCGAACAACGTTGAGACTGCCTTGTTGACCGGGCACGAAATGCGGTTCCTGCCCGGAAACCTCGAGCCAGCGTACAAGGCTTCGCTCGCGTCTGCGTACAACGAACTCCTCAAGCGTGACTGGGTTGGGCCATCATCCCGAATGAAAGGATGTGTGCTAGTTTCGGCCAGCGATCCCGAGAAGGCTGTCGAGGAAATAGAGAAATACGCCAACGATCCGGATATGGTCTCAGTCCTGTTGTATAGCGGCGTCGAACTCCCACTTGGACACGAGTACTATCATCCGATATACGAAGCAGCTGCAGACGCCGACATGCCAGTGATGATCCACTCGTCGGGACACGTAATTTCCCGGCAGACTTCAATGGATAAACCGCGTCACTTTGCGACCTATGACACGTTATTGCCTCAGAACCACATGGCAAACTTCGTCAACATGGTGTTTAATGGTGTGTTCGACGACTATCCAGATCTGGAGGTGATCTGGGCGGGTGAGGGAGCCGAGTGGTCTTTGCATATTGGTTGGCGTGCTACACGCTATTATCGAAACATCGAGCCAGAAGTGCCACGCGTTTTGGAGAAAGAACCGCATCTGTACCGAAACAACTGTTACTTCACGACCTACCCACTGACTGCACAGGAGACGGGATCCATCGCCGATTATTATGAAATGATCGGAACAGAGAATCTCCTGTATGGCTCCGGCTATCCGCTCTGGAACGGCGACGAACCGACCGACTTTGACGACTTTGATGAAGACTTGCGCGATCAGATTCTGAGAGAAAACGCGAAAACGGTGTTTGACCTGTAGCATTGGAAATAGCAGGTTGGGAATCGACGATTGCCATACGTAGTCACTCTACTGACCGACCTCAAGATTTCTTCTCGATCGATCAGCTTCTGATTCGAGCGTGAGTCCCGTACTTAGCTGTAGGTGATGTTGAGTTCAATCTTGTTTTTGACTTCGAGCATTTTGTTTGCTATATCGTTCTCGAAGGTCTCAATATCTTTATTAGCAGCCGTATACGAACTGATTGCTCCGAGCAATTCGTTGGTAGATTTGTCGACGACTGGGGTGGCAATCCCGTACATTCCCTCAATACCCTCCTCGTTGTCGAGTGCGTAGCCCCGGTCCCTGATCGTTGTGAGTGTACGTTGTAGGTTGGCTTCGTCTGTGATCGTCTGGTCTGTAACCGGTGGAAGCCCGCGGCGCTCTAAAATCGTCTCGATGCGCTCGGGGTCAGATTTTGCCAGTAACGCCTTGCCGGGAGCGCTGGCGTGCATCATCGTCTTCTGTCCCAGTGATCCAATCAGTGGGCCACTTTCTTGACCCTCTGCAGTGTAGATGTACACACCGTATCCGTTCTCTTCAATCATCAAACTCGCGTGACGGTTGGTTTCCATCGAGAGCTTGTTGAGATGGGGTTTTGAATACGTGTATATCGAAGAAGAAAGACGCATCTGATCACCAAGTTCTAATAGTCGGCTACCAAGCTGATACTCTTCCCCCCGTTTAACGACGTTGCCGATAGCTTCCAGTGTATAGAGATGGTCAAAAGTCGTACTCAGAGGGTACTCAAGGTGAGTAGACAACTCTTCCGCTGTCGCACCATCTAACTTCACTAATGCGTCGAGAATCGCCGCTGATTTTTGAACTGCCTTGATTTTCATTTCTCGATCGGGTATATCCATGTATACATGTACCATCCGTCAGGGTTTGTATGTTCCGGTATTATCGTAGACAGATCAGCGGGGCCGATCTCAGAGAAAAAAGATTCCTCCCTGAGTTAACCGCAGGACGGCACCAACTTCTCCGTATCAAATCATGTGGTGAAACAGGAATGATTACCAGAGATTGTCCCTAGACGCTACATAGCGCTACGATATCGTCGTAATAGGATTAGGTACGGGACACTAACAACTGATTTGGACCATTGAATCCACAAGATGGGAACAGTGTGACTACTCGTTGCTAGTCGATCAGACAAAACGAACGCGTGAACGCTCTTATCTAAGAGAGGTATTATTTACAACCATACTGTTGTAATGGTTAGCGCTAACGTTGTTCAGTAGTGCTGCTATCCATGCTACAGTATAGTCGGACGATATCATACTGCAGAACGTATTTTGACATTGTCGGAACAAAATATGGATATGCCCCATAGCATGATATTCTCTGAAATACTATAAGAGCCAGACAGCAAAATATACACGGGGAGCTTGTTGCCGTCATACGATCCACAGCCTCGTGTCCCTCTAGTGCCCGTACTGCCGGTCTAAGTTGGTGATCAAGTACGGGCAGCTATCGAGTGCATCACAGGTATCGCTGTAGGTATGGTGGACGCGTCTTCAACAACATTACCGACAACAAGAACGCGATAGATGTCTTCGACATCTAATTCCACTCTCCGGCATATAGTTTGCAGATGATCTTCAACCTGATGTGTCTTGCTACTCCCTTTCACGACGGATCTCCGCACTCCGTTCACCACGCTTCAACACTGTCGATACTCTCGTCCCGGTACACGTCTCCTGACGAAGACATCCGTCGAACACTACCCCCGGGACGGGAGGATGCGGGTCTCGTCAAACGGATTGAACACCCAGGAGCGTCGTATCCGGGCGACCTCATGTTGGTGCACTACTGGTCGTCTCCTGCACTGTCCCGATCACGGAGCGCCTCTCTGCGGATTTTTCCGGTCGTCGTACGTGGGAGATTCTCGACGAATTCGATTTCTCTCGGATATTCGTACTTCGCGAGTTGATCTTTGACGTGTCGCTGTATTCCCTCGGCAAGTACGTCGGATGGCGCGTAGTCATCGTTCAGCGTGACGAACGCCTTGGGGATCTCCCCCCTGACGTCGTCCGGGACGCCGACGACGCCGGCATCGGCAACCGCGTCATGGCTGCCGACGGCGTCTTCGATTTCCTCTGGACCGAGACGGTACCCAGAACTGATGATGACGTCGTCCATTCGACCGCGAAACGAGACGTAGCCGTCTTCGTCGTATGTCCCCAGGTCGCCGGTGTGGAGCCACCCGGATCGGATCGTCTCGGCAGTTGCGCCTGGCTGGTTCCAGTACTCTTTCATACAGCCCGGATCACCGCGACAGCGGACCGCGATCTCTCCCACGGTGTTCGGCGCTACCGGATCCCCGGTCTCGGAGTCGACGATTCGCACCTTTCGTCCGGGGACAGGTCGTCCGATCGTCCCTTTTTTCGACTCCATCAGGGCCTCGCACTCAATGATGATCGGGTTCATCTCCGTCTGACCGTATCCCTCGTGAACGACGGCACCGTCGAAGACCCGTTCCGCCCAGTCAGCGACGCGCTGACCCAGCGATTCTCCACCACTAGTGAGAACGCGAACGCTGTCGACGTCGTATCGCTCGTCAGGAGCGTCGACTTGCATCATCATCCGCAAGGCGGTCGGGGGGATGAACACGTTCGAGACGTCATATCGCTCGAGTAGTTCGAAGACTCGCTCGGCGTCGAACTGACCATCGTAGGCGACGACCGGCTGCCCTTGGAACCACGGATATAGAAAGCTCTTGAGGGTCGCGATCCACCCCCAGCCACCGACGCCCCAGTACACGTCCGAATCGCGGACCTCCATGTTCGAGAACAGCGGCACGTCGGCCGGGAGATTGCCGAGCAACCACTGGTGCCCGTGGAGGACCCCTTTCGGATCACCGCTCGTGCCGCTGGTGTACGCGAGGAGTGCGCCGTCGTCTGGTTCGGTCGCTACCGTGTCGAACGATCCGGACGCGGCAGCCAGTTCATCTCTGAAATCCGCCTCACCTGCACCGGGGTCTTCGACGTCCACGGTAAGAACGTGCGACACATCGGGGCAATCGCCGCGGACTGTTCGGAGCGGTTCGATAACTGAATCGTGGACAATGACGCCCTTCGCGCCGCTGTCTGCAAGCCGGTATCGGAGGGCGTCGGGGCCGAAGAGGGTGCTGAGCGGGATCGAGATTGCCCCTAGCTTCCACGCGGCGAGGTGCCCGACGGCGTTCTCGAAGACCGGTGGAGCTGCGACCGCGATTCGGTCGCCACGTTCGAATCCCTGCGCGAAGAGGTGGTTGGCCAGTTCGTTCGCGGCCGTCTGCAATTCACGGAACGTGTACGTGGCCTGATCGCCCTCTTCATCTTCGTAATAGAGTGCTACGGTTGACGGATTGGACGCCCAGCGGTCACAGACGTACGCCGCCATGTTAAACGTCTCCGGGAGCTCCCATTCGAACGCGTCGTCCAGCTCCTCGTAACTATCCCACTGCTGCTCGTGGAGGTTGTACGCGTCCAGCCGCTTCACCGATTCCATATCAACGGATTGACGAACAGTAGGTAAAAGCTTTTGGTAGCTGTCCGGTGATCTGGATTTCGAGTAGAATTGTGCCATGAAATTGGACCGTCGAGCACGGGAGAAGTGTTCGCAAACCTATTTCCGAAGTGGTTGTCTCTCCGGTGCTGTCGTTTGCGTGCTGCGGAATACTCGGACGAAAACTAGACGACGCCGATACCGTCGACGGCGAGGTCGATGACCACCACCGATGCCGACTCAGGTGACGCCGATGTACGCATCGCGTACGTACTCGTTGTTCTTGAACTCGTCGGCAGTTCCAGAGAGCTCGATGGTGCCCGTTTCGAGTAGGTAGAGTCGCTCTGCATGCCGCATGGCGAACGACGAGTTCTGCTCGGCCAGCAGGATCGATAACCCCTCCGATCGGAGTTCCTCCATCGCGTCGCTGATATCGTCGATGATAATAGGAGCCAGACCCTGTGTCGGCTCGTCAAGCATCAACAGTTCGGGGTCGCTCATCAACGCACGTCCGATCGCGAGCATCTGTTGTTCACCGCCGCTCATCGTGTTCGCTTCTTGTTCACGACGCTCGTTGAGTCGAGGGAAAAGATCGTACACGTACTCGAGTCGCTGCCGAGTCTCGGCTTCTCCCTGGAGATGCGCCCCCATCAGGAGGTTCTCGTGAACGGTGAAGAACGGAAACAGGTCGCGGTCCTCCGAGCAGTGGATCACGCCATACTCGACGATCTCCCGTTCGGACAGATCCGAGAGTTCGTTGCCGTTGAACCTAACCGTTCCATCGTAGTCGAGGACGCCGCTAATCGCGTTGAGCATTGTTGTCTTCCCGGCACCGTTCGGACCGATAACGCTCACGATCTCGCCACGGTCGACGGTGATCGAAACGTCGTCGATTGCCCGGACGCGATCGTAGTAGACGTTCATGCCGTCGATCTCAAAGAAGGGGCTCGATGACATTCACACACCCCCGGTTTCTCCAGCGAGGTACGCCCGTTGAACGGAATCGTTGCTCGTGATCTCCGTCGGTGTCCCGGACGCAAGCAGTTGTCCGTCGTTTAATACGACTACTCTGTCGACGAGTGCCATCAATCCGTGCATGTTGTGATCAACCACGACGATAGTCGTTCCATCCTCTCGAAGACTGTTGATATGTGAAGAGAGTGTCCTGATCTCCGCCCGGTTCATTCCTGCGAACGGTTCGTCGAGTAGTAGGGTGTTCGGTTCGGTAGCGAGAGCCTTCGCGATTTCGAGTCGACGTCTGTCGGCATGGGACATTGATCCGGGGAGCATATCGAGTTTCTCCTCGAGGTCGACGCGAGCCGCAATCGCTTGGATTTCCTCGTCGTCGGCACCTCCGCGGAACGATAATCCGCTATTTGGCAGCGTGAAGATTCGGATGTTCTCCCTAGCAGTCATAGACGCAATCGGGTTCGACTCCTGAGAGACGCGTGCGAGTCCGAGATTCACTATTTCATGAGTTCTCCAGTCGGTTATCTCCTCGCCCCCGAAGGTGACGCTACCCCCACTCGGTTCGTGATTTCCCATGATACAGTTGAAGACCGTCGTCTTCCCGGCTCCGTTCGGTCCGATGAATCCCAGTATTTCTCCCTCGAGTACCTCGAACGACAGCGAATCGACGGCGACGAGCCCGCCGAAGTTCTTTGTGAGCTCATCGACCGTCAGCACCGGACCGGTCACTCGCTGTCACCTCCGAACTCACCAAGTACGTCCCAGATCTTCGTGAACAGCCCGTCGGGAAATTTGAAGAAGATGACCAGAACGATCGTCCAGAGGACAATGTAGCGGACGTGCGAACCAAGCGGACCCAGTAGGATCTCGTCACGGAGCATGATGAACAAGAACGCGCCCCCGATCGGACCGAGGATGGTACTCATACCGCCGATGACGGCCATCGCAATGAGTTCGATGTTACGCCCGACTGCTAACACGGTTCCTGGGTCGACTAATCCGTAGAAGTGCGCGATCAGCACGCCACCGATCCCCATCGGAACTGCGCTGTACGTGAACGCCCACAGCTTAAACTTCGTCGTGTCGAGACCAGCGGACTCCACCGCTGCTTCGTTCTCGTTAATCGCTTTGAACACGGTCCCAACGTTCGATTGACTGACCGCCAGTAGACCGGCAGCGATCAGCAGCATGGGAACGAACGAGATGTAGAACAGTTCGGTGGGATCGTACGTGATCGAACCGATATTCAGTCCGAACTCTCCGCCCGTGTAGTCATTGAACATGTACACCAACCGAATGCTAACGAGAACTATCACTAGCGTGATGAGCGAGAAGTACGGTCCTTTGAGTCGGAGAGACGGAAACGCGAATACATACCCCGCAAGGACCGCCATGAGGACCGAAACTGGGAACGTTACCATGATCGATAACTCCGGGTCGACATGTGTCAGTAACAGTGCTGTGGTGTAGGCGGCTGTGCCGGAGATGAACGTGTGGCCGAAGCTCATATATCCCGTGTAGCCGCTCAATATGCTCCACCCCATGGCGAAGATAGCCCAGATGCAAGCCAGACTGAGACTATAAGTGTAAGGCCCCGCCCAGAACGGCACCGTCGATATGGCACCGAACGCGACGACGATCACTGCGATCTGATAGCCGTTCGCATTGAATCTATCGAGCCAGTTCATACCGTCCTCGTCGTGATCAGTAGTTTCGCATTCATTCGAGTGCATTATTACTCACCCGCCCCCTCAAGTAGTTCACGACCGTACAGCCCCTCTGGCATGAAGAGTAGGATGCCAATTAGCACGAGGAGTGCTCCGATACTTCGCATCTCCGGCCCTCCGATCTCTATCGCTATCGTCTCGAGATAGCCGATCAGGTAGGCACCTACTATCGATCCTTTTATACTTCCGAGCCCGCCAACGACGACGATGATGAACGCGATGACGAGCGGGTTGAGCCACATGGTCGGACTGGTCTGGATCGTCGATCCGAGAAAGACACCGCCGAGACCGGCGAGTCCCCCTGCGATCAGCCACGTTTCGACCTTTACTCGTCCGATATTAACACCCGTAAACTTGGCACCCCGCTCCGACATCGATAGTGCTAGTATTGCCCGTCCTCGTTGCGTTTCCGTTACGTAATACCAGACCGCAACCAGGGCAATCCAGGACACGACAAAAGCAAACATCTGGTTGTATCTGACCCTATTACCGAAGATAATCGCCGAGCCGGAAACGATTGGCTCGAGGATCGTCGGCTCGTTCGAGAACTGAAAGATCATGATCTCCTCGAGGATCAACGCGAGCATCATCGTAACCAGAAAGACAGAGGTCATGTTCTCCTCAATGTAGCGGACGATCCCGTAGTAGATGGCTGTCGAAACGACAGCGGCAACGACAATCGCGGCGACCAGTCCACCGAAGGGCGTGAGGAGTGAAGAGGTGTACAGGAAGGCGTACGCACCGATCATGAGGAGTGCTCCGTGCGCGAGGTTTAACACGTTCCCAACGCCGAAAATCAGCGCGAACCCGATCGCGATGAGTGCGTAAACCGCACTGATGAGAGCACCGTTCAGGAGGATGGAGAAGACATCTACCATGGATTACCAACCCCTCGCCCAAGCATGTTCGGCGAGACCGAAGCTTCGTTTCTCGCCAGCACTGGTCTGTGTCGAACGGTGCGTTGGGCTCCCGCCGACCACGATAGCCGCAACCGTGTCACCGGTAACCACCGTCCGTCTCTGAGTCGTTCGGTTCGGTAGCTGTACGTGTCAAGTGATCAGTCGTGGTGGATGGGTATTTGCGACTGTGTAACGTTGTTCGCATTGTTCGTTAGTGTCTCCCTCCCTGATTCGTATCAGTGTTCGTATTTATTCGTCCAGTTCTCCGGCGGTTCGTCCGGGCTGTCGACAAACCGCCTCACAGATCTCCGGTTTGGTCCGCCGGAGTCGGCGTTCAGAGCCAGTCCGGTGCGAGGTGTTCCGATGATGCGACTGCTTCCGGCCAGACGGTGACGAACTCGCCATCGTCTTGCCATTGCGGTGTGACCGCACCGCGCCCCGTGTTCCGCGAGTTCGTGAGGTCACTATCGCGTCCGTAGAATCGGATTCTGTCGGCGGGGCCGGATTCGTCCATCTCCGTTACCTCCTCTGCAATGGCGTCGCTGTCGTCGATCGAGCCAACCTCCTCGGCGGCGTGTTTGAACGCGTACAGGCTGTCAACGAAGTGCAGTCCCAAATACATCGGTCTCATCGGCTGACTGTCGTACTCGGACTGATACATCTCGAGGATGGACTCATCGTTTATCGCTTCTCCCGTTCGTGACCCACCGATCGTCGTTTCGTACAGACAGTTTCCGTTGGTCGACTCCCAGTATCGTGACGACATGGACGCGACGCTGGACCCTTCCATCGCGAAGGGGTACTCGTTCGAGGCCCAGTCGGAGAGTAACCCGACGCCCGGAATGGCCGCGTGGAACTTGAACAATACATCCGACCCATTGTCCTCGACATCGCTGAGTATCGGCGCCCAGTCAGTCGTGTCAATATCGACTCTAAGATTGTCGTCGATGGTCAGCCCATATTCGTCTTCCATCCGGTTCGGTGCGATCTGCTCTACTGCCTCGGTCCAAGCGGCGTCCTCATACATCATCGTGTACGAATTCCAGCCATGTGTATCACTGAGAAACGCGGCGTAATCCGCGTACGCCTCGGCTTGATCGATGGAATTCGTGTTCATCTGGAAGATTCCCTTATACGTCTCGTAGTCGTCCGCAGCGTAATTCTGGACGATTTCCGGTGCCGCAGCACCGCCGACGAAGAACAGGGCGTCGGACTCGGCAATCCGATCGATGACCCCGAACGCTCCCTCGCTCGATATGGTGCCGCCGAGCATGTCGACACCCTGCTGAAGATAGTCGTTCACCAGTCGATTCGTTGTTGACGCGGACGACTCCGTGTCACCGACGTGGAGCTCGATCTCTTCGCCCATGATTCCACCCTCTTCGTTCAATCGATCGACGTAAAGTTCGGTTAGTCGTTCCGCCCCTATACCGACGTCCATGTCCATGGGGGCGAGAAGAGCGACCGATAGTCCGTCGCCGCTATCACCACCAAGACATCCGGCAATGGTGGCTACTGCCCCGGCACCGACCGTTCCGGCGAATTCGCGACGCCCGGTTTGGAGCCGATCAGTACTCGTTGTGTTTCCATTATCTTCGCTGGAAACGTTTGCTTCCTCGCTCATCGATTGTTGAGACGTATCCACCTTTATTAAATATTGTCCATATCACCATCCAATTGATTATTTGATATTAAAGTTCTTTCTATACGTTGGACAAACCGGGAAGATTATCTCAACTCACTGTCCCACAGCGTTCGACATGTGGTCCGGACTACCGGATCCGGTAAACGCTACGGCGCGCATATCGAGTGTCTCGGACGCTTGGAATATAGAGCTATTGTTCAGGAAAGCGTGGTTTCGGCGATGCGGACCGTCATAGGCGCTCCGCCCATGATAACGTTTCCCGTCGGCCAGAGTCCGTGTCCATATAGCATCATCCAACGAGTACGTCGTCGATGTCAATCAAGCGACGGCGTGGGTCACGCTCAACCGTTAGGACTCGCGGAACGCACTGAACGAACGCCTGACGATGTGCGAGGCGATCGATCGGGCCGAGAGTGACGTTGAGGTGCAGGTGATCGTCCTGCGCGGAGCGGGAGAGGAGGTGTCCTCGGACGGCTACGTATCACGCCGGTCGACGACGAGTCCGACCTCGTGCTGTCGGCCGTCAGTTCTCGTCGCGGAGTTTGTACTTTTGGATTTTGCCGCTTGGGTTGCGCGGGAGGTCCTCTCGGAACTCGTACCGCCGCGGCCGTTTGAACTCGGCGAGATCGTCGCTATCCCTGCAGAAGGTATCGAGATCGTCGGACGTCACGTCGCCGTCTGGAATGACGTATGCAACGACCCGTTCGCCCCACTGGTCGTCCTTCTCTCCGATTACCGCGACCTCGGCGACGCCATCGTGCTGGTAGAGGACGTTCTCGACCTCAGTCGGGTAGATGTTCTCGCCGCCGCTGATGATCATGTCGTCGATCCGATCGACGAGGAAGAGGTAGCCGTCCTCGTCGAGATATCCCGCATCGCCAGTAAAGAACCAGCCGTCGCGGATCGCGTCCGCCGTCCTCTCCGGCCGGTTCCAGTATTCCTCCATCATCGGCGGTCCCCGAAGTATGATCTCTCCCGTCTCGCCGGTTTCGACGGTGTCCTCGGGCCCGACGAGACCGTTCGGGCTCTCGTCTTCGGTCGGTTCGACGATGCGCACCTCATGGTTCGGGGCGGCGCGGCCGACGCTCTCGGGGTGCTCGCGGACCTCGAACGGGAGGATGAACGTCGCGCACGGCCCCATCTCCGTCATGCCGTAGGCCGTCGCATAGTCTTCGGTGAACGTCTCGATGCACTCCTCAAGCAGCGACGGCGGCATCGGCGCAGCGCCGTAGACGCCAAGTTCGAGCGACGAGCCGTTGAACGAGTCAAGGTCCCGCGATTCTTCGAGCAGTTGGCGCCAGATCCTCGAGGCCACGAAAAGGTGCGTCGCACGCTCTTCATCGACGACCTTGAGGGCACGCCGCGGATCGAAGTCGTGGAGGATCACCGACTTCGCGCCGAGATTGATTCGCGTGAGAAGCCCGCAATTGAGTTCGGCGTTATGGTACAACGGCATCGCCGAGATGCCGACATCCGTGAAATCCAGCCCCATCTGCCCGGCGTAGAGCATGTTATGATAGGTCGCGTCCCGGTGGGAGTGGACGACTCCCTTCGGCCGCCCTGTGGTCCCGCTCGTGTACATGATCGCGTACGTATCCGTCGGCTCGATCGAGACCGACGGCGACGCGGTGTCCGCGCTCGCTACCACGTCGTGGAACCCGACGGCATAGTTGGGTGTCTCCCCAACATCGTCATCAACGTACACGTACTCTTCGATCGTCTCAAACCCGTCGCGGCCATGCTCGACCGTCTCCCGGGTCGCCTCTTCGAAGACGAGCATCGTAGAGGCAGAGTCGTCGAGGATATACTCGACTTCGCTAGGCGCGAGCCGGTAGTTGATAGGATTAAAAACGGCGCCGGCGCGGAGGAGGCCAAACAGAGCGACTGCGAACTCGGCGGAATTGTGGAGAAACAGCGAGACACGATCGTTCGGTTCGACGCCGCGGTCCCGGAGCGCATTCGCGAACCGGTCGACACGCTCGTCGAACTCGGTGTAGGTCATGCGGACGTCCTTTCGGGGGTAGACGATCGCTTCCCGATCGGGATACTTCTGCGTCGTGCGTGATAGCGTCTCGGGTAGTGTGGGAAGGTAATCCATGGCTCTGTATTTCGCGATCAGTGTGTTAGCTTTTTCGCCGCGGTAAACAGTCCTATATCGGTAATTATCTGTTTGACTAACATCTTATCGATTGAACGCGCATTTCGCTTGAAGAGTCGGTCACGGCCTGTGGCATATATACATTTGATTGCTTGCGTGGATACGCAACGGATGGCATATACCTTCACGATCGTGTAGACTTCCATATTAATTCTTACGGTCATACATTTTTCCAGTTGACGCTGACGACTGGCCTTCGGTAGTGCCGGAACTGAGTGCTTTCAAATCAAAACAGCGGCCGTACAGAAGTTTATTAAGCAGGGAATCAACTCATCACTTTGCGTCGCTTATAAAAGAGTGCAGTAGAAGTCAGAGAGGAGTCCTTTATCGAATTTCGGACAGACAGTCAGGAAATCCTTCATATTCGTTGTCAGAGACACTTAAAGCGCAACTGACCTGCACCAGTGCATATATGCCACTTGGTCACAGTTGTGGGTATATGGAGTATATCGACGCTTCAGTAGAAGACGGTATTGGGACCATCACGCTCCAACGATACGACGAAACGCGAAACGCGTTCGACGACAAGATGAAATACGAGATTATCAAGACACTCGAGGAGTATCGAGACAACGATGCAGTTCGGGTAATCCTCTTTCGAAGCGAAGGAGACGTGTTCAGTTCTGGTGGTGACCTAAGCGAAGGTGGTGAAGATACCCACTCGCTTCGGGTTATCAAGCAGGCTGCCGATGACTGGGAAACACTCTTCATGACGATGGTGACACTCGAGAAGCCCACAATTGCGGCAGTGGACGGGGATGCGATCGCAGGCGCGGTCGATTTCCTGATCTTTACGGATTTCGTCATTGCAAAAGAGTCTGTGGAGTTCATACTCCCGGAGATATACATGTCTCACATCGACTGGTTTAACGTCGCGATGTTGCCACATCTTGTCGGCGTAAAGCAAGCGCTTGATTTCATTATGACGGGTGGACCGATCACCGCCAGCGAGGCTGAAGCAATGGGACTGATAACGGATGCCGTTCCAGACGATGCGTTCGAAGAGAACATCGATGATTTGACGTCCTCGTTGAAACAGGCCACGCCGACGATGCTCCAAAAGGTCAAAGAGTCAATATACGCGAGCGCCAATATGTCTCCAGCGTCAGCATACATGTATACAAAACAAGCCAGCATGAAGAATCTCCGAGAGAATGCTGACTTCAAGGAAGGTTTCGACGCACAATACCAACAGCGGGAGCCAGAGTGGTCAGAGTGAGATAACTGTGAGATATATATTGTCTAAAAGTGAGTAAGTACGAACACCGGAGTGTTTTGTCGTACCTAAATTTTAAATGATATTTTTGTCGTCTCGAGTTGCTCCGTAAGCCACTCTACGCACTCGAGTCATTGCACATACGATCGATAGGTCCAGAAATGGGGATAGGTGTCGGTCGTCACGATCGAGGGGCCGATAACAGTACAGCAGTACTTCGACATCGTCGGAAAACAGGCTGTGAAACTGGAGCCATCGAGTAGTTCAGTCAGTCGCTATCGAGGAACCGTGGCGTGATAGACAAATGTACAACTGTAATTTAAATGCTTTCTACCCCTAATAACAGCTGGACTGATTTAGCCTGTAAAGTAAAGAGAGAGGAAACAGGCATCTATGTAGCTGTTTTGGCAATATCGAAACAAACAGAGCGGTGATTGGCACTGGACCAACACCAGCGTGTCGAGTTGCCGGACCACATGAGAAGCAGAAACTGGAGACTCACCGTTACAAGCAGGGACAGAAGGGAATCAGAGCTGAGCGGGCTTACTCAATTTCCTACCTCAGTCATGCCTAACAGTATCAGGACCCGACCTGAAACGTGGGGTTGGGTGTTGAGCAAACAGCAGATAGACTTTTAGGTATGGTTTCAAAATAACAGACCATGCAATCGATTACTGGGGCCGTTGTGGTCGTTACCGGTGGTGGATCGGGTATTGGAAAGCAAACCGCACTTGCGTTCGCAGATCGTGGTGCACACGTTGTAATCGGTGATGTCAATACCGATAGCGGAGTGGAAACCGTCGAAACGATACGATCGAACGGTGGGAAGGCACGGTTCGTGGACACGGATGTCACTGATGACGACGATGTCGAAATGCTCGTCCAGACGGCTGTCGACGAGTTCGGCGGGCTGGATATCGCATTCAACAATGCGGGTATCGCAGACAGCCGAACGCTCGTCGAGAACAAATCGATAGACGACTGGCAACGCGTCGTCGATGTCAATCTCTCCGGCGTCTTTCGGTGCATGAAACACGAACTCGAGGCAATGCAGGAAACAGGGGATGGAACGGGAGCAATCGTCAACAATGCCTCGGTGACCGGTCACGTCGGTGTCGAAGCCGCATCGGCGTACGTGTCGGCAAAACACGGTGTTGTCGGGCTCACGAAGGCAGCAGCTCTGGAGTACGCTGAAACAGGTATCCGGGTTAACGCCGTTTGTCCAGGATTCATCGATAACGCTGTGACCACTGATTCGGAGACCGGTAGAGATGACGAGCACGACGAAGTTATCGATCGCCACCCTATCGGTCGGTTAGGCAAGACTACAGAGATCGCAGAAGCCGTCCTCTGGGTTAGCTCCGACGACGCATCTTTCGTGACTGGAGAAACCATCAACGTGGACGGTGGCTATCTCGCCCGGTAACTGGGCGACTGATCATTTTGATGTAGCTATCTATAAGTGGGCGATTGCTAAAATACGGTGTGTATGGAACACACTGACGTACGTACAATTGCTGTAATTGGTGCCGGTAACATGGGCCACGGGATCGCTGAAGTGGCTGCACTAGCCGGATACGACGTCCACCTGCGGGATATTACCGAGGAGTTCGTCGAAAACGGCTACGAACAGATCGAATGGAGCGTCACCAAGATGGTCGAACAAGACCGCCTCACTGACGCGGAGGGAGACGCGACGCTCGAGCGAATTGAGACCTTTGTCGACCTCGAGGCTGCATTGCGTTCAGTTGAGTTCATCATCGAAGTCGTCCCAGAGCAGATGGAAATCAAAACGGACGTCTACGCGGACCTCGAGGAGCATGCGCCCGATGACGCGATATTTGCGTCAAACACGTCGACGTTTCCAATCACCACACTCGCGGAGTCGACGGATCGACCCGAGCAGTTCTGCGGGATGCATTTTTTCAACCCGCCAGTTCGGATGCCACTCGTCGAGGTTATCGCAGGTAAACACACGAGTGAGGAAACGTTAGCGCTTACGGAAGAGGTCGCCACGGAATTCGGCAAGACGCCAGTTCGTGTTCGGAAGGACGTGCCGGGGTTTATCGTCAACCGCGTCTTGGTACCAATGTTAAACGAGGCTGCATGGCTCGTCGAAACCGGCGAAGCTACGATTGCGGAAGTTGATAGTACCGCAAAATACAGCCTCGAGCTACCGATGGGCTGTTTCGAACTGACGGACCAAATAGGGATTGACGTCGCACTACACGTCATCGAGTACATGCACGAGTCGCTTGGACCGGCGTACAAACCGTGTCCGCTCCTCTCAGAGGTGGTCGATGCTGGAACCCACGGGAAAAAGACTGGCGAAGGGTTTTACAACTACGAAGACGGCGAGGCAACGGTTCCAGACGATCAACACCGGACTGATGTCGAAGAGCAATTGGTCGGCGTCGCAGTAAACGAGGTCGCGAAACTCGTTGCGGCAGACGTCGCTGACCCAGCAGCCATCGATGAGGCCGTGCAACTTGGAGCGGGATTCCCGAACGGACCGACCGAACTGGGGGCAGACCACGGCTACGAGCGACTTGTTACGGTGCTGTCAGAGCGTGCGGAACAAACTGGTTCCCCACGATACGAGCCGTCGGCCCAACTCCGTGATTGGGCAGCCGACGGTGGACCGGACGAACGCTGACTCAGAGGTACCACGAGACTTCCGTGCGATTAGGCTTGCACCCAGGGGAGTGGTCACCCGAGGACTTCACCGACGGAATTCGAGATAAACGTCAGTTTCAACGCAGCCGAACATGAGGAAGCGGTTCGCCGTATATCCCGAGATTTAAGACGGCTCTGTACATACTAGTGATAGAATGCGTATCTTACTCCCCATCGATGCCGAGGAAGACCGGGCAATCGCAGCCGTCGATGCTGTCCGTTCTCTCCCGAACGCAGCGGAGGCGATCGAGGTAACAATTCTGAACGTCCAAGAAAAAATGGAGGGGGCCGCTGATGAAGGTGGACAGGTCAGCTCTGAAGACTGGTACAACGAAACGCACTTTCCATCGAGTGTCACGCTTGCAGAGGAGCAACTACAGGATGCCGGCATCACCGTCGAGAAACGTCGAGAGCACGCAGATCCGCCCAAAGAGATACCAAAGACGGCTGATGAAATCGATGCAGACTGGATTATTATGGCTGGTCGAAAACGGTCGCCTGTTGGGAAAGTCCTGTTCGGAAGTGTCGTCCAATCAGTGTTGCTCCATGCCGATATCCCGGTAACCGTGGTCTCAGCGTAACAATACAGTCACTGTGCGATTTTTGATTCAGGTCGAGTACGGTTACAGTGGCGCCTCGCTTTCGATGAGGTCCTGTGCGTACGATGCGAGTTTCGGAACCCGATCTTCCATACGGGGATACAGTGGGTCGTCACTGTTGTCCTCAAGGTAGCGCCGGAAGAACATTTCACCGAGGCCAGCCATCTTGTACGCCGCCAAAACGAGATAGAATCGCGGATTCTTGAACGTGATGTCCGATCGTGTCTCGTATAAGTCGACGAGTTCACGTCTGGTTTGGTAGCCGTCTCGAGACAGGAACGACGGTTGCAGTTCTGGGAGTGGTCGCGCCGTTGATTCGTCGGTATGCCAGAAAAACAGCATCCAGCCCAGATCAGTTAACGGATCACCGATAGTGCTGAGTTCCCAATCGAACACCCCAGTAATTTCCGGCGTGGTGTCTGGCTCGAACATCACGTTGTCGAGTTTGTAATCGCCGTGGACGAGTGTCTGTGGGTGTGAGTCGGGAACATTCGCAGCGAGCCAGTCACCGACCTCGAGCAGCGTCGGAACGGTCCGAACGTCCGACGTTCGCTCAAATGCCCACTCAAGTTGAGAAGTCCAGCGGTCGACCTGTCGTTCAGTAAAACCGACCGGGTGGCCAAAGTCACGCAGGCCGACAGCATCGTAGTCTACCGAGTGAACCCTCGACAGCGTCTCTACCAGTTCAGTGCCAATCCGCTGGCGCTGTCTCGGGGTTGCAAACCGCACCGGTTCCTCATCGCGAAGCACGTCGCCCTCGAGCGCTTCAACGGCGTAGAAACTACTGCCGATAACCGAGTGATCTGCACATGCAAGAACTGCATCAGGTAGCGGGATATTGGTGTGCTGGAGCGCATCAATTACCTGATACTCCCGAAGAACATCGTGGGCGGAATCAGCAGTCTCGCCCGGCGGCGGACGTCGAACGACGAGTTCGCGTTCATCCCACGTGACGAACAGCGTTTCATTTGAATGTCCTTCTGGGTGATGTTCGATCTCGAATGCTGTTGCAGCGCCGAGTTCCGTTTCGAAGTACGAGCGGAGAGCGCCCTCGTCAACAAGCCGTGTGATGTACTCTTCTTTGGGCATGTTTCACCTGTGTCTGACGTTGAGTCAGTGTGTGGATATTCCAGGCAACGGTCTATGGCCATTTATCTTTAGCGGGATCCCCGTCCTCAGCGAAACAGTGGGATAACTGTAGTGGCAGTTGCCCGCAGTGAACACTCGTTCGAGGGGGTCATCAACTGATACGTAAGTACGTTACTGCCGATAAGAACGTTGATAACAAGTCTCGCTGCGCAGTAACACAGCTCCGCCGAACAACGAACAATCGACTCTTCTGAATAGAATTATATGATGTTGTATCGTGACTGAGAACCATGGGAACAGTTTCCTATGATTTCGACGGTGAGACGGTTATCGTTACCGGTGGCAGCTCCGGGATCGGCCGACAGATCGCACTCGAGTTCGGTAGCGCAGATGCAACGGTTCTCGTCGCTGACATCCAAAAGAAGCCGCGAGACCCTGATACAGCGCCGACACACGAAGTCATCAACGACAGTGGTGGGTCCGCGGAGTTCATCCAGACCGACGTTTCTGACCCCCAGCAGATCGAAACTCTCGTCGAAGCGGCACGCCAGTTCGGCGGTGTAGACATCATGGTAAACAATGCAGGGATCGTTGAACGTAAGGACTTTTTCGACGTGACTGCGGAGTCACTCGACCGACTACACGGAGTCAACGTCCGTGGTGTCCTTCTTGGCTGTAAATACGCTTCTCAGGACATGCTAGCGCGTGATGATCCGGGTGTGATCCTCAACACATCATCCCCAAATTCTGATCTCATCTCGACGAATCATATCGAGTACGACGCGACAAAAGGGGCAGTACGGATGATTACACGAAGTGCAGCTTATCAATTAGCGGAGTACGGTATCCGGGTGAACGCGATTGCACCCGGACTCACGCCGACGCAACTTTCAGAGGGCGGTGCCGAAGCGGCCAAGCAAGCCATCGAAGATGGAAAACTTCACAAAACGATTCCGATGAGGCGACCGAGTGATCCGAACGAAATTGCTACTCCGTCGCTCATGCTATGTAGTGACGCAGCATCGTATATTACCGGCGAACAACTGTACATCGACGGCGGTTATCAGGTCGTCTAATCATCCCCTTGTTCAGAGACGTCGACTGACCATGGGGAGTCAGCGCTTAGGTCCCCGGTCTTGTAGGCACCTCTCGCCGTGGTGACCGCCGTGTCCGCAGACCGGACGACAATATCGGCAATTGCAATGTCTTCCCCACAGCGGAGCACGTCAGCAGTGGCCTGCAGATCGGCCGTTGCGGGACGGAGATAATCCACACGCATGTCTACGAGGGGGGCAAGTGAATCTGTCTTCGAGATGACCGCTGCTGCCCCAACAGCATCCGCAAGCGTAAATGCGACCGGCGCAGCAGCAACGAAGCGATCGTCTCGAAGCGAGTACTCCGGTTCGGGCTCTATGTATCCTTCAGCGTGCCCAGCCGCAGCCTCCGTGATCGTAAATTCGACTACCTCTCGAAATGGCACCTTCTCATTAAGATATGTTGGCAAATCCATCTTGATAGTCCGTTACCAGCACACATCCATAATATCGTCGATAACGGCACATGAAACGTTCATACCAGAGGGCAAATATCTAGTGACAGGTTTTTTATCAACACACTCGACACACAGCGTTGGCGCTTACGGACCCGAACTACCGACCGATGAACTCCGGGTCCGTTCCGTCGAAAAAGGCCTTGAGCCCGCGCTCGTAATCGTCCGTTCGCGCTGCAGCAGCAATTCCATCCGTCTCCGCCGCGAGGTGTTGCTCGAGTGAGTGCTCGTAGCTCTCAGTGAGTAAGCGTGTCGTCGTTCCGAAGGCATGAGTCGGGCCACTCGCAACCTCGCTGGCGATATCAGCCAGTCGCGCGTTGAATTCGTCACTCGAGACAACTTCGGTGGCTAATCCCAGCTCCGCAGCCTCATCGGGGTTGATCGGAGTATCTTGAAGGACGATCCGCTTTGCTTCACGGAGTCCGACTAACCGCGGCAAGAAAAAGGTCCCACCACCGTCTCCAGTGAGACCGATTCCCGGATACGCGTATTTGAGTAGCGCATCCTCACCCAGAATCAGGAGATCTGGGAACAGCGTGAGGCTGAATCCGATACCAGCAGCAGTCCCATTTACGCCGCCAACGACCGGCGTCTCTGTTCGATGAAATTGCACAATCGCTTCGTGGGCCCGACCAGCCAGTTCTCGAAGGTGTGCCGTATCGGACTCGTCGCCGGCTAACGCCGAGAGATCAGCACCGGAGCCAAAGAAATCACCTGCATGCGTCAGTACGATACAGCGAGTGTCTGCGTCCTCACCGAGTGTCGTTGCTACCGAGACGAGTTCGTTGGCCATCTCGAGTGTGAGCGCGTTTCGTCCGGCTGCACTATCGAGAGTGACGGTCGCAACACCATCGTCATGGTCTATCGACAGGTTGTCGTATGTACCCATGGAACAGGGTAGGCTATCGGCTTTGTTAACAGTTTTTGCTTCGCCATGGACAGCCAGAGATAAGGCTTGCAAGAGAGCTACCAGCCGATATCGTTCCGACAACGACAGCGAGCGATATTGCTGCTGCAATCGGGTTCGTGGCAGACGTATTGGGTAACCAATAACAAGACTTTAGAAGGTTGGCATTCAGGAACATACCAATGTACGACGAGCAGGAGCTTGATGCGATTCGGGAGCAACAAGAACAGTGGGAAGCAGAGACACTAGAACCAGTGCTCGAAAACCATGGTGAGCGACAGGACCGATTCGCAACGGTCTCGAACCACGAAGTCGACAGGCTCTATACGCCAGATGACATCGCAGATCTCGATTTTGATGACGACATTGGATTTCCCGGCGAACCACCGTACACGCGAGGCCCGTATCCGACGATGTATCGTGGACGCACGTGGACAATGCGTCAGTTCGCCGGATTCGGAACTGCTGAAGAGACGAACGAACGGTTTCACTATCTCATTGATGAGGGACAAACTGGACTGTCGACGGCGTTCGACATGCCGTCGCTGATGGGCATCGATTCGGATCACAAGATGAGTCAGGGAGAGGTCGGGAAAGAGGGAGTTGCAGTCGACACGCTCGCGGATATGGAAATCCTCTTCGACGGTATCGACATCAGCGAGGTTTCTACCTCGTTTACGATCAATCCGTCTGCAGCAGTTATCTACGCGATGTACATCGCACTGGCAGACCAACAAGGAATTGAGCGAAGCGAGGTTCGGGGAACCCTCCAAAACGACATGCTCAAGGAGTTTATCGCTCAAAAAGAATGGGTCATCCCACCAGGTCCGTCACTTGATGTCGTTACCGATACGATCGAGTTTGCCGTCAAAGAGACGCCAAACTTCCACCCCGTCTCCATCTCGGGGTACCACATTCGTGAAGCTGGTTCGACGGCGGCCCAAGAGGCAGCCTTCACACTCGCTGATGGCTTTGCATACGTTGAAGACTGTCTCGACCGCGGACTCGATGTCGACGAGTTTTCACCGTTACTGTCCTTTTTCTTTAACTCCCACAACAGTATCTTCGAAGAGGTCGCAAAGTTCCGGGCCGCACGGCGCATCTATGCTCGCGTAATGGACGAGTGGTACGATGCAGACCAACCCGAGTCAAAGCGACTGAAGTTCCACACCCAGACGGCAGGCCAATCGTTAACCGCTCAGCAACCGCTCAACAATATTGTCCGTGTTACGATTCAGGCACTTGCAGGTGTTTTCGGCGGCACGCAGTCACTGCATACCAACAGCTTCGACGAAGCACTGGCACTTCCCAGTGAGAAGGCAGTTCGCGTCGCCCTTCGTACTCAACAGATCATCGCTGACGAGTCGGGGGCTGCTGATATTGTTGATCCAATGGGCGGCAGTTTCGCAATCGAGAAACTCACCAACGAGATGGAATCCGAAATAATGTCCTATATCAAAGAGATTCGGGAGATCGGTGACGGCTCGATCCGCGATGGTGTCCTTGACGGTATCGACCAAGGCTACTTCCAACGCGAGATCGGTGATGCAAGCTACGAGTATCAACAGCACGTCGAACGCGGCGAAGAGGTCGTCGTCGGTGTTAACAAGTATACGATCGAGGAAGACACCTCACCTGATATCTTAAAGGTAGATGATACAACCCGTAAACGCCAGCTCGAGCGACTCGAGCGTGTCAAAGACGAACGCGACGATGAAGCCGTCAATTCGGCGTTAGAGGCACTATCAACGGCTATCGAGAACAGCGAGAATGTCATGCCGTATATCATTACTGCAGTGAAGGCCTACGCGACGATGGGCGAGATCATGCAAGTGCTCGAAGACCATCACGGTTCGTACCAAGAACAGCTCAGTCCGGTCTAACTAAGACAGGAAACAGCCTTGTGCGTTGTTTACGAGAGGCAGAGTTGAGACAGATCCTCTCGGTTACAAATCGAGCAGTACACCACAAGGAAGTATTTTCAATTTCGATACTATCATACGTGGATACGGCAAACACTGACGTATGAGTGGTGAAACTAATCAACAAAGTATCAGGTGTATGGTTGCCAAAGTTGGCCTCGACGGCCACGACCGGGGTGCACACGTTATCGCCCGTGCGTTCCGCGATGCCGGCTTCGAAGTGATCTACTCGGGATTACACAAAGCCCCTGAAGAGATCGTGCAAGCAGCAGTCCAAGAAGACGTCGATGTGCTAGGGATCTCGATTCTTTCGGGCGCACACGATACACTCGTCCCGAAAATTATGGACGGACTTGAGGAGTACGACGCGAAAGACGATACGCTCATTCTCACTGGCGGTGTTATTCCCGACGAGGATCGCGAGGACCTCAGAGCAGAGGGTGTCTCTGCAA
Organism: Natronorubrum halobium; assembly: GCF_051351675.1. NCBI lineage: Archaea > Methanobacteriati > Methanobacteriota > Halobacteria > Halobacteriales > Natrialbaceae > Natronorubrum > Natronorubrum halobium. The sequence goes on from NZ_CP195596.1 coordinate 363,270, forward strand.
TCTTCGGTCCCGGGACATCGATCGAGGAGACAATCGAATTCGTCCGTGAAAACGCGCCTGAGCGATGAGTACAAACGACGTACTACTCGAGGAATTGCGTTCAGGGAAACATCGAGCGTTGGCTCGGGTCATCTCAAAAATCGAAGACCGCACGCCGGGTTACAGAGATATTGTCTCTGAACTCTATGCATACACGGGCGACGCCGACGTGATCGGTATTACGGGATCGCCGGGTGCAGGGAAATCGACATTGGTCGACAAGCTTGCCCAAACCTACCGCGATCGAGGCGAGACGGTGGGAATAATCGCAATCGATCCATCCTCTCCGTTTACGGGCGGTGCAGTGCTCGGTGATCGCATTCGGATGGCATCGACGGTCGGAGACATGGACGTATTTGTCCGCTCAATGAGCGCTCGCGGGACACTCGGTGGGCTCTCGACGGCGACTGCAGACGCCGTCAAGGCGATGGACGCATTCGGCAAGGACAAGATTATTATCGAAACGGTTGGTGCCGGCCAAAACGGACTTGAGGTAGATAGGCTCGAGTAGGTGTATGACTTCGTGTGTCGGGGATAGGGTATTCTGAGAGGACACGAAAGAGAGATTGGAGGATGTGTCGGTGTGTTCCCGTCGGAAAACTGCCTAAGTTCACCATCCCAAATTATTCCAATAGGTGTTGTGCAATCGTGTTTCGGAGGACTTCACTCGTTCCTTCATAAATTTCGTTGAGTTTTGCGTCCCGATAGAATCGTTCGGCGGGGTAATCCTTTGTATAGCCGTAGCCGCCATGGATCTGAATGCCTTCATTGGCGACCTCACGGGAGACTTCACTGGCGTAGAGCTTTGCTTGTGCTGCCTCTTTGATAAAGTTCACACCACGAATCTTCTTATCGGCAGCGTCATGCATAAGCAACCGCGCAGCACGCGTTTTCGTGTCCATGTCAGCCACTTTGTGCTGAATAGCCTGAAAGTCAGCAATCGATTGGCCAAACTGATCCCGCTCCTGACTGTAGTTGATTGCCTCATCCAGAGCTGCCTGTGCGATACCAATCGCTCGGGCAGCAATGGTAATACGGCCGCCATTAAGCGTTTTCAACGCTTGGACGAATCCATCCCCTTCCTTCCCCAGCCGACGATCAGCGGACACCCAGAGATCGTCAAAGCGTAATTCAGCGGTTGGACAGCCTTTATCACCGAGTTTATCCTCAGTCCCCTCAACCATGAACCCCTCGTCTTCCTCAGGGCGAACAATAAACGAGGAAATTCCCTTGCTTCCTGCATCCGCGTCGGTCTTTGCGAACAGTACGACTGTGTCCGCGACCGATCCGTTTGAAATCCAGAGTTTTCCGCCATTGATACGGTAGCCGTCTCCATCTCGCTCGGTTACCGTCTCCATCGCCGACACGTCGCTGCCGGCCCCCGCTTCCGATAGTGCAAACGCGCCGATATCCGTTCCCGCCGCCACTGGTGTCAGATACTGTTCCTTCTGAGCCTCAGTTCCGAATGCATAGAGCATGTTCCCCGCCAGTGAGGTGTGTGCGGCAACGATTGTTCCGAGTCCGCCCGACCCGCGGGCGATTTCTGCCAAGGCTGCCGGATACGCGTGATAATCGAGTCCCGAACCACCGTACTCCTCAGGAAACGGCATTCCCATCAAGCCAAGTTCCGCGAGTTCATCGACGAGTTCGTGTGGAAAGTCGTCCGTTTGGTCGATCTCTCCAGCTACCGGAACAACTTCCTCGTCAACGAACTCCGTGACCATCTCCACGATCTGGCGTTGCTCGTCAGTAAAGCGAAGCTCCATGCGAAAGGGTTTCACTCGAACAGATTATAGCTGTTCCTCTTTGTCGAAAATGGTTCCAGTAAGCCGTGCAAGCCGTCCTATTTGAACGATGGTGAAGGGAACATGCTACTGGAAATAGGTCGAGAAAGGCTACACCGGGATCAAAAATATTAGTGGAGAACTTTTATTTAGCATTTCAACAACCACCAGTTATGGAGCTAGAAGAGCGAGTACAACGACTCGAGGATCGTGAAAATATCAAGAAGCTTAAATACGAATATGCGCGGCATCTCGATAACAGGTCTTGGAAACAGTGGACGAAATTGTTTACGCCAGACGCCCAGTGTACGTTCAGTGGACTTGGAACGTTCCATGGACGTGAGGAACTACTTTCTCTAGCCAGGGAGACCGTCGCCCCTGCATTCGAGTATTCAGCACATGTGATGCATCATCCAGAGATAGAAATTGATGAAGATACAGCCACCGGACGATGGCTCGTTGATATCTTCTTCGCGTTGCAAGATGATGAAATTGCGGGATGGCGACAAGGTCGATACACAGATTCGTATCAACGTGTTGACGGAGAGTGGAAACACTCGTCGGTATCGCACACATTTGACGCGCGAAATCGATTCGATTACGGGTTATCCCACGACGATCGATGGGGTGAACTTATCGAATTTGGTACTGCAATATCGAATGACGATGGCTAATTATCTGTTCACCCAACCGATTCAGAAAAATTAGTTTGCGAATAGACATCCCTTCGTAAAGGTATGGAGCAGCCATCAACGAGACAGTTGATTCGGGTCGCGTAATAGCGTATGTGACGCTGAAATCATCCTAAGTCGGAGATACATCAATGATCACCTAATCGAGGATCTGTGCTAAACGATTGGCCGGGTAGAAGCAGACGAAAATATGGTAGAGGAGACAGACAAACTGCGCCCGCAGCATCTGGCATCGGAAAGGAAACTAGTGGTCGAATAGCTCACCGTTGATGGTGACCGACACGGTGGGGTCGGTTACGGTCCGGACCCGAGAGGCTTTGCGATGTCCCATGTCGTCACATGGGGCAGCGTCGTGCTCGTTGCAGGTTTCCCAGATGGAGGTCTGGTTGACTGCTGCAAGGATGACGACATCCCATATCTCGCCGAGATTGAGGGGCGAGCCCTCGATCCCTGGCAGCGGGAGCTGACCGACTACCTCTTCCGCTACACCTTGACATCCGACGCCGAAAGAACACCGTCTGATTGGGAGAGTTTGATCACATCACCTCAACCAGACATCTTCCTCATCAATCCGATGCTTTAGCTCCGGCTCTCACACCAGTTGGGAAGTACCGAGTGTACTGGATTAACAAAGGTGATTGATGAGTATTAACCGAGCTCAAATGGACGAACTAAGGGTTCGTACCAAACATGATAATCATAAGTGAAACCACACCCGCAGTCTCACTTCATCCCAACATTTATATCCGGGAGCATTGTACGTCAATGGTACACAATGGCAAGAGACGATGTTAAAATCGTGGAACAGTTCCTAGACGCGGCTGGAGAAGGAGACATGGACACGGTCGTCGAGATGTCACACCCAGACTATATCATGCGGGAACCCGAATCGCTCTCGTACGGCGGAACGTACGAAAGCGTCCCGGATCTGTTCGCAGATATGGATGCCGCGTACGAGGACTTCTCGTGGGACCTCCAGTGGGTCACTCAAGCTGGAGATCAGGTACTGTGTTATGTCTCAGTCGAAGGTACACCAACAGGCGGAACAGCATTCGAATCAACGGCTATCGAACTGATTCGCGTCGAAGATGGATTGATCATCGAGGAGGAAGTGTTCTACAGAGATACAGAGAAAATCCTTCAAGCGAGTCAGTAGACGGGCAGTAGACTGCTATCCATCCGAACAGCTGAGTTTCTTCGGTCCGTTCCAAGAATTGTGAGAATTAATGAATAATCAGAGTAGAGGAAGTCCGTTGTACAGCCCAGTATCTGCTGTTCTCTGTAACTCATCTCGGTGGCGACCGTTTGTTCGATGCTCTCAGGAAGTACTTGATCACCTTCTCGAGACGGGCGTCGTAGTGGTCGATCCGTTCTGCTCGGATAGTCCAGACAGTGTTATTTTCAATTATTATGTTGAGATATTTTCTGACGTTTCTCCGAGATGGAGACGATAAAATGAGTCGTTCGGTACGCTGGTTTCTCAAAGTCCTGCTTCGATTAGTTTAGCAGTGTCCTTGTAGAACACTTCTGCCTCCACTATCTGGTCGTTCTCGACTCTAAACAGTTCAACAGCTGATGTATCGAACTCATCTCCATCAGCAACCTTTCCGTTGATGTCGAAATAAATTGCGACCCAGTCGCCTGCTTGTTCCATCCATCGTCTCTCAAAATCGAACTTCTCATATTCCTCAGCGAACGCGGAAAACTCCTCCTCCCAGATGCTCTTCCCTTCCAGCGTGCCACCGTATGGGAGTGATTCTGGTTGTGTCATTGTACAATCAGGGTGGGTGAGATCCCTCATCGTCTCTATGTCCGGTTCGTCCCCACCAGCCGCCTCTTGGAACTTATCCAGTAATTTCAGGTCGTCAGTTGTCATCGTAGTACCTCGATATGAGGGTCTGTCCGGAGTTATAAAAAATTTGGGTGGAGCCCACAGGGACCGATGACGAACAACCTCTTGCAAAGCGATCCATGATGTGTGGAGTCCGAGAATCTGATATGGCCTGCAATGCCGGCAGACACAGTAGCAGAAGGGGTCTGAAGAGTATTCTATACTCTTCCGAAAAGCAGAGGACACGTATTTCATTACGGAGAGAACCCTAAGTTCATTATGTTTGATTGTGTTTGGTGTCTGAATAGTGCCCATCCCTTGTTAACATGCAACAGTAAACAGAATATTTAAGTGCATGTCTATATCAATGACTGGTTGGATATATGACGACCACAATTCCGCATAGTCCAACTGACGCACGTTACACAGACTCCCATCATGGGCTTACGAAGATGTTATCGTTAAAGAGGTCAATCAAATGACTCTGTCAACTGTTCCTCGATACGACGCCGACGCAGTGAGCGATATCGGCGAACATGCCGTGGTTATCGGTGGATCGTTCTCGGGTATGTTTGCCGCACGGGTTTTATCTGACGGGTTCGACCGCGTCACGGTTATTGAACGCGACGAACTCCCCGACGAGCCCGGCGCGCGCGACGGAGCCCCTCAGAGTTACCACACACATGGGTTCCTCGAAGCAGGGAGAGCTACGATGGAAGACCTCTTTCGCGGATACGGAGAGCGGTTTTTCCAAGAAGGAGGTGTCCTAGTCGATACGTCACGGGAACTAGCGCACTACCAGGCTGGTGGATTCGTCGCCGGGGGAACCAGTCGAGACCAACTATACACGGCGAGTCGGGGACTTATCGAATACGTGATGCGCGAGAAGCTCAATGAGATTAAAAATATTGAGATTCGCGATGGCTGTCAGTTCCTCACGTATCTCACCGAAGATGGTTCCGCCGTGGAAGGAATCAAGATGCGGGACGAGACTGGTGATAGTATTGATTACCGGGCGGATATCGTCGTCGATGCTACTGGCCGCAGCAGCCGTACACCACAGTGGTTGGAGGACCAGGGCTACACTCCACCTCCGGTCAGCGAAGTCACAGTTAATGTAAGATACTCTACAGCTACTATCGAACGGCCGTCGGATGATCGACTCGCGATGCTCGCTGGTCCGGAACCACCGCGGAAGCGTGGCGGGTTCCTCGCACCGATCGAAGACAATCAGTGGGAAGTCCTCCTCCAAGGGATCCATGGTGAGGTGCCACCTGACGATCAGGAAGGATTTAAAGAGTTCGCAGCAAGTCTCCCCTTCACACATCTGGAGGAGCGACTTGAGGCTAATGACTTTACTTCCAGTGAGATCCACTCGTATCCGTTTCCGTCGAATCTCCGTCGTCACTATGAAAGTCTCGAGGAATTTCCAGAAAATTTGATTGTGACCGGTGATGCGGTTGTTAGCTTCAATCCGGTCTACGCTCAGGGTATCTCGGTGGCAGCGCTTGATGCATTGTCGCTCCATCACACCCTCGCCGAGGACGGGGCCAATAATGTGGCGCTGCGCTATTTCGACCGTATCGAGGACCATATTGATAACGCATGGGGAATGTCGATCAGCGCAGATCTGGCATTTGAGGAGACTGAAGGCGAAAAACCACCAGGTATGGATCAGATGAATCGATATACTGCTAAGGTTGTTCAGAAGGCACATAATGATCCAGAACTGGCCAGTCTCTACCGACGAATTGCCAATATGGAAATTCCTTCGTCAGTACTGTTTGAACCAGCTGTTGTCGCCCGAGTCCTTGAACCCGATGACGGAAATTCCGAAAACAAACAGATTACACCAGATATTCTCAGTGATGTTTTCTGAATACCTCTCTGAACCGCAAACTCCGGCTTTGGCGACAAGCCAATCACGTAGAGTATAGAAGTATCTCAAAATCATCCACGCACGATGTAACACCTGTAGTGGTGACACTTTTTAGATTGAAACTATACGAATCACCGTGGGAACTCGAGTCCGACACAAATAACCGTGTTACGGAAAAGTGTGAAGGTGAACGATCATCAGATTCGCTTAGAGAGTTTAGCGAGATGAAAACAATAGGTCAGTTAACATCATTGGTACTTTTTATCATTTTAACTAGTTAAACGTCGATCCACCTCACTCTCAAACCGCCGCAGTCACGCTAAATCAGGATTTGCAGAAATACCTTTTATTATCGAATCATCATACAGTGCCACTACTAAACGCGATTATGACATCCCATGATTATCGTTAGTGAGCCCCATGTTAACATAACACTTATTAGAATGGAGATTGTCAACGATAGTTGATGTACGAGGGAGTACTCGTAGGAGACGGTGTACTGCACGCATACAACAACACTCGAGAGAACGCGGTGAATGAAACTGGGTTCAATGTCGCTCAGTTCATCCAAGCATTCACGGCCCACCATACGGTTCCCGACGATTCGAAGCTTCCGGAAAAAGAATGGTACCGAAACTTCTCGGCGGAGGAGATTGCAAAGGTTTCGTTTCTAGAAAGTGACGTTGACTTCGGCGTCTACCACGCCACACCCATCTTCGATTACTTCAAGGACGGTTACTCCTCGGTCGAATCTGGGATTGAGATGCGTGATGAAAACCCGGAACGTGTGAAGGTCCTCGGGGCCGTGAACCCACTCGATCCGAATGCTCTCGAAGAAGTCGACCGACAGGTCGAGGAACTCGGCGTGGATGGGTTCAAACTTTACCCGACCTTCTACAAACCCGGCGGAAGAGTCCAAGAGCTCCGTGCTGACGGTGATTGGCTTCCGATCATTGAACGGGCGGTCGATGTTCACGGCATCGATCACATAGGGTTCCACAAGTCCTTCCCGCTGGGGCCGACCGGCCTTGACCACCAAGACCCAGGTGATGTCGCTGACATCGCTTCGCAGTTCCCGAACGTGGATTTCGAACTCCTGCACACGGGTTATGTCCCGTACTTCACCAAGCAGGCAGTGATGATGACTGGTAATTACGACAATATCTATCTTACCTTTGAAGGTACAATGAATCAAATGCACCTGAACCCCGGCCGATTCGTCGATATAATCGGGAACCTGCTTAACTTCGGCAACCCCGAACGGCTGATCTTTGCCTCCGGTGTTCCAGCGTTCCATCAGCAGTACCTCATTGAGATGTTTATGGACTTCCAGATCCCGGAAGAGGCTCGAGCAAAGCACAACTACCCGAAACTGACGGACGACATCAAGAAGAAAATCCTTAGCGAGAACCTGATCGACCTGTACGATTGGGACAAAGATGCGCTGCTTGACGCAGTTGAGAACGACAAATGGGCCAAGCGTCGCGAAGAAGTCGGACAGCCCGCCCCCTGGTCAAGTATCGAGAACATCGCACAACCCGCTGATGACTGAGACTATAGAGAGATACACAATGACAAACAAAGATCTTATCGATGCCGTGAAACACGAAGTCGCCAAAGTAAACGACCCCTGCACCTGTGTAGAGGGGAATCCTGAGAGTATTGTCGATCTGGGTCTCCTTGAATCCGTAGAAATCAATGATGGGAAAGCCATCATTCATATACTTCCGACCACACCATTTTGCCTCTATATGACGGACATCATGAACAAGGTCGAAGAAAACGTCGAGACGTTAGATAGGATCGAGTCCGTAGAGGTGACCCAAGAGACAGAAGAACTCTGGACTTCAGATAGAATGGCCGATCATCTCCAGCAACAAGATCAAGAAATGGAGAAAAAATACGCCAAGTACGTCTCTGAGCAATCAGAGATGGACACCGCCGCAGCAATGGAAAACGTAGAAATCAGGTAGGCTTTGCAACAAGCAATCATATAAGCGGTTCTTCTCCTTCTTCGATTCACGCCAGCACGGCCAATAGTAGTTTAGATGGTAACATCCCCCTCTCTTCCGATGAGCCTGACGAGGAAAAGCCGAACCAATCGATACCATCGAAGTCCAGAAAGGCATGCTTGAGTTCAGTTCAATTCGTACTCATCGCAACGGCTGACATCGAAACCATCTCAAGTGTCTGCATGATGGTTGCTCCCAGAACAACCACGGATATCGTCGATCAATTCACATCACTGGTTAAGAATGTTAGAACGGAACTGTCCATAATCGTCTGGCTGTAACAGGTATTAACCGACCATAGAAGGTGGAGTACCGCCTAAGCGATTTAATAAGTCTAGTAATTCACATCATCTAGAAACTCTCGGACTCGGCTTACAAAGTAGTCAGGTCGTTCCTCGGGAATCCAGTGTCCCGACTGCTCGACGACATCGGTTCGAACATCGTTAGCAACTTCTTTCATGTCTTTACCGACCCGATCCTGGAAAACACTTCCAAGTGCCAGAACGGGTATCTCAAGCGGTTCCTTAGAAAGTTCTTTGAAATTTTTCACGTCGGTATCGTACGCGCGGTAGTACTCTGATCCCCCTCTGACTCCTGCATACCCCGAATAACAACGCAGATACTCCTCAATTGTTTCCTGATCGATGGCAGACGAATCGAAGGCATAGTTGTTATAGAAATATGGGAAGTAGCGGTCCTCGTTGCCAACAATAAGTTCCTCGGGAAGGTCCGTAAGTCCGTGGAATCCAAAGTGCCAAAACGCATTTAACGGGTCCTCTTCCTCCCGGACACCGGGAAGAAGACAGTCCATGCCAACAAGCGCCTCGACTTCGTTTCGATACTGAGCAGCGTACGCATAGGCGACTGGCATTCCCCAGTCGTGGCCGACAACCGCAGCTTCCTCGTATCCGAGTTCCTGAACGAGTTCGTGGATATCTGTCCCAACATTCTTTTTATCGTATCCAGATCGTGGTTTTTCGGAGTCGCCCATACCACGGAGGTCGGGTGCGATAACTGTGTAGTCTTTGGCAAATTTAGGGATAACTTCTCTCCATTCGTACCAGGTCTGTGGCCAACCGTGGAGTAGAACTAGGGGTTTACCTTCACCGGCTGTAACGTAGTGAAGCTGTACGTCGTTGACAGTGGATCGGTCATGACGGAGTGATGGCTCTGCCGACATAGCAATAAAATCTTGATCTGATGATATAAATATTGTGTCTTGAATATTACATTACCCGGGAGTGTCGGCAGTGGGCAGACTGGATCCTCCTCAGACGTAGCCTAATATCGTTGTAATCCAGGTTACTAGTCTTGAGAGGAGGGATTTAATCCGGATAGTATTTAGAAGAAGGAGAAATCTCTCGAAGGAGGAGCCTCACAACTCATGTAAACCTTAAATCGTACGACGATAACAAGTGGCGATGTTACTCCGAATACATAGTGAGTGGCAGCGTTCAACAGCGTTAACATCGCGAAATGTATCGCGAACGATGACCTATTGTGCAATTTGGAGGCCGTCAACGATCCGAAACTGTCGAATACTCTGGACTACGGGTATAACAACGCATATGATGTGACGAGATCCCTAATCCAATCCGTAGAAATCACTTTACCTATGGACTTCGCTTGGACTGTATATGGGAGCAGCTATTGATTATACGACTGATGTAGATTGCACAGTAGCGCATATCAAACTCAACCGTCCCGACTCGCTAAACACACTCAACAACCGACTCATTGAGGAGTTGTGTGACGCACTCAAGCGTGCAGAAGCAGCCGAGGACGTTCGCGTTATCGTTCTGTCTGGAGCTGGTGATGAGGCATTTTCTGCCGGGTATGACATTACGCCACAAGATGAGTCATCTGATCCAGTCCCATCGGTCGATGAATTACTGGATGAGTTTGAAGCGGCGACTGATCACGTGCATGCAGTCTGGGAGTGTGACAAACCAGTGATCGCGGCTGTCGACGGTTACTGTCTCGCAGGCGGCAGTGATCTCGCGATGGCCTGCGATCTTGTTTTCGCGACCAACCGATCGACGTTTGGCTATCCAGGGCTACGAATGGCAGGCGTCCCGCCAACACTTATCTATCCGTTCGTAATGAATCTACACGAAGCAAAGGAGCTCCTGCTTTCGGGGAAAATCGTCGATGCAGACCGTGCAGCACAGTTAGGAATGGTCAATAGGGTTGTCCCGTCTGATCAACTAATGGATGCTGTGTCTGCTGAGGTAGCAGAAATCCGGAAGATGCCCGGAAACAACGTTCGAATTCTCAAACACGTGCTTAACGGTGCTGCTGAAATGCAGGGTGCAAAGCCGATGTTCAAATACAGCGAACTATTTGATGCGTTAGGCCATCAGACGGAGTATGGTAAGGAGTACTATCGTATCGCAACCGAGGACGGGTTCGACGCCGCGCTCGAGTACATGAACGAGGTGGACAAACGGATGGTTCCGTCCGACAAATAGCGCGATACAGCCACATCGAATGCGGGAGTTTAGTCAGCGCGGGAATCAATACCAATAACCGCCACTGAACGTCAGTAAACACTTAATCGCACGACAGTAGCGCGGGTCGAATCGAAGTGAGAGTTGCGAACATACGAACGGGGCCCGACGTAACTCGTGAGCAACTGTGTAATGGGCATGTTAACCGTTAATTGACACTATGGCTACTCCTCTTCTGTGGGCGTTCGGTTGGCGATACTGTGGGAGATAAACGACAGTACTTCGGTATCGTCACGAGTCGCGCTATGACGGAAGTACACGTGGCCACGATCAGACCGGCTCTCTGATGGCGATTTCTTGGAAATTTTGACGCGGAACTGGAGTGTGTCTCTTGGACGAACAGGTTCGTGGAAGCGCAGTTTGTCCATTCCACCTCCGCCAATGAGGGCAATATCATCGTCGCCGCGAACGAACTCCGTCGTGAAGAACCGAACCGTGAGACACAGTGTATGGAGCCCGCTGGCAACTAAGCCACCAAACATCGATTCCTCCGCTGCCTCTTCGTCAATGTGGAACGGTTGTGGGTCGAATTGTTCTGCAAACGAGATTATTTCGTCTTTTCTTATAGTGTAAGTGCCTGTTTCATGAACCACACCACACTCGAGGTCCTCATAATAGCGAGTCATACCTGATTAAACACGACGAAGAAATTAAATCGGTCGGTATCAGCAATTGAAGAAGTTGTTCACCTAAGCGTTATCATGCAGATTCGTGTTCTGTCCGGTCCCAATGATTTGGATCGGTTTCCTCCTCACGTTCCTCAAGGACACCCTTCTGAACCCGTTCTGTCGACGATGTCGGAAGGGTATCAACGAGTTCGATGTATCGGGGCCATTTGTATTCGCTCAAATGCTCCTGACAGTGCTCGAAGATCGCTTCAGGAGTCGTCTCCCTACCAGCTTTCAATTTAACAACTGCCTTGATTACCTCACCACGAACATCGTGTGGTGCTGGAATGACGGCAACGTTATCGATTTCTGGGACGCGGTTGATGATCTCTTCTATTTCCTCGGAGGAAATGTTCTGGCCCGATCGACGGATAATGTGTTTCTTCCGGTCGACAAAATAGAAGTATCCCTCCTCGTCTCGTTTCCCGAGGTCACCCGTATAAAACCAGCCATCCTCGAACGCGGCGTCGGTCTTTTCGGGTTCGTTATAATAGCCTTTCATCAGATACGGCGATTTGGTGATGATTTCACCCGTTTCTCCTCGCGGTACCTCGTTTCCATCCTCGTCAACGATTTTCATTTGTTTCTTCGGGGAGGGGAAGCCAATGCTGTCTTCTTTTCGTCGCTTCGGATCTGGGGGATTCATCGTAATGAACGGTGATTCGCTCAAGCCGTAGCCGCTCACCAGCCGAACATCGTATCGTTCCTCGACCTCCGGCCGAATTTCCTTCGTATAAATGAGATCGACTGGATTGTTGGTATCATCTTCACTCTCAGGAAGATTCTCGAGCATGCGCAAGAGACCACCAACCGCGAAAAAGACGGATACGTCGTGTTCTCGCATCCAGTCCCACCAGTTCGATGAAGAGAATCGTTCGAATATTACCGTTGTCGCGCCGGCCGCACAGGGTGCAAGGCAGGTCGGCCACCAGATGGCATGGTGAAGTGGATGAGCCGAAGCGACGTTGTCAGCGGGGGCAAACCCAATTCGGTCAGCAAAGTTGATTGCTGCCTCCGTCCACGTGCAATGTTTCAGTTCGCATGCTTTTGGCGGTCCAGTCGTGCCGCTCGTGTAGATGTGAACGAGCGGTTCCTGATCTGAATACTCGAGTGGATCGATCGACCTTGATTGGTCGGAGCGTTGTGAACGGAACAGTTCGAGTGTCACTATGTCTGGCCCATCATCAGTGTCCGCAACCGCCTGTTCTGCAGTGTCCGCTAGTTCCGTCGTTGTAATGAGTATTTCCGGCTCTGACAAACTTAGTTGGTGTGTGAGCGCCTCTGGTTTCAATTCCGGATTGTTTGGTGTGAAGACGGCACCGATCTTCGAACAGGCAAAGACGAGTCCGACGTGTTCTGGACAATTTGGAAGCAACGTCCCTACTCGCTCGCCTTTGGAAACATCTAATTCACGAAGTGTATTCGCTGACTGAGAGACACGGTCATCGAACGCTGAGTACGTATACTCCGTTCCTTCAAAGTTCAGATAGGTCTTATTGGGATTTCTCTCTTTCCCTCGTTCAAGGAGTTCGTGGGCAAGCATCAGTAGTAAGTTTGTCTGACTACTCTTAAATATTCATGTGTATCATTCACATTAGGATTTGTGATAGAGAGAAACTGTAAGTTGATTTTCCATCTATGGGTAGTATCCGACATATAGGGCCGTGGTGAATCGGCATACAGCGTTGGATTTGTTCAGCACACAGCACGTTTGCTGTTGTGGACGATACACATCAGGACGATTCACGGAACTCACAATAGAATGTTGTTGTACAGTGTGTAGCACAACGTTCATGTCCCTAATCTATGTACCCTATGTCATGGGACTTGATGCCTTCTCACTAGACGGACGCGTTGCAGTCGTAACGGGCGGAAGCCGTGGTATTGGCGAGGAAATCGCCGTCAAGATGGCCGAATCAGGTGCAGCGGTTGCACCAGTTGCCCGATCGGCAGACGCACTTGAGGAAACTGCAGCACGAATCGAGGACGCGGGCGGAACGGCTCACCCGCGGGCCCTCGACGTAACTGACATTGTAGCAGTCGAAGCGATGTTCGACGATGTGAAATCGTCGCTCGGCCCAGTTGATATTCTCGTGAACAACGCGGGAACTAACCCGTTTTTTGGAAACCCACGGGAACTGGACATAGAGACGTGGAACAAAATTCTGAATGTTAACGTCACTGGAGCATTCCACTGTGCACGCGAGTTTGGTCGCCGCGTGGATGTCCGTGAGGGGACCGGATCGATCGTCAACATCGCTAGTGTCGGCAGTGTGGTCGCGCTGCCGTCTCAAGCACCGTATACAACATCCAAGCACGCACTCGCTGGGTTAACAAAATCACTTGCTATCGACTGGGCACCAGCCATCCGAGTGAATGCGCTTGCACCGGGCTACGTGAAAACTGATTTTACCAAGGGCGTCCGGGAGAATGACCAGATTCGGGCTGACCTTCTCGAGTCGATTCCACAGGATCGGTTCGCTTCCCCTGCAGAAATCGCAACAAGCGCAGTGTATCTTAGTAGTGACGCTGCGAAATACGTAACCGGTGAAATCCACGTTGCTGACGGCGGGATCGCCGCTCAGTAGACACTCCCTCCTTTGTGCAAAACGGGAACTGTCCAATATGGATTACGCGGTGACCACGTCGTTTTCGGCAGTGGAACAAGCAGGTCTTTTAAAAGAGTTTGTACTATTCTATGGGTCGTGTTTAGTTTGTCGCATTGTGCCAGACGGCGAAGGCCTGGAGCCACGATTCTGCTGTTGACGGTTTTGCATGACTGAAACAGTTTGAGAACGAAGAGGTACATCGTTTTATCTCACGAAAGACACGTTCTGCAGCGTTCCGATTTCCATGTTTTTCGTATCGAAATCGGAGCCCAGATCGACGGAGTGCAGTCTGGAGATGTTTTGCTCCATCGACGAGAAACACGGCATGATCGAGGTCATGTTTCTCAGTGAGTTCCTGCAGAAATCGTTCTGTCAACGCGGTCGTAGTCGTCGAATACAGCCGTATGTGGAGGATGTTGTTCGTTTCCGGATCGACAGCAGTGTACAGCCAATACCGATGGTCGTCAAGTTGAATCACTGTCTCGTCGAGCGCGACGTGATTCGGCTTCTCGTCATCCGCCGGCTGTAGATCGCACTTGTGAACCCAATCGTGGACTGTTTTGCGGCTCCGTTCGACACCGAACTTCTCTAATTCTCGAACGGTATTCGAAAGCGAGAGGCCAGCAAGATGGAGTCGAATACCGAGCTCCATCAGCTGACGCGGTGTCCGCTCTCGCTCCACAAAACTCAAATCGATCCAGTCGCTACACCCGCTGAGGCGGTCGATTTTTGGCATGGACACCACAAAATCGTACCGCCTCACTTTTCACGCTTAACGAAACAGCACCCTGAATGGAGAGCTCACGATCAAGACCAGCGAAAGCGGACGGGCTCTCCACTGACTGCGGCACGTCACAACCGAGGGCTGTCGACGGAAATCGGTCGGAGGAAAGATGCGAACGGGAACGAACTCTCCGGGCGAAAGCGCCGGCAGCTATCCCGGATGCGGCGTGAACAGACTCGTGGTCGCTTCCAGTCGAAAGCCGAGCGAAACCTCGCACACGGCTTGGGCGAAGTTCGAAGAATCGCGAGCGTCCTCGAGCTCTCAGGTTCGGTTCGGGATCAGGCGTGTCAACTGTTCCGGAGCGCTCAAACCGAAGATCTGCTTCGAGGCAGATCAATCGAGGCGATAGCGGCAGCAAGCGTCTACGGGGCCTGTCGATGTAACGGCCACTCACGGTTACTCGACGACGTCGTCGACGCAGCACGCGTTGAACAATCGAGAGTCACGAATGCGTACAAGACACTGAATACAGAACTCGGGCTGCCGACCCAGCCTGTTCGCCCTAGCGAATTCATCCCCCGTCTCGCGTCAGAACTCGATGTTCCAGCGTACATCCGACAGCGAGCCCGAAGGTTGGCTGAACAGTCTGAATCGACAGGAGTAGCGTCGGGTGTCAAACCATCAGGATTCGCAGCTGCCTGTCTGTATAAGGCGGGTCGTGAAGAGGGACTATGGCTGACGCAGGCGGAAGTCGCTGCGGCGGCGAGCGTCACTGCAACGACCATCCGGTCGCATCGAGACACGTTAGAGGAGCAGGTAGCCTGACAATGCTCCTGTACAAGCACCGTTGGAAGGAATAGTTTTCTCAGGAAATTATTTGTTCATAGAGTGCGTAGCAACCAGTATGACCGAGACGTGGGATGACATCAACGAGCAGGTCAAAGCGGACTGGAAAGAGGATACCACGCCATTCGAGCGGGTGTACGAAATCGTTGAGCAAACCCACAATGGGCAGTCGGCAGCCGAGTTCGCCGACCGCGCCCTCGTGAGCGAACCGACGGCACGTCGACACTGCAAGACGCTCGTGAACACGGGCTTCGCCGAGACGGAGCAGGACGGCCAAACAACGCTGTACAAGCGAAACAGCGACCGGGTTTTGATGTCCCGGATCCGCGAGCTTCGTGAGGAAGTCAATCGGCCGGAGTTGCTCGATAGCATCAAGGAAATGAAGGCCGAGATCCGGCGCTATGAGGACCGCTACGACGTGGTGTCACCCGAAGAGCTCAGCCAGCAACTCGACGCCGACGAGACGGAGGGCTGGGACGATCTCACCGCGTGGCGAACGACGCGGCAGAATCTCGCCGTCGCCCAAGCAGCACTTGCCTACGACGAGGCCAGCCACCAGCTTGCTGTATGAGCGAGGACGACCGAGCCGGCAAGTTCGGACCGATCTATCTCCCGGCGCTCCAGCGGATTCGTGACCTCTGGCTCGAGCTCGAGCCGTTAGTCGACGCAACCTCGTACGATGACGTCGTCGCACCCACGGAACTGCAGATCAGTCTCAGCGACGGCCTTGGAGACGCCGACGCTGCGCGACTCGATATCCAGTGGAGCGAACTGGGGATGTATTCGTTTCATTACGTCGATAGCGAAGACGTCAACTGGCGATTCGATCGGCACCCGAATACACACTCACCCGAAATCCATTTCCACCCTCCTCCCGAGGCCGCCACGACGGCAGCCGAACCGTCCTGTATCGACGTGACCGAGGTGTCACTCGTCACTCGTGCAGTCCATGCGATGTGGCGAGCAGCGTACGAGGACGATGACCTGGATCGGCTGAATAGTGCGTCAAACCCACCGTGAGGAGTACTACCACGGGACTAAAAGGGATCTCCCCTTTGAGACACGGCCGTAGCGGTATCCCGTCGCGCCCGGAGTGGTGTTGATGCGGTACTGCAACAGTATCGCGGCTTCTCTCAGAGTGAGAACGTTCCGATCTGGAGCGAAAGCGAGATCGACGTATCGGTTTTTCCCGCTCGCGCTGGAACACCGTCCACGCACATGGACGTAACCGAGGACATGGTTCGGGATGTCTGCACGGACGCGGTCTTCGAGCGCGGCGATCGATACCTTGCTGAGGGCCGTGTCCATGAGATTCACCGCGTCGACACCACCGTAACCGCCGTCGTGAGCGGCAGCCATCAGTACGATGTCCGTGTTGACCTCGCCGCCGACGGGTTTGCCCCGTGGTGCGACTGTCCGTACGACGGGCCGGGAACGTGCAAGCACGTCGTCACCGTGTTGCTTCGGTGTGTTGACGACCGTCCCCAAGACGAAGGCGATCGACTCGACGCTGCACTCAACGGTGCCGACGCCGACGAGCTCCGCGCGTTCCTGCGTGAAGAACTCGTGACCGATGCGGACCTCCGCGATCGGTTTCTCGCCCATGCCGGTAGGTCAACGAGGCGGTCGGTCAACGAACTTCGCACCTCGATCAATCGGCAGTTTGAGGAGACGAACCCTGAGTACGACGTCGTTTTCGAGCCGATCGACTTCACGCAGTGGTTCGATCTTGCGAACGAGTACCGCAAGCAGGGGCAGTACAGATCGGCGATGATCGTCTACCGGGCACTTATCGAGTCGCTTGACGACAACATGGAGCGCGTCGACGGCGCATACGACCACTTCTCGAGTGCGTTCAGACGGGCACTCAACGGGTACGTCGACTGTGTCGTGGCCACGGAACGCGACGCCGACACGGTCACAGACGCCGTCGCATTCCTCGATGAGCGAGCGACGTCGGGAACGCCATTCCTCGCGGAACACTTCGAGCGGGCAGCGGCCGAGCTCCGAGAAAAGGTGGGCGAACAGTCCTGCGAGTAGCTCACGCGGCGTCGACGACGTTCGGAGCGCGTCATGATTGGTCCGCGACGAGCGATACTTGGACTCGCCGATGTTGAGGGGCTCCGCGTCAGTGAGGGCGGCGACATCAATGGTCGTAGCGCATCATACACCTAGTGATGGATTGGAGAACATTACGAGGTCTCTTCGCGTATAATCAAGAAGAAGTCGCGAGCACGGTCACCCTGACGTTGAAATACCATCCCGGCAGAACCTACGAGCCAATCGATGTACAACCGATACTCTGACTTTGAGGAACTGCGGCCGACCGGCGAGACGACCCACATTCCAGACGATAAGCTGAACGGATGTGGGGATTGGGAGGCCCGCCGGCAGCGTGTTGCATCAACCAGTACAGGATATCCGGACCAGCAGACCGAGTCTGAGAACGAGTGTCGATCCTGTGGGGCATCGATTCCGACCTCTCAGACGAAGTGCCGGTTCTGCCTCACGAACCATCTCGATGGAACCAGCGACGAGAGTCCCACACCAGATACTGAGTGGATACTACACCATATCGTCCATCTGCTCGTCGAGGCGTCGACGTTCTACACCGCCGTCGCGAAGGGTGCTGCTGCGGCCACGCTACTCACGAAGGCTGACAGGGATCCAGCGGTCGACAACTGCCAACTGATCTACGACCTCGATGTAGAGCCCGCCGCACAGCTGGCCGACAAGTGGCCCTCGATCCCCGAAGCAGTTCGAGCTACCTCCGAAAGCGGTGAACAGCTACTCACTGTCGTTCGTGAGTGGACGGGACAGACAGAGTCGACGCAGTCGCGGCGTGAGGGGGCTCACACGACGTTTCTCTACAATGAGGGAGGACACGATATTTGCGTCGAAGGGTGGCTTACAGCCCTGCTGGAGAGCGCGGAGAACGACGTCTGGTTGGTGCCAGCGATTGCACTCCAGCGTTCCGTCGACGACGACCATTCCGAGAATCGTCAACCCAGTGCTCCCTCGAAAATGCGTCTTGAGTGTCGCAAGTGCGATCGGAACACTGTGCATCAGTTCCAGGAGTTCGAGTCAATCCCAGATGAGGAGTGGTCTGGCCAGCCGATGTGGTATTGCCAAGTATGTGAAACGCCACGGTATGGACCTAATCTGAAATAAAGTGTCGCGCCATAGCCCCCAAATTAACCAACGGTTTTAGGAATGTTGGCTCTGTTGAAATCCTCTTCTTTAGAGACTTATTCGCATGAATCTACTGATCACTACACGTGCGCAAGTACCTTTTTCCGCCTCGGGATTCCTCACTTCGTTCGGAACCTCTCGGCGCAAAAATCTACGGTAAAAAGGCCGCTCGCTCCCGATGGTCGCTCGCGGGTGCTGTGCTTGTGGCTCTACCGCAGCGGTAACGCCTCAGCCTGTACTGGTCATTAGATGGCTCGGTCAAGATTGTGGACGATACACGCAAGGGCGAGTTCACGAAACTGCTTCCACTAGCGTCGTGAACGGACGAATGCACCGTATTTTCGCTTGAGACGGGAATTGACCGTTTCGTTCTGGCTCCGTTGGCCGTAGAGTTCCGTATCCAACCGAGCGTTCCACGCTTTCTAAAGTGATGAGAACTCACGGTGTTTGATCAGCGGACGAATCGAATTTTCGTGGGCCATCCCCCGAATCTGCTGATCGTCGTATCCCTTGTCTCCAAGCAGAACTTCGACTTCAGATGTGTTGCGGTTGATGAGCGATGGTGCGATCTGCGTATCGTGTTTTCGGGTCGTTGTAATGTGGAGATTGAGGATTGCGTTCGCTCTGGTATCAACTAAGAGCGTGACCTTCAACTGCTGAATCGTCAACTTCGCCCGTTTCGTGTAGTGTTTCGAGGCGTGGCTGCGGTCGAACCCCGAGGCGTCGATTCCCACAACACCGTTAGTCGGGAGCAGTGAGACAGAGAGATTGAGAAGCACTCGCCAAACGGCCATATCGAATCTGCCGAACGCTTTACACAGCGTCCTTCGGGTTGGGATTCCGAGATAAACCATGTCCGAAGGCGGAAATCACGATCTCGATCCGATCGATCCGAGTACCGCGCAGCAACTGTACCTCGATCACAAGGCGTCGCAGGCGATAGAGAAGACGGTCCAGGGTCACCGATACCGAACGAATCACTTCGTGCGGTGGTGCGACGAGAAGGGGATCAACAATATGAACGACCTCACGGGGCGGCACATTCACGAATACCGCCTCTGGCGAAAGGAAGACGGAGACCTGAACGCGGTCTCACTCCAAACACAGATGAGTACGATTCGGGTGTTCCTGCGCTGGTGTGGGTCTATCGAAGCAGTTGATCCGAACCTCTACACCAAAGTCATGGTCCCACAGGTCCCTCCGGAGGAGCAACAACGGGATGAGTTGCTAGAAAAAGATCGGGCAGAGGAGATCCTGTCGTATCTCTCGAATTTCTACTACGCGTCGATCAAACACGTTCTGCTCGCCCTTCTATGGGAGACGGGAATTCGGATCGGCGCTGCCAAGTCACTCGATCTACAGGATATCAATCTAGAGGATGAGTTCTTGCGATTTAGCCACCGACCAGAGACGGGAACACCGTTAAAAATGGGACTGGTGGCGAACGACTTGTGGCAATCTCACCGGGTTTAGCAGTCTTACTGGAGGACTATATCGAAAATACGCGTCCTGATCAGACCGATGATGCCGGACGTGAACCACTGTTGACGAGTCGCCAAGGACGGCTCTCTAGGAGTAGCATGCGCCGCTATGTCTACAATATCACAGCACCCTGCTTCCTCGACGAGGAGTGTCCTGATTGTACGGGGAGTACAGACGCGAAGTGCCCCGAAGCAGTAGCTCCACACACGGTTCGGCGAGGGAGCATCACCCACTTTCTAACGAAAGATGTCCCAACCGAAGTCGTCGGGGACCGGATGGATGTCAGCCGAAAAATCCTAGATAAGCACTACGACCGCCGATCAGAGGAGGTGAAGCTAGAGCAGCGACGCTCGTATCTCGAATCCGCGAAACTAGACTCAATCAAATCCAATTATGGCACCAAACATGAATGAAGATAGAGATGGTGGGGACAAGGGCAAAGAGCCCATTAGTCCCTCCAACGTCACGGAAGTAGTCCAGTTCAGTAGGTCAATGCTGTTCACGACCCTGAAATTCCTCACCCGAGATGACAATCAACGCGGGGCACCCCCCGTCTCCGATGAGAAGTTGGTGGAGCCCGATTATGCACCCGCACCGGCGCTCACAACGCTTGGCGACAAGCACGAGGAACACGTCATTGAGCAACTCGCCCCCATGGCTGGAGTTGTCCGCGTCTGGGAGGTCGCCGAGAACGCGCCCGACCTCTCCGGGCACCCAGACGCGGTCTGTGATCCCGACTTCGGTGACGACAAGATCATCGAGACCGTTGAGCGCGTCGCCCGCGGCGGTACCCGCGGCCCGGCCCTGCTTGTCAGTCCCGACCTCAACGGCTGGGTTGACGACTTCCCGATCAACAGCGAGGCCGACATCGTGGTCATCTGGCCGCCGAAGGCCGACGACGACACCGACGCCGCTGTCCACATTCGGGCGATGGACGTGAAAGCGGGCGAAGAGAAGCCTCACCATCAGCTTCAGGTCGTTTTTTACTCGACGATCATCAACAACATCCTCAAGGAATGGACGGACGTAGATTACGACCTCACGGCGGGCATCATTGACGGCGACACTAGCGTCGACCTTCTCGACTACGAGGAGCTGCCGTCGTTCAACCCGGCGTCCCGCCGCGAGGACATCCGGTGGTTGCTCGCCGAGGATGGCTTTCTCAACGAGGTGTTCGGCCGCGAGGACGTGCCGATGTTCGAGCTGGGGAAGGCCGCCCACGAGTCCCAGTACGGCGAGTACTTCTACATCACCGCAGTCGAGCAGCAGGACATCAGTCTTCTCGGCCTGTCGCTGCCCGAACAGATGGCCTACCGCGAGCAAGACCTGCACACGCTCAAGGACGTCGCCGCACTCGTTGAGCAACCCGAGGACCTGCGCCCCTACAATGACCTACCTGTCGTCCGCGACGGCTACGAGGACGTGGTACAGGAGCTGAATGGTGACCTACGTGTCTCCGAGAAGACGCAACTCACCGCCCAACGGGCGCAGGCCAAACTTGGTAAGCTCAATCCGTCCTGCCCGCTCGCCAACCACGAGGCGGGTTGGAAGGGAAAGGTCTGGCTGCAGGGCAGCGGCAAGGCCGACCTTCCGAACGACGATCCGCCGGACAGCTGGGACATTGACCTGCCCATCCTGCAGGACTCGCTGATCCGTGTCTACCTCAATGTGGAGATGGACTACATCAACGAGCGAGGTCTGATGCTCAGTGCCGCTGTCGACTGCGGTCGGCTCCACCCCGACGACCCCAATGACGACTACGACCCTCGTGAGAACATCATCTCGTTCTCAACGGCCGTCGACGAGATCCCGGATGACGAGAACGAGTATGCCGACATTGAGGGTGAACGTCTCGAGACGTTTGTCGAGGCCGTGTTCACGGCCATCGAACAGGTCGCTAGCGAGATCAACGTCGACAAGGAGGATACCTCGTATCACTTCTACCTGCACAGCGAAGGAGAGCGGCGTTCCCTTACGGACGCCCTGCGGCGGCACGACGACCGCTACGCCTGCCGCATCCTACGGGATGTCCTCGACCTGCGCGGCGGCATCAAGGACTCGGTGCCGCACCTAGAGCAGTCAATGGTCAGCGTTGTCCAGCCCGCGCTCATGAACCACTGCGCGTTCGCCGAGCCGGGCTACGGCATCCCGCACGCCCACGACCAAGTCGCCGGGTACGACAAGGAGTTCTGGCAGCACACACGGGCCGCGGACGACGAGACGGTCGACCTTCGTGACGAGTTCGCCTACCAGTTCATCACCCGTTCCGCCCCGGGGCGCAGGCGGACGGACGGCTCCTTCGAGTTCATCAGCGACGGCGAGGAAAGCCACGACGTCTACTATCCGACACGGGCGCGGAACCGCTCGCAACTCCCTGTCGAGTACTTCTGGGGAACCACGGACATCGACGTACCGCACGAGGAGTGGAAAGACACCGAAGAAGGCTTCGAGGGGCTCGCCAACCGCTTCGTCTGGGTCGACTCCAGCGAGGAGGAACTCCCCATCTACAAGGAGGACATCGAGGCACTCGGCGAGCGGCTCGCGCTCGCCCTCCGCGACATTGAGCGCGACCTGAAATTCTGCGAGAAAATACTCAACAAGGACAGCACTGTCGAGAAGCACCCGCTGCCGGCGAGTCTGCCACGGCTCGAAGTAGAACTAGGCGACCGCAAGAACCGGTCGCTGGCCGACTGCGGCAGTGACGTGGTCGACCTCGAACACGAGGCGTCGCTCCGTGAACTCGAACGGCGGCGCGACAAGCCCGTCCTCGAACGCATCCGCACCGGACGGGCGATCCCAGTCATTGTCGAATCCTTCGAATCGGACGCCTGCGATGTCGTCGCCGAGATGGGCTACGATCACCCCGCCCTCGACGGCGAGAACCGCGAACTCCTTGAGCAGGCCTGCCGCGTCGACGGCCCGTTCGTCATCGCCTCGAAACTCTCGACGGACTCCGGCGAACTGGCTGTCGACACCAACGAGT
This sequence comes from Natronorubrum halobium, assembly GCF_051351675.1. Lineage (NCBI taxonomy): Archaea > Methanobacteriati > Methanobacteriota > Halobacteria > Halobacteriales > Natrialbaceae > Natronorubrum > Natronorubrum halobium. The sequence goes on from NZ_CP195596.1 coordinate 386,521, forward strand.
GGTCGGTCAGCAACGCGCCCCGATTCAGCATTGAGAACCTCGACTGGGACGCCGGCAACGTCCACCTTGAGGGAGCCAGCAAGATGTGGTGGCGCAACGATGAGTACGAACAGTGGTACCCGACGCCCCGCTTTGGCGAGCCCGCCGAGAACGGCTACGAGCGTTCCATCAACGAGGGTGACCTCCTCATGCTGGACGAGGACGGCATGACCATTGGGACCGCCCGCGCCAACCACGCGCTCAACGGCGCAGACGGCAACCAATTGTACGACCTGCTGGAGTCCATCCGCACCGGCTCGTACACCCCCGCCGATCTCGTGACGAGCGGCTTCGACGCCGCCGGCGTCGAGGACTTCCTTGACGACCTCGAGGAGGCGGCCGAGGCAAGCGACGACGATGAGTTCGTCACGCCCGACAAGAAGCAGCGGGAGTTCATCGAGACGATCGATGTCAAGCTGAGCCTCCTGCAGGGCCCGCCCCGCACGGGGAAGACGAAGGGATCGCTCGCACCGGGCTTGCTCTCCCGCGCCAGCAGCCGCCTCGTCAACGAGGAACCGTTCAATGGGCTCATCGCTGCGCCCACGCACACCGCCATTGACGAGGTACTGGACGAGACCGCCCACCTCCACGAGTGGTGCCTCAACGAAGACGTCGGTGACGTTGAGGGTGTTCAGCTCGTCCGCCTCGACAAGACCCCGTCGGACGGTGGGCACGACGACGTACGATACGTCGACACCAGCGACAGCAGCGACATGGGCTGGCTCGTCCGCACGCTCTGGACCGCCAGGCTCGACGGCGTGCGGTCGGTCATCGTGTTCGCCACGCCACAGTCCGTCTTCAAGCTCACCAAGCAACTCTACGACGGCAACGAAGCTCCGTCCGCCGCCTACAGTGCCTCGCCCCAGTTGTTCAGCTTGCTGGCCGTCGACGAGGCGTCCATGATTACGCTTCCACAGCTGTTCATGGCGAGCCCACTCATCACACAGGACGCCCAGACGGTTATCGCGGGCGACCACCGACAGATGCCGCCGGTACAGCAACGCGGGTGGATCGACGAGGATCGTACGCCCACGATCCAGTCTGCGGCGTTCCTCTCAGCGCTGAACTTCTGTCGGTACCTGCGCGGCAATGACGTCGAGCGGCTCAAGCGGCACGACCTCTTCGGTGAGGACTCGCCGGAGGCGGATGGCATCGAGTTCACGCGGCTGCAGAAGACGTATCGCTGCCACCTCGACGTCACGGAGTTTCTCCGCCGCTGGATGTACGAGCAGGACGGCATCAAGTACGTCTCCGACGTGGACTCGACGCTGGAGACCGCCGACGGCGACGTGCCCGACGCGCTACATCCCGTCTTCGAGGAGTCGCCGCTGATCCTCATCACGCACGATGATCGCGGCAGTCAGCAGCGCAACGAGACGGAGGCCAACCTCGTCAGTCGGCTCTGCGAGTTGGTGCCGGGCGAGGAGGGCGGCGGCGTCGTCACCCCGCACAACGCGCAGAAGGCCCTCATTGGGGCTCGCACCGGCGACGACGTGGACGTGGACACTGTCGAGCGGTTCCAAGGCGACGAGCGTGAGTGCATCGTTGTCTCCGCCGCCGTCAGCGCCCCCTCCTACCTCGACCTCGAGATTGACTTTATCATGAATCCGAACCGGCTCAACGTCGCGCTCTCACGGATGAAGAAAAAGCTCGTCGTGGTCGCACCCGAGTCGCTGTTCGAGCTGGTTCCGCAGGAGAAGGATGCCTATCAGGACGCCCAAATCTGGAAGGGCCTGCACGCGACAGCTACCAAAGGCGGCCCCGCCACGACCGGCGAGGGCGAGACCACGGGCACGACATTCCGTGTTTACACGTTTGACGGCTACGAGGAGGTGCTTGGCGACGACTGAGGGTAGGTGAACCATGTTACGACTGTGAAGAGGCGCCGTCACGGCGATGCCAACGGTGCGCATTAACGTCGTGGCGTTCACTCCCCGACGTCGACGAGGAACCGATCTGCGAGGTGATCGACCACCTCGAATCGGAGCACGATACGGCGGCCCACCTCGAGCGGATTCGGGAGCTGAGGAGATGCTCGAGCAGGATATGCACATACATGGCTACAAGGAGAACAACGTCCTGTTCCAGGAAGCCGAGGAACTGTTCGATGCGGAGTGATCGGTCCGAACCTGTGACGAAACGCCCGTTCTGGACCGGATTCACTCACTGGTGAGTGGCGACTACTCAGCCCTCAGTTGAGGGCGCAGTACATCCGCCCTTTATGATTATCATTAGGGCGAGGAATCCATATAATTATAAGATAAGAATTATAACAGTGATCGATTGGGATTCTGTCTCCGAATCACGGCGAACAATTCTCTAATCTACTGTCAACATGCGAATATCGGCCTCTGAGCGAGATCTACGATTAGCTCACGAATTTCACCGGAAATCGTCCTACACGCTTGAGCATTTTATTGTTAATTCGGTTTACCGGCCCTGTAACGCCGGAATCAGATTTTTGATTCGTGTTTCTATGAGTCTGTTAGGCAAACATAACCTGACATTCACATCGGGATAGCGACTATCCATAAATAATGGTATGATTACTCCACTAACTGTGAATCTCGGCGGTCGTTGACCGAGGTGATGGCTAGTCCAAGTACCGAGCGATCAACTCGCAGCAATCGTCGCGTCCGACTCCTCTGCCACCGACACGTGGTCAAGGAGTTGACAGTCTCGGGGAACGCACAGCAGCGCAGAAACCGGTCGACTCTGGTCAGGCCTCGATGCGTTCGAAGAGGGCCGCGTCAGGAGCAACCACCCCCTGAAATGACGAGCGTAGCGACATCGCAGAGGTAGGAATCTTGACTGATGTATTACAGAGGTACAACTGTAATTGCATGATCAGCGATCGGAACGTTCGATGCCTACCTTACGGCGACATCGCGCGAACCGACAGGTAGTATCGCCCACAAACCGTACTTCTATAATGCTTTATAACATTTGATGGAGGAGAATTAATAATTTTGACGGAGCTTTTCGCGTATATCGAATCAATGGAGAGCTACGTGCGGCGTCATTACTGCGACGCGTAGTTTAATTCGATCACATTGACTGTCGAGAGCAACGAGTTCTGGAGCTCACTTTCGGTATCGTCCTCCTGAAGACGATGCGCTGGACCGGAAACGCTCAACGCACCGACGACCGCTTCATCCGGCCCCATGATCGGCGCTGCAATCGTCTGCATCCGCGGTTTGTACTCCCCCCGCTCGAACGCGACGCCAGTTTCCCGGACCTTCTCAAGGTTCGTGAACAGTTCCTCGCGGTCCGTAATGGTGTTCTCCGTTTTGGCCGGCATTCCATGTCGGCCGAGGATCTCATGAACGCGTTCGTCCGGGTAGTGGGCCAGCATTGCTTTGCCCGCTCCAGAGGAATGCATCTGAAAATGCATCCCGGGGAAAGTTTCGTAATCGATGCTGCGACTGCTGAGCATCACGTCGAGGGCGATACAGAGTCCCCCCTCTTCGATCGAAAGCGTCACCAGTTCGCTGCTCGATTCCTGTGCGAGCTGTTTGACGTCGTGTCTGGCGATGTTATAGAGCGGAACGGACTTGCGGACGATGGATCCCAGTTCCAGATATCGAAGGCTTAGTCTGTACTCGCTGTCGATTTTCGTTACGTATCCGAGTTGTTGAAGGGTACTCAGATAGTCGTGAGTGACGCTCGGCGGGCGATCAACACGTTCGGCGAGTTCGGTGACGCTGATTCGACCGGACGCCTTCATCTCCTCGATGAACTCGTGCATCGTCAGGAGAGCTTTTATTGGCCGGTTCGCTGTTTCGGTCATACGCTATGATCGTTTCCAAGGGATAAATACATTCGGGATAGTCGAATTACTGGCATTCCATCTGGCCGCACCAGTTGTGGAAACGAGCGCCGTAGTTATCCGATGTCGGTCGAAGACGATTCGACCATCGCGAATGTGAAGCAGTGGTTTATCAACTGCCAGTACGAATAAAAAAGCCCGCGATACGGCCCGTTGAGGGGAATGTTTATGTACTTCGATGAAGGATGTAACGATGTCACATGGCACAAGATGCGACGCAGCTCGGACAACGTGACCAGCAACTGTCGTTGCTCGATGCTGACGTTCACCAGCGGTGGGCCGACGACGAGGAGATCGTCCAGTACTTGCCGGAACGGTACAAGGACGACGGCCTCGTTCTGCCGGCGTTGCTTTATCGCAATCCGGGCGAGTTCCTCCGGCAGGACGAGATCACCGAGGATGGAGGCAAACCGGGTAGCGATCTGGAGAAAATCGTCACCGACCATCTCGACAAGTACGATATTGACTACGCGATGCTGACGGGGAACTCGTGGTTCAACCTGGCCGCGCTGCCGAACCGCGACTACGCCGTCGAGCTCGCACGTGCGTACAACGAGTGGCTCGTCAACGACTGTCTCCCCGTCGATGATCGCTTCCTCGGCTCGCTGTACATCGCGCCGAAAGCGCCCGAAAAATCTGCCGACCTAATCCGGGAGTACGGTGATCACCCGCAGATACGGCAGGTGATACTTCCCGGCGGCGCCGAAGTCCCGTACGGGAGGCCTCAGTACTGGCCGATCTACGAGGCGGCCGAAGCGCACGACCTCGCTGTTGCCGTTCACCCCTACTCTGAGGGCCACGGCACGAGCAACCCGCCGACCGGTGCGGGAGCGCCGAATTCGTATATCGAGTGGCACACCGTTCTCGGCGCCTACTACATGGGTCAACTCGCCAGCCTCGTCACCGAAGGCGTGTTCGTCGAGTACCCTGACCTGCGGTTCGCGTTTATCGAGGGCGGATACGGCTGGGTGCCACACTTCATGTGGCGTCTCGACAAAAACTGGAAAGGGCTTCGGTCGCAGGTACCGTGGCTTGATGAGAAACCGAGCCACTACATCAGAAATAACGTCTGGTTCGCCAGCCAGCCGATCGAAGAGCCGGAACGGACCGAGCATCACAACCAGATCCTCGAGATGATGCACGCCGACGAGACCCTGATCTACGCGTCGGATTACCCCCACTGGGACGGCGATGACCCCAGTTGGGGGCTTCCACCAATGGACGAGGAGATGGAACGAGCAATCAAGGCGGAAAATGCACGGGAGTTGTGGAACCTTCCTGCCGATCCAGCGGAACTGGGTGAACCATGACCGAGAAACGATTCGAAATTTGTCCGACATCGGAACTCGAACCGGGAGACAGACGCATCGTGACGCTAGACGGCTTCTCCGTCGGCGTGTTCAACGTCAACGGCGAATACTTCGCACTCAAAAACGACTGTCCCCATCAGCGGGCGCCCCTCTGTGAGGGCAAACTGAGCGGAACGACCCGGTCGGACCGACCGGGCGAGTACGAGTGGGAGCGCGACGATCAGATCATCAGCTGTCCTTGGCACGGGTGGGAGTTCGACGTGACCACCGGCGAGTCGGTGTTCAATCCACACGAGGTAAAGACGATGACGTTCGACGCGACGACCGAGAGGGAAGTCCGTTCGGACGGCGGGGGCAGGGAAGGTCAATCCGATTCGGCCGCCTGTGACAGTTGCGGGGTCGATCTTGAGGACAACGAGCCGCCCGTGGAGACGTACGACGTCAAAGTCGAGGAGGAGCTCGTGGTGGTCTACCTATGAGCCGATCGAACTGGACGGCCGAGTTCGACCGCTTCCGCGACGAGCTAGATACCGCCGTGTTCGTCGTCGGCGCGATCCTAACGATCATCGCGATCGGACTGATCGCCGTGCAACCGGACAGAGCGTCCCAGGTATTGACCGACACCAACACCTTCCTCTGGTCGAACGTCGGTTGGGTGTACCTGTGGGCCATGTTCCTCGCGGTCATGTTCTGCCTGTGGCTGTTATTCGGACCGTGGGGACGCATCAAACTGGGCGGCGAGGACGATGAGCCCGAGTTCTCGTTTTTCCAGTTCTTCGCCATGCTGTTCTCGGCGGGGCTCTCGACGGGTCTCGTCTTCTTCGGTCCGTCGGAGGCGCTGTTCCACTACGACGCGGGGATGCCGTTCGTCGCTGCCGAAGCGGGGAGCGAATCGATCATTCCCGGTGCGGTACAGTACACGATGCTTCACTGGGGGCTCTCGCCGTGGTCGGCGTATCTGCTCGTCGGCGTGACGATCGCGTACTACGTCCACCGGAGAGGTGCTCCGATCAAACCGTCCACGATTTTCGCGCCGTTCATCGGCGTCGAGAACCTCGACAAGTGGTGGACCAAGCCGCTCGACATCATGATCGTCGTGCTCTCGGTCGGCGGCGTCGCGGTCTCGCTTGGATTTGTCGTCACCCAGTTTACCACTGGCATCACGTATAACACCGGGTTCGAGTTCTCGAATCCGATGTTACTACTGCTCACCGTCGGTCTCACAATCGGGTTCACGATCTCAGCTGCGCTCGGCGTCAACCGGGGTATTCTCCGGGTGTCGACGCTAAACGTGTGGTTGTTCGCGATTCTGCTCGGAGCGCTGTTCGTCTTCGGTCCGACAGCGTACCTCTTCCAGCTCGGCACCGAATCGGTCGGCGGTTACATCTCGAACTTCGTCCAGATGAGTCTGTACATGGACACGGCCGGAGACGGTGCGTGGGTCGGCGCCTGGACAATCTTCTACTGGGCGTGGTGGTTCTCGTTCGCACCGATGATCGGCATTTTCCTCACGCGTATCTGTCGCGGTCGAACCATCCGTCAGGTGATGTTCGCCGGCCTCGCCGGGACGACAGCCGCGTCGTTCATCTGGTTCATCGTTCTGGGCGGAACATCGATGTGGACCGAACACAGCGGCGCTGCGGACATTCTCGGTCCGGTCGGTGAACACGGAGAGGAAGTCGCTGCGTTCCCGCTGTTCGAAGCGATCATTCCGACGATGGAGATCGGCGGCACGACGCTTCCTTTCGGTGAGCTATTCGCCGGTCTCTACCTGCTGTTAGTGTTGACATTCCTCATTACGACCGTCGACTCGACGACGCTCAGTCTGGCCATCTTCACGAGCCAAGGGAACGAGAACCCGTCCACGGTGAACCGGGTCAGCTGGGGCGTTATGGTCGGACTGCTCACGTCGTTGCTTCTGATCGCCGGTGGACTCCAGGCCCTGCAGGACCTCGTCGTCCTCATCGGACTTCCGATCGCGTTCGTGCTGTTCATCTGCCTCGCCGGGATGATTATCGAACTCGAGAAGCACCACCCGGTGTTGCTGACTGACCGCGGTACGAAAGACGATACAAGCGATGAGAACACTCCGTCGCCATCAGTGAGCCTGTCCGACGGCGGTCAACCACCGTCCGAGGAGTAAGAGTTAGTTTTCACTTTTCGCGACGCGTGACACAGCCAACTACTCGCAACTCGATAAAACGGGTCGACTGAAGGCCGGCTCTCGCCGGAGATCAGTCCTGATCAGTCGGTACGTGAATAACTGGCGTCCGTGCCTGCAGGAGAACCGACTGACCGACGCTTCCGAAGAGTGCCTTTCCCGTCGGCGACCGCTTTTCCCCGGCGATCACCACGTATCGCGCCCCGATCTCGTCCGCATACCGAACGATCTCAACAGCGGGGTCGCCGACTCGGGCGGTCGGCTCGAACGTCGTCCCTGCGTTCGGTGCTGCGCGGTCGATGAGCTCGTCGACATACTCTTGAACGCGCATGTTTTCCGTGACATCGATTCCCTCCACGTCGACGTCGAGTATCTCGACGAGTTCGTTTCGCTTGAGGACGTGGAGAACGTGCACGTCTTCTTCGAGGTCCTCTGCAAGTTGCGTCGCTTCGGCGAGTACGGCCGTCGCCTTCTCGGTCGTATCGATGGCTGCTACCAACGTCATGATACCGTATTGTACCAGTACCGTCATAATTCCATCGCCGATTTTTGACAGCAGAATTACGTTTAGCCTAATGAGGAAAGCGCTGTGGTGCTGACCGCGATTTCGGCCAGGGTAGTCACGCCGGCCGATTCCTCGAAGGGGTCGATCTCGTGTACCCCTCGAGCGGAGAAGCGTAGCCAGCCTGCGAACATCATGCTAATCTGGAAAGAATCCCCCTATTCTCAATAGATCGTCTGGTGCCTGATCTCAGATCACTTCGCGCACGTAGTTAGCGGAATCGTCAATCCCGGATGAGATGCATAGAGTTAACACGGATGACCCCGATATATTGATTGCTAGTATGACCGGTAAAACAGTAGTCCTCGGAGGGTCCGGAGCCATGGCTTCCGGGTGCGTTTACGACCTGTACAAGACCTCGGATTTCGACGAAGTCGTCATCGCGGACTTCGATGAGGAAAACAGTCGTCGGTTACTCGAGATCATCGACGACGACCGATTCTCCTACGAATCGGTCGATGCGACCGACACGGACGATCTGATCCGCGTCCTCGAGGACGCCGATTACGTCGTCAACGGACTGCCGTACCAGTTCGAAGACAACGTTCTCGATGCGATCGAGGAGGTCGGTGGTATCAGCGGCGTCGATCTGAACGCGTTCGACTTCGACCAGATCCTGGACCGCTCGGACGAGTTCGCCGCTGCAGACAACGAACTCTGGTTCGCCAACGGTGGCCTCGTGAGCACGATCGCTCTCGGAATGCTGGGCTGTCAGCAGTTCGACGAAGTGGACGAAGTCAATTTCTACTGGGGAATGTTGCGGCTGTTGACGCAGACGACACCCGGGTTGACCGACACCGTGACCTACGAACACGACCCGAACGTCGACGAACGAGCGAAGTGGGTCGACGGCGCGGTCGTCAACGATCTCCCCGCGTTCAGTCAGAAACGGCAGTTCGAATTCCCATCGCCGATCGGTGAGCGAGAGACATACGTGATCTCCCATCCCGAACCGGTAACGTTCCCGAAAGCGCCGATCGCTCAGGAGACGGACATCAATAACGTCATCACGCGGGGAGTCTGGCACGACGAGTGGAAGCGGTACGAGCAGACGTTACACGCGATGAACGCGTTCGACGAGGAGAACGAGGACGTCCTCGAAACGCTTCAAGATCACGTCAAGAGCGAAGGCCAGCGCGCTGAACAGTGGGGCGATCCCGACGACCTACTCGCAGATCAGGACTGGACCCCTCAGACGATCCTCTCAGTCGAGGTCACTGGAACGGTCGACGAGCAGGAAGATACCGCGGTCTTCCATCTCGAACAGCCGTACCCGTTCTTCGACGGCAACGAAATCACGACCATGCGGGAGTACGGAATATACGTCGGCGTCCCGATGTCCGTGACGCTCCAACTGATGGCCGCAGGCGAAACCGACACCGACGGGGTATTCATCACGGAGACGAGCGGTCTCGATCCGGAACGATACTTCGAGGAGATGGAGGCTCGTGGTTTCGACCTCGTCGCCGAGTCGGTCCCCGAAGACGCTACCACACCGACGGCGTCCGACTGACTCGAACCAGAGTACGCCGCAACGCGCCGAGCGGGGCGCACTCGCTACGTCGACCACTGTGTGATGACGAATTGAGGAGGTGATCTACGGGCGGTTCCCTCGATACGTATTTCTGCGAACGGATCGACTCCTCCTTTTCTGGCTCTCTCCAGCATGGGACGTGACGATCGGTTTCGGGTCCGAGGGTATCGAACTTGTTCCTCGACGGACGGCTCCGACGGTGATCGAACCGATCCGGACAAGCTCGTAGCCGTTTGATGCCGATCGGAGTCGGACTCCAGATCCGCTGGTCGGTTGGAATGGCGAGCGGAAAGCCAGCAATTCCCAAAGAGATAAGACGGTGTCTCGAGAAATATACGTCTGCATGCCACGGACCTATAGAAACTACTGTAGCGGCGAGTGGATCGAGTCCAAAACTGGCGACACGTACCCAGTAACGAATCCAGCGGACACTGACGAGGTTGTCGGACGTTTCCAGCTGTCGTCGGCCGCCGACACGAACCGGGCGATCGAGGCCGCCGTCGACGCACAGTCGGAGTGGGCCGGGACTCCCGGACCGGAACGCGGCACCGTTCTCCGTCGAACGGCGTCGCTCCTCGAGAACCGATCTGATGAACTCACTGAGACGCTCTGTCGCGAGGAGGGGAAGACACGAGACGAGGCCGCCGGCGAAGTGCAGCGTGCGATCGACATCTTCTACTACTACGCGGAGAAGGCGCGGGACTTCGATGGGACTGTCAAACCCTCGAGCAGCACCGATTCGGAACTACATACCAAGCGCGAACCGCTCGGAACCGTTGGACTCATTACGCCGTGGAACTACCCGATCGCGATTCCGGCTTGGAAACTCGCCCCAGCCCTCGCGAGCGGGAACACCGTGATCCTCAAACCGGCCTCGGAGGCACCTGCCGTCTCGCACGCGATCGTCGACTGTCTCGACGAAGCGGGACTTCCCGCCGGCGTCGTGAACTTCGTCACCGGACCGGGTAGCGAGGTCGGGGCCGCACTGTACGACCACGAGGCCGTCGACGGGATCTCGTTCACCGGAAGCACGTCGGTCGGAACGATGGTCGCACGCGCCGCTACGGACGATCTCAAACGCGTCCAGTGCGAGATGGGCGGCAAGAATCCGACGATCGTCATGCCGAGTGCCGACGTCGACGAGGCCGCCGAAATCGTCGGCGGCGGCGCGTTTGGAACGACCGGTCAGTCCTGTACCGCTTGCTCCCGTGCGATCGTCCACGAGGACGTGTACGACGAGTTCCTCGAGTCGATCACGGCCCACGCCGAATCGATCGATGTCGGTCCTGGGCTCGAGAATCCCGGCATGGGCCCGCACGTCTCGGACGACGAACTCGAGTCGACGCTCGAGTACATCGACGTCGGTGCGAACGAAGGGGCGACCATCGAAACCGGCGGAAGTCGACTTTCGGACGGGCAGTACGACCGCGGGCACTTCGTCGAACCAACGGTATTCTCCGGCGTGACGAACGACATGCGGATCGCTCAGGAAGAGATTTTCGGGCCGGTGCTGTCAGTGATCGCGGTCTCGGACTTCGCGGAGGCGCTCGAGGTCGCAAACGACGTCGAGTTCGGGCTCTCCGCGAGCATCCTCACGCAAGATCTCACCGAGGCGAATCGGTTCGTCGACGAGATCGAAGCCGGCGTCGCGAAGGTCAACGAGAAGACGACCGGACTCGAGTTGCACGTTCCCTTCGGCGGGTACAAGAACTCCTCAACGAACACGTACCGCGAGCAGGGTGACGCCGGCCTTGACTTCTTCACGACGACGAAAACGGTCTACATGAACTACTAGTCGACGAGACGCGGGTGCCACTCGTAGCGCAACCAAAGCGGCCGAGCTATCGGTAGGCGGCGATAGGGTGGGACTCGGCTGTATGGAACGGATCGCAGCCGTGCAGATGGCCTCGCTCGAGGGCGTAGCGAATCTGTGCCTCCTCGTCGTATTTTTGTATCGGGTCGAGGTCTCGTATCGATGTGGCGGGCCATCCGTCGATCCGTTCTACAAAACGATCGGGGAGGGATACGACGGCTCGTTCTCACTCAGTCGTCGAACACCTCGGTTATCGTCTCCCGAAACTCCTGAGAAGTCATTTCGAAAACCGTGTTCGCCTCCGAATCACGCCATCGGCGGACGGTTCGAACTGGCCGTCCGTTGACGCGGATTTCCCAGTCGTTGTCCGCCCCCGGCGTCGGATCGGCGAACTGGATGTCACAACGGTATTCCTCCTCTAAGGCGCTAACGACCTCGTGAACGTACGTCTCGTCAGTGAAGACCGGCGCATCGTACGTCGGGAGATCGAGTTCCGCACGTAATTGTTCGTTCTGCTTCCACCACGACGGCTGCTCGTCGGGACTGTCGTCGCCCATAGAGAGACAAACGCACGCACGCAACATAGTAATTCGGATGCGCTATTCGAATCTCGAAAACGCAAAAGAAGCTCTTGCTTCCGCCTTCCGTATCCCTGTCGGCGGTCTTTCACGGCGACCTACGTCGAGACGATAACATTCCCCTGCTCAACGCGCACGGGGAATGAACGGAGCTTGACGTCCGAGTCGGAGAGGCACTGTCCCGACGTGATGTCGTACTCCCAGCCGTGCCACGGACAGTTGAGGACTTCTCCATCCCGGCACCAATCGAGTTCGACCTCGAGCGAGTCGCGATCAAAGTCTGCCTCTACAGTCCCGGTAACCGGCCCCTCACAAAGCGGACCACCTTGGTGTGCACACCAGTTAGTGTATGCTTTGTACTCGCCGTTGACATTGAATACACCGACCTCGCGTCCGTTGAGGAGGACGACGATACGATCGCCATCCGCTAGTTCATCTTCTTGAGCGACAATATGCTCGTTCTCCGCCAGGCTCAGGTCCTGTTTTTTTGTACTCATAGATTCACCTCGATGTCGAAGACCTCAGCGGCATTACCGTAGAGGATTTTATTTCGTTTCTCCTCGGACAGTGATTCGAGGTGTCGCATCAACACTTCCGTGTTATCGATATCGAAGTGGGGATGATCCGTTCCGAACATGAGGTTGTCTGCCCACATCTCGATATGCTGTTGTAGGTGCTGAGCGTTGTTCGGTTCCTCGAGGGGTTGAGTGAGGAAGTAGAATTGATCACGTACGTAGTCTTCCGGCGGTTTTTTGAGAAGTGGCACTTCGCTTCGGCGCTCCTTGTAATCCCGATTCAGCCGGTACACGAGCGAAACCCAAGCGACCCCCGCTTCTTGGAATACAAAATCGAGATCGGGGAACTTTTCCGGAACACCGTTTTCGATCAGACTTGTCAGGGTTAGCAGTTGCGAGAAAATGTGAGCGAGCGAGTGATTCGCGAAGTAGGAGTTGAGTTCGTACTGGAGAATCGGGAAGTCGATCGCTAGGTCGGCGGCTGCAGCTCCGTGATATACCATGGGCAGGTCATTGTCCTCCGCAGCACGGTATATCGGATCGTACTCCGGATCACCGAGCGGCGTCCCGACACCGCTGGTGTTCAGGAGAATCCCGACGATCTGGTCGTGTTGCGCAACTCGTTCGATCTCTTCGACGGCGGCTTCGGGGTCCTGGGGAACGACGGTTGCCAGCCCCGAGAAGTTGTCGTGGCCCTCGAGGAATCGATCGACCATCACCTCGTTGGCGGCTCTGTTCAGGTTGACTGCCTTATCCGTCTGTGGAATGCTATTAAATTCCGGCAGATGGTTGACGATCGGATAGTCGACGTGAAATTCGTTGGAGAGCACCTCTTCGATATCTTCGACGGGATCCGTTACTTGCATCAATTCGGTGGGTAGCTTCCCACTCATATCGCGGTCCCAGGTGTCGGTCGGATACATTCCGTCGTAGGAGGAGGTATCCGGCCGAAGGTTGTACTCCAGCTGGGTCCGATACGGCTCATCGAGGTATTCCAGCATATCCCGCTGGATCCCCTCGTTACGGAACGACGTGTGGACGTCCACATCGATCACCGGAACGTCTTGGAGCTTCTTCGCTAGTTTATTTGATTTCGCATGGTCACTTCTACGGGCGAGCGACTGATTGCTTTCAGCCATACGTGAATAGTTATCACGGTGAACCTCATAAAGGTTATTGTACAACAGATAGAACGGTGAACGAGGCGGTGAGACGGTGAGAACTGATTCCCGACCGACTTACTGTACCACCATCCTCGAGCGAGTCGTTTCGATAATAGACGATGGCGTTTCACGCCAGCCGAGGGTTGATTCGGTAGTGACGCTGATGCGCCCAGTCGAGCAGGGGCGTTCGAGAGCGGAAGAAGATGCGTGTGGACCTCTTGGTTCGCACTGGGTGATGGATTTTGTGAGGTCTCTGATTCGACTACGGCGAACGGATGCAACACTTCAACCGTGACGGGGTGGAGCAGTGGGTCCGGACTCGCTCGCGGAGTGCGTGAACCGAGTGTCCCGAGAAACACAGCTACGAGACAACGGTCGCACACGCGTCGGGATAGGAGTGTCGAAAGTCTGATCTAGAGAACTGCTAGCAAGACGTTCGATAAACCCGAATATCGGGATAGACTCGCTGCTGGTCCGGTTTTCAGCGCATGAACGGAAGTTACCAGATGGGTTTACGAGAGTACGTATGTAATATACTCGAGCGGGCCTCGACCGGAGAATTCGGCTCTGTCGAATCACTGGAAGACGTATTCTGCTCGAGCATCGGCTTCGCCACGCGTACGCGGAGCCAGTGTTTCGAATCGAGAGACGACTCGCGAGGAGTCATGTAGCCGTAGAACCAGCGGCAGTGTGGCGGTTTCCGTCGTCAAACGAAGGAAACACTGAAATCAAGCCTCGTATATCGATCCCACGAAGGTAAAGATTTAATACGGATTTCACCAATTCGTATTGTGTGTGTTGATACCAATCGACTAAGTCAAAGCGCTCTAGCGTGCTGAACGACATCCACTACCCACGAAGCGGATACGCATACCAATGAGAACTAACACCACAGGTTCGACGAAGAGACGAAGCGTTCAGACGAACAGCCCCGACCGGTCCCGAATAAGAGGTCGAGTATGCAGATAGAATCGATCGACGTCTGCCAAGTCGACCTTCCGTACTCGGGTGGTGTCTACCACCTGTCCGGCGGCCGGACGTACTCCGAGTTCAATGCGACTATCGTTCGACTCGCTACCGACGACGGCCTGGAAGGAAGGGGGGGAATCGACACCGTTCGGTCCGAACTACGTCGCTGCCCACGCACGCGGCGTTCGGGCCGGTATCGAAGAGATGGCAGACTCGGTACTCGGTTGCGACCCGCGTCACGTCGATCGAGTGAACGAGACCATGGACCAGTCGTTAGTGGGACACAAGCACGCGAAGACCGCGATCGACGTGGCGTGTTGGGACCTATTCGGAAAAGCGACCGACATGCCCGTGTGTGACCTCCTGGGTGGCACCACGAACACGAGTATGCCGCTCATCTCCTCGATCCACGCCGGTGACCCGGAAGAGATGCGCCAGCGAGTCGCCGACTATCGCGATAGAGGGTACAAAGGCCACTCAATCAAGATCGGGGCCTCGCAATCGGACGGTGGCCCCGGGCTGGACGCGACTCGAATCGAGCGAGCGCTGGCGGATGCCGAACACGACGAGTTCTTCATCGTCGATGGCAACGGTGGACTGACCGCCGAACACGTGTTACGCGTGCTATCCCTCCTGCCGTCGGGTCTCGATTTCGTACTGGAGAACCCCTGCGAGACGTGGCGTGAAAACGTTTCACTACGGCGGAGAAGCAACGTTCCGATGTATTTCGACGAACTGGCGAACAGCGACGAGTCGATACTGCAGGCGATTGCCGACGACGCGGTCGACGGTATCGGGTTGAAGATATCGACGAGCGGCGGGCTGACACCCGGGCGCCGGCACCGTGACATGTGTCTCGCCGCAGGCATCCCGCTCAGCGTCCAAGCGACGACGGGGTCGGAGATCGCGTTCGCCGCGCTCGCTCATCTGGGCCAGACCGTTCCACCGGAGATGCTCCGATGCGTTCTCGACTCGAGTGAGATCGATAATATCGAATATATCAGATTTTATTGGCGATAGACACTGGGGGAGACGCGAAAGTGGTCTCCAGCAGGGACTCGGCGAACGACTTTCCGCTTGAAACGTCAAAGGGAGAGTCCTGTACGAGGTCCTCATCGTCCAAGGGCTACGACCGAATCGCTCAAAGAATGCAGGCCCATTGCTGTACACGAGTCTATTTACGGTCGTATGAATGTAAATAATCCCGCCGTCGTGGCTTTACGCTACTCTGTTCATACCAACATTATACCGAAATTGATGGGGCTTAAAAAAGAGAGCACAAATTAAAAGCCCGACATTTTTAAGTGTTCACCCGGCTAGGTCTTCGATATGACTGGAACTGGACCGACACGGCGGATAAAAACAGCGGACAATGTTTTCGATATATTCGATACCATCCAGGAAGAGAACGGTGCTACGATTGGAGAGATCGCTACCAAGTTGGGTCTGGCGAATAGCACCGTTTCCGACTATCTGGCCACGTTGGAAGCTCGCGAATACGTCGTGCGGGAAGGAAACGAGTTCCGACTCAGCTTCAAGTTCTTAGATTACGGAATCCACGTCAAGAACAAAGATCGATTGGCGCAGACAGCCACGCCGATTCTAGAACAGAAGGCCGTCGAAACCGGAGAAGTCGTCTATCTAATCGTAGAGGAGCACGGTCGAGCAATATTCTTGGACAAGAGTGTAGGTGAGCGGGCAACCGAAACCACCGGACGTGTAGGGCTCCGTGCGAACTTGCACTACTTGGCCGGGGGGAAGGTGATCTTGGCACATATGGATCGGACAAGGGTTGACCAGATCATCCAGAATCACGGACTGCCGAAACGCACGGAGAATACGATAACGAACCCAGAAGAGCTGTACGACGAACTAGACGAAATCCGGGAACGGGGAACTGCATACAACATGGGGGAAGAGATTGAGGGGCTTCGAGCCGTTGCCGCTCCGGTGATCCACGGAGACGAAATACTGGGTGGTATCAGCATCGCGGTTCCCTCGACGCGATTCGAGAATTCGGAGTACAAGGAAACGCTGTTGACAGCCGTGCGGGAAGCGGCGAACGAGGTCGAGCTTCGACTGCGATACGAGTAGGAGAAGAGCGAAAATCGCGGCGTGCTGCCCCGCGGGGTCGCGATACTCTATTGATACCGCGGTCACGTTATTCTACAGGAGAGTAATAGACGGAATCGAAAATCACCGGTCTCGTTCGACCAGCTGATCTCCGAACCTCGGTGAACTCGAATCCCCGCCGTACCATCTCGTCAGAGTAGTCTGTTGGAAAGTTCCCACTGGGCTCCGTCGCAAAAATCGAACGACTCTTCCTTGAGGCAGGTTTCGCGTGCTTCGCGCTCGGCCAGTGTATCGACGCAGCAGACGACGTGAAGCAGTGGTCGGCATCTACTCTGAGAAAATACTATATATGTCGATGCCTTTTGCCATCATATGGCATATCCGACCTTACTCCAGGAGACGGATCTCGGGCCTGTTTCGCTAAGGAACCGGATCATGAGTTCCGGTCACCAGACGACTTTGGTCGAGGACTACCTGCCAACGGAAGACTTCTTCGCGTACCATCGCGCCCGTGCTCAGGGGGGAGCTGGCCTCATCGTTCTTGAGGCTCACTCTGTTCATGAAAGCGGTTTATTAACGGACCACACGATCGATGCTAGCCGAGATGCTATTGTTGACGAGTACCGACCGTTCGCGGAGGAGATCAACAGCCTCGGAACCAAGCTATTCTGTCAGCTATTCCACGGTGGTCGGGAACGATATTCCGGCGATTACGCGCCGCCAGCCCCAGCGCCGTCCGATACGCCAACTGAGCGACTGCATGTTATTCCCTGTCCGATGGAAACGGACGAAGTCTATGAGATGATCGAGGCGTATGCAGACGCAGCCGAACGGATGGACCGTGCAGGGTTAGATGGGGTAGAAATCGTCGGCTCGCATAGTTATCTCCCCGCACAATTTTGGAATCCGTCTCTAAACGATCGCTCTGACGAGTTCGGGGGGAGTCTCGAGAACCGATGTCGCTTCACCGTCGAGATCGCCGACCGGATTCGGGATCGTGTGAGTGATGACTTTACCGTAGGTATTCGACTCAGTGCTGAGGAGAAACACAAGCACGGACTCTCTCTGGAGGAAACACTCCCAATAATCCAGCATCTTGACGAGGCCGCCACGTTCGACTACTGGAGCGTCGTCGTAGGGAGTTCGAGCACCCATAAGGGGTGTAGCTACATCGTCCCGCCAGCCTCCGAGGACCGACAGATCGTCCGTTCGCCCGGCGAGGCAGTCGCCTCAGTGATCGAATCTCCGCTTATCCTCACCTCGCGTATCAATACCCCTGCGAAAGGTGAAGAGATGGTCAGCGACGGTCCAGCTGACGTCGTCGGAATGACCCGGGCGCTCATCGCGGATCCGGACATGCCTGCCAAAGCAGCCGAGGGCCGCGAGTCGGATATCCTTCCCTGTGTTTCCTGCAATCAGGGCTGTATAGGGAGGTACCAAGAGGAGCTCCCGATCCGCTGTACGATGAACCCAGTTACGGGCCGAGAACGAGAGTTTCGTACGCTCGAGGCGGCCGAGTCCGCCAAAGAGATCGCGGTCATCGGTGGCGGACCAGCCGGTCTCGTTGCGGCGTCTACAGCGGCGGAGCGTGGCCACGAGGTGACGCTCTTCGAACAACGAGACGTCCTCGGTGGAAAGATACGGACGTATGCCGACCTCGACCACCGTGGTGCGTACGGCGAGTGGGTCGAGGCGATGGTGAATCGACTCGAGGCTTACGAGGTCGATATCGAACGAGGAGTCGAGTTCGATCCGGGACAGTCTTCCGGGTACGACGTCTATCTTCTCGCAATCGGGAGTCATGGACGGAAACCGGACATTACTATCGATGACGATGCGCACGCGGTGACCGCCGTCGAAGCGCTCGAAAACCCCGAAGAACTCGGCGAATCGATCGTAGTATCCGACTGGGACGGAAACTGGAGTGCACTCGACCTGGCAAGTACGCTCGGATCGGAACACGACATCGAGGTGATCACCTCGGCGTACACGGCCGGAGAGTCGGTCCAGCAGTACCGGCAGAATCAGTTGCTCGCAAAGCTTGACGAACTCGATGTAACGTTGACGCCCCATCACCGCGTTCGTGAAGTCAAGGAGTCGAATATCGAGTTAGAGAACCTCTTTTCCGAGTCAGTCGACGAACGTCACGGCGTCGATACAGTTGTTTTCGCTCACGGTGGCGAGGCCGACTACTCCCTCTATCGGAACCTCGTTGCGGAGGGGGCGCAGGTCGAACGAGTCGGTGACTGCTGGGCTCCTCGGTCGCTAGACGAAGCCGTCTGGGAGGGATTCAAAGCGGCAACTGAGATCTGATCCTGTCGAGAGATCGTAAGGATCCCTCTGTCGGAGAAAACGTTAAACACTTGGAAAATCATTCATTAGGTGGTCTTATGACCTTCGAGACATTCCATACTGGGACGAACTGGGAGACTGATGCCGACTTCTCCCAAGTGGCGCGTATCCCGGCTGACGCCGACATCGTCGTCACCTCCGGTCAAATCGCCTACGACGAAGACGGGAACGTAGTCGGGCGGAACGACATCCACGCCCAGGTCGAGCAGTGCTTCGAGAACTTAGGCCGAACGCTGGAATCAGCCGGCTCGTCGTACGATAACGTCGTCAAGCTCCGGTACAGTATTACCGATCCGGAGTACTACGAGACGATCAAGGACGTTCGTACAGAGTATCTTACCGAACCGTACCCGACCGGGATGCTGGCAGTGGTCGACGAACTCGCGGAACCGGAACTTATGGTGGAAATCGAAGCGATCGCAGTCGGAACGTAGCACTGTTCCGAAGCGGCACGCCATACTCTTTATCGACAGTGGTGACCCAGTAACCGACGGACGTCCGAGCCTCGTCGGGTTCCAGGATTGGTTCACGTCCAGAAGCATAACGAGATACGTTCTATATAATACACCCGAATACGTGGGTGTAATATATAACAATCTTTATGGGGTATTGGGCGGGACTGAAATGCATGGTAGAGGTTAACTCATTCGTAATAGGTGTCGGCATATCATTAGTAGCGTTCGTCCTCATCGGTGGATACGCCGGTCGACTCGTAGACGACATGGCCGACTACTACGTCGCCGGTCGAAACGCTCCGACGTTGCTGATCGTTGGAACACTGGTCGCGTCGTTCCTCAGTACCGTCGCGTTCCTAGGTGAGCTGGGGTTCGTCTACGACGGATACGGATACCTCCTGTTGGTGTTACTTCCGTTTAACGCGGCGGGCTACGTGATCGGCTCTTACTTCTTCGGTAGGTACATCTACCAGATGAAGCCGTTGACTGTCCCGGAGTATTTCGGAAAGCGATTCGATTCGAACCGCGTCAGGATCATCGCTGGGCTGACTTTGATACTGGGACTCAGTGTGTACTTGGTCGCAATTACACAGGGACTCTCGCTCCTGCTTGAAGACATTGCGCAGATCAGCTACGGATGGAGCGTGTTGATAGTCGTACTCGCTTACGTCTCGTTCACGTTCTACTCGGGTTCACAGGGCGTCGTGATCACCGACACGATCATGTTCTTGATATTCGTCGGCGCCACGGTAATCGCCGGTCCATTCATCGTGATCGCCACGGGTGGGTGGCCTGAGGTCATCCAGCAGCTAGCGTCATCGAATCCCGATATGCTCGCCTGGCACGGCTATATGGGTGAGGGTGATTACATGGGTGGACCCATCACGTCTCTCATCTGGGCGATCACCCTCGGATTCGTGTGGGGGATGGTCGTGGCAATCAGCCCGTGGCAGACGAGTCGGTATATTATGGCCAAGGACGAACACACGATCTTGCGGTCGGGCCTCTTCAGTATGGGCATCCTGATGCTGCTATACCTGATCTTTGTGCTGGCCATCCCGAGCATCCGTCTGATCAATGCCGATATCTCACCCTCTGATATGGTGTTCGTCTGGGCGGCTCAGAACACTCTCCCGCTAGCGGTCGGTGTCATTG
Organism: Natronorubrum halobium; assembly: GCF_051351675.1. NCBI lineage: Archaea > Methanobacteriati > Methanobacteriota > Halobacteria > Halobacteriales > Natrialbaceae > Natronorubrum > Natronorubrum halobium. The sequence goes on from NZ_CP195596.1 coordinate 407,029, forward strand.
TGATTTCCGGAATCGTGGCTGCTGGACTATCGTCCTGCTCTACGTTCCTCTCTCTCGTCGGATTCAGTCTGAACAGGGACCTCGCAGAAGTTTCGGACATCGACTACTTTGACGATTACACTGAAGAGGACTTCCTGTGGCTGAGTCGACTCTTCATGGTGGTCGTCGCCGTCGCCGTGTTCGTGATGACGTATTTCCAGCCGCCAGCTGTAATGTGGATCGGGTACTTCGCCGCGACGTTGTTCGCTGCGTCGTGGGGGCCGATCGGCTTCCTTAGCATATATTCGAAACGCGTTACCGAAGCGGGCGCCTTTTGGGGAATCGTCGTCGGATTCTTCGCAGTAATCGTCACCGAAGCGCTCCAGGAATACGCTGGGCTAACTCTCCCGACATACCTTCACTCTGTAATCATCGGGTTCGTGCTTAGCACGGTGGCGATCGTAGTGGCGAGTTACCTGACCGAACCCAGTCCGACCGCGGTCGAGCGAAGAGAAGAGATGGTTCGGGCAACTGGCGATTATGACCTGACGAAAGTCAACCGAACGGTGACGTACACGAAAGGCCTGATGGGTATGGGAGTCATTCTGTCAGCGATCATGTACGTGTTCTGGTATCGGCCGTTCGCGGACACCGTCGGGATGGGCGGTATGAATGGAAACCTGGGGCTAGCACTCTACTACGGGGCCGTCCCGATTGCAGTCGCCGCACTGTCGTACTGGCTGATCAAGCAATGGGACACGGCCTCAGTTAGCGAAGAGAAGCAAGTTATGGTCGGTGAGGACTAGAACGTACAAGTCGATCGTATTGCTTCAGCCACGCTGAAGCGGAAACCGACGAAGATTGGCTTCGAGCGTTCGCCTTCGCGTGGACTCACGAACACTACCATCGATACGGGCAGGGCGAACGGGCTCGCCCATCGCGGTGTCAGGTTTCTGCGGCTGTACGGTCTTCGGGCAGGGCTTCACCAGGGACGACACCGTCGCTCCAGCCACGAGCGTCGTAGTACTCGTTGAGGGCCGCTGAAAGTCCGGCAGGTCGTAGGGTAGATCGGCATCGTCCACGCGGTCGAACCCCTGCTGGTTGTTGAAGTGACGCTCCAGAGTGACGATGCGGTCGCCGACAGCCAGCAGGTCTTCGAAGTCGGCGCCGAACAGCATCTCGTAGCGCTCGAGGGTCATGTAGTCGCGGGAAAACTTGCAGACGACGCTGGTGTCGTTCAGCGCCATTCCCCTCGGTAAGCTGGTCACCGACTCCCTCCTGATGGGCGATCTTCTCTACGAGTTCGCGGACGAGTTCATCGTTGCCGAACTCGTCCTCGGCAGCGAGGTAGGCCTCGACCGTGTTACCCGCCGAGATAGCGTTGTGGCCGTACTGGTCGCACAGTTCGTTGGACTTCATCACCTCGACGATGTCATCGACTCCGGAGTTCGACCCGAAGGCCATCGCGACTTCGAACTCGGGGCCCTCCGTTTCGACACCCTCCACATCGTCTCTCGTGGGAAGCTTGCAGGCGAACGCGCAAGCCGAACAGGTCTCCTTCTTGTACTTCTTCTTCTCGACGCCGGCGCCGTTGATGCCCTCAACGCCCTCGAACTGGTGCTCAAAGAAGTGGTAGGAGGGCAGCACTCCATCTCGTTGGCGAGGTCCATCACCGTGATCGTCCCCTGGCGCTTCATAATGTGGTTGTCGGTCGCGGCCTCGCGGTAGATCTCCATCTGGCTTGCCGAGATCTCGATGTTCAGCGCGGAGTCGCCGTCGAAGGTGAGTGCCTTTACGTTCTTCGTGCCCAGGACCGCCCCGAATCCGCCACGGTCGAAGGCCCGCTCTTCGGACGTCATGATCGAGGCAGTGGAATCGGAAAAGCCACGGCCAAAAGGTTCGCCTCGGTGGGGTGGACGTGGCTATCTGCTCTAGAAATCAGGAGGACGTTACTGCCGCCGCTGAAGCCATCTCCGAGGTGACCGAGGGAGAAATTCTCCCGGTCGAGTGTAACGTCCGGAACCGATCTGAGATGGACCGAATGGTTGAAGCAACGGTCAACGAATTCGGCCGGCTCAACGTTCTCATCAACAACGCCATCGTGTTCGGATAAGCTGGTTCCATGCGAAGGCGAATGATTTGATGAACTAACCAGTAGTTTCTGAGTAAGTATTGATAAAGAAGTTTGAGAACGAGAATTTCGGCGTCTTATCTAACAAAAGATACGTTCGACGCTGTTTTGATTTCCATGTCGCTCGTATCTGAAATCGAGGCCATACCGTTGACAGGCGTAGTTCAGTGACTTATCGCTGTCGACGAGAAACACAGTGTCATTGATTCCGCGTTTCTCGCACAAATCTGTGAAGGACGAATTGCTATAACCTTTGTTTTAGTCGTGATAAGCTTTGTATGGGGTAATACGCTTGACTCTAGATCGACAGATATATACAGCAATATTGTTCATTGCCGAGCCGGATCACCGACTCGTTAATCGCGACGTGATCCAGCTGTTTCCTAACTGGTGGCTGTAGATCCGCCTTGTGAACCTAGTTATAAACAGTCGATCGAGTCCGTTCGACACCAGATATATCTATAATCCGAATGGATTTCGAAAGCGAGAGAACAGCAAGATGGAACTAAAACTGAGATTTATCAACAGTATCAATGTTTCTTCGCGCTCCACAAAATCCGAGTCGAACTGGCGACCATCGGGAATGAATCACTTTGAATACGTCACATCTCACTCCTTCAATCTTATCTGAACACAACCCCTCGGAACAGCGATATCGAATTATAAATATACTCGTGTGATATGTTTGAATGGTGAGATTATTATCTGGCCGGTCGCTTGACGAAGACTAATCCCGAGATTGTAGCTATCTGGGTTACGCTGCTGGTTGAATATGATCGGCAGGAGATCAAGCAGCTAGTTCTTCGCGTCCGCGCTGGGGGTCTCTAGTCGCTCTATCAGGCGTCTCGATGCTGACTGATGCGAACTCGTCCTCCAGTCGCGCCAGCAGCGTCTCGGCCCTCGTCAACTGCGTCGGCGTCCCCTCGAGGTGATCGCCGGTCATTGCGACGAATCGGTTTCGATCATAGACCTCCAGCGTCTGGTCTCCGGTCTCGTCAAGTGACCCGATGAGCGACTTGATGCCGTCCGAAAGACGACCGCGAGCGAAGATGTAAACGCCGGTACCTGAGGTGGAGATTGCAGCGTACGAATCGGTGTCGTCGATCAGGTCCTGTGCAGCGCAGCTTGGTTCGCTGTCGATCACGACGTCATCAAGGTCCAGAAACACGACGTCATCGTTGCGGGTGATAGCATACGCCAGATCGAGGTCGTGGGGGAGCTTCGACCGCCAGCGCGACGCCTCCCGGAAGGAGGTCCAGTTCGCCGGATCCATCGCGTCGACGTACCGGAGCGCATCTCCAGTCTCCCACGGTGCACGTGGGATCTTCCGTCCGTCGTCCGTCTGCTTCCAGAGGAACCACTGGTCGCGATCGACCATCTCCTGTGGGAATCGCTCGCTCTCGAGGGGGCCGCCGCCTTTGTCGTCGTCAGGGAAATCACTGCCACCGCTCGTCTCGTCCACTCCGGCAGCGTCACCTGATTCACCGTCGCGGTCGCCTTCGACAGCCACTGTTTCACCGCCGTTATCGGTTTCCGTCGAATCTGAATCCTCAGTAAGTCCGGTAGCGCCTTCACGGTCAGTGGTGGGTTGACCACACCCCCCCTCGTGTCGAGCCCTCCGCCGGGTCGGAGGACGTCTCGTGCGTTTCCGACAGTCCATCGAGTTTCTCCTGCGCAGTCTCCTTGAAGTACTGTGCGAGGTCGTCACCGATATACCGGGCTTCGGTCAGTTCGTCGACGGAGGCCTGGGCCACGTCCTCGATCCGATCGAAGCCAGCCTGCAACAGGTAGTGGCGGTACCGTATTGCGTACTCATCGAGCTGGACCACAGATCGGCCGGCACCCGAACCAAAGAGGAGTAAAAGGCTCTCTTCTGCCGATTCAGGTGGAACCAACGCTGCAGCGAGGTCCGCATAGGCATCCGCCACCTCGGTCCGATCCGCGTTTACGGAGTCGGCGATCTCAGAGATGAAGGTGTGCTCCCACCTGCATTGTTCTCGAGCGGCGGCCCGAATACACTGCGCAGTGGTCTCGGTGATCCTCGGCGTTCGATGGAGTTCGCGGACGGAAGCTTCCGCGACGTCGGCAGCGCATTCGTATCCGACCAGAAACCAGGTATTATATAGCGGCACTTAGTTTATATAGATAGAATATCCACCTACAACTGCTCAGACAGCCAGTATCACTAAAATAGATGTGTCTATTGAATATATAATTAGACAGATGATTTAATATAAGAAACCATGAAGTGCACTGCTCAAGTGATAGAGACTCAGTATTCGAGATGAACCAAGAGGCTACGTCGAGTTGTTCTGGGAAGGGCTTAAAGAGAACGTGAGATGAGAATGAAATGACAACGGTTCCAGACCGGATTCGTAGCTGGGGTGACGATTGCGCTCCTAATATCCTATTCTGGGGAGCGCTGTAAGGCTCATAGGCAGATCAATCGCTGGCATTTTCGAGAATCTCGTCAACGGCCTGTGCCGTCTCGCTGGCTTGGATGTCTTGATAGGACTCATCGGTGACGTCCATCGACGTATGCCGGAGCGATTTCTGTGCGACCTCGGCGTGCCCTTTTTTGTACAATTCATGGCCGATACCGCGACGTGCGCCGTGGGGTTTCAGATACCCTCCCGGGTCATACTCGAGGTCATCATACGCGCCGTCCAGTTGCTCCAAGAGCCGTTGCAGGATCGATCGAGCGCCGTTCGTCGACAGGGACGGCTGCGGCATTTCGTGCTCGCGTAGCAGCTCGTCGATCGACTTTCGTTTAAGCATCGTCTCGATGCGTGCCTCTGAGAACTCGTCGACGAGCGCCTGTTTCTTCGACGGGTAGTGGTTCGTCGGAAAGACCGGCCACTCCTCTGTCGGTGGCTTGAGGACTCGTTTGTACTTCTCGAGCGCTGACGCTGCCCGCGGCGGGAGCTGAGCCTGCTGGTATGGATCCTTGTCTTCACGACGGACCTTCCCTAGCACGGTGATGGTATTCCCCTCGAGGTCGACATCGTCCCACGTGATCCCGTTGCGACGGTTGTCTCTCGAGACTGCGAAGACCTCCGCGCCGCGGACCCCGGTCAGACTGAGGATCGTTACGATCACTCGGTCTCGGTACCGCTCGAGGCGAAGTTTCGGCGGGACCTGCGGTGGCGTGAGCGCGCTATCGACGCGATCGCGACAGAACCGAAGTGTCATCTCCCGTTCTTTCGACGACCAGAACTGCCGGTCGGGCTGGGATGTGATCTGCGGGAGGAACTCGTCGGCGTCGTTCCGATTCGCCGGATTCGTGTCGATATGACCGTCACGGACTGCGAACGACAGGAACGCGCGCGGATGTAGTCGTAGTAGGTATGGACCGTCGACGCTGAGAGTTCACGATCGTCAGAGTCGGTCTGATCAGCTAGATACTCACCGTAGCGTCGGCACAAGTCGCGGTTGATCTTGTCGAACGACTCGAGGCCGAAGTGATCGATCCACTCCTCGAGGACGTGGTCGACTGTGACCTTCGATCGGCCGGAGAGAGTCTTCTTGTAGCGCTCTTTCACTGCTCTGACGGCGTTTCTCCCACCGCTCGAGCGGTCAGGAACCTTTCTCTCGCTGGAATCCATCTATTCGGATTCGCATACAGTAGCGACCCTCGTAAAGTTACTATGTCAAACTGGTATTTAGACAAGTAATTCAAATAGTCCTTAATTCTCCTGTTTTCGGCACGCTCGATCAACTAAGCGTACAATATAACTCTCTATAAATACTATATTACTATATCTTTTGCAGTTGCTGGAGTTCACAGATTCTGCGTTTGGATTTCTACAAACCACCAACTAAAAAACAGATCTAGTAGAGCCCGAACTAATTCAGCGTGTTGTAAGATTTGGCCGGCGGGTGTCAAGGTCAGTGGGTCGCGTTGTGGAAGGCTGCGAACGCTGCTGGCGGCCACCCCTGAAAGGATTCCTTCGGGATGACGAAATTGGCCTCGTCGAGACTGTGAGCGCGTAGCGAATAGTGCGCTGCGGGAGCCGCATCTTTTCTGCAATCTCTCGCTGCGTCAGTGTTTCGTGGCCCTCCAAGACGTTCGCGACGAGGTGCGGACTGTCGAGGGCATCCAACCGTGCCTCTGGGGACTCGTCGGGCCTAACGAGAGGGAAGGAGACATGGGGAACGTATCAGTCTTCGACGGGCGTGATTTGTGAGAGACGCATCGCGTTCCCTGTCACGCCGAGAGTCATCCCGGCATCCCCGATTAGGACAGCCACCCAAATGGGGACGAGGCCGAACGGAACGGCGAGCGCGAGCGCGGCCTTCGCGGCGAGACTCACCCAGATGTTCTGCCGGATGATGCCGTTCGCGTCGTGTGAGAGTTCGTAGAGGTAGGGGAGCCGAGAGAGATCGTCACTCATCAACGCGATATCTGCTGTCTCGAGGGCGGTGTCGGTCCCGGCCGCGCCCATCGCGATCCCAACCGACGCCGTCGCGAGTGCAGGCGCGTCGTTCACGCCGTCTCCGACCATCGCGATACCGTTGTAAGTCTCGTCCAGGTCGCGGATCGATTCAACCTTCTCGTCGGGGAGGAGTTCCGCGCGGAACTCATCGACGCCGACCTCGTCGGCGATGGCACGTGCGGTCCGCTCGTTGTCCCCGGTGAGCATCACGACGTGCTCAACCCCAAGGTCGTGCAGGCGTGCGACCGCGGATCTCGCCTCCGGGCGGATCTCGTCGGCAACCGCGATGGCGCCCTCAAGTTCGTCCTCGGTGCCGACGAGGATGACCGTCTTCCCCTCGGATTGGAGGTCGGGGATGGTGTTCTCGAGGAGATCGAGACAGCCGTTCCGCTCGCACAGCTGCTGGGAGGTCTGCGTGACGACCCCGCCGTCGGTGACAGCGTGGACGTGCGTGAGATCGAAGCCGAGTTCCTCGAAGAACCCGGGCTTGCCCGCATAGTGCGTCTCGCCGTCAAGGTCGGCGCGTACGCCCTTCCCGGTGACCGACTCGAAGGTGTCGACCGAGCGCTTTCCAAGATCGTTCTCGGCAGCGTGCTCGACGATGGCCTCACCGATGGGGTGCTCGGAGCGCGATTCGAGGCCGCGTGCGCACCGGAGGACATCCTCCTCGGTGTTGCCGTTGAGGGCGACGACGTTCGTGACGGCGAGTTCACCCTTCGTGAGGGTGCCCGTCTTGTCGACGGCGAGCGCGTCAACGTCGCCCATCGCTTCGAGGTGGCTACCGCCCTTGATGAGGACGCCGTTCTTCGCGCCGCTCGTAATTCCGGAGACGACGGAGACGGGCGTGGAGATGACGAACGCGCAGGGGCACGCGAGGACGAGGAGCGTCAGGCCGTAGACGATGGACTGCTCCCAGGCGGTGCCGAGCAGATACGGCGTCCCGATGGTGACGAGAACGGCGAACGCGACAACGGCAGGCGTGTAGTAGCCGGCGAAGCGTTCGACGAACTGCTCGCGCTCGGTCTTGTTCCCCTGGGCGTCCTCAACCATCTCGATGATTCGCGAGAGCGTGTTGTCGCCCGCCTCAGAGGTGACCTGCACTTCGAGGTAGCCCTCCTCGTTGATTGTGCCAGCATACACCTCGTCGCCCCCGGTCTTGTCCACGGGCACGCTCTCGCCCGTGATGGGCGCCTGGTTCACGGCGCTCTCGCCGTCAACAACCTCGCCGTCCATCGGAATCTTCTCGCCCGGCTTCACACGGACGACGTCGCCGACGCGAACGTCGTCCACCGGAACGGTGACCTCCTCGCCGTCGCGGACGACGGTTGCCTCGTCCGGGGAGAGGTCCATCAGTTCCTGGAGGGAGTTGCGGGCCTTGTCCATCGAGTAGCGTTCAAGTAGTTGGGCGACGCTGAACAGGAACGCGAGCAACGCGGCCTCCATGTAGAGCCCCTCGCCAAAGCCGAGGCTGACGGTGACGGCGCCGATGATGGCGAGGCTCATCAGGAGGTCGATGTCGAAGTTCCGGTTGCGCAGCGAGTAGTAGCCGCCCCGGATAATCTCCTGGCCGCCGGTCACGACGGCGACGAGAAAGAGGAAGTCCGCGGTCGAGAACGCCACGCTGCCGGCGGCGAGCAACTCGGAATTCAACCCGCTGAGGACGAACTCGAACAGCAGGCCCAGCAGGGTGAAGCCGCCGCTGATCCACGACTTGATCGCTCGCGTGCTGCGCCAGACACTCTCAGTCTCTGCGAGGGCGTCACCGTCGGCTTCGCCCGAGGCGGTCGTCTCCGTGACGTCGTAGCCGGTACCTTCGATGGCGCGCGTAATCCCGTCCGCGGAGACGTGGGACTGATCATAGGTGACGACGACCTTCCCGGTCGTTGGTTGAGTCTGGTAGGTGGTAACGCCGTCGAGTTCGTCGAGGGCGTTCTCGACCTTCCCCGCACAGGATGGGCAGTCCATCTCGGGGACGGTGAACTTCTCGGTTGTTTCACCGACGCCAGATTCAACGGTGTAGCCGGCTTTCTTGACGCGCTCGGCGATTTCGCCCGGAGCCGTTCGACTCTCCTCGTAGGAGACAGAGAGTGTCCCAGTAGTCACCTGAGGGTCAACGGCAGTGATGCCGTCGAGTTTTTGGACGCTATTTTCTACCTTTCCCGCACAGGACGGGCAGTCCATCTCGGGGACAGAGAACTGGGCGACGTCGGCCTGATTCGACGAGGTTGCGGTTACGCGGTTGGCATCCTGTCCATTGTTGTGATGGACATGATCGTTCCCGTGTTCGTGGTCATGAGAAGGGGATTCATCACCTGGTTCGTGTGAATCCCGGTCGGATGGTGTCATCACCTTACGGTAGGAGTGAGAGTTCGATATGTCTTTGTTGGAATATTCCAATTCCGGCGGTCAGCGCGGTGCCAGCCGTTCTTCCGCCACCCGCTCGCCGGCGACGTGCTGCTTCGCCAGATGTTCCTCCGCTCGGCGCAGTCGATAGGTAAGCGTCGACCGCGGCACGTCGAGATGCTCGGCCAGCTCGCCGACGTCGACCTCTCGCGGAGATTCGTAGTAGCCGTGCTCAACGGCAGCTTGGAGTGCGGCCTCCTGCTCCGGAGTCAGGCCGGTCTGTGTCCCGTCGCTTCCCCCTGCCGAGGTCGTCGTGTCCGCGGTTCGGAGCATCTCCATCTGGGCGCACTCTCCGACGGCCGTCTCGAGGGCATCGAAGAACGCTGCCACATCGCCTTCGCCGGAGTGAATGAGCCGCCACGTGTAGTGGCGTCCCTCGTGACGTGTCTCGAACAGAACGCCGTCGCCGAGGTGGTCACGAACGATGTGGGGAACCGAGGTGCAGGCGGGAGTGCGCTCCCAGTCGGTGTAGAGGATGAGCGTGTCGTCCGCGCGGTCGAGGATGCGGGTGGTCTGCGTGGCACCGCAGTGCTCGGTCGCCAGACAGTCAGCGTAGTAGTCACCGGTGAAAAAGGCGTCCTCGATGTCATCGAGCGCATCGGGGGTTCCGGTGGCGTGGTCAACCCGCCAGAGACGGTCGGCAGTGGCGTGGAGTGAGAGCGAGCGGACGCGAGAGTCGGGGTGGTCGGCGAGGGCGTCCGCCACCCTGTTGCATCCCGGCTCGTATTCGAGAGCGAAGACGAGTTCGCGCATACCCTGTGTAAGGCCTGCTACGACATAACTCATAGGCTGGGGCTTCGTCTACTGGTGGCCGTCAGATGACGTCGTCCGGGTCGTGTACCTCCAATTCTCGCATTATGCAACGAGTTCGAAGATAATCTGATCATTGTACTGGATGGAGCACCGTATTTTCGGGCGTCGGCCGTCACGGACCTGGCGGCCCGTGACGACCTCGCCTTCGTGAGATTGCAGGCGTACTCGCCAGAGCTCAATCCGGTCGAAGAGTGCTGGAGACAACTTCAATCAGCACTAAGCAACCAGTTCTTTGATTCACTTTCTGAACTCACAACAGCCATTGATACCGCTCTTGATTGACTCTCTATACCAAAGGTGAGTAATTATTTCTAATATCTACTATAGTATCGTCATCGAGATGCGCGACGATAGTCAGAAAAGCAAGTGTAGCGGGGACGCCGTCAACGGCGACGCGTACGGCCAACTTCGGGGCGTCTTGGTGGACCTCGGCCAAGCGGAGGTACAATCATTGGTCGCCGAGTACCGGGCGCTGAGTATGATCTTCACTTGCGCTGAGCTCTAAGGGGGATCGTTCGCGTTCACGTGGCCGAACGGGGACTACCCATAGACAGTGAAGTGATGTCTGAACCGTCAACGTTATCGGTCGGCTTATAGGGCCAGCAGGTACCATGCTCGAGGGCTGATTCAAGATGAACCGGCTGCAACAGGCGATGTCACGGCCAGAGCCCACGGGTGGATTTTGCTGTCCCGATACGTTCAAGTGCGACCACGTACGCGGCCTCACGGAAGGTCACGTCTTTTTCTTCGTGGATCTTACGGATTTCCTCCCAGGAGGAGAGCATCTGATCTTCGAGCTCTCGATGCACACGTTCGAGGTCCCACTGACGACGGTTGATGTCTTGGAGCCATTCGAAGTAGGAGACGGTGACTCCACCAGCGTTCGCGAGGATATCAGGAATAACTGGTATCTCACGCTCTTCGAAGATCGTATCAGCTTCCTTCGTCGTCGGGCCATTGGCGCCTTCGACGATGATGTCGGCCTGGACGTCGTCAGCATTGTCCTCGGTGAGGACGCCGCCAATCGCGGCCGGGACGAGGACGTCGACGTCAAGTTCAAGCACTTCATGAGTGTCGAGTTGCGTTGGAGCGTCGTAGGTTGTCACGGCGTTTGGATCTTCGTCGTAGGAGGGAACGGCGTGCGTATCGAGGCCAGTAGGATCGTAGATTACGCCATTCACGTCTGAGACACTGACGACGTTGGCACCCCAATCATCGAGGGCACGAGCGGCGTTGGCACCGACGGAGCCATAGCCCTGTACGGCGATGGTGGTCTCCGAAAGGTCCCGGTCAAGATAGTCGATGACTTCGTGGGTGATGATGGCGACGGAGCGACCGGGAGCCTCCTCATGGCCCTTGCTCCCGCCGATAACCGGTGGCTTGCCGGTGACGACGCTCGGCGTCGTCTCACCCTGCTGCATGCGATATGCATCCATCATCTACGCCATCGTCTGAGGGCCGGTACCCATATCGGGGGCGGGGATGTCTCGCGTCGGTCCGATGACATCGCGTAATTCTTCGATAAACCGACGAGTGAGCCGTTCCATTTCGCCCTCGGAGAGGTCGTCCGGATCGATGACGATGCCACCCTTTGCGCCACCAAATGGCAAGTCCATTACGGCACACTTCCACGTCATCCACATGGCGAGCCCCTGTGACTCCTCGGCAGAAACCTCGGGATGATAGCGCATACCGCCTTTGTACGGGCCACGGACGTCATCATGTTGGGCACGATAACCGGTGTACGTCTCGATCGACCCGTCGTCACGTTTGAGGGGAACCGTCACTTGGACCACCCGGGTGGGGTTCTTGAGCCGCTCGATCACTCCCGGCTCTACGGTAACGTACTGCGATGCTTTGTCGACTTGGTGGAGTGCTGTTGCTAACGCAGAATCGTCTGGGTCGGCTATCTCGTCACTTGTCTCCTCGTCAGGGTACTCTTCGAGACTCATTATGGGCTTACAGTCACACCTTGACCTTACCTAAATATATATTTTCAATATACCCTTAATTATTTCCTATAAGATATTTGATGTTCCTATCGCGAGCCCCGGGCTCGCTTCTGGCCGACCGAAGCGTGGGCAACGAATTAATAGACAAATTTCCGGCACCTCCGCGTGATAGTTTGTTTGCCGAGCTATATATTGTCGACTACAGTATACGAATCGGAGGTGGCGGTAGCGTCTTCAGGGAGCAACGCCGCGATAAGATAACCAGGGTGCGCTTCGAAGTGATCGATGACCTTGCGATTCGGTCAGAATCAATCGCCTCGAGAGAGTCCAACAGCATGAACGGAACCTGTTCGTGGACGTCGTGCACGAGATAGCCCGCAAGGGCGAAGACGAACCCTGTCACTTCGCGCTCACTCTCCGACAGATGCCGAAGCGTATCCTCGTATGCCATGCCCTTCTCGGACTCGCGAACGATTTGGAGTTTGAACTGGTTCTCTGATACTTTCTAGCGGCCCTTCTTGACCTCACTCACAGTCCGCTCGATCCAGATCCGAGCGAGATTGTCGTACTCGAGTGTCTCGAGTAACACCTCCATCTGCTGATCGAACGATTCCGTAGCTTTTGCTTCGATCTGGTCGATTCGCGTCCGCAAGTCTTCTAGCTCTTTGGTGATCTCCTCTCGACGATCCTCCAGTCCTTCACGTCACTCAATCTCGGTCTTAATATCATCGGTCTCCTGGATGACGCGCTCCCGTTTTTCTCGGGGCGATTGAGATTGACCTCCTGCTGGTTCACTTTCTCGTGGAGTGATAGGATTGTCTAGTCCTTCTGGGTCTGTAGTTCTTCGATACGATCTTCGTGGCGTTCGATCTATGATAATGATTAAAATTTGAGTGATCATACATCACGGATAATATGGCAGGGGTATTATAATAGTAACATTCAAAGTAATATAACCCTAACTATAGAAATATAATTTCCCGTCGAGAAAACAGCCACAACAGTAACTTACTTGCTTTAAAAAAGTAGAATAGACATGTGGTAACTCACGAAATAGCGGTTGTTCCAGGCGACGGTATCGGCAACGAAGTCACTGAGTCCGCCATGACGGTCCTCAAAGCGATCACCGAGTCAAACAATTTCGACATCGAGCTCGACACGTTCGACTGGGGTAGTCAACGGTACCTGAACGAAGGCGAAATGATGCCCGAGGACGGGCTAGACCAGCTCGAGGACTTCGATTCCGTCTTCCTCGGTGCTGTTGGCCATCCGGATGTCCCCGACCACATTACGCTCAGCGGACTGCTCCTGCCGATCCGAAAGGGATTCGACCAGTACATATGTAAACGACCAAATGTTCTATTCGACGGCATCGAGTCCCCACTGCGTGGGTATACAGGCAACGAGATCGACCTCGTCGTTTATCGCGAGAACACGGAGGGAGAGTACGCCGACGTCGGTGGTCGCGAACACCGCAACCAGGATCACGAAGTCGCAATTCAGAGCGCAACCTTCACTCGCCGTGGGACCGAACGCATCGTCCGCCGAGCGTTCGAGGCAGCTGTCGACCGCGACGGACACCTAACGTCGGTCACGAAGTCGAATGTGCAGACCTACTCGATGGTGCTCTGGGACGATATCGTCGAAGAAGTAAGCGAGGAGTTCCCCGAGGTGACGGTCGAACGGTTACTCGTCGACCGTGCCGCGATGGATCTCGTCCAGCGGCCCGACAAGTTCGACGTCCTCGTCGCCTCGAACTTGTTTGGAGACATCGTCACTGACGTCGCAGCGGCGGTCACTGGCAGCCTCGGTCTTGCTCCGTCAGGTAACATCAATCCGGAGGGAACACATCCCTCGATGTTCGAACCAGTACACGGATCAGCCCCCGATATCGTTGGCGAGGGCACCGCGAACCCGCTTGCGTCGATACTAACTGGAGCGATGATGCTCGACCATCTCGGCGAACCGGACGCGGCGACCGAAGTCCGCCGTGCGGTCGACGAACAACTCGCCGCTTCGGATGGGCCCAGGACACCCGACCTGGGCGGCACCGCTACGACGGACATCGTTACCGAAGACCTGCTCGATTGGATCCGTCCGTGAACCGCTCGGCCTGAACCGTCTCGTGGTGTATCGCATCGCTCGGTACCCTTCCAATCCGTTCACGTGGGCTTCCAGGCAGCACGCTAGCGATCGTCCTCCACGTCGGGGTTCAAGTAGAAATCCGCCCAGAACTCGCGCGCACGGTCTGTCGACTCTGACCAAGAACACAGGCCTTCCACCGATGGGTTCTAAACTCGATCGGACCTGCGATTGAATCCTCGGAACTGAAGACGGCCGAGGAAGCGGAGAGACCTCCCTAGCGGAGCCGGCCGAGCAGTTTGTAGTCTTGCTCGGCGGAGTACCGGCGGAACAGGAGACTGTTAGCTAGTACCGAAACCGACGAGAATGCCATCGCACCCGCTGCGAGCACGGGCTGTAGCAGTCCGAGGGACGCAAGTGGGATCATCGCGGTGTTGTAGCCGAGCGCCCAGACGAGGTTCTGCTTGATCTTCTGAAGCGTCGCATCCGAGATGCGAATGGTCTTCACTACGTCTACCGGGTCGTCACGCATCAACGTCACGTCCGCCGCTTCGATAGCCACGTCCGTACCGCTACCGATGGCTGTTCCGACGTGCGCGACCGCCAGCGCAGGGGCGTCGTTGACCCCATCGCCGACCATCATCGCCTTTCGACCGTCGGCCTGAATGTCCTCGATAGCCCCGGACTTGTCCTTGGGAAGTACTTCAGCGCGTACGTTCTCGGCGTCGATCCCAACCTGTTTGGCGACCGCACGAGCGGTCCGTTCGTTGTCGCCCGTGATCATCATTACGTCGACGTCGCGTTCGTGGAGCTGGCCCACGGCGTCTTTGGCACTCTCCTTGATTGTGTCCGCGTTGGCGACCACGCCCACAAGTTCGCCCTCGTAGGCGACCAGCATCGCCGTCTTCCCGTCGCGTTCGAGCCGTTCCATCGTCTCTGCAGCGGGCTCGGGATTGATGCCGTTGTCTCGGAACAGCTTCCGATTCCCGACTAGGACCTCGCTGTCGTCAACTGTCGCCTGGATACCGTGTCCGGGAACGTTCTCGAACGCCTCGGGCTCGGTCACGTCGATACCGCGCTCCTCGGCGCCGTCGACGATCGCGCGGGCGAGCGGATGCTCGCTGGCGCTCTCGGCCGATGCCGCCAGTCCGAGAACGTCGTCTTCGGTGAACTGATCGTAGCTCCGCATCGATCCACCGTCGGCCGCCATGTCGTAGCCATCCGGGGCCGAGTCGGCGCCGCCGAAGACGACAATGTCGGTGAGTTCCATCTCGCCGGCGGTGAGTGTCCCGGTCTTGTCGAACACCACTGTGTCGACGTCCTTCGCGCGTTCGAGGATGTCGCCGCCCTTGAACAGGACGCCGTTCTGTGCACCGATGGTCGTCCCGACCATCGTTGCGGCGGGCGTCGCCAGGCCGAGTGCGCAGGGACAGGCGATTAGTACGGACGACGCGAAGACGATGACCGCGAACTCGAACGCCGATACCGTCCCACCGATTACAGTCGGTCCGCCAGCGACCTGCCCCCACAGCGGGAGCCAGTCGACGAACCCGCCGAACGTCTCGGGGAACAGGAACCAGACAGTACCCCAGAATAGGGCGTTCACGATCACCGCCGGCACGAAGTACGCGGAGATTCGGTCCGCGAGATTCTGGATGTCGGGCTGCCGAGACTGGGCTTCCTTGACCGTCTGAACGATCTGCTGGAGCGCCGTGTCCTCCCCGACGTTTGTCGCCTCGACGACGAGGACGCCATTCTCGTTGATCGTCGAACCGACGACCTCGTCGCCTTCCTCCTTCTCTACCGGAACTGACTCTCCGGTCACCATCGACTCGTCGACTGCGGATTGACCGTCGACGACGACGCCGTCCGTCGGAATCTGCTCGCCTGGCCGGACCTTCATCCGATCGCCGACCTCGACGTCTTCGAGGGGGACCTCCCGCTCGGTACCATCCTCGACGAGCGTCGCAGTGTCGGCCTCCATCTCCAGGAGCGTCCGAAGCGCCTCGCCGGCCTGCCCCTTCGAGCGCGCCTCGAGGTAGTTCCCGAGCGTGATGAACACGAGGATGAACGCCGCCGTGTCGAAGTAGACGCTCCCGGCGATCAGGTCCGCGAGGACCGCGACCGAGTAGAAGTACGCGGTCGAAGAGCCGAGTGCGATGAGGACGTCCATGTTCGCGCGGCCGTTCTTGACCACTGCCTTGTAGGAGTTCTCGACGAACGGCTTGCCGAGGACGACGTAGACGGGGGTCGCGAGCGCGAACTGGACCCAGCCGAACCCGAACCCGAAGACGGTCTCGGGGAGGACCTCGCCACCGAGAAAGAGCTCCTCGGCCATGAAGAACATCAGCGGAACCGACAGTATCGCACCGAACAGCGTGAGACGGAGCTGCTTCCGGATCTCGGCGTTGCGAGCCGCGTCCCGGGCGCTTTCCTCGGACTCGCTGTCGCCGTCGTCTTCCACGATCGGCGAGTAGCCGGCGTCCTCAATGGCGTCGTACATCGCTTGCCGCGAGGTCGTCGCGGGGTTGTACGTCACCCGCGCCTCGTCCGTTGCGTAGTTCACCTCGGCGTTGACGACGCCGGGGACCGATTCGAGGACCTCCTCGTTCGTCTCCGCGCAGTTCGAACACGTCATGCCGGAGATGCCGATCGTCACCGTCTCCGACACCGCACTGTACCCCGCCTCGTCGATCGCCGCGTATATCTCGTCGAGCGAGGTCGCCTCGGGGTCGTACTCGACGGATCCCTCGTCAGTGGCGTAGTTGACGTTCGCCTCGGTGACCCCCTCGATAGATTCGACGGCATCACCCACCGTCGCCGAACAGTTAGCGCAGGTCATCCCGGTGATGTCGAGATGTATCGTTCTCTCCTTCATGTTATGCTAGAGGGGCTCCTCCTTTAGTGGCTTTACTACTTCGAAATTCGACTATTACCCCCTCTAGAATTTGGTATCAAAACCACCAAACCCGAGGGTCTGCTTCTCCGGGTCAAAAAATATCTCTGGGAGCATCATATTCCTCGACTCGATGACGCTAAATATAGGATTCTCGGAACACGTTCAGTCCGGGCGACATGAAGCGAGCACGAGCAGAACCCTACGCCTCTTGTTCAAGCTGCTGATACCGCTCTTGGAACCGACCACGACATGACCCACAGCAGAAATGATAGACGGTCTCATCGAATCGGACCGACTCGCCTTCTTTGTCCACCGTGTTTCCACACTCGGCACACGTAATCGCGAACTCGGTCCCTTCCAGCGAAGGTGCCCACTCGAGATCGTCGACGAGCGTTACCGAGTAGTCCGCCGAGATGTCCTCGAGGAGCCCTTCGATCCAGTTTCGGACGTTCTGTCCTTCCGCACGGCCGTACACCCAGATCTTCCCTTCGGCGGTGACGAAGAGATGTTCGATACCGCTGGCCCCACTTAGTCGACTCCGTAGCTCTTCCGCGACGTCCTTGCTGTTATCGAACTGGACGAACACCGGGATACCTGCACGCAGCTGTCCCCGGTTCATATCGACAGTGAACCGATTGATGATCTCTGCCTCCTGCAGACGCTTGACCCGGTCTGAGACAGCCGGCCCGGTCAGTCCGACTTTCTTCCCGATTTCGCTAAATGGCCGACGTGCATCTTCCGTAAGCATCGAGAGGATCTCCAAATCCGTCTCGTCCAAGTCGCGCATACCTTCCCATACCTACTCCAGCTACAATACTTTTTCCCAGGTTAAGCTTTCTATAACCGAGTCAAATCCTTTCTCCTCTTTGGGTCCCAAGCAGTGGCGGGTAGTTCGATTCTGCGAAACCGCTATCAACTCCATCGACAGACTAATCTATGTCAGGTATTGCTAGAAGAACGCTCGCGCGGTATCGCGATAGTTCGACAGGATAGGCGACGAAGTGGGGTTTTGATCCGGCGAAAGCGGAACCGACGTTACAACTCTTTCCCCATCTCGGATTCGTCGAGATGACATGCAATGTTGTGGTCCGGGTCGTCACTCGTGTCCACCGATTCTAACTCCGGTTCTTCCACGTCGCAGACGCCTTCGATCGCCTTCGGACAGCGAGTGTGGAAGCTACACCCAGATGGGGGGTTTCGCGCACTCGGGACGTCTCCTTCGAGGCCTGCAAACTGGTTTTTGCTGTTCGGATCTGGGCTCGGGTTCGAGGACAAGAGCGCCCGCGTGTACGGGTGGTACGGCGGCTCGAAGATCGACTCCTGGCTGCCGACCTCCACGACTTCCCCCAAGTACATCACCGCGATACGGTCACTGAGGTACTTCACGACACTGAGGTCGTGACTGATGAACAGGTACGACGAGTCGTAGTCCTCCTTGAGCATCGACAGCAGGTTCAGGATACTCGCCTGGACGCTGACGTCGAGCCCCGATAGGGGTTCGTCGAGCACGACGAACGACGGGTTCGCCGCGAACGCACGGGCGATCGCGACCCGCTGCTTCTCGCCCCCGGACAGCTCGTCCGGGAAGCGCGAGGCGTACGCCCTGTCCAGATTCACCTGATCCAAGAGCGACTTCACCCGGTCTTCGCGCTCGTCGGACTCCATGTCCGTGAAGAGCTCTAGCGGCCGTGAGACCTGGGACTCGATACGTTTGCGAGGGTTGAGACTCGAGTGCGGGTTCTGGAAGACAATCTGAGCGTCCGATCTGAACTCCCGGAGATCAGACCCGCTGAGGTCAGTGATGTCTTCGCCTTTGAACCGCAACGTCCCGGCGTCTAGGTCGAGTAGCCGCAGGAGCAACGACCCGAGCGTACTCTTCCCGCACCCGCTCTCACCGACCAGCCCGAGCGTCTCCGATGGCCTCACGTCGAGGCTCACACCGTCGACGGCACGAACCGGGTCCTCTCCGCCGAAGATCTTGTCGAAGAAACTCGAGCTCCCAAAGTGCTTCTTCACGTTCTCTGCGGATAACACAGGTTCGGCGTCGCGATCGACCGTTTTCGTGGACGTGGACTGGCGGGTCTCCGGGAGAATCGGATCCGCTTGCACTTTGTCGTGCCGACAACAACGCGTCTGATGAGACTGGTCGCTGTCGTCGTCGACGGAATGCATGTCGATCTGGCCGGTCCGACATTGGTCCTCCGCGAACTCGCACCGATCGGCGAAGATACAGCCGCTGGGGATGTCGTACAGGGAGGGAATCTGTCCCTGAATTGGGTCCAGCTTCGTATCCTCCTCGATGCGCGGAAGCGCCGCCAACAGCCCCTGCGTGTACGGGTTCGCTGGGTCGTTGAAGACCTCCGTGACCGTCCCCTTCTCCATCACCTCACCGGCATACAGGATGGTGAGGCGTTCGCAGGTCTGCGCGATCACGGACAGATTGTGCGAGATCAGTAGGATCGCCGTGTTCAGGTCCTCTTTGAGGTGCTGGATGAGCTCGAGGATCTTCGCCTGCGTCGTCACGTCGAGTCCGGTCGTCGGCTCGTCGAGGATTAACAGCTCTGGGCTACACGAGAGCGCCATCGCGATCAGGATTCGTTGCTTCATCCCCCCGGACAACTGGTGCGGATACCGGGTTGCGTTGTACTCGGGATCGCTGATTTCGACCTCCGTGAGGAGTTCGTGCATCCTCGAACGCGCTTCCCGCTTGCTCATATCGCTGTGCTCGATGATCGTTTCCGTGATCTGTTCACCGACGGTCAGACTCGGATTGAGTGACGCCTCCGGGTCCTGGGGTACGTGTGCAATCTGTCTGCCGCGCAGTTCGTGTAGCTCCTTCTTCCCCACCGTCGTCAGATCCTGGGATTTGAACTGGATACTCCCCGAACTGATTTCTCCGTTGTCGCCGAGATACCGGAGGATGGCCTGTGCGAGCGTACTCTTACCGCTCCCGCTTTCTCCCGCGATTCCGAGTGTCTCGCCGGAGTGGATGTCGAGGGAGACGTTCCGAAGCGCTTTGACCCGTCCACTCTTGGTACGGTAGTCGACGGAGAGCGAGTCCACCGAGATGAGGGGTTCCATCGTGGTCTTTGTCGCACTATTCGACGCCGCGGGCATATCGTTGGTTGAAGTGGTATTTTTTGACATCTTAGAGGGTGTTCGAACCTTCGACGTTCGGGTCGAGCGCGTCGCGCATCCCGTCTCCCAGGAGATTGAAACCCAGGATGGTCAACGCCAAGAACAAGCTGGGCCAGAACCAGAACCAGATCGAGTTCCAGATGTGGACCCTGGAGGTCGAGATCATGTACCCCCAGTCGGGCGTCGGGGGCTGGATTCCGAGACCGAGGAACGATAGCGATGCCCCCATGAGAATCGCGAACCCGATCTTCACCGACGCCTCGACGATTACGGGATAGATCGCGTTCGGGAGGATCTCTCTGAACCAAATGTACATACCGGACTCCCCCCGGGCCTCCGCTGCCGTTATGTACTCCTCTTCGGTGATCGAGAGAGTGCTGCTCCGTGCGATGCGAGCGATACCCGGGATGTACACCACGCCGATGGCGATGACCGCGTTCACGAGCGACGATCCGAGCATCGCGACAATCATCAGCGCGAGCAATAGCGCGGGGATGCTCAGCACCGTGTCCATCAGGCGCATGAGAACCTCGTCGACGCGACCACCCGTGTAGCCCGCGATGATCCCGAGTGGAAGACCAACGACGACGGCGAGACCCGTCGCGGACAGCCCGAGGGCGAGACTGGAGCGGCCGCCGTAGACGACGCGCGAGAAGATGTCGCGTCCTAGGTGGTCCGTCCCGAAGAAATGCTCAGCACTGGGCGCGCCGTACGACGGCCCCGTCGTCGCCGTCGGATCGTGCGTTGCGATCTCCGGTGCGAGGATGCTGATCAGGATGATTGGCGTAAGTAGGATGAGCCCGGCGAGACTATGGCGGTTCGTAAGGAGGAGGAATACGCCCTTCTTGAAACGCTCGAGATAGGCTTCGAGGCCGGTGCGTGAAACGGTAGAGTATGAGGTATTCATATCCATGAGTGGTCACCGAGGGTGGCCGATTCGTCAACCGGTTCGTAGTTGTTGTATGAGGTGTTCATAACCATGAGTGGTCACTCTGTGTCGGCTCCGTAGCTGATCCGTGGATCGAGATACGAGTACAGGATGTCCGCTCCTAGGTTCGAGAGGGAGTACGCGATGGCCGTGACCATGATGGTGGACTGCAGTACCGGGATGTCACGACTGATCACAGCGTCGACCAACAGGCTTCCGAGCCCCGGGTAGGCGAACACCTCTTCGACGACGACGATGCCGCCCATCAGGTAGCCCAGGTCCAGGGCGAGGAGCGTGATAGTGGGTAACAGCGCGTTCCGGAGCGTGTGTTTGAACAGCACTTTGTACTCGCCTAACCCCTTCAGTCTCGCAGTGCGTACGTACTCCTCCCGGAGCGTCTCGATGACTTCCGTCCGGGTTAGCCGCATCACGTGCGCGGTGAGGAGTATCGACATGGTCACGACTGGCAGCACCAGTGACGACAACCATCCCGTTACTCCGCCATTTTGGATGGAGGTGTAGCCGCCCGCGGGGAAAACTGAGAACACCGGGCCAGCGAACAGGATCAACAGTCCGGTACCCATCACGAACTCAGGGATACTGATCCCCAGGTACGAGAGACCACTGATTCCTAGGTCAATTTTCGAGTTGTGGTATACGGCCGCGATCACGCCGAGGGGGATGGCAAGGATGGAGACGGTGGCCATCGTGAGTATCGCGAGCTGGAACGAGCGCCAGCCGTTGTCGATGATGAGGGTAAACACGGAACGCCCGTTCCGCGTGTAGCTCGTTCCCCAGTCTCCGGTGACGAACCCAGTAATCCAGTCGAGATACTGGACGTACACTGGCCGGTTCAGGCCGAGCTGTTGTTCTAGCGCTGCAACCTTTGCTGGCGTTGCTTCCCGCCCGAGGATGATCTCCGCTGAATTCCCCGGCAGAACAACCGTCACCCCGAACACGATGATCGAGATCAACAGCATCGTTATTGCTGTATATCCCAACCGTTTCAGAACGTACGTGAGTAGATTTCTCATTTTTAATGTAGTCGTTGTTAGAGTGACTTAGATCTTGCTTCAGACCTGGTTATTTCCATCGACCGACACCTGTTCGTAGAGGCCCTGGCCCCTGATGGGGTGGCGCTGCCAGTCATTGACCCATTCTCCCTGGGCTGCCGTCAGGTTTTCGAAGAAGGGGATGATGTACGCGCCTTCCTCGTGCTCGAGTTCCTGGAGTCGACCATAGAGCTCCTGACGCGTCTCTTCGTCGGTGGTCCGGGCTGCATCCTCGATGATCTGGTCCTTCTCGTCGTTCTCCCACTCATTCTCGGACCACCACGGACCGTCAGAGTGGAGCAGCCGCGAGACCAGCGAGTTCTCGTTGAACTTCGTACCGTAGGAGCCGCAGTAGGCAGGGGCCTGTCCCCAGACCTCGCTCACGTACTGGTCGTACGAAAGCTGCTCGATTTCCATCTCGACCCCGATCTCCCGGAGTTGCTCCTGGAACAGGATCGCCGAGTTCAGCTGTGTCGCCGGTTGCCCGGGCGTGTAGAACGTGATGTCGAAGTCCTCCGTCAGGTGGAAGCCATCGGGGTAGCCGGCATCCGCCAGAAGCTCCTGAGCGCGATCAACGTCGCGCTCGCGTTGGGGGAGGTCATTGTGGAACGGGAAGAACGGCGCGATGATGCTGTCGTTCGCCACCTGACCGTGGCCCTGGAGCACGCTGTCGACGAACTCCTGCCGGTCGATACCGAGTTTCATGGCCCTCCGCACGCGGTTGTCGCTGAACGGCTCGACGGAGGTCTTCATCACAAACGCCTTGAACGACCCACCCGTGACCGTCGCCTGCTCCACGTTCGGGAGTCCTTCGACGCGACTCATCTGGGAGATGTCCGTGCGACGGTCGATGTCCGTTTCGCGGTTCTGGAGTTGCGTAATCGCTGTCGAGTTGTCCGTGATGGTCTTGAACGTGAGCGTGTCGACGAGGGGGAGGCTGTTCCCCTCGGAGTCGGTCCCGTAGTAGTCCGGGTTCCGTTTGAGGACGAGTTCGTTCTCGCTCGGGAACGACTCGAGGATGAAGGGCCCACTCCCGTAGTCGGTGGTGCTGATGGAGTCGATGTCGTTCTCGATGGCGGATTTGGGGACGATGGACGCCCATCCCTTCGCGCCGAACACCGGGAAGTCTGCGTTCCCCGTGGAGAGCGTGAACTCGACGGTCGAACTGTCGACCTCTTCGACCGATTCCACACCGCCGAGCGACCCACTCGGGGGGAGGTCGTTCTCGATAATTGTGGTATAGGTTGCCACAACGTCTTTCGCTTGGACGGTCTCCCCGTTGTGATGGAAGGTTGCGTCGTCGCGGAGTTCCACCACCCATTCACTGAGGTCGTCGTTCTGGGCCTCCCAGGACGTAGCGAGGTCGTTCTCCCGCTCCATGTCGTATGTGACCCCCGACAGTTGAGAGTACATCAGCCGCCCCGCCAGCATGTTCGTGAACTTCGACGGTGTATGCATGGGGCTCAGATTCGTGATCGTCCGTGGTGCCGTAACCGTGACGTCGTTCGAACCGGCCGGGGATGAACCTCCCATACAGCCGGCGAGGCCAGTTGCCACCCCGATACCTGTTAATTGAACGAACCGACGACGGCCGACGTCCGATGCGAGTGACACCACATTCTGATCCGTGATATTGTCTCTCATGTCGCGCTACCTCACATGTGACTGGGAACCAATATAAACGTTTCCCCCACACAGAACGGTTTATGGATTGTTACGTAACCTGTCGTTCGACTAATGGGCTGCAGATCCGGAGAAGGTACCGTTCGATTACGCGACGAGTTCGACGAACTCGGGGAACGAATCGACCTCCAGATCGGGTTCTCCGAGTATCGTCTCCCAGACTGCGTCGCTACGGTTGAGCCAGACGCCCTGCATCCCGGTACGCATCGCACCTAGGACGTCGTGCCACGCACAGGTCACGTGGGCGATCTCTGCGACGCCCGCGTCGGCTTTCGATGCCGCGTGCCGATAGAGACGCCGATCGGGCTTGTAGAGACCCACCTCGGACGCACTGATCGCATCGGAAACGAGATCCTCGATGTTGGCATGTTCGACGAGGTGGTCCAGCATATCAGGATCACCGTTCGAGAGCACGTACACCTCGTACCCGGCCGAGACGAGCTCCTCGATGCTCTCGGAGACGTCGCCGTACACCTCCATCTGGTCGATCTCCCCCAGCAGTTCCTCCTGCTCTTCGGGAGTGATATCCATGTCCAGTGTCCGAACGGTGTAGTCGAGCGCGTGCTCGTACTTCTCGCGGCACGTCGGGAACTCCTCGAAATTCGTCCCGACGAGACCGTACATCGTGGACCGGTGGTCCCAGAGCCGAGCCGCCTCCTCCGGCTTGTCGGTGTAGGGCTCGAACGCGTGCTGTGTCGAGAGCTCGTCGACCAGTGTACTGTAGGAGTCGACCAGAACGGTTTCTACTTGATCAGGATCAAATGCCATCTCGATTGCTCAATATCTGTTCTGGATGTTAAACTTTTTCCTTCACCCCCGCTGCATCGATGCAACACGACGCCCCTGGCACCATCCGGTCAGGCCACCTACATCGACGCCTCGACGCGCCGAACATCTCCCTCCGATTCGTGCTGGAGGAACAGTCCGGCCCGTCCAAACCAGAGTAGTACGGGCAAGCGCGGGAGACTGGACACGCTGTCCGGAAAAATGCGTCAACTGTCTCTCCCGTCTCCGGGGAACGAGTCACCGGTTCCAGCGCTCCGGGAATCTACGCCTCTTCGGCAGGGTAGCCGGCGTCGACTGCGGCCTCGACGAGTTCGTCGACCGGTGCATCGCCTTCGACAGTGACCGTCGCCGTGTCTCTGTCTGCAGAGGCAGATTCGGCACCGTCTACTTCCAGAACGGCGTCTTCGACGGTCTGTTCGCAGCCACCGCACGTCATGTCGTCTACGTGGATCTCCTTCGGCATGCATTCACACTCTCTGTTTCTCTCTACTTAAATGTTTACTGTCCCAGAGAGCTGGACGTTCCTCGGACAATTGTTGCCCACAGATAGCGGGGCTCGAACGAGCCGGTTGGACTCTCGTGAACCGGCGTCACTTACGCGGGTTCGAATCCGACTCGTCGTTTCGTTGGCGGTTAGTCCTCCCCGTGGTGGTCGCCGAACAGCGCTTTGTCCTGCTCGATCGGGTCGTCCTCCGCGAACCGCTCGAACCGGTACGGGGTGAGGTCAAACCGTGGCTCCAGGCCGAGGATCTCCTGGGCGATGGACTCGCCGAATGCCGGCGCTTCCTTGAACCCGTGACCGCTCGGCCCGGCAATATTGAAGAAGTTGTTGACCGCAGCGGTCTCACCTGCGATGTGATGCGAATCGGGCGACATCGTCACGACCCCCGACCAGGAGTCGATGACCCTCGCGTCGGCTAATTCCGGGAACCGAAACTCGAGCCGGTCCAGGATGTGCTCAAGGAACTCGTTGTCGACACCCTCGACTCCGGTATCCAGATCGACCGAGGGACGCTCGATACCGCCGACGATGAACTCGCCGCCGGACTCCGGCTTCGTGTAGATATCCGGCTGGACGGCGACGTCCGATACCGAGGGGTAATCCAGTTCGTACGGTGTATCGGATTCGAGTGCGACGAGCTTGGATTCATGCCAATCCAAGGGGAGACCGAGTCCGACCATCTCTCCAATCCGACCGGCCCACGGACCGGCAGCGTTCACGACTACGTCCACTTCTTCGGTCCCTCGACTGGATTCGACGGCGGCGACGGTCCCGTTCTCCACTTGGATATCCTCGATGGGGGTCTTCGTATGAACCGTCACGCCGAATTCCCGTGCCTTGTTGATTAGCGCGTTCGTGACCAAGTACGGGTCTGCGAATCCAGCTGCAGTGTCCAACATCCCGAGGCTGACATCGGTAGTGTCTATTCCGGGGAAGACCTCCTCCATCCGCTCAGGTTCGATTAGGTCGACATCGATACCGACGTCTTCGACGAACGACGCCATCCGCCGGACGCTGTCCTCGGCGTCCTCGTTAACGAGCTTCAGGTATCCATTCTTGTGGACACCGCCGTCCTCACCGGTGTGTTCTTCCAGATTGTACAGGAACTCGCTGCCTCTGCGAGCAATCTTCACCTGGAGTGCAGTCGAGTACGTGTGGCGAACGAGGCCGGCAGAGTATGCGGTCGAACCCTTGTTGCCCGCGATATGGCCACTTTCGTAGACCGTAACTTCCGTATCTTCGCCTCCTAACCGCCCAAGGAAGTATGCTACTGACGCGCCAGAAACACCTCCACCAATAACTGCTATTTTCATCGGTTCGAATTCCTTGCCGATTCTACAAAAGTATTTTTGTAATATATCTAACCGAGCCGGGTGGGGTTAGTGCAACTTACACCTCGATTGCGACTCGTGGACACAAAACGCATCCCGAATTTTCGAGCAGGAACCGGTCAGCGATCAGTGGAGACGGGGTACGAACCTCGAGCAATAGCGAAGATGTTCGTGCAGACTGTAATGGGGTCGGGTCCCATCACCCTAGTTGTTCGGGTCGAAGTCAACGGTCAAGCACGACTGCCACTGGGCTGGATTCCATGTGTTTATATGCCAGTTACATTGGAATCATAGGACCACTATCTAACCAGTGTAAACCATCTTCAAATCGCGTATTTCAGGCCTCTCTGACCACACTATGGGTTTATTCTCATGAGGAAGATTACGATACAATACTCTGTTACAGTCGTACGTCTGTAATACAAAATTCGGCCCGTAAATGAAGGCACAATATTCCAATTCAGCTAACTATGGATTTTATACAGTCCAGGAGCATCCCACAATGCCACCACTCACCGGTACGAAGGGGAGTGCGTGCCACAGGGAAGATTGCCGTGAGTCCCGTCTCTATGAATATACGTGCGAATCGACCACCCGACCCAAAACTCTATGTTGCTGTAATACCCATTGGGGAACATGGGTCAGACGAACCCTCTCACCGAGGAGTCTATCGAAGAGCCAGAGATGGGTAGTATCGATATCGATTCCGTCCTTGACGCCGCAGTCACCTCGGCCTCGCGCTGGGAGATGACGCCCCTCAGTGAGCGGGAAAAACGGCTGTCCGCTGCAGCCGACGTTCTCCGTGAGAACACAGAACGGTATGCTCGCATGATAACAGAGGAGATGGGAAAGCCCATCTCTCAATCCACAAGCGAGGTTGAGAAGTGCGCGTGGCTCTGCGATCACTATGCTGAATACGCCGGTACCTATCTGGACTCGGATACGCAGCCAAGCCCGCCGGGGACCGAGGTTCGTACGACGTACGAGCCGCTTGGACCGCTGCTGGCCGTCATGCCCTGGAACTTCCCATTTTGGCAGGTGTTCCGGTTCGCGGTGCCGAACCTGACCGCCGGCAACGTCGCAATCCTCAAACATGCCCCCAACGTGACGGGATGTGCGGAACTGTGCGAAGAAGTGTTTCGAGAGGCCGGCTATCCGAACAATGTGTTCCAGACAGTGTTCGCGTCCGTCGATCAGGTCCACGATATTATCGAGGACGACCGAGTCCATGGGGTGACCTTCACCGGTGGCATCGAAGCCGGGAAAGCGGTCGGATCCAGTGCAGGAGAGAACCTGAAGAAGTCGGTGCTCGAACTCGGCGGGAGCGATCCGTTCGTCGTCTTCGACGATGCAGCGGTCGAGGAAGCCGCCGAGGACGGAGCCTGGGCACGTATCGAGAACTCCGGTCAATCGTGTAACTCGGCGAAGCGGTTCATCGTGCACGAATCGGTATACGACCAGTTCCTGGAGAAATTTACCGCCGAGTTCGAGTCGTTCACCGTTGGCGACCCGACCGACGAGGAGACGGACATCGGCCCGCTCGCACGGTCCGACCTCTTCGAGCGAGTAACGCGGCAAGTCCGGGAAAGCATCAACGCTGGAGCCTCCGTCGAGTTTGGTGGACTTCCCGAAGATAGCGACGACCTGATCTATCCGCCGACGATCCTCACTGATATCCCCGCCGACTGTCCCGCACGCACGGAGGAGATTTTCGGCCCTGTCGCCTCGGTCTTCAGTTTCGAAGACGAGGAAGAGGCGATTCGCCTGGCGAACGATACGAACTACGGCCTCGGCGCGAGCATCTGGACGGAGGACGAGTCTCGTGGTGCACGACTCGCCGATCGGGTGAATGCAGGATTCGTCTTCGTGAACGAGTACACGAAGTCCGATCCCCGCATCCCGTTCGGCGGAGTTAAGGACTCCGGCGTCGGCCGCGAGTTGTCCGAAGCAGGAATCAAAGAGTTCGTGAACAAAAAGACGGTCTGGATCGAATAGACCGACAGAGCCTCGGTTCGATTGGTCTGCGCTGAAGTGGACGGCCGTGATTTACCTGAGTTCTGTGTACTTGCGTATCCCCACTCGCGAAAGGACAGTAGCTATTGGTCGTCAAACTGTTTCAGTCACGCACAACCGTCAACAGCAGAATCGTGGCTCCAGGCCTTCACCGTCTGGCACAATGCTACAAACTAAACACAACCGACTCGTCGAACCGTACGTGACGGTAGCAAGAATTAAGCGCCATCCGAGGTAAAGGACGCCTGCATAGCAGAGAGACATCGGACCGTCCGATCTCCAGCGACCAGGAAGCGAGAACCCGTGGAGTCGGACACCCGAGGACTCGCCGGCGTGCTGAACGTGGCGTGGTACGAGTCGAACGATCACGCGCCTCCACTCAACACGCCGTCGCAGGAAACCCCTCCGCGAACCGCCAGACCGACCACAACCGACACACTACAACGTGATGCAGACAATCAATCCGACTACCGGCGAACCCATCGAGACGTACAGCGAACACGACCACGACACCGTCGAAACGCTCCTTCAGCGCTCGGCCGACAGTTTCGACTCGTGGGGCGACCGCCCGATAACCGACCGGCAAGCGCTGGTCGGGTCGATCGCCGACGTCCTTCGAGAGAACGACGAGGAGTACGCGCAGCTGATGACGAGAGAGATGGGGAAACCCATCAATCAGTCTCGTGCAGAGATTGAGAAGTGTGCGTGGGTCTGCGAGTATTACGCCGAGCGCGCCGCCGAGTTCCTCCAGGACGAACGCGTCGGCGTCCACCCCCAGGCGCGTACGAAGGTCTCCTACGACCCCCTCGGACCCCTCGTCGCAGTGATGCCGTGGAACTATCCGTTCTGGCAGGTCCTCCGCGTCGCGGCACCGACGCTGGCCGCCGGGAACACGATGCTCCTGAGTCACGCGCCGAACGTCACCGGCGCTGCGAAGGCCGTCGAACGCGTCCTCGCCGACGCCGGCTTCCCGGAAGGCGTCTTCACGACGCTCGTGATCGACACCGAGACGATCCACGACGTCGTCGCCGACGAGAGAGTCGCAGCAGCGACGCTCACCGGGAGCGTCGGCGCGGGACGCGCCGTCGCGGAGACCGCCGGCAAACACCTGAAGCCGACCGTCCTCGAACTCGGCGGGAGCGACCCGTTCGTCGTCCTCGACGACGCCCAGCTCGACCGGGCGTGCGAGGTGGCCACCCAAGCCCGCGTGAACAACAACGGGCAGGCGTGCGTCGCCGCAAAGCGCTTCATCGTCGTCGACGACGTCTACGAGGAGTTCCGCGACGGCTTCGTCCGCGAGATGGAGTCGCTCACCGTCGGCGATCCGACCGACGAGGCGACGGACGTCGGTCCGATCGCGCGTGCGGACCTGCTCGACACCCTCGAGACGCAGGTCAGGGAGACCGTCGACGGCGGCGCGACGGTGCTGACCGGCGGCGAGACGCTCGACCGACCCGGGTACTTCTTCGAGCCGACGGTCCTCGAGGACGTTCCGGATGGGAGTCCCGCCGCGTGCGACGAACTGTTCGGCCCCGTCGCCTCGCTCTTCCGCGTCGAGGACGAAGCCGAGGCCATCGCACTCGCGAACGACTCCGACTTCGGCCTGGGCGCAAGCGTCTGGACGCAGGACCTCGACCGCGGCGAACGCATCGCGGAAGCGTTCGAGGCGGGCTGTACGTTCGTCAACGAGATCGTGCAATCGCATCCGAAACTTCCCTTCGGCGGCATCAAGAACTCCGGGTACGGGCGCGAACTCGCCGCGAACGGGATCCGCGCGTTCACGAACGAGAAGACGGTCTGGGTGTCGCCGCCAGACGGGCTGGACGAGTAACCGTATCGAAGTCGACTCTTCACGACCCGGGTACAATCGTTTTGGCTCCCGGTGAATCGTAGAAATGCAGCGCGATACGTGACTGGCGAGATCGCCAGCCTCACCGGCGAGAAGGGACGGGACGATGGAGGACGAACTGGAGACATCAAGACTGGGATCGTTACCGAAACCTGACCGTCGAGCGAGTCCGGACCCGGGAGGTGACGAGATCGGCAACCTGATCGCTGCAACCCTTATATCTCGCCGTGGTCAACGACATCGACGTTGCCGAGTTCGTCGAGTTCGTCGAGGACGGACGCGAGATGGTCCGGGCCACTCCCCTCGATACCGAGCGACAGGGGCGTTCGATTCGGGTCGTCCCCGGCGGTCAGCCGCGTCCGTTCGAAGGCGTCGAGTTCCGCACCCCTGTCCTCGATAGTCCTCGTCAGCGAACCGAGTACCGTCGGCCAGTCGTCGACCAGCACCGTGGCTTCTACGTACCGTCCGAGCCTTTTCAGCCCGAGCCGCGCGAGTTCGCCGTGGTCGGTGAGGTCGACGTTGCCGCCGGAGACGACGGCGGCGACCCGCTCGCCCTGGACGTCCACCGCTCCCGAAACGAGAGCTGCAACTGGGGCTACGCCCGCGGGCTCTGCTACGGTCTTCGCCCGCTCTGCGAGCAGCGCCGTCGCCACGGAGAGGTCCTGATCGCTCACAGTAACAACGTCGTCGACCCGTTCGCGGACGACTGCGAAGGTCTTCTCGAGCAACCGTGTGTCCGCAATCCCATCCGCGATCGTATCGACACCGGTGAGTCGATGAATCTCGTCGTTCTCTAGCGACGGCTTTCCGTGGGCAGCGCCATCGGGCTGCACGCCGACGACACGAATGTCGGGGTCGTGGTCCTTCAGGGCGGTGGCGATGCCGGAGATGAGCCCGCCGCCCCCGACGGCCACGAGCACCGTGTCGGGGTCGGGATACTGCTCCAGTAGCTCGAATCCGAGGCTTCCCTGCCCAGCGATGACGGCTCCGTCGTTGAAAGGGTGAACGAACTCGTACCCCTCCTCCCGGGCCAGTTCGAGGGCGTACTCGGCCGAGCGCTCGTAGATGTCCCCCTCGACGACGACATCCGCCCCGTAGTCGCGCGTGGCCTCGATCTTCACTGCGGGTGTGATCTCCGGGACGACGATGGTCGTATCGATATCCAACAACTGGCCGGCCAGCGCGACGCCCTGGGCGTGGTTTCCGGCACTCGACGTTATCACCCCTCGCGCTCGGGCATCGTTCGAGAGCTGGGACATGGCGTTGTACGCTCCCCGGATCTTGAACGAGCCCGTGCGCTGCATGTTCTCCAGTTTGAGACCGACGCCGGACGCGCTGCTCAGCTCGGCAAACGTAGTGGAGGTGTCGAGCGGAGTCCGGTGGACGACGTTCCCGAGACGGTCCCTCGCATCCTCGACTTCGGCGACTGTCACCACGTCGGACGCGGCCGGAACGGTCATGGTCGCCGTCCAGCCGTGGCGAGGCTGGTACCCATAAGGGACTCTACGCGAATGCGCCCCAGTTCGTCGACGATGCGGGCGATGGAGACGAACGTACTCCAGACGGCTTCTGGATGCCGGTAGCGCTCATGTCGCAGGTCGCCGACGCGGCTCTCGGCTGCTGTCATATGTCCCAGATTACCCCCTTCGTACCTAATACTTCCCCCGAACGGCGGACTGGACGTCGCCAGATACGACGGCCTTCGGAGTACCGTACCGGCAGTCAGAGTCGGCCGTCGAACCTGAACAGGTCGACGTGATTCTCGGTTTCACCGTCCGTCACGAGATCGGCGAGCGTCTCTCCGACCACGCTACAGTACTTGTATCCGTGACCCGAGAACCCGGCAGCGATCGCCACCTGCGGATGGTCCGGGTGCTGGTCGATGTAGAAGTAGCCGTCGGTGGACGAGGTCACGATACAGGACGACAGCGCCATCGTGGGACCTGCGGCCTCTGGGAAGTAGTTCCGTGGGAGTTGGCGCAACAGCTCTTCGTCCTGGAGGGTCGGTTCGTCCCGCCAGTCGTCCGGGTCGATCGGTTCGGGCAGGTCGGGCGAACGTCCGAACTTGAATCCCGGTCGCCCGTACTCCGGGAACCCGTAGAAGGTCCCTTCGGGAACCGCAATGTCGAAGACGGGGAAGTTCTCGGGGGTGAACTTGGCTGGTGCCTCGGTCTGCAACCACGCCATCACCCGTCGTTCCGGGACCAGGTGTCCCTCGAGCACGTCGAGGTGTTTCGCGGCCCATCCCCCTGCCGTGACGACCAGGTTATCGGTTACGTAGGTTCCTCTGTCGGTCTCGAGCCGCACTCGACCCTCGTCGGGCTTCCAGTTGCGGACGCGTTCTCGGGCGTGGACGGTCCCACCGGCAGCATGCGCTTGTTTCACGTGTTCGATGATGGCCTTCTCGCACGCGAGAAATCCACCGTCCGGCTGGTACACGCCCTGGTAGTGATCTGGGAGTTCGTACCCGGGAAACCGCTCGTTCATCTCCTCGCCCGAGAGGAGTTCGTACTCGAGATCGTTCGCCTCGCAGACTTCCATCTCGTCCCGTACTTCCGGTCCGTCGGGCAGTCCAGCCTGGATCGATCCGGTGACGGTCAATATATCCTCGCCGGATTCCTCCTCGAGCTGCCACCAGAGCTCCCGCGCACGCTTTGCGAACTGACCGTACCCGGGGTGCTCCGACTGCGTGAGCCTGAAGATGCGCGTATCGCCGTGGGACGACCCCCTCGCGTGCGGGATGTCGAACTGTTCGATTCCGAGGACATCGGCGCCCCGCTTTGCGAGATGATACACTGCGGCGCTTCCCATCCCTCCGACACCGAGCACTATCGCCTCGTACTCCATCGTCTGGTCTGCCATTGCCGAGAGATACAGAAACAGGCGGTAAAGTCCTTTCGGCGCCCTCGAAGACCGCCCGTATCCTCCACGTTCGCTTCACTCCTCCCGACGTCGTGCCTGACCGCGACAGCTTCAGGACAGGTTCGCGATAGCGTCGATCTCAACGTCGACATCGTCGGGGAGTCGGGCAGCTTCTATACAGACCCTCGCCGGCGGGACGTCACCGAAGTGCTCGGCGTAGGCCGCGTTGACGGCGTCGTAGTCATCGAGGTCGTCGACGTACACCGTCACCTTCACGACGTCGTCCAACGTGCCCCCTGCTTCCTCGACGACCGCTCGGAGGTTTTCCATCACACGATCGGTCTGCTCTCCAATGCCGCCCTCCACTTCTGCTCCAGTCTCGGGGTCGACTGGACCGAACCCCGATACGAAGAGGAACCCGTCGGCGATGACGCCCTGCGAGTAGGGGTTGTCGTTCTGTGGTGCTCTCTCCGTGGTTACCTCCGTCTGCTTACGCATGTCAAGTACCTCACCGTCAACGTAAGTAACAGTTTCTATATCGAGCAGAAAATCCGATGTGTGACGAGTGGTCTCACTTGCTGTGCTTCAGATCGCTCACTACTACGCGATACTAAACTGGCCTTCCCGAATTCCACTTGTTGTTTGTAGGCACACGGGGGCTTGAACAACCTCACCAAAACAACTATTAAGTCCTATTCGAAATATGTCCCAATGCCACAGGGCAATAGCTACGACGTAATCGTCGTCGGCGTCGGTGGAATGGGAAGCGCTACCGTGTACCACCTCGCGAAGCGCGGCGTCGACGTGCTGGGACTCGAACGGTACGACATCCCGCACGCGAACGGGTCCTCTCACGGCGAATCGAGACTGTTACGCTTACCCCAGACCAAGGGACACGAGTACGTTCCATTGGTTCGGCGAGCGAAGGAGCTCTGGCTCGACCTCGAGGAGGAGGCAGGGAACGAGATCTTCGTCGAAACAGGGACGATCGGGATCGGTCCCGCCGGGTCCGACAAGATCACGGACGCCGTCGATTCGTGCGACCGCTACGACATCGAGTACGAACTGCTGTCGTCCGACGAGGTCACCGACCGATTCCCGGCGTACGACATTCCCGACGACTACCAAGGGCTCTATCAGGACGACGGCGGGTTCGTCGCGAGCGAGAAGGCGATAACCGCGCACGTCCGGCAGGCGCAATCACACGGCGGCACCGTACACGCGCGAGAGCGAGTACGCGACTGGGAGCCCCTCGGTGACGGCGTGCGCGTCACCACCGACCGCGGGACGTACACCGCGGATCACCTCGTCGTCTCGTCGGGAGCTTGGGCTGGCAAACATCTCGATCTGCTCTCGGGGAAACTGCAACCCGAACGGCGAGTGCAAATCTGGATTCAACCAGAGCGAGAAGCGGACTTCGCACCCGAATCGTTCCCGGGATTCACGTTCCAGGCCCCCAGCGGCTCCTACTACGGGTTCCCGAACTACGAGCGACCGGGATACAAGTACGGAAGAACGCCTGAAACGCCGGACGTGATCGACCCGGACGACTGGCAGGACGAGCCCACTCTCCAGGACGACGAGTTTCTCAGACGGTTGGCGAACGACCACTTCCCGACCGGACAGGGGCCGACGATGGCGATGTCCTCGTGTATCGTCACGCGTTCAGTGGACAATCACTTCTACGTCGACACTCACCCCGAGTATCCGCAGGTGGCGATTGCGGCCGGCTTCTCGGGGTCGGGGTACAAGTTCTGTAGCGTGATCGGCGAATCACTCGCCGATATCGTGACGACCGGTGACACCGAGAACCCGATCGAGAAGTTCCGATTTGGGAATCGTCTCTGAACCGGTCGTAGGATCGTCGAAGACCGTTAGGGACGCATTCTCAACGATCCGGTAGTTGATGGCGGTTGCGTTCAGATCCCCGAATGGAACTTCCGCCTCCGGTGATGACCTGAAGGACGACACGTGCGAAGACAGCGATGGATAGCCGACCATCGAGAACCGTAGTTATTGAAAAGAGCAGTCTAAATCCTCCTCTCCCGAATCGTGGCTATGTAGACGTCGTATCCATTGGCTATCGACAATGCTTCGTCGTACGGGTTCGACCAGAGGAGGGGGTTTCTCGACCGAGAAACGTCAGTCACTAGTGAGGTCACCGTTAGCAATGGTTCTTCGAATTCAATGAGCACACCGCGGTCGAGTCATCAAACTGCGGTCTTCGTTCTCGACCACGGTAACTGGAAACCGAGCGGCTGGTCGTCAGTCGGCGACCGATGCGGTGGCCGTCGCGTGGTCGATCGCATCCTCGACGACGTCGAGTGCCGTTTCGGCGAGGTCACGGGTGAGGACCAGTGGCGGGAGGAGCCGGAGGATGTTACCGTGTCGTCCTGCCTTCCAGACGAGGACGCCGTTTTCGAAGCAGTAGTCCTGGATGGCGTCGCCGATGTCGCCGTCCGGCTCGCCGTCGGTATCGACGAACTCCGCGCCGATGAACAGGCCCTTGCCGCGCACGTCGACCAGCTGCGGGTTCGACTCGGCGACCTCCTCGAGGCGAGTCCTGATGTAGTCGCCGAGTTCGCGTGCGTGGGCCAACAGGTCGTGCTCCTGGATGTACTCGATGGCGCGGGTCCCGGCACGCATGCCGACGACGTGACCGCGGTACGTCCCGGCGTGATCGCCGGAGTCCCACGTGTCGAGGTCCTCGTGGTACATCGTCGCGGACAGGGGGAAGCCGACGCCGCCGAGGGCCTTCGCGGACGTCATCACGTCTGGCGTCACGTCGTACCACTCGCTCGCCCACCACTGCCCGGTCCGCCCAAGCCCGGCCTGAATCTCGTCGAAGACCAGGGGGATGTCGTTGTCGGTGGCGATGTCGCGCAGCCCCTGCAGGAAGCCTTCCGGCGGCGCGACGACGCCACCCTCGCCCAGCAGTGGTTCGACGAAGATTCCCGCGGGATTTGCGAGCCCGCCGTAGGGGTCCTCGATGATAGCCTGAACCTCTTCGAGGGCGTGGTCGACGGCCTCCTGTGGCGCTTTGTCCATGTGGAACGGGTACGGGTACGGCGCGTGCACCACGTCGGGGAGCAGTGGCGTGTATGCTTCTTTGAATTTCTTATTCGACGTGACGCTCATCGCACCGCTGGTCGCGCCGTGATAGGCGCCGCGAAACGCGATGAGGCCGTCGCCGCCGGTGTTGTACTTGGCGAGCTTGATCGCCGCTTCGATCGCGTCGCTCCCCGTCGGACCGCCGAAGACGGTACGCATGTTGCCCTGAAGACCGTCGGGCGCGATCTCGTCGAGCTTCTCGATGAGCTCGAGGCGCGCCTCGGTGGGGAAGTCGACGGTGTGGACGAACTTGTCGGTCTGCTCGTGGACCGCGTCGAGGACGTACGGGTTCGAGTGACCGACGTTGAGGACGCCGATGCCGGCGAACATGTCGATGAACGTGTTGCCGTCGACGTCGCGAACGGTCGCACCCTTCCCCTCGTCGAACGCGATAGGGATGTCTTCGGGGTAAGCGACAGCACTGGAGTCTATCCGTTGTTGCTTCTCGATGAGCGCGCGCGATTTCGGGCCGGGAACGGAGTCGACCGAGGGTGCATCGTCGAAGTGTAACTCCTCTATCGTTGGGCTGTGTACCATATGTGTACTACCCTGATTCGGAACTCCCATAAATATGTACATCGGCTTGTCGATTCTCGTCCGAGGGGCTGACGTACTGCTCTCCAGTTCGCGTTGCGAACCACGCGGGAGAACGGTCAACTGGACCACCGTATGAGGACCCTCGCGTGCATATGGACTCATTCCAACGTGACCGCGCCGAGATCACCGAAGATCAGCATCTATGACGGGGTTCGGACCCCGTTTATATGTGGACGACTTTGGAATTACAAGTGTAGTGCTGTAATACGGTCATCCGATAATGCACTTGAAACCACGGTGAATGGCGTTGCAACCCCCCTCATCACCAGAATTTCTACTACTTCCCGGGGCACAGTCCAAAGTAAAGTAGGGATAAATACAGAGTTGCATCTATTTCCGATGTAG
Organism: Natronorubrum halobium; assembly: GCF_051351675.1. Taxonomy (NCBI): domain Archaea; kingdom Methanobacteriati; phylum Methanobacteriota; class Halobacteria; order Halobacteriales; family Natrialbaceae; genus Natronorubrum; species Natronorubrum halobium. The sequence goes on from NZ_CP195596.1 coordinate 443,921, forward strand.
AGACAGTGGAGAGAGATTCCCCTAGTCGAACGAAAGTCGGGGATAATCGTTGCGAGGTCGCCGTTTTATGTGAGAAAGAGGCGTTACGGCCCTGTAACGACGTACGAAAATCATAACAGCATCGAACGTGCCGTCAGAGAAGCTAAACGGCCAGCTAGTTATATGAGCAACAGCTGTAGGAATGCCAAAGCGGCGATTATTGAAACATGGCCATCCGCGTTCGCAATTGCATGGAAGTAACTGACTGAACACCACCCCGAATCAGTTCCAGCAGAGATATAGTCTCCCTTGTCGAGGAGCTGAATTACATGCCACTTCCGTCCTTCGCAGAGATGCAACCCACCCTCGGAAAGTCAGTTGACGAACTCGAGACACCGATTGTGATTGGCGACCTCGACGTGTTAGAACGGAACCTCGAGACCTTTCAGTCACTCGCCGAGCGTTCGGGAGTCTCCGTTCGGTCCCACACCAAGGCACACAAGATTCCCGAAATCGCGCGACTCCAAGAAGAGTACCTCGATCACGGCGTCCTCTGTCAGAAGTTGAGCGAGGCTGAAATCATGGCGCGGAACGGTATCAAGGACATCCTCCTCGTCTGTCCGGTCGTCAGCGAGACGAAACTCGACCGCCTCCTCTGGGTCGCAGACCACACCGAACACTTCGCAACGATGATCGAATGCCGAGGAAATATCGAACCCCTCCAATCGGCGGCAGCGGCTCGAGACGTGACGATCAACGTCGTCCTAGAAATGGAAGTGGGACTCGACAGGATGGGCGTCGAACCCGGCGAGCCGGCGCTCGAAGTGGCTGAGTTCATCGACGCCCAACCAAATCTCTCCCTCGAAGGGGTACTCGGGCACGACGCTCAAGTGTCCATTGACGCGGACACCGAAGAGGAGTATTTCGCGGGTTGTCAGGGCGTTGCTGACGATTTATCGTTGACTGTCGATCTCCTCGAAGCCGCAGGAATCGAAGTGGAAACCGTCACGAGTGGCTGCAGTGCTACGGCGCGGTTCATGGCGAAACAAGATGTCATCACCGAACTCGACCCCGGTCGATACGTGTTCAACGACGCAACCCTCCTCGAGAGCCGGGTCGACATCGGAAAGGAGGACTGTGGCGCGACGGTCCTGACGACGGTCATCTCGCGGCCCACTGACGACCGAGCTATCGTCGATGCCGGTTCGAAGACGATCTCCTACGCGGAATGGACCAACCCCGTCCCCAAGAGTCGCGACGACCTAACGTTCGAGCGGAAGTGGTCTGAGCACGGAATGGTCGACGTGAGCGAAACCGGGGAAGAGGTCGAGGTCGGCGACCGTCTCGAGTTCATCGTCCCCACCTTGTATGGGGCCGTCAACCTCCAGGACACGATCCCGGGCGTTCGGGAGGGACGTGTCGAGGAGGTCTGGCAGGTTGAGGCCCGCGGGAAAGACAAGTAACGTCTCTCCGGCAACCAGTTGCCAGCAACGAGCAGCGTAATTCGGCTGCAGTTCGTAGTCACCATCGACCTCCTGCGCATTACGCTACGAACGAATCTTAGTCAGGTGACTCGAATTGGATTACTTACTCAGTAAGCCTATGTTCTGTACGGTCGGGAGATCCCAGTTATACGTAACAGCGGCGAACCGGGCCACGACAGTCACTACCGCACACATCACAGCAGCCGTACTCTCGGTCATCCCCACTGTTCCCACGATCCAGTAGCCACTCCCACCAAGGACGGCGCAACTAGCGTAGAAATCTTCAAAGAGGATGAACGGAGATCGATCAAGGAGAATATCTGCAAACGCACCTCCTCCGACGGCATTAATTGTTGCAATAGCGATGACACCGAATGCTGAGACACCTGCCTCAGTTGCAACGATAGCACCGGTCGTAGCGAAGGCAGCGAGTCCGATAGCATCCGCGACGAGAGTAATTGGATGGGTATCCGGTGACGACAAAAAGACGCTTAGTACAATTGCTAGGACGACACCGAATAGCCCGAGACTGATTTCGACAGGAGACTGGAGTGCTAACGGAACTCTCGTTACGAGCAGATCGCGGGTTGCTCCACCAGCAAACGCCATCGCTAGCCCCACGATTATAATCCCAAAGACGTCGAACTCCTCACGAATCGCCTTTGATGAGCCAACGAGGGCGAACGCAACCAAGCCGATGGTGTTCATCAGAGCGAATGGGTCGCCAAACAGGATTGCGATGTAGTCCGGTCTCACGGCTCTCGGTTACGAGGTCGAATTTCTTGAGTGCCTCGTATTAACACTCTACTCAGACGCGTTGTAGGGGTAGCTGTCTTGGGATTGACGATATTGATCTGACAAGAGGGCTATCCGAGATCGGTTGCCACGACACGCAGAACTATTGTTGTAGAGTTAGAGTACTCAATGTGGACAATCGAACAGTACCAGAGACTCAGGTACAGAACCTGATCGGTGCATCGAGACGGACACCGAGTGAAGGGGAAGTGTACTCGGTCTCAAATCCCGCTACAGGAGAACAGATCACCGAGTTCCACGAAAGCACGCCTGCGGCTGTCGACGAAGCAGTGACGGCAGGCAGCGACGCGTTCGACTCGTGGAAGAACACACCGGTCGAGGAACGGATCCAGCCACTCTTCGAGTTCAAACAGCTCCTGGAGGATCACCAGGACGACATCGCCGAAACCGTCGTGAGAGAACACGGGAAGACCCTCGACGAGGCCCGAGGAGAGATCAGGCGCGGCATCGAGAACGTCGAGGTCGCCTGTGGAATCCCGTCGATGATGCAGGGCGGCCACCTGCAGAATGCAGCCCCGGAAATCGACGAAACCGCGGTACGGAAACCGCTCGGCGTCTTCGCCGCAGTGACGCCGTTCAACTTCCCGGCAATGATTCCCCTCTGGTTTCTCCCCTACAGCGTCGCGACGGGGAACACCTTCGTCCTGAAACCGAGTGAGAAGTGCCCACTGACCGCGCAGTACCTGATCGAGCTCGCGGTCGAGGCTGGCTTCCCCGACGGCGTCGTCCAGCTCGTGAACGGTGGCGCGGACACCGTGAACGCGCTCATCGAACACCACGGCATCTCCGGTATCAGCTTCGTCGGGAGCACGCCGGTCGCCAAGCACGTCTACGAGTCCGCAGCGAAGCACGGAAAGCGCGTCCAGGCGCAAGGCGGCGCGAAGAACCACGTTCTCGTGGCGGCCTCGGCCGATCTCGACTTCGCGGCGGAGCAAACCGTTAGTTCTGCGTTCGCGAACACCGGTCAGCGGTGCCTCGCGAATCCCGTTGCCGTCGTCGAGGACGACATATACGACGCGTTTGCGGAGCGCGTCGTCGACGAAGCTGCGAACATGGCAGTCGAGAATGGACTCGAGGAAGATACCGACATGGGTCCGCTCATCTCCGAAGTGCATCGCGAGAACGTCCTCTCCTACGTCGAGACCGGTATCGAAGAGGGCGGTAAACTCCTCCTCGATGGCCGCGATAGTGACCTCCCGTCGAAGGGGTGCTTCCTCGGACCGACGGTCTTCGGCGAGGTCGATCCGGACGCGACGATCGTCGAAGAGGAGATCTTCGGTCCAGTCCTTGCACTCATCCGCGCGGAAGACTTCGATCACGGTCTCGAGCTCGTCAATCGAAGCGACTTCGGGAACGCCTCCAGCCTCTTCACCGAACGAGGGAGTGACGCGAAGCGATTCCGTCACGAGGTCGACGCCGGCAATCTCGCGGTCAACGCGGGCACCGCCGCCCCGATGGCGTTCTTCCACTTCGGGGGCAGAAAGGCCTCCTTCTTCGGTGACCTCCACGCACAGGGCGAAGACATGATACACTTCTACACCGACAAGTCGATCTACATCGAGCGCTGGCCAGATACCCAATAACTGCCCGTTTTCATTCTAGAAACTTCAGCTACGAACACCGACCTCTGCCCGCTAACAGTTCCTACTCAGGATTGATGAATCGGTTGTCGGCTTGGTCGAGAAACTATTCTATATGATGTATTCTCTGGATCCGGCTGTTTCATATCGGGAGACGACCTGGATTACCAGAGATTAGGCGGAGTACAAGGTGTGTCGTGACTGAAAGCTTCTCTTGGAGACGCTTCTGATGACGCCATAGCGACCCCGGCGTTAGGACCTTGTACTTGGGAGAAAGTGACCGGTCTCTCGTCGGACACCAACTAGGAGGACCAGGGCGGCCGCGACTGGCAAAGCCGCACAGAATGTATATACGGGCCAGAAGCCGACGAACTCGACGGTCGGGACTGCCACAATGGGTCCGGACGCACCGCCGATATCCCCAAAAACGTTGTTTGTCCCTACGGCCCGACCCATTTCACTCTCGGCGACCAGATCACCTAACAGCGCCATCAGTGGCCCGCTTGTGCCGCCCTGTCCGAGCCCGATACATACACAGGCGATAGCCAGCAGTAACGCTGAGTCCGCGATTGCAAATAGGAGGAAACCGGTCGACAGAACGCCCAGAAACAGAAGCAAAATCGGGACTCGTGACTGAGCCTGATCGCTGATGGACCCACCGAGATACATCGATAGGCCCGCAGCAAATACGGTGAAGCCCATGAAGATCCCTGAGGATCCCTGAGCATCGAATCCGAAGGCGCTGAGTTGGTTCTGGTTAAGGAAGAGGACGAGCGTCGCGAACAGTGCCCCGATGTAGACAAAAAGCACGGCGAAGTTCACGAGTCCAATCGTGACCGCAGGGAGATCCATCTTGATTTCCCATGGTTTAACCAATTGATTCACTTCTCCTTCAACGTGTGTTTCGGGCACCGTCTGGTGTGCAATGACGCTAGCGAGGAACGCGAAGACGGTAGCGACCCCGAACGCGACGATATCCCCGGAGAGTTCACTGACGATACCGCCGAGTACCACTCCCGTCGGAAACCCGAAAAGTACCCCGCCTCGGATGAGGCCCATATTCGATCCACGCGATTTGCCGTCGCTGATGTCATCGGCGATTGTGTACGCAGTCGCGAAGACGAGCGCGCTTCCAACACCCCAGAGGAGGCGGGCACCTAAGAACCACGCTTCAGGAAGCGGTGCGATCATTGCGACCACGTGGCCGAACGTAGAGATTCCCTGGACGTACATTCCGATAACGAACGGTTTTCTCGTCCCGAATCGGTCCACGAGACTCCCGGCTGGTGCATTCGTGAGCAGACGCGAAAACCTGTTTGCGCTCAAGATAAGTCCGACGAGAAAGGGGGAGAACCCGAGAACAGTCCCGAGATTCGGTAGGATGGGATAGACTACGCCGCCGCCAAAGCCGATGAAAAACGTACTGGCGATGACTGACACAAGAACAAGTCGTTTCTCGGTTTTCGTTCCAGGATGCCAACTATTCACATTCGAAACGACCGTTCCTGAACTCCTTGAATGTAACCAATCCGGAACCGATGAGTCTGTCGTACTATGATTAGTTCAATACTAGTAGTTGAAAATAATTATTGTGTGAGTGTTCGTATCTCCCGATTAGAGCGATCGATTCAAATTGTGAGTGAGACCGTGAACCACGCGTTCAATAGCGTCCGTACTCGGTCAACCAAGTGAAATTGTGGCCGTCGAAACCGACCGCTTGCAATGCTTCAAAACCGATGACGACGGTTCTATTGGCGGCCTTGTCGAGCAATGACTGAACGGATCTCTCTCACGAGGTGCTCCGGAATGGATTGTAAATTCTACTGCATACGAACGCGAGGCGTTCTCGTCGGTCTGTCGGCACGTCCCACAGCCGTTACAAAGTTCGACCAGATGCGAGAACCCACCCTGGTCCTCAAAGTCGAGCGTCGTCTGCGGTTCCAGGGAGTGGTAGTCGGCGCCGTACCGGAGGTTCTCTCGCATATCGGCACCGACGCCCCTATCGGAGTCGGGGCCGACGTCGTCTGGGCCGTCGCGGTAGACGACGTTCCCGGGATGCATCGCCCAGCCTGGGTCGAACGCGGTCTTCACTTCCTTGAACGCGTTCCAGAGATCGTCACCGTACATCTTCGGGTTGAACTCGGTGCGCGCCATCCCGTCGCCGTGCTCGCCAGAGAACGAGCCGTGGTGTTCCAGAACGAGATCCGTCACGTCCTCCGTTATCGAGTGCATCGCTTCGATACCGTTCTCGCTCTTCAGATTGAGGATCGGCCGAATGTGAAGCGTGCCGGAGCCAGCATGCGCGAAGTACGACGCGGAGGTACCGTGGTCGTCCAGGACGTCCTCGAACTTCTCGACGTACTCAGCCAGCTCTGCGGGCGGGACCGTCGCGTCCTCGATGAACGGATAGGGCTTCGGGTCGCCCTCGAGCGACATCAGGAGCGGGATTGCTGCCTTCCGGAGCTTCCAGAGGTCGGCCTGGTCCTCCTCGGAGTACGCCTCGATGACGTCGAACGCCTCCCCTTTCTGCAGGAAGCGTTCGTTGGTAGCGCGGACGGCCGACTCGAAGTCGTCGTGGAGCTCCGAATCGTATTCGACCATCAACGTGGCCTCGGTACCTTCCGGTATCGACTTGACGTACTCCGAATAACCGTCGGACGCCGCTGCCAACCGGAACACTTCGTCGTCCATGAGTTCGACGGCGCTGACGTCGTACTCGAGTGCGACCGGGACCGCTTTCATCGCGTCGACGAGGTCGTCGAAGCAGTATAGCGCCAACGCAGTCTCATCGGGGACCGTGACCAGCGACAGTTCGGCTTCGACGATGACTCCGAGCGTGCCTTCTGACCCGACGAACAGCTTCGAGAGGTTGATGACGCGTTCACCCTCCTCGTTCTCGTCGATGACGCGGTCGAGATTGTACCCGGACACGGACCGCTTCAGGTCTGGATAGCGTTCTTCGATCTCGCTCTGGTTCTCCTCGACTGCGTTTCGAACCGTCTCGTAGATTTCCGCTTCGCGGTCGTCCTTCGAGACGATTTCGTTCCACTCTGCTGAATCCAGCGTGACTTCCCGGGCGTGGATGAGGGAGCCGTCGGAGAGCACCGCCTTGACCTCTTCAGTATACGCGTCGGTGATCCCGTACCGCACCGAGTGCGCCCCCGTTGAGTTGTTCCCGATACCACCGCCGACTGTCGCCCGATTGGAGGAGGCGGGGTCCGGCGCGAACTTCAGTCCGTCCGACGCGAGTCTGTCGTCGAGGTCGTCTTGGACGACGCCGGGCTGGATTCGAGCGCGGTGCTCGTCCGGTCGGACGTCGAGCACGTCGTCCATGTGCCGAGACATGTCGAGGACGACACAGCCTGGGCCGACGGCTTGTCCGGCTAGCGATGACCCCGCTCCCCGCGGCATCACCGGCACGTCGTGGTTCGTGGCCACCTCGATCGTCTTCTGGACGTCAGTGGTATCCTCGGGGTAGACGACGCCAGCGGGTTCGGCGCGATAGATGCTTCCGTCGGTTGCATAGAGAATCCGGGCGTACTCGTCGAACTCGACACCACCGGAAACCGTCGCTCGGAGGTCCTCGGCCAGGTCACGATACGCTCTCGTATCCGAGCGATCAATGTCCAGGTCGTGAACCGACCACTCCGACTCGCCATCCTCAGCGGCCATGATGCTGTAATTTCCCCCAAGAGCGACGATAAAGGTTGTGCTCAATGTATACGCTCCACGAACGAATCCCGTTAACTATTTCCACAAGAGCCAACGTATCGTAGGCATGCCACGTGCAGCAATATTACACGTTTGTCTGAACGTCGCCGATGCATCCGAATCGATCGAGTTCTACGAACAGCTCGGATTCGAACGATCGTGGCAGTTCACCACCGCCGATGGCGAGACGACGAACTACTACATAGCGGACGAAAATGGCGTCGAACTACAGCTCTCGGAAACCACCGGTGAGGAGGACTTCGAGATGGGCTCCGGCTGGGACCATCTCGCGCTCGGCGTCGACGACGTCGACCAGACCGTCGAGACCATCGGCCACTACGGAATCGCCGAAAAGCCCGGTACACAGCCCGAGGCGGGCGCTTACACCGCATTCATCGAAGATCCGGATGGACACCTCGTCGAGCTCATCGAACCGCTCGAGGTTGACGAATCGCCTGAACCGTAGATATCAGCGGGGGAGCAAACTGTAGGGCCTAATCCCCTCCAATTTCAGCAAGAGTGTCCGATGCAAGGCGAGTCCGATGTGATGTACCGGCGGGAGAATTTGAGTTCGATTTTCGACGCGGACCCCTCGAACGATGCAGTGCTGTCGTTCAGGCCCCGACGTTCGTCGCGCGTTGGACGACGTCCGACCCGTACATCTCCTCGAGCTCCTCGTGCTGGTCCGGACGATGTTGGTAGACGTCTTGGAAGAGCGCAACAGGAGTCTGCGCGGCCTGATACGTCGCCTCGTCCCACATCCGGTCATTGCTCAGCTCCACGGTGACACCGTCGATGACGATCGTTGCGGCCTGTGTCATCGCGATAGCGCCCTTGCCAGCCTCCTTGGCAGCCTCGAACTCCTCCATCGAATCGACGATATCGTCCATACTCGGGACGTACGCAGTGAGATCGAGCAACTCCTCGTTGAGTTCGTCCTCGTCGAGTTCGCGCTCGTCACCACCAACGGACAGGATGTACTGGTCCTCTCCCGTCTGTTCAAGTCCGATTTCGTCGCCATCGTAGACGTGCTGGCCGTCTACGTGCTCCAGTTCGATCGTCTGGTCGGCGAGTTCGAGTAACCAGCTGCCGGTCTTGGGCGGGAGTGGTGCCTTGTTCGCTTCGACGACCTGCCCGGGCGTCAGCGACCAGATCCCGAGCATCCCCTTCGCCTGATTCTCGGTCATCCGATCGTTGTAGCCTTCGACGTCGCGGATGTCGTCGTATGGACCGTCGACCGCGATGAGGCCGGCAGCGCTCGCGCCACGGGAGGTGTTGTGGCGGAGCTCCGGCCACGGTGGGAGTTCCCCAGTCGGCGTCATCGCTCGCATGTCCTTGGTGTAGTCGACCTCGCCGTCGACGAGCAGGAATAGGCGTTCGAGGTTGTTGGAGGGCTTGCCCATTTCCTCGCGGAGGTCTCCCATTGCGAGTTCAGCTTCACCGCTTTCGACGATGACGGACATGGAGAGACTCCCCTCCTGGAGCCCATGTTCGTTCTCGATGATGGTGACGAACTCGTCGGCCTTCTTCCAGTCGTCGATGTCGCCGACCTCCGGAATGACGAACCCGTCGATGTGGTCGACAGCACCGTTCTCGGGATTCGCAATTTCGAGCATCTGCTGGAATCCCTGGTATCGCGTCGATGGGCTCTCACGATGCCATACGACGCGGGGGTGGATCTCGCTGGGGTAATCGGAGCCGTGTTCGGCGACCACGTCGATGATGTTCTCGACGCCTTCAGCTCGCATGGTCGGCGCCGTCGCATCCTCGTTGTCAGGCACCCAAGCGTCTGGTGCCTGTATCCCTCGAACCTGCGCTGCACTGCGCAGCATCTTCGCCGAATCCGATTCACCTTCGACCGCTGTCGGTGTCGTAAAGAACGTCCGAACGAACTCGCGCTCGTAATGTCTCTTCGTACTCATTTGACCATCTGAGTAGTCTTCGCACGACCTATTAAACATTATGTGTCACTAACATTGCTGTTGGTGGTCCCTGTCGCAGTTTTCAGATGAGTACAGTACCGAATGCATGTTCGTCAATCATACGAAAACGGGGCACGTATTTTTTTCAATTGGGTGGGTACTAGCGGAAGAAATAATATGACGTGCCAGGAACAAGGACCTGGATGTCACGGACGTACGCAGTCATTGGCGGAGGGATCGCTGGAGCGAGTATCGCGTATCATCTCAGTGAGCGAACCGACGAGGAGATCGTCGTCTTCGAAAAGGGCGAACTGGCGACTGAGACGACGGCGAAGTCGATCGCTCAGTTCGGATTCTATGGGGACGAGACGCAGTATCAGATGAAGCGATACGCGAAGCGTCTCTACAATCAGTTCTTCCAGGAGGCACAGTCGCCTCTCGAATACGTCTCTGCGGGCCATCTTTACCTCACGGGGGAGACAGAAACGGCAGAGGAGTTGAAGGCAGCGATCGAAGCTGGCGGCGACGACTCGCTGGCATCGTACGCGAACGGATTCGAACGCGACTCGGTCGAGTATCTCCCCGGAGACGAGATCTACGATAAGGTACATGCGCCACTACTCGACGAAGATCGCGTGGAGGGGGCGCTATTCCGCCCGAACGTGGGCTACATGACCCGACCGAGGGAACTCACGCTCGAGTTCATCGAACGGGCGAAGGAGAATGGAGTCTCCATCCGTACAGAGACAGCGATTACTGACGTAGAGACGGAATCGAACCAGGTTTCAGGCATAGTAACCGATGACGGCGAGCGAATCCCGGTCGACGAAGTCGTCTGTGCGGCAGGCCCGTGGAACAAAGAACTCGCCGAATCGGCCGGCGTTTCGGTGCCCATGAAGCACACCCTCGCTCCCGTATTGCAAATTACGCCACCCGGGCAGTGCGAATATGCGATGCCTGGAATCAGTCACATCGATTCGTCCTTCTCCTTCTATTCCCGCAACAACGACGAACTGCTCGCCGTCTACTACCCGGGCGGATACGACAAGGCTAGCGAGTTCGATCTCGACGAGATCGATGATGCAGTTCCATCCGATATCCGCAGCGACGCGTTGGACGAGATGGAGAAGCTATTCCCAGTCGCACAGGGCTGCGAGGTGACCGACGAGTGGACGGGCGTTCGATCGGTTACCCCCGATGGAAACCCGATCGTCGGGTGGACCGAGCTAGAGGGCTTCTCGATCGCGGCATTCCACACGTCTGGGATTCAGCTCTCACCGGCTATCGGAAAAATGATCGCAACCCAACTCGTGGACGGTGATCGCGGTGAGTACTACGATGCTCTCTCGATCAGCCGTTTCGACGATCATACCGACTACCACCAGTAACGCTGTTCGGTGAGTCGTTCCTGCTAACCGGCGTGTAGCGCCTGGATTTACCACATCACCAGACGGTCGATATCGTGGACGGCAGGTTTCAGACGAGTCTCGTTGCTGCAGTCGTTCGCGTACGGCGTCATTGTGCACGTGGTCGAACGGCGAGAAGACGGCCCTGGTCATTGATTCTGGTGCTATCGGGGCGCGTTGACCCACGGACCGTGCACGATTGTCGGAGTCAGATGATTCCAAACCAAATTCTTAGAAGCAGCACAATATTTATCTCAAATGAGTACTTTTCTTCTCAGAAGTGAGGGAAACGACAGAGTATGCGATTATCGGAGGCGGTATTGCCGGTGCGAGCATCGCCTACCACCTGAGTGAGCGGACGGACGTATCGATTACGGTCTTCGAGCGAACCGCTCCGGCCTCGGAGACGACGTACAAGTCAGTCGCGATGATGGGGCTCTACGGTGACGAAGTGCAGTACCGGATGAAACGGTATGCGCTCGAGTTCTACAATCAGTTCTTCGCGGATCGTCGGGCTCACCCTCAATACACGTCGATGGGTCGGCTCGTTGTCGCCACTACGGAAGAGGGCGCATCGAAGCTCCAGCGAGCAGCCCAGGGGAAGGCGGATATCGGGATGGTCGCCAGCAACATCGGGAACGCACAACTCGAGTACATTCCGGGGGACGAGCTCCAGAAGACCCTCATGGTGCCGCCGGTGAACACTGACGAGATCGAAGGTGCGCTTCACCGACCCAAAGTCGGGTACATGAATCGTCCACAGGAACTGACCTACGAGTTCATCGAGCGGGCGAAGGAGAACGGCGTGGAGTTCCGGTCGAACACGCCCGTCGACGAGGTCGTGACCGATAGTGGGCGCGTCACCGGCCTCGAAACGGAAGCCGGCTTCGTCGAAACACAGCACGTAGTTAGCGCAGCAGGGCCGTGGAACATCAAGATCTGCAACCAACTTGGACTCGACGTTCCGTTACGGCATACGCTCGCCCCCGCAATTCAGCTCCAACCACAGGAAGACCTCGAGTGTTCGCTTCCGAGTATCGAGCCGTTCGACTCTCCGTACTCGATCCACAGACAGAAGGAAGACGAAGTGATCGTGTCCCACTATCCGGGGTCCTATCAGGAAGCCGGTACCGAATACGACCCCAGTAAACAGAGCGATTCGGTCCCGAGCGATATCCGGGAAGGGGCTATCGACCAGATCGACCGCCTGCTGCCGAGCCTCCTCACCGCAGACATCGTCGACGACTGGGTCGGCGTCCGTTCCCTGACTCCTGATAAGAACCCGATCGTCGGCTGGACGGCCATCGAAGGGTTCTCTCTGGCCGCATTCAATACGTCAGGTATTCAACTTTCGCCTGCGGTCGGGGAGATCATCGCTCGACAGCTCGTCGACGGAGACCCTACGGAGTACTACGACGACCTCTCCATCACGCGCTTCGACGGTCATCCTGACGTTCGCCAATAGTTTCGAACGGCCCCTATAATGGAACTCCACCAGTTCGATCCGACGCTTCCCTAGCTGGCCCTCCCCGCTGATAGAATCTAGCGTCTTACTGAATTCGCTCCGGACTTCGAGAGAGGTCGACCAACTGACCCGTTCCTGATACCCGCACAACGGCCAACTACCAGTGGAATTGATAAAGACATAAGTATTGAGACGGTGAGTTCGAATCCGTCTGGAGGTTATTAGCCCAGATGGCGTTTACGAGAGTAGTTCACCGAATTCACGTGCAGTCGTTCACGACGACATAGTGTACGTCTCCGGTATCGTCGGTTACGACGGCGAGACAAACGAGTACGGTGAGACCATGACCGAACAGACCCGCCTCGCGTTCGAGAACATCGAGACGACCCTCGAGGCAGCAGGGTCCTCTCTCGACAACCTTCTTCGGTTGGAAGTATTCTACAAGGATGCCGATCTGAAGCGGGATATGGACGAGGTGTTCCGGGAATACCTCGACGAACCCTACCCGACGCGTGCTGCCCTCGTCAACGACTTCAGTGGGGACGCGCTGCTCGAAGTCGTCGTAACCGCGTATCGCTGAATTCTTCGAGGGTTCCTTTTTCAGCCTGTGTGTGCTTGTTAGGCGTCGTTCGATCTCGGTGAACCTACTCACGTCACTAGTATTCGGGACCGAGCGGTACTGATCGTTTCTGATCTCACCGGTGGAGACCACGAGCCTTATCGAGAAGACCGGAAGGAGGTACACGCCAACCACTGTGGTTGACGTTCAGTCAAGCCACTGTTATCATCTCCGGTTCGGTCGTAGTGATAGCGCCGAACAACCGGGTATTACGAAGAGTCCTCTCGAGGATGCTCTTTGAATCCTAACTCTCGTACTTGAAGCAGATGTTCTTTACCTGCGAGTACTGGTCAAGCGCTTCGGTCCCTTTCACGCGTCCGAAGCCGCTGTTCTTCACCCCGCCGAAGGGGGCTTTGATGCCGCCAGCATACCATTCGTTGACGTAGACCTGGCCCGAACGTAACTCGCGTGCGATACGGTTCGCCCGGTCGATGTCCTTCGTGGCGACGCCACTGGTGAGACCGTACTCGACGTCGTTGGCGATCTCGATCGCCTCTTCTTCGTCGCTGAATTCGATGACCGACAGTACGGGGCCGAAGACCTCCTCTTGAGCGATCCGGTCGTCGGGAGACACGTCGTCGAATACAGTCGGTTCGATGAAATACCCCTCGGAGACGTCTGGGAGGGACTCGGTGCTCCGTCCTCCAGTGACGAGATTCGCCTCTTGTTTTCCGATCTCGATGTAGTTCCGGACTTTCTCGAAGTGGTCGCTACCGATCAGTGAACCAATGTCCGGATCATCCACTCCCGATCCGACGGTTAGCTCCTCGAACCGCTCTACAAGGACGGGGATGAAATCCTCGTGGATAGCTTCGTGGATCAACAACCGGCTCGCTGCACTGCAGGTCTGGCCAGCGTTACTCAAGCAGGCGATGACGAGATCGTCCGCCATCTCGTCGAAATCGGCGTCCGGGAACATCAGGTACGGGTTCTTCCCGCCGAGTTCGAGCGTCACTGGCGTCAGGTTTTGCGTGGCGCTCTCCATCACTTTTTGGCCCGTACGCACACTACCTGTGAACCCGACCTTGTCGATATCCGGATGGGCGCTCACTGCCGCACCCGCTTCGTCGCCAAATCCGGGCACGATATTGACGGCCCCATCGGGAATCGACGATTCGGCGATGAGTCTCCCCATCTCGATAGCGGTCAGTGGCGTCAACTCGGCAGGCTTGACGACGACCGTATTACCGACGGCCAGAGCTGGTGCCAGGGACCGGGCAAAGAGCTGGACCGGGTAATTCCAGGGGACGATCTCTCCGACGATACCGTACGGTTCACGCCGAGTGAAATCGGTGTATCCCGAGCCGACCGGGATGCTATCCTCGCGTGTGACGTCGATCGCGGATGCGTAGTACTCGAAGTAGCGTGCAGCCTGGTTTACGCTGTGTTGACTGTTAGAGAGGGGCTTTCCTTGGTCGAGGCAATCCAGTTTCGCTAACCGATCCGCGTTGTCCCGAAAGTTCGTTGCTATCTCTCGCAGGATGGCGGCACGTTCGGCGTTACTGGTCTCTCGCCACTCCGACTCGAAGGCTTCGCGGGCGGATTGAACAGCGGTGTCGACGTCCTCTTTCGCGCCTCTCGAAACCGTTGCAAGCTGTTCCTTCGTCGCGGGATTGTCCGTCTGGAACGTCTCTCCGCTCGACGCCCCCGTCGTCTTCCCATTTATCACTAGCTCGAATTCCGAGTCCAAGTCTAGTGCTGATGGGCTATCAAGGGAACTCATAGTTCTACGTATCTCTTCTGTATATTAAAAGCAGCGGTAGGGTAGATAGTTCGGGATTATAGAATGTTCACGTCAGGGGCGAAGTCCTCCGAGACACCGAGCCGGCGATTCTACACGGGGTTCTAGTGTGGGACCACTGGGACGAACAGAACTGGATGCGACTCCTAGAGAAGATCCTCGTAGAGCGGGTTCTCGTCGCAGAGGACCTGGACTTCCTCCCGGACCGATTCCCGAACCGACTCGTCGTCGGGGGCGTCGAGGACTCGAACGACCAGATCCGCAACCGCTCGCAGGTCCTCCTCGTCGAAGCCACGAGTCGTGAGTGCAGGGGTCCCGAATCGGATACCTTGCGGGTTCCACGTGTCCGGATTGGACTCGCCCGGCACCCGTTGCGCGTTCAGGACGATGTTCGCGTCCTCGAAGATTTCTTCCGCGTCAAGGCCGGAGAGGTCCGGGTGGGTCTCTTCGAGATCGACCAGGACCATATGGACTTCAGTCCCGCCTGAGAAGACGGAGATACCCTGTTCCTGTAGGCGATCGCTGAATGCCTGCGCGTTGTCGACCACCTGCTGCGCGTACTCCTCGAATTCGGGGCTCAGGGCCTCCTTGAACCCGGCTGCTTTGCCCGCGATGCAGTGCATGTGCGGGCCGCCTTGCGATCCGGGGCTGACTGCGCTGTCGACGTCGGAGGCGTGTTCCTCGTCGCACATGATGATGCCACCGCGTCCAGCTCGGATGGTCTTGTGCGTGGACCCGGTGACGAAATCTGCGATACCGACCGGATTGGGGTGGACGCCCCCTGCCACGAGACCGTTGATGTGTGCGATATCCGCGAGGTGGTACGCGTCGACGTCCTCCGCGATATCCTGAACTCGCTCCCAGTCGACGATGTGAGGGTGCATCGAGTATCCTGAGATGATCAGGTCAGGTTCGAACGCTTCGGCGTGCTCGCGAAGTCCCTCGTAGTCTACGTGACCCGTATCAACGTCGATTCCGTACTGTTCGACCTCGTAAAACTGGCCTGCGGAGTACGCCTGGTGTCCGTGGGAGCTGTGAGCGCCTTGATTCTGGTCCAGCGCAAGGATCTTGTCACCGGGGTCGAGGGCGGCGAGGTAGACTGCCTCGTTCGCCTGCGTCCCGGAATGCGGTTGGATGTTGACGTGCTCGGCACCCCAGAGTTCCTTGGCACGATCGATGGCGAGCTCTTCGAGCTCGTCGGCATACTCGCAACCACCGTACCAGCGGGTCCCAGGGAGGCCTTCCGCGTACTTGTTTGCCATGACGCTGCCCTGGGCCTTGAGGACGGTCTGGCTGACGTGGTTCTCGCTGGCTATCATCTGGAGCGAATCTCGTTGCCGATTGAGTTCCTTCGTGAGTATCTCCCCTAGCTCAGGGTCCTCTGCACGGACAGGATCGTAATCCATGAGCGTTGGTATGAGTAATGAAGTACATAAAGATGCTTGTTCCTGTACAGTGGTATTGAATCAGCTACGATCGATCCTCTCCCGTTCGTCCCCCGAATTCGCTCGACTCAAGGAGTGCTATCAGGGCCTTCAGCTCCCCCAGAGTTGGCGACGTGGCCACTGCCGACGTTGCTGCCGAAAAGCTTTTTCCACATTATACGAAAGATAGCCCAATGTCACAGGGCGATAGCTACGACGTAATAGTCGTCGGAGTCGGCGGAATGGGAAGCGCTACCGCGTACCACCTCGCAGAACGGGGCGTCGACGTGCTCGGAATCGAACGATACGACATCCCGCACACGCACGGGTCCTCCCACGGCGAATCGAGACTACTGCGCTTGCCACAGACGAAGGGACACGAGTACGTCCCGCTGGTTCGGCGCGCGAAGGACCTCTGGCTCGACCTCGAGGAGGAGGCAGGGAACGAGATCTTCGTCGAAACAGGGACGATCGGGATCGGTCCCGCCGGGTCCGACAAGATCACGGACGCCGTCGATTCGTGCGACCGCTACGACATCGAGTACGAGCTGCTGTCGTCCGAGGAAGTCACTGACCGATTCCCGGCGTACGACATCCCCGACGACTACCAAGGGCTCTATCAGGACGACGGCGGGTTCGTCGCGAGCGAGAAGGCGATAACCGCGCACGTCCGGCAGGCGCAATCACACGGCGGCACCGTACACGCGCGAGAGCGAGTACGCGACTGGGAACCCGACGGTGACGGCGTCCGCGTCACCACCGACCGCGGGACGTACACCGCGGATCACCTCGTCGTCTCGTCGGGGGCATGGGCTGGCAAACATCTCGATCTGCTCTCGGGGAAACTGCAACCCGAACGGCGAGTGCAAATCTGGATTCAACCAGAGCGAGAAGCGGACTTCGCACCCGAATCGTTCCCGGGATTCACGTTCCAGGCCCCCAGCGGCTCCTACTACGGGTTCCCGAACTACGAGCGGCCGGGGTACAAATACGGAAGAGAACCTGAAACGCCGGACGTGATCGACCCGGACGACTGGCAGGACGAGCCCACCCTCCAGGACGACGAGTTTCTCAGACGGTTGGCGAACGACCACTTCCCGACCGGACAGGGGCCGACGATGGCGATGTCCTCGTGTATCGTCACGCGTTCAGTGGACAATCACTTCTACGTCGACACTCACCCCGAGTATCCGCAGGTGGCGATTGCGGCCGGCTTCTCGGGGTCGGGGTACAAGTTCTGTAGCGTGATCGGCGAATCACTCGCCGATATCGTGACGACCGGTGACACCGAGAACCCGATCGAGAAGTTCCGATTTGGGAATCGTCTCTGAACCGGTCGTAGGATAGTCGAAGACCGTTAGGGACGCATTCTCAACGATCCGGTAGTCGATGGCGGTTGTGTTCAGATCCCCGAATGGAACTTCCGCCTCCGGTGATGACCTGAAGGACGACACGTGCGAAGACAGCGATGGATAGCCGACCATCGAGAACCGTAGTTATTGAAAAGATACGAAGACTAACAATCCAGCGTCAACGACTACAGATCCATCACACATGATCGACAATCCAGATATCGTCGTCTTCAGAGAGGGGACGGAGGGGCTATCGATGGAACCGTACACAGAGGCGTTGCGCGAGCGCCTGCCCGACCGTACCGTCGGACTCGCGCGTACCCCCAGAGAGAGTACGAATTGATCGAGTTCGGGCGCGCCGCAACCGGCATCACGATCACGGAGGACCAGCTTGACCACGACGAGAACCTGGAGCGGTTCGCGTGCACGTTCGCTGGCACCGACCACCTCCCATTGGACGCGCTGGCCGAACATGGCGTGGCAGTCACGAACGCGGGCGGCATTCACGCACCCGGTATTGCAGAGCAAGCCATCAGGAACATGTTGACGCTCGCTCGTCGCCTCCACGAAGGCTGGCGGCGCAAGCAGAACCGGGAGTGGCGGCACTTCCAGTCGGATGAGTTCACCGGTTCGACCGTAACCGTCGTCGGTCTCGGCTCCATCGGGAACGCCGTCGTCCAGCGCCTCGAAGGATTCGACGTCCACACCATCGGTCTCCGGTACACGCCAGAGAAGGACAGCCCCACGGACGAGGTGATGGGGTTCGACAACGCTGAACTCCACGACGCGCTCGCACGCACCGACTATCTCGTCATCGCGTGTCCACTCACCGAACTCACTCGAGGGCTCATCGGCAGTGACGAACTGGCGACGATGCCGACCGATAGCGTCCTCGTCAACACCGCCCGTGGCCGAATCGTGGACACCGATGCGCTCGTGTCGGCGCTCCGCTCGAACAAGATACGCGGTGCAGCACTAGACGTGACGGATCCCGAACCGCTACCCGAAGACCACCCGCTCTGGAACCTCGAGAACTGCCTCATCACGCCACACACAGGCGGGTACACGCCGAAACACTGGGACCGACTCGCAGCGATCGTCGCACGAAATCTCGACCGACTCGATGCGGAAACGGAACTGGAGAACCAGGTCGTATAATCCGACATGCATTGACAGAGGCCGTATCCAGTGCAGAATATGAGGATCGCAATACGTACCTCGAAAGAGGAGCACTCCAAATTCGTGAATCGCCGATCTGAAGCGGTTCATTGGACCGAGGACTGAATCGACCGGGATACTGCGTCGATCCCGGCTCGGAGGTCGTCGGGGCTGGCAATGAGCGGCAGGGAAAGTGAGTGAGTCGGGTGGCCGGACGACCACTACCGACGAGAACGCCATTTTCACGGCAATCCTCGATGACCTCCTTACAGCAGCAGTCTAAATCCTCCTCTCCCGAATCGTGGCTATGTAGACGTCGTATCCATTGGCTATCGACAATGCTTCGTCGTGCGGGTTCGACCAGAGGAGGGGGTTTCTCGACCGAGAAACGTCAGTCACTAGTGAGGTCACCGTTAGCAATGGTTCTTCGAATTCAATGAGCACACCGCGGTCGAGTCATCAAACTGCGGTCTTCGTTCTCGACCACGGTAACTGGAAACCGAGCGGCTGGTCGTCAGTCGGCGACCGATGCGGTGGTCGTCGCGTGGTCGATGGCGTCCACGATCACGTCGAGCGCCGTATCGGCGAGCTCGCGGGTGAGGACGAGCGGCGGGAGGAGCCGGAGGATGTTACCGTGTCGTCCTGCCTTCCAGACGAGGACGCCGTTTTCGAAGCAGTAGTCCTGGATGGCGTCGCCGATGTCGCCGTCCGGCTCGCCGTCGGTATCGACGAACTCCGCGCCGATGAACAGGCCCTTGCCGCGCACGTCGACCAGCTGCGGGTTCGACTCGGCGACCTCCTCGAGGCGAGTCCTGATGTAGTCGCCGAGTTCGCGTGCGTGGGCCAACAGGTCGTGCTCCTGGATGTACTCGATGGCGCGGGTCCCGGCACGCATGCCGACGACGTGACCGCGGTACGTCCCGGCGTGATCGCCGGAGTCCCACGTGTCGAGGTCCTCGTGGTACATCGTCGCGGACAGGGGGAAGCCGACGCCGCCGAGGGCCTTCGCGGACGTCATCACGTCTGGCGTCACGTCGTACCACTCGCTCGCCCACCACTGCCCGGTCCGCCCAAGCCCGGCCTGGATCTCGTCGAAGACCAGGGGGATGTCGTTGTCGGTGGCGATGTCGCGCAGCCCCTGCAGGAAGCCTTCCGGCGGCGCGACGACGCCACCCTCGCCCTGCAGCGGTTCGACGAAGATTCCCGCGGGATTTGCGAGCCCGCCGTAGGGGTCCTCGACGATGGCCTGGACCTCCTCGAGGGCGTGGTCGACGGCCTCCTGTGGCGCCTTGTCCATGTGGAACGGGTACGGGTACGGCGCGTGCACCACGTCGGGGAGTAGCGGCGTGTACGCCTCTTTGAACTTCTTGTTCGACGTGACGCTCATGGCACCGCTGGTCGCGCCGTGGTAGGCGCCGCGGAACGCGATGAGGCCGTCGCCGCCGGTGTTGTACTTGGCGAGCTTGATCGCCGCTTCGACCGCGTCGCTCCCCGTCGGTCCGCCGAAGACGGTACGCATGTTGCCCTGAAGACCGTCGGGCGCGATCTCGTCGAGCTTCTCGATGAGCTCGAGGCGCGCCTCGGTGGGGAAGTCGACGGTGTGGACGAACTTGTCGGTCTGCTCGTGGACCGCGTCGAGGACGTACGGGTTCGAGTGACCGACGTTGAGGACGCCGATGCCGGCGAACATGTCGATGAACGTGTTGCCGTCGACGTCGCGAACGGTCGCACCCTTCCCCTCGTCGAACGCGATAGGGATGTCTTCGGGGTAAGCGACAGCACTGGAGTCTATCTGCCGTTGTTTTTCGATGAGCGCGTGCGACTTTGGGCCAGGGACGGAGCCGCCGGACGGTGCCTCGTCGAAGTGTAACTCTTCTATCGGTGGACTGCGTACCATATGTATACTACCCTGATTCGAAGCCCACATAAATATGTGCATGCGCCGCATCGATTCTCGACAGACCCCGACCTCGGCAGACGCGGCGGTTTGAGCGCCGGGCGCCTCCTGAAGCCTCGTATGAACCCGATGGGTGTCCCTGGCGATTCCGACCCGGCCATGACTGAGTGCCTCCATTCACCTGCGTCACGAACCGCGCCCGGAGTCTCTTTATAAGTCTCGGACTTTGGAATTACAAACGTATAGTTGTAAAACGCTCCGCGGTTCTCCATTTCCTGCGATAGCGAACCACACCTCAACCCCTTGCTGGCGGAGTACCGCGCCCTTCTGGGGCCAACAATCCAAAGTAAAGTGTATATAAAACAGCGTCGTGCCCCCTCGCGGTGGAAGAACGACGTCGAAGGAAATTCTGTCGGCGAACGAGCCGTAGACGACGGCGGGAGCCCCGAACTGGGCGTCCTGGGGTCGGGATTCGACCGCGACGCCGTCGAGTATATACCCGCAGCGGAGATCGCGGAGTACGGGATGCCGGTCGTCAACCACTACGATTCGTCGTTTTCCTTCCACCGACGCAGCCCGGACGAGTTCCTGATCAGCTACTATCCCGGGGGGTACGATTCCGCGACTCGATACGCACCCGAGGACGTTCCGGACTCGGTCCCGTCGTCGATCCGCCGGGAGGCACTCTCGCTCGCCGAAGGGTTATTCCCCGCTGTCGACGACCCGTCGATCGTCGACGAGTGGGTCGGCGTCCGCTCTGCCACCCCCGATGGGAACCTGATCGTCGGCCGAACCAGCGTAAACGGATTCCACATCGCAGCGTTCCACACGTCCGGAGTCCAACTCGCACCTGCAGTCGGACGGATCGTCGTTGAACAGGTCCTGAACGGCGAACGGACCGAATTCTACGAAGACGTATCGATCACCCGGTTCGACGGGTACCACGACTCATTCTGATTGGAACGGGATGCGCGACTGGTTGCCACGACACGCACAATTATAATCGTAGAGGGAGAGTGCCGAGTGTGAACAACCGGACGCTACCAGAGACGCGGGTACAGAACTGGATCGGTGGATCGAGACGGACACCGAGTGAGGGACAGGTACACTTGGTCTCGAATCCTGCAACGGGTGAACAGATCACCGAGTTCCACGAGAGCACGCGTGCGGCCGTCGACGAGGCAGTTACGGCAGGTAGCGACGCGTTCGACTCGTGGGAGGACACGCCGGTCGAGGAGCGAATCCAGCCGCTCTTCGAGTTCAAGCAGCTTCTGGAGGAACACCAGGACGACATCGCCGAAACCGTCGTAAGAGAACACGGGAAGACGCTCGACGAGGCTCGAGGGGAGATCAGACGCGGCATCGAGAACGTCGAGGTCGCCTGTGGGATTCCGTCGATGATGCAGGGTGGCCACCTGCAGAATGCAGCACCAGATATCGACGAGACCGCGGTACGAAAACCGCTCGGCGTCTTTGCCGCAGTGACGCCGTTCAACTTCCCGGCGATGATCCCACTGTGGTTTCTCCCATACAGCGTCGCGACCGGGAACGCCTTCGTTCTGAAACCGAGCGAGAAGTGCCCACTGACCGCGCAGTACTTAATAGAACTCGCGGTCGAGGCCGGCTTCCCAGACGGCGTCGTCCAGCTCCTGAACGGTGGCGCGGACACCGTGAACGCGCTCGTCGAACACCCAGGCATCGCCGGCATCAGCTTCGTCGGGAGTACGCCAGTCGCCGAGCACATCTACGAATCCGCAGCGAAACACGGAAAGCGCGTCCAGGCGCAAGGCGGCGCCAAGAACCACGTTCTCGTGGCTGCCTCGGCCGACCTCGACTTCGCGGCGGAGCAAACGGTCAGTTCTGCGTTCGCGAACACCGGTCAGCGCTGCCTCGCGAACCCCGTCGCCGTCGTCGAAGACGACGTGTACGACGCGTTTGCGGAGCGCGTCGTCGACGAAGCTGCGAATATGATCATCGAAAATGGACTCGGGGAGGACACCGACATGGGGCCGCTCATCTCAGAAGTACATCGCGAGAACGTCCTCTCCTACATCGATACTGGTCTCGAAGAAGGCGGTAAACTCCTCCTCGATGGCCGCGATAGTGACCTCCCGTCGAAGGGGCGCTTCCTCGGGCCGACGATCTTCGGAGACGTCGATCCTGACGCGACGATCGTCGATGAGGAGATCTTCGGTCCGGTTCTCGCACTCGTCCGCGCGAAGGACTTCGACCACGCCCTGGAGCTCGTTGATCGGAGCGACTTCGGGAACGCCTCGAGTCTCTTTACCGACAGAGGCAGCGACGCAAAGCGATTCCGCCACGAGGTCGACGCCGGCAATCTCGCGGTCAACGCGGGCACCGCCGCTCCGATGGCGTTCTTCCACTTCGGGGGCAGAAAGGCCTCCTTCTTCGGTGATCTTCACGCACAGGGTGAAGATATGATCCACTTCTATACCGACAAGTCGATCTACATCGAGCGCTGGCTGAATACCCAGTGACAGTTCGTTCTCGTTTCGAAAAAAGGCTGGCTACTGAAACCGACTGCCGAACCCTCGTTCGTTGCAAGCGGCCGTCTACGATGCCCCGAAGCCGACCGCGGTAGGTCTCTCGGCGGCAAAGCCAGCCAGTGACCGTACGTTCCTCGCTCACTCCGTGCTATGGAACGGATAGTGGATTCTACTGCACAAGAATGCGAGGACGAGGCAGATACCACCGACCATCGTAATCGAGATGAACGGTGACGTCTCGCCAGCAATGGCGCCGCCTGCAGATCTTGCGACGAAGTACAGGAGTCCGTATACCATCGAGACACCGCTGAGAGTAGTAGCCCTTCCGGTTGTCTCTATGCGATCGTTTAAGAACGTGCTCCCCAGGGTGGCAGTCGTGGTGTTGAACAACCGAGAGTAGAAGAATATCGGAATTGCGATCGTATGTATGGGAATCGTCGCTGAAAGAGCGACTACCAGGACGAGCGGGCTGAAGAGGAACCAGCGACCTATCCCAAATGTACTTCGAACCTGGGGAGCGAGGAACGACCCTGCCGATGCGGTCACCATGAGACCGGCATAGAGCGGCCCCAGCGTCCCTGCAGTGAATCCGACAGTCTGAGAGATCGGTTGAATGAACACGTCGACGGTGGTCGGGATCGACATGAGAACTCCGGAGATGAACGTAAATGCGGCCAGATCGTTATTTGTCAGAATCCTCTCGAGGGACTCGCGGAAATCAGCAAGATCGAACGTCTCCGTACGACCCTGTGTCGATTCGGGAAGTGTTCCGACGATTATCGCTGCCAGCGCAGTCATCGTAGCCGCAACTAAGAATGGTAGCGCTGGCTGGATAGTGTAGAGTACACCGCCGAAAAGTGCGGTGATAGCTGCTGAACCGTAATACATGCTCATTCCTCGACCGCGAATCCGAGTGTACGAATCGGTGGCGTTTCGCTCCTTTAGGAGATCGTATAGCCACGCGTCAGCGCTGCCTGATCGAAAGGTGGCAGCGACACCCCAGATACCGTAGAATGTTACGAAGGCAATCGCTGAGTCAGAAAAGGCGAAACCGAGATGGACGACTGACTGAGAGAGGGCTCCGAGAACGAGTCCGTTCCGACGACCGATTCGATCTCCAAGATATCCCGTTGGGATTTCGCCCACGAGCATACCGAGAAAGTATGTCCCCGTCGCGACCCCGATGTCGGCGAAACTGAGCCCTTGGCTGAGAGCGAAAATCGTGATAATCGGGTATACTACCCCTTCCGAAACGAACGCGCGATATGCGTAGAACTGGATGAGTCGAAGTTTGAACTCACTGAAATCCGTCTTTTCCTGAATCATTTCGGTGAATATGCAGCGGTGAGTTCGTTCATATCGCTAGATCTATGGTATAATGTTATCATCTAGTATATAATTGGACTGCTGCTTGATGAGCTTCAGGTCGGTTGACAGTCGGTTATGACAAACTGGTCTGTCTTTATTCTTCTTGTTGCTTTTTGAATATATCGGATTGTGAGGCAGTGTCTAGTTAGGCCAGTTTGAGGAATGAGCAGGTCGTAGAGTTAGTTTGGCTATGTCACTCGCAGACCTGCTCAGCGAGTGCTACGCGGCGGAGCGACTGGTCTTGGGTATATGCTGCAATCGACCTAGATTCGCGGTTGATTCTTGATGTCGCAGTCTTCGGACGACGAGGAACCGATCCAGCCGCTGCGTTCCTGCATAAATTGACCGAGAAACACGATCTCTCCGAGACGGTGTTTCTCGTTGATGGCTACGGCTATCTGACTGCCCTCTCCCGATTAGGGTTGAGCGGTCAGCTCAACTACGTTGATCGAAACCTAATCGAAAAGTGGTTTCATACCTTCAAGATGCGCGTTGACCGCTTCCATAATTCGTGGGTAGGCAGTCGGACGAGCGTCAGAGAATGGCTTGAATAGTTTGTACACTACTACAACACACAACGACCGCATCAATCATTTAACAGACAGACGCCAGCAGAGGTGCTAAACTAGACAGTGCCCTCTATACGATAATGTGATCGATAGAGCATCCAATGACCGGGGTTCAACTGAATAGAATCAGGTTTCTCGAGCAGGAATGGGACTAAATATCGGAAGTATCCGTTTATCTCACCTCGTAGCAGTTGAGTGGTGGAGAAAAACAGCGCATTGCACTCGTTCGCGCGTTAATGATGAATCCCGATCTCATCTTGGCAGACGAAGCGATCAGTGCGCTTGACGTGTCGCTTCGTATTGAAATGATGAACCTGATGATCGAGTTGCAGGAACACATCGGCACGTCATATCTCATGATCTCTCACGATCTATCGAATGCACGGTATATGGCGGAGAAGACCGGTGGCTATATTGGAATTATGTATCTCGGCGAAATCGTTGAGCTGGGTACGGCGACAGAGGTAATTGAAAACCCTAGCCATCCATACACGAAGGCACTCAAGTGGGCGACTCCTGAGCTCAGCACGTTTGAGGATAGCGGTGAAGAGATGCCGATTCGGGTTATTGACATCCCGGATGCAGTCGACGTTCCTAGCGGGTGTCGATTCCACACTCGGTGCCCCAAAGCTCGAGAGGTGTGCACTCAAGAACGTCCGGAACTAGCGATAGACAAAGCAAATGATGAGTACCGCGCGGCGTGTTTTCGGGATTACGGTGACGATCATCCATATTGGGAAAGTCCAGAAACCACGGAAGTGAAAGAACAAACTCAGCAGTAGGACTCCATCCGTACCCGATTTCTACTGGAAACGCTTCGTTCTCTATCTCCGGTATTGGATCTAACGAATTGATTGCACTGCTCTGTTGTGAATCTCAATACATTCGTTTAGTGAGAAGAAATTGGTTATATCTCATACAGGGGTATTGTACCAGCAGTGCTATTGTACCTATTGCACTTGTTGTATCCATTTTACCTACTGGACCTATTTCACCTATTGGACCTATTGCTTCTGTTGGATCTGTTGTCGATATCAGTTCTACTACTTCTATGAATTCCTTCTATTTCCGTTCTTGTGGTGATTCCTTTCCCAGAGTAAAGCGTTGGAGGCCTGAACGCAAGGTTCATGCCGTGGCCAGAAATCGCTCTCAACGTACGGAGTGTGGCGTCTTCGATGAGTTTTGCGATCGACGCAGTGTCATTCTTCTCAAATAATTGATGTTCCTCTTGTAGATAGCGTCGGCGAGATTGCTGGCATGCACGACCTTCCAACCTATCTCTTTCCACCATTCTTAGCGAAGTGTCTTGTCGAATCCTCGAGTCCCCACTGTAGTCGGATTGTACGATGTGCAAACTACGGGTTGGACAACGACCGCGTGGTTGAGTGGTGACCGTCGCGATCTTCGTGGGCCGTCCGGTCGATTTGAGCAGGGTTTCTGTAGCCCTGTCGACCAAGGCCGTTCGAATGGGGTCGTTGAACGCGCCGGCTGTCGCAGCGCCGTGCGGTGACAGATGTCGGTATCCGTCCTGAAACCGACCCATGAGTGGACCGAATCGGTTTTCGCTGTGCCCAACCTGAGCCCCAACCACCAACTTGCTGGCCTCGGCATCCGTTCGCTGTTTGTGAATCGACCGTATTGGTGTCCGTTACACTCGGATTAGTTTACAGGTGAATGTGTGTAATTCGAACGTTAAATCGCTCGATCTGATACCGTTCTCTCCCTTAATAGGCCCCAGTACGTGGTGCTGTGCTACTACCTCCTCCCGCTGTTCGCTTGGATGAAAATTCCGTATTATACCGAAATCGATCCCGTTTGTTCTCTAGTGGCGAACAACGATTACCTCTCTACAGTACAAACCGGGATGACTGTGAGTCAAGCGAATCACTTACTCCGTCGATCCCGTCGATTGGTCGCGAAGTGAACGGCTGACGTCGCGCCAGACACCGGAGTAGTACCGGTAGAGCGTGATCACTGCCGGAACGAACATTTCCGCGATCAGCGAGACGAACAGCGCCGTGATACCGAGGGGTGTCACGACTCCGAGGAACGCGATCGGCAAGGCGAAGCCGTAGAGCCCCACCAGGGCGGCGTAGAACGGCCAGCGTGTGTCCCCGGCGCCGCGCAATGCGCCTGTCGCTGCCTCGTCGAGCCCGAGCCCGATCGTCGCGACGGCCGTGATGCGGACGAACGTCGTCGCCAGATCGACGGTTATGGGGTCGGTGACGAACAACTGTGCAATCGGTTCGGCGAAGACCACGACGAAGACGGCAGCAACGATGTAGGAGCACAGCGAGAACCGAATGATCTCGTCTCCGTACGCCGCTGCGAGGTCCCCCTCACCACTGCCGAGATGACGGCCGACGAGACTGCTCGAGGCGATGGAGAGCCCCCACGAGAGGCTATTGATCAGGTCTCGCATCCGGCGGGCGATCTCGTATCCAGCGACGGCGACGGAGCCGAAAACTGCGGCGATGGCGAGCAGCGGAAATGCGACCGCGGCCCGTGCGAGTTGCTGGAACATTAACGGCGTACTCACAGCGACGAGCGCTCGTAGCAGCGACGGATCGACGACGGGACCTGCGGCGGTCAACCCAACGGGAAGGGCGTCTCGAGTCGGGTACGACTTCCCCACGAGTCCCCAGAGCAGTCCGACCGTAATGAGTGCAGTCGAGACGGCGGTGCCGATTGCGGCTCCGACGACGCCCAGGCCGAGGCCGAAGATCAACACGGCGTTGAGGACGATATTTACGGCGGCGCCGCCGCCACGAATCAGCATCGGAGTGAACGTGTCGCCGATACCGGCGAAGATGCGACTGGCGACTTTGTTGTAGAACTCGAAGACGATTGCCGGAGCGACGATCAGTAGATAGGTCGCGCCGTACTCGATGGCTGCGGGATCGGAGCTCATGATTCCGATCAGGAACTCGGCTTGCCAGTATAAGGCCACGGCCAGTGGGACTGCAAGCGCCGTCGCGACCAGATAACTCTGGGTGATCGCCCGGTTGGCCAGCCCGATCTCGTCGGCGCCGTAGTGTTGGGAGACAAGACTGATCGATCCACCTGATAACCCCAGCGAGAGGCGGTCACCGAGTTGCCAGTACGCGTACGCGAACGCGAGTCCGGCGATCGCGGGCGGTCCGAGTACCAGCCCGACCATCGCGATGTCGGCGGTCTGCTTCGACATCCGTGCGAGCCCGGTGACGATACGCGGCCAGGCGAGGTCGACCGTTGCCCGTAACCGCGATCGCTCGATGACGTTTGCGCGCTCTAAGAGCCTTGTGAGTGCGCGCAAGAAGGCACTAATCACCCGAACTACCATCCACCGGTACCTCACTCAGGCGCATACTAAATGTTCGCATACGGAACGACGGCCGTCGCGGAACTGCCTTCGCAGCGCTGATCCTCCGAGACGCGGTCTCCAACGATGTAGCCGATAAGACAGTCTCGAGTCACTGCCCGAGATAGTACCAACTGGAACTGGTTACACACCGATCGCACATTCCGCGGTTCTCGCTCCCTTCGTTCGCTCACGGGTCGCTTTGCTCCCCGTTCGGCGTCGCGGTTCTCGCTCCCTTCGTTCGCTCACGGGTCGCTTTGCTCCCCGTTCGGCGTCGCGGTTCTCGCTCCCTTCGTTCGCTCCGAACCGCGCACGCTCCGAACCGCGCACGCTCCGAACCGCGCACGCTCCGAACCGCGCACGCTCCGAACCGCGCTGCCCTCGTGCGATCAGATGTCGACTGACTTCCAGTGGCTACTAGACACCTCGAGTCGCCGCCCGCTTTGACTCATCTCGGACCCGACGATACATCCCGTCGAATCGACCGACTACACTCGAATCGGAGATCGCTAGTGAAACCCCGATAGATTTAACCGAGCACTATGTGAGTGTAGGTATCAATGAATGGCCGGTCGGTGATCGAGCAGATACAGACACCGCCGATCTCGTTTGCCGTCGCGATAGCGGTCACCGCGACGACGTGGATCGCAGTATCGGGTATGGGAGACGCCGCGTGGATGCTTTCGATCACCGTCTTCTGTATCGCCCTTTGGATCCTCACGCCGGTCCCGCCTGCCTACACAGGGCTGATCGGGATCGGTCTCATCGCCGTGACGTTCTCGACCGAACTGGCGCTGACCGGGTTTCAGAAACCGGCGACGTGGCTCATCGGATTCGGATTATTGATGGGTGAGGCGACCCGCCGGAGCGGTCTCGCGAACTGGGCGGGGACTCGTATCACGGCACGAACCGTCTCCGAGTCGGTGCGGATGCAGCCGGTACGGACCTATCGTCGGCTCCTGCTCGCGCTCTCGATCGGCGCCCACGCGCTGGCCTTTCTCATCCCCTCCTCGCTCGTTCGCATCCTGATTATCGCACCGATCCTCACGGAGACCGGTGATCTCTTCGACGATCGCGAGGCACGCGTCGGCATCTTCCTCGGCCCCGCCTTCGCCACGTTCTACGGCTCGTCGGGGATTCTCACTGCCGACCTTCCGAACATCATGCTCGCTGGCTTCGGTCAGTCGATCGCCGGCCATCACATCTCGTGGTCGGAGTGGTGGTTCCATATGTACCCGGTTATGGGCCTGACGCGAGTACTGCTGGTCTGTGGAGTGGTCTACTATCTGTTCCGGCCGGACCCGTCCTCGAGTGTCTCCGTTCCGGACGGAACCGGTACCACGACGCGTACCGAGCGGCGGATGCTGGCGTTCCTGCTCATCGGGGCGCTCATCTGGGCGACCGATTTCGTCCACGGCTTTCATCCGGTGGTCGGCGCGCTCGTCGTCGTCGCGCTCGCGTTCCTCCCTAGCGTTGGCGTCACCGACTTCGAGAGCGTCGGTGAGACGGACTTTTCGATCCTGTTTTTCATCGCCGCCGTGTTTGCGATCGGCGACGGGCTGGCTCACACCGGCTTCACCGAAGATGCGGCCGATCACCTGCTCGGGCTGATTCCGACGGATGCCTCGCTGGCGGCCATCCTCGCGGTCGTCTTCGGCATCACGTTCCTGCTGACGTTCCTGATGGAGGGGCTGGCCGTCGCCAGCGTCCTCACACCGATCCTCATTCCGTATGCGGAGGCCGCTGGGCTGCCGCTGACACCGGTGTTGATGTCGGAAGCGCTAGCGCTGAGCTCGTACTTCTTCCCCTACCAGTCGGCAGTCCTCGTCGTCATTCTGGCCGAGGGAACTGCCGACACTGGTGAGGTCATCCGCACGACGGTCGCCTGTTCACTTGTGTCGATCCTCGTGTTGCTGCCGCTCCAGTTGATCGTCTTCACGCTGCTGTACTGAGGACTGCGTGGTATCGTACTCCTTCGTATCGTACTTCCCGTGACGTCGAGACTCGTATTCGCGTCGCGACTCCAGTACGTTCGACAACAGCGAACCAGGCGAAAAGCACGGAGTCGGTGATCCGTCCGCCGTCCTACGCGTCGTCGGAGATCGAGTCGATCAGCGCCGCGACCGCGTGAGCGCCACGCTCGGGTGCCTGAAAGGTCGGGATACCGAAAGCTTCCATCTCGAGGCGCTCTTCCTCGAAGCTGTCCGGGCCGGCCACGGTGAAGAGGATCGGTTTGTCGACCTCCTCGGAGAGGGTCTCCAGTTCCTCGACGGGGTAGCCCAGCGAGTCCTCGTAGATTTCGTAGACGATGACGATGTCGACGTTGTCGTCGCGAGCGACGGCGTCGATGACCTGCCCGAACTCGGGCAGCGGGCGGCCGGTGTCGACCGGGTTTTCCGTGTAGGTGATCCCCTGCAGGAGGTCGTCGACGCGCGCTTGCGTGTCGTCGTCCAGGTCGGGGAACACGGCGCCGCGCTCGTTGAGTTCGTCGGCGATGATGATTCCCGGGCCGGCCTGGGCGGTAACGACGCCGACGTGTTCCCCTGCCGGCGTCGGCGTGTCCGCGATCGCGCGGCTGGCATCCAGGAGTTCGGTCACCGAATCCACGAAGACGACTCCCTCACCGGCGAGGGTCTCCTCGTAGGTCGCGCGGTCCTGAATCGGCGCGCCGGTGTGAGACTGGACGAACTCGCTCAGGTCCTCGCTGCCGGCCTTGTACGCGACGATTGGCGTCTCCGCGTTCCGACAGACCTCGAAGAAGGCATCGATATCCTCGGTCCCCTCGATGTGGAGCGCGATCGCGTCAGTCTGGGGGTCATCATCGAGCACCGGAATGAGCTCGGCGAAGCCGGTGTTGGCGCGGTTTCCGAGGCCGAACATCGCCGAGACGCCGTACTCCTCGCGGTCAAACTGGAACGAGGACGTGATTCCGACGCCACCGCTCTGGGCGACGAGGGCGACGTTCCCCGTCTCGACCTCCCGGATCTGTGGCACGAACGAGCCGTAGAGATCTAGATGTGGGATACAGTAGCCCGCCGTGTTCGGCCCGAGGACCGTCATGTCGTACTCCTCGCCGATCCGAACGACATCGGCCTCGAGTTCTTGGCCATCCTCGTCGACTTCCGCGAAACCGCCGGCGAAGATCACAGCGGCGCCGACGCCTGCCTCGCCACACTCCTCGAGGACGTCCGGGACGACGGGGCTGGGGACGCAACACAACGCCAGATCGGCGTCGGTGTCGGCGACCGATTCGACGAACTCGTAGCCGTAGACACTCCCCGAACTGGAGGGGTTGACCGGGTAGACGTCGCCGTCGTAGGACCGAATGTTGGTCATTGCGTCGTTCCCGAGTTTCCCGGGGGTTTTCGACGCGCCGATAACGGCGATTCCGTCCGGATCGAAGAAATCGGTTACTCCCATACCGACTCATGGTCGAACAATGTAATATAAATTACGGAGAAGTGATTCTTATCGCAGGTCAGCAATCGGTTATTGAAATATTTGTAATATATTTACTCGTTGTACTCGAGATACTGTCGCCCTTCTTCCGTTTCCGCGAGAATGTTATCGAAGACGGCGGCTTCCGTTTTAAATTTATGAACGGTATGGAGCATAGTATTGTGGAATTCTGAAATTAGCTCTCCATGATCCTTAAAGAATTCGTGCACCCACCGCTCCATCTCGTCATCCGTCCGGAACTGTGAAATTACGTGCCACTGGTAGTCGCTGTCCGCGGTAAAGAACATCAGCACGTGGGGATTGTTCTGGAGTCGATCGTAACAGTTTCGCCAGTTGTCCTCGAAGTTCGGGAAGTTAAACGAAATGCGGAACAGGTAGTGGCGGAATATTTCCCGGTTCGGAAGGATCGTTTCCCGGAAGATTTCCTGTTCGGACATCGTCCGCAAAATCTCGTTGATCCGGTTGTGAGAGAGGGTGATACCGTACTCTTCCTTGAGGATCCGACTGAGTTCTCGTGTGGACGAGGTTGGATGATCAACTCTCGCTTTCAGAATGGCGATATCACGTGGGGAGACGTCGAAGGAATCGTCTTCATCCATTGTGATTGCTCGTGTGGGATGCACTGTAAAAAGGTTACCCAATATCTCACGACCGTCACGCATGTGAAAATGGACCTCACCGGTAATTTCTCCGCGGATCGAACCGGCAGCGACCGATTCGATACTGAATGTGGATTCATATTCGTTCGCCAAGAGAAACGTGACGTTCAATATAGGCAAACGACCCATCGTCGCGGACGATATTTGAGGGGTCTTTATTCTTCGCCCATGGTTCTAAATACCGATAGATAATCTCTCCGTGAAATAATAGGTGCGTGGATGCGACACACTGCGGATAGATAGACATTACGCTACACTGTTCATCTGTGGAATTCTCGTCCGAAACAGGACCTATCGATTATTTACTGTGGTATATCACATTTATCTGGGGTAGAGACGGTAACTGTTCGAAATCACATCACCCCCTCTTCGCTGGGTAGTCGGCTATCTGTGAAACGGATAGACGGACATTCGTAACGATTCGCTACACGCCCGTTGAGTCCCTCGAGCAGCGGTGGCTTCTCTTGTGGGGCTGTTTCTCTGTGTCCTTGGAGCCGACCGGTCGACAGGTCGGGCACAGATGTGTTCGAATAGTTTGAATATCGTAAATCAGAGAGGTTTTGTCGAGACTGGTGCCGAGTAGCGATTTGATCGGTACAGAACTGTAATTCGATACCATTACTCTCATTCCAAGTATTTACACCAGTACGATTGTAACTAAACGTGCCCAGTTGTCGGCCGTGGCGGCGTACTCGGTAAAAGCACTCGGATAGAACGATATCGTTCGGCTATGCTGTGTCCACCCTCGTGAGAGACGAACAGGCGTGTAACCTCACAGCGGCTCCGTCATCCCCTCGAGAAGTGGCTACCACAGTCGAATTCTGACCGCATTGCTGCCGGTCGGGGGTGACAGGCTACGAGTACGTCTGGTTGAGTTCGATGATATTCGCAGCGTGTTTCAGCTGTGGCAGGATGTCGTCCTGGATGCGCTGCTCGCTCATTCGGCTGTTCGGTCCGGAGACGCTGATCGCGCCGGAGATACTGTCGTCCTTGAAAACCGGTATCGCGACGCAGCGGAGTCCCCTGATGCGCTCCTCGATGTCGTACGCGACGCCCTCACTTCGAATCTCATCGAGTTCGCCCTCCAGTCGGTCGCGGTCGGTAATCGTGTTCTCGGTCTTTTCGGGGAGCCCGTGCCGGTCGATGATTTCCTCTCGACGCTGGGCTGACAGGTGCGCAAGTACCGTCTTGCCCAGCGCGGTCGTATGAAGGTGGACGGACTGCCCTGTATACGAATCAATGTTCACCGCGTTCGCTCCCTGCTCGCGGCGGATGAATATGCCGCGGCCGTTCTCCTCGACGAGGAGGTTGACCAGTTCGCCCGTCTCGGTGGCCACCGTCTCGAGTTCCGGCTTTGCGACGTCGAACAACGTTTGCTTCTGTCGGGCAAAGGCACCCAGATCGAGCAACTGAAGTCCGAGTTCGTACGTCTGTCCGTTCTCCACCACGTAGCCCTCGTGCTCGAGTGTCTGGAGGTGATTGTAGGCGCTGCTCTTCGGGAGATCGAGTTCGTTGGCGATCTCGGTCGTCGTGGCTCCGTCGAGCGATTTCAACGCTTCGAGGATCCGGAACGCGGTCCCCACCGTTTTGACGCGCGTTCGTCCCTCGCTGTCGGTTGATCCCATACCGCAGCTAACGGTTCGCGAGACAATAACTGTTATTCGTGGCTTGCGAACAGCTATACAGTTAATTGTTCGGAATCGTTCGCTGCATTGATGCGGTCGGGTTCTCGATCGAATTCGTCGGCTACAATGGACGTGGGCTCAGTCGCTGTCAGGTTACGGCGGGAGCGACTGGCGTCTGACACGACTGACCGAAGAGCGTATGCATCTCTGTATGAGTGTGTATAGTATAACGATGAAAACCGAGTTTGAACTACCAGACGTCGGTGAAGGCGTTGCCGAGGGTGAACTCGTCTCCTGGCACGTCGACGTCGGCGACACAGTCGAAGAGGATCAGGTACTCGCCGAGGTCGAGACCGACAAGGCACTCGTCGAAATCCCGTCACCCCACGATGGGGAAATCGTGGATCTGCGGGCTGAAGCGGGAGAGATGGTTCCCGTCGGCGACGTCCTCGTCGTGTTCGAGGTCGACGGGACGTCGAGCGCCGAGCCTGCCACGTCGGACGAGGCGAGAGGGACCGATACCGCGAGTTCCGAATCACCCGAGACGGCGACTACGGCGGCGGATGACGAGACGAACGCGGCCGATGCCCCAGCGGCATCGGGCGGGGAAACCGTCTCGGACGGACGCGTCTTCGCACCGCCGAGCGTGCGGCGACTCGCTCGCGAGGTCGGCGTCGATATCGCGTCGCTTCCGGCGACCGACGCGGGGGACCGGGTCTCCGAACGGGACGTTCGTGAGGCTGCACGGGGGGTGACCGAC
Source organism: Natronorubrum halobium (assembly GCF_051351675.1). NCBI lineage: Archaea > Methanobacteriati > Methanobacteriota > Halobacteria > Halobacteriales > Natrialbaceae > Natronorubrum > Natronorubrum halobium. Next base: position 478,762 of record NZ_CP195596.1, read on the forward strand.
GATTCGCCGGCGTCCGAACCCGCGGCTAGCTCCGACACGGGCGACCTCGAGTCTGACGCCGGTGTTGCCACTGGCGGCCTCGAGTCGCCGGCCCCTGAACCCGATGCGGCAACGCCGGAACCGAGCCAACCAGCCGCGGTCGACCGAAACGGCGGCGCTGCGGGGGCGGTCGCCGGTTCCGACGGTGCGGACCGAGATCGGACGCTGGCGATGCCAGCGACTCGACGGCTCGCCCGGGAGGAGGGCGTCTCACTGGACGCCGTTCCGGCGAGCGAACGCCGCGATGGGAAAGCGTTCGTGACACCGGACGACGTTCGCGCGTACGCGACGAGCGATGGGGCCGCGTCCGAGGCGACTGCCGGAACCGCCGCGACCGCGGGCAGCGCCACGAATACGACCCCCTCGAGTTCGCGCGCGTCGGCCACCGAGGTTCCCGGCGGTCCTGGACCCGGTGATCGAGTTCCCTACACCGGCGTCAGGCGGACGATCGGCGACCAGATGGCAACGTCGAAGTACACTGCGCCCCACGTGAGTCACCACGACGAGGTCGAGGTGTCGGAGCTCGTCGACGCGCGGACGCGGCTCAAAGAACGGGCCGACGAACGGGGTGTCAAACTTACCTACCTTCCCTTCGCGGTCAAAGCCGTGGTGGCGGCGCTGAAGGAGGTGCCGGCGATCAACGCCGAACTCGACGAAGACGAGGACGAGATCGTCCTCCACGACGAGTATAACATCGGCATCGCCGTCGCCAGCGACGCGGGACTGATGGTTCCCGTCATCGACGATGCCGATCGGAAGGGGTTACTCGAACTCGCCCGGGAGATCAACGACAAAGCCGAGCGCGCACGTGACCGGTCGATCGGTCTGGAAGAGATGCAAGGCGGGACGTTCACGATCACGAACGTCGGTGCGATCGGCGGCGAGTACGCCTCGCCGATCATCAACTATCCTGAAGCGGGGATCCTGGCGCTGGGATCGATGAAGGAACGTCCCTGGGTCGACGATGGCGAGGTCGTCGCCCGGCCGACGATGCCGATTTCGATGTCGGTCGATCACCGGATCGTCGACGGTGCCGAGGCCGCACAGTTTACGAACGAGGTCAAGCGATACCTGAACGCGCCCGAACTACTACTACTCGAATAATGGTCGTTGGAGACGTAACAACTGGCACTGACGTATTGATTATCGGCGGTGGCCCCGGTGGCTACACGGCCGCGATTCGCGCCGCACAACACGGACTCGATGCGACGCTCGTCGAACGAGACGCCTACGGCGGCACCTGCCTGAACTACGGCTGTATCCCGTCGAAGGCGATGATCACCGCCACGGATATCGCCCACGAGGCCCGCCACGCCGAGACGATGGGGATCCACGCCGATCCCACCGTCGACATGCGGACGCTCGTCGAGTGGAAAGACGGCGTCGTCGATCAGCTGACGGGCGGCGTCGAAAAGCTCTGTAAGGGCAACGGCGTCAATCTGGTCGAGGGAACGGCGACGTTCGTCGACGACGAGACCGTCCGTATCGCTCACGGCGGCGAAGGGCAGGGCAGCGAGTCCATCGAGTTCGAACACGCGATCGTCGCGACGGGGAGTCGACCGATGGAACTGCCCGGCTTCGACTTCGCGGACGACCGCGTCTGGTCCTCACGGGACGCGCTGGACGCCGACGAGGTGCCCGACGAACTGGTCGTCGTCGGCGCCGGCTACATCGGGATGGAGCTCTCGACAACGTTCGCGAAGGCCGGCGCCGACGTCACCGTCGTCGAACTGCTCGAGGACGTCCTGCCGAGCTACGAGGACGACATCTCCCGCGTGGTCAGGAACCGCGCAACGGACCTCGGCATCGACTTCCGGTTCCACGAGAGCGCGATCGAGTGGCTCGCCTCCGACGACGGTGACAGCATCGAGGTCGTCACGGAGAGCGAGGGGGGCGAGGAAACCGTCCTCGAGGCCGACCGCGTACTGGTCGCCGTCGGCCGCGAACCGGTGACCGACGGACTCGAACTCGAGGCGCTCGACCTCGCGACCGACGACCGCGGGTTCATCGAGACCGACGACCGCGCGCGGACCGATCTCGAACACGTGTTCGCCATCGGCGACGTGGCGGGCGAACCGATGCTGGCGCACAAGGCCAGCGCCGAAGGGATCGTCGCAGCGGGCGTCGCGGCCGGCGAACCGGCGGCGCTGGACCACCAGGCGATCCCCGCGGCGGTCTTTACCGATCCGGAGATCGGAACCGTCGGCCTGACCGAAGCCGAGGCCGAGGACGCGGGCTGCGACCCCGTCGTCGGGTCGTTCCCGCTGCGAGCCAGCGGCCGCGCGCTTTCGATGGACGAGTCCGAGGGGTTCGTTCGGCTCGTCGCCGACGCGGAGACCGAGTTCCTGCTGGGTGGTCAGATCGTCGCCCCAGAGGCCTCGGAACTGATCGCGGAGGTCGGCCTCGCGATCGAGATGGGGGCGACCCTCGAGGATCTCGCGGGAACGGTCCACGCGCATCCGACGCTCTCGGAGGCAGTGATGGAAGCAGCCGAGAACGCACAGGAACAGGCAATTCACACGTTGAATCGGTAGCGCGCGTTCACCTGAGCGATCGGCTCTGACTCGCGGTTTGAACGGTACCTGCCGCTCGCGTCGCTTTCGGCGTCCCAATCGTACTGAGCGGTTTCGAAATCGTCCCGACTACTGACCGTCGTGACGACCGACCGGAGAAAATCGTTCGATCGTCAGTGTGCGACGGTGTCTTTGATTGCTTCCTCGATACGGGGCGGATGCGGAATGTAGTAATCCTCCATCGCCAGCCCCGGAACCGGGGTGTCGAAGCCGGCGACACGCTCGATCGGCGCCTCGAGGTACATCAGAATCTCGTCGTTGATCGTCGCGACGAGTTCGGCGCCGAAGCCGCCGGTTTTGGCGGCCTCGTGGACGACGACACAGCGGCCCGTCTTTGTGACCGACTGGATCACGGTCTCCTTGTCGAGCGGGGAGATGGTCCGCAGGTCGATCACCTCGGCGTCGATTCCCTCGTCCGCGAGGTTGTCGACCGCTTCGAGGGTCTTGTGCATCATCGCACCCCAGGAGATGACGGTGAGGTCCTCGCCCTCCTGCCGGACGGCGGCTTCACCGAGCGGTTCAGTGTAGGACCCCTCGTCGATATCCTCTCTGTAGGAGCGGTAGACGTGTTTGGGCTCCATGAACAACACCGGATCGGGGTCCCGGATGGCGCTGATGAGCATCCCCTTGGCGTCGTGGGGTGTCGAGGGGATCGCGACCTTCAGCCCGGGGATGTGGCTGTAGATCGACTCGAGACTCTCGGAGTGGTGTTCGAGAGCGCGGACGCCAGCCCCGTAGGGAGTCCGAACGACCATGGGTGCGGTGAGTTCGCCCCGGGTCCGCCAGCGGATCCGGCTGGCGTTCGTCACGAGTTGATCGAACGCCGGCGGGAGGAAGCCGGAGAACTGGATCTCCGCGATCGGCCGAAAGCCGTGGGTCGCCAGTCCGACCGCCCCACCGACAATCGCGATCTCCGAAAGCGGGGCGTCGAGGACGCGGTCCCCGCCGAACTCCTCTTTGAGCCCCTCCGTCGCCCGGAAGACGCCGCCGGATTCGGCGACATCCTGCCCGAAAACGACGGTCTTCTCGTCGTTATCCATCTCCTCGTGTAGTGCGTCGTTGACTGCTTCAATAATTGTCGCGTTCATGTTACCCCTTGGGCCGCTGTTCGATATACTCGTACATATCCGGGCGCTCCTCTAACAGTTCGCGTAACTCCTCGAGCTGACGTTCGAGCTCCGGCGGCGTCTCCTCGTGGAGGTGCTCGAAGATATCGTCGATGCCCCGCTCTTCGAACTCGTCGGCGGCGTCGACGGCGTCGGAGAACTCCGCTTCGACCTCCTCGCGGATCGCCTCCTCGTCGATAGCGTCCCAGCGATCGGTCTCCTCGAGGAATGCCTGATAGCGCTCGAGTGGGTCCCGGTTCTGCCACTCCTCAACTTCGTCGTCCGAACGGTATCGCGTCGGGTCGTCGCTGGTGGTGTGTGCACCCCGACGGTAGGTGACGGCCTCGACGAGTACCGGGTTACCCTCGAGGGCCCGTTCTCGCGCCTTCGAGACGGCGTTGTAGACGGCGAGGACGTCGTTGCCGTCGACGCGGATCCCGTCGACGCCGTAGGCGAGGGCCTTCTGGGCGACCGTCTCGGCGTTGGTCTGCTTCTCGAAGGGCAGCGAGATGGCGTACTGGTTGTTCTGGCAGAAGAACACCGCCGGGACGCCGAGCACGCCGGCGAAGTTCAGCCCCTCGTGGAACGCGCCGGTCGAGGTCGCGCCGTCCCCGAGGTTCGCAAAGGCGATGGTGTCCTCGCCGTTCAGTTGCATGCCCCACGCCTTCCCGGTCGCCAGCGGGATGTGCGAGCCGATCGAGATGGCCATCCCGAAGATATTGGCGCCCTCCATTCGAGAGGCGTCCTCGACGCCGCGCCAGTACAGCAAGAGGTCGCGCATCGAGAGACCGTGCATCAGTAACGCGCCCGCCTCGCGGCCGTACGGAAAGATCCAATCGTCCCGGGAAAGCGCAAAGCCGCTGCCGATGATGCTCGCCTCCTGTCCGCGGCCGGAGGCGACGGTGCCGAGCCGACCGCGACGCTGGAGTTTGGTCGCGCGGTTGTCGTAGACCCGTTGCAGGAGCATCCAGCGATAGAGATCACGGAGCGTCTCGTCGTCGACGTCCGGAACTCGATCGGCGTCGTAGGACCCGTCGGGACGGACGACTTGGTACGTTTCGATCTCTAGATCTCCTTGCGTGAGCGGGTCGACGCCGGTGTCGACCGACTCGGGGGTAACTGATCGTAGGCTATCATCCATAGTACGCCTCAACATGTCTCGAACAACCGTATAAATCTTTGCTACTCTTTTACATTCGCCCCACCTCTCGGTCGCGTGTCGGTCGATCCGTCGAACCACCGTTCTTGTGACCCACGATTTCGCCGTTCGACGGGTGTTTCTGTCTCTGCCAACCCCTCGTGAACTGCGACCCAACGGTACCGGCGTCGGTAGAGAAAGGCGAGGATCGACGATACCGGTTCGATTTCGACGCTACAGTCGCCTCGGCGGTATTACTGATCGGCGAAGGCGGGGATCTTAAACTCGCGGTCCTCCAGAACTGTCTCGCCGTCGAGTTCGAGCGTCGCCGACTGGAGGGTGATGTCGAAGTGAAGCGGCGTCCGGGTTTCGCCCCCGAGGTTGCTGCTCGTCCCGAATCCGACGTGGACGGTCCCAAACACGCCGTGATCGTTGATGAAGCCGCCGTCGAGTTCGGTACACTTCGGGTTCATTCCCACGGCGAGTTCGGCGGCCTGACGCACCGCCGGATCGTCGTACTCGGCCCAGATCCGCTCGACCTTTCGCGCTTCCTGCCCGCCGTCGATGCTCGTCACGCTCCCGTCTTCGATCTCGACCACGATGTCGTCCTCGAGCATGCCGATGCCGAGGTTCGGGATGGATCCGTCGAAGACGATCCAGCCGTTCGTCCCCTCGGCGACCGGCGTGACGTTCGCCTCGGCGCAGTAGGCGACCGTGAAATCGCCGGGTTCCGAGACCGTGCAGGTCAGTCCGTTCCCCTCGCGCCCGCCGAGGGCGAAGGTCACGTCGGTCCCGTTCGGCGCCGTCAGGCGCGCGGTCTCGGCCGACGAGAACAGGTCGCCCATCTCCCTCACTTTCGGCGCCAGTTCCTCGAAGTCGACCCGCAGACCGTCCGCGCGTAGTTTCTCGAGGGAGAGTTTCCCCATCGCGACGACCCGGGCCCCCTCCTCAAGAGCCTGACTGGCCGCCGCGCTGTGTGCGATCGCCCTAGTCGGAACGAGGATTATCACGTCCGCTTCGCCCATCGCGGCGGCGACCGTCTCCGGCGGTTCGTTCCCGTCGTACTCCCGCGGCGCCATGAGCGCGACCGACGCCTCGGCATCCAGCGTGTGGACGGCCGTAGCGAGTCGTTCGGTGACCTCGTCCGACCGCCAGTCTCCCACGATCAGAACGTGCTCGTCCGGTTGGACGTTCGCGATACGGTCGGCGATAATTCTCGCGCCTTCGATCTCCTCGACCAGACTCATACCCGATAGACAGGGTATTCGCTCTTAAACATGACGAACGTCGAAACCGATCAGCCGAGCGAGAAAATCGATCCATCGGCCAGGTATCGGGCTCGCGCCGGTACGCATCGGCGAGACCGGTTCCATCGCAGCGATCGGTGGATCCCGATCACCTCGCCACGCCGACTAGCGTGGCGCGACGAGTTCGACCGGGTGGACGGACTCGCGCGGGAACAGCGATCCCAACTGCTCGTGACAGGACGCGCCGCTGGCGACCAGCGTGCGATCGGTCTCCCCCTCGAACTGCTCGCGCAGGGTGTCGCCGACCTCCATGCTGAGCTCGTAGTACTCCGACTTGTAACCGAACGAGCCGGCCATCCCGCAACACTCCACGTCCGAGGTCACGACGTCGTAGTCCAGCTCCGAGAGCACCGCCTCCGTGTACGCGTCCGCCCCGAGCGTCCGCTGCTGGCAGTGACTGTGGTAGGCGACGTCGGCGCCGCCCTCGAGGACGTCCGCGTCCGCGCCGTTCTCCAGCAGGCCGTAGACGTACTCCATGATCTCGTAGCTGTTTTCGGCGAGGCGCTCGGCGCGGTCGGCGGGCAGCAACCGGTCGTACTCGCGGCGAAACGCCACCAGGTCCGAGGGTTCGATGACGACCACGTCCCGCCCCGCCTCGATGGACGGCTCGAGGCTGTCGGCGACGCGAGTCGCGTTCGTCCGCGCCGTCTCGATCATGCCCTGGGAGAGCGGCGCGCGGCCGCTCTCGTAACAGGGCGCAACCGCGACGTCGACGCCGAGCGCCTCGAGCGTTCTGACGGCGGCCTTTCCGCGGTCGACCAGCACGTAGTTCGTGTAGGCGTCCGGGTAGATGACGGCCGACCGGTCGCCGTCGCCCGCCGACGGGAGCGGCTCGCGGTCGGCGAACCAGTCGCAGAGCGTCGTCCGCTTGAACGCGGGTAACTCGCGGCGCCGGTCGACGCCGAACGCGCGCTCCATGAGCACCCGGGACGGGCCGAGGTCGGCCAGCCAGTTCGAGACCGGCGCCGTCGCGCTGCCCAGGCGGGCGAGCATCCCGTAGTTGCCGAACAGGCGCTTCTGAATGTCGAGTCCCCCCGGCTCCTCGTCGGGCGTCAGCCCCTCCACGAGCGAGTCGAACCGCTTGGGGTCGGCACCGCGGTTGATGCGGTCACGGACGACCGTGTTGATCCACGGAATGTCGATCTTCACCGGACACGCGTTGACACACCGGGAGCAGCCCGTACAGAGGTCGTTGAACTCCGCGGCGGACTCCTGTCCGTGGACGCCCGCCTCCCAGCCGGTCGCGATGCCGCCGGTGTAGGTCTCGCCGCCGAACGCGTGGCCGCCGACGTGCTGAAAGTTCGCACACGAGTTCGCACAGGCGCCACAGCGGATGCAGTACAGCGTCTCCCGGAGCTCGTCGTCCTCGCGCATAGCCGTGCGGCCGTTGTCGATGAGCACGAGGTGGAACTCGCGGTCCTCGGCGCCGCCGCCCGACAGCGGTTCGTCAGGGTTCTCGAAGTCGATGACCGGCGAATCGACCGGCGGCGACAGCAGCGACAGGTAGGTCGCGATGTCCTGACCGCCGGCGGCCTTCGCGATGAGTTCGGCGAACGGCGGAAACTCCCGCACGCTCGGGATGAGTTTCTCGATGCCGGCGACCGCGACGTGGGTCTCCGGCGTCACCGCGCACTTCCGGGCGTTGCCTTCGTTGGTCACGAGCGCGATGGTCCCCGACTCGGCGAACACGAAGTTCGCGCCCGTCATCCCGACGTCGGCGTCCCTGATCTGCTCGCCGACGTAGTCGCGCGCGAACTGCGTGAGGTCCGTCGCGGTCTCGAACGGCGTCTCGGGATCGAAATGGGCGTTGAAGAGCTCGGCGATCTCCTCGGTGGACTTGTGGAACGCGGGGCCCACGAGGTGGGAGGGCGCTTCGTCGGCGACCTGCAGGACGAACTCCCCGAGGTCGGTCTCGTAGACGCCGACGTCGTTCGCCTCGAGCGCCTCGTTGACCTCGATCTCCTCGCTGGTCATCGACTTCGACTTGACGACCGACTCGGCGTCGTTGGCCTCGACGACCTCGGTGATGTAGCGGTTGGCATCGGCGGCGTCGTCGGCGAGGTAGACCGTTCCGCCGTTGTCTTCGACGCTCTCGCGGACCGTCTCGATCAGTTCGGGGAGGCGTTCGATGGCGTCTTCCTTGATGCGGCGGGCCGCCGACCGGAGGTCCTCGATGTCGTCGGTCCTGGCGTTGGCCTCGTACCGACCGTTGTTGATGTGGTTCGTGTTCTCGAACACCGCCTCGCCCTCGGTCTGGAAGAGGTGTCTGATGCGCGCGGCCTTCTCCGCTCGAGTGGTGGTTTCCGACATGATTAACGATCCGTGATGACGATAGCGTAGACGGTTTGCGGGCCGTGAACGCCGCGGACGAGTTCGCCCATGTCCGCGGTCGCACTGGCGCCGGTCGCCAGAATCGCGGAATCGCGGCCCGCGTCGAACTCCTCGTCCAGCCACGACGCGACCGACTCGACATCCTCGTGGAGGTCGCTCGCGCGAATGACGCCAACGTGCGTCCGCGGGTACAGACTCACCGGTTCGGTGCCGTCGGCATCCGACTGGATCACGAACGTGCCGTGCTCCGCGATCCCGCCGTGCACGCGCGTCACGCCGGTCTCGGCGTCCATGAGCAGTCGCGGCGTCGGCGGGACGGTCACCTCGGTGTCCTGGAGGGAGACGCCCTCGATCCCGAGTGGCGCACCGACGGCCGGCGGTTCGACCACCTCCTCGAGGGCCGCCTCGAACGCCGCCGCCTCGACGCGCGTGGACTCAACGTTCGCGGCCGCCATTGACGATGCGAAACGCTCTGTGATATCCGCTACCATTCATCGAGAAATCGCTCCGACACGTGTTATACCTACCGATCGGTTACACCGGTCGGACCCGCCGTTCCGGCGACAGCGACCGAATCGGTCGCTGCAGATCGTCCGTCCCAGCCGTCCGCGATCGACTCCATCGCCACGCCGACGGTCGAATCGCCGACGACCGACGAAGGCGCAGTCTCGGGGTCGACGGCCGCGCGGCCCTCGACGGATCCGCTCCCCCCTCGTCTCCGCTCGACGGGGCTCCGATCGGCCGAACCGGAGTGAGAACCGTCGTTTCGCATTCGGAACCAAAATTTCACAGTCGCCGATGCATACCGAGACCTCGGTCACGTCTGTATCTTATAATAAGTATTAATAGGTGCGTCGGGTTCTACCACATTGCATGTTCAGTAGGCGTGCGTACGTCACGGCAGCGGGTAGTATCGGGACGGGGTTGCTCGCCGGCTGTCTCGGCGGCGACGGCGGTGGAGAATACCCCAGCGATCAGTTCCATGTCATCATCTCGTGGGGGCAGGGCGGCGGAACCGACATCTATACGCGGCAGATCTGGCAGGAGATCGCGGACAGTCACGACGTCGGCGTGCAGTTCGAAAACATCGAAGGCGCAGCGGGGATGCAGGGACTGAGTCGGATCTACAGCGCCGATCCCGACGGCTACACCCTCGGTCCCATCAACTCGCCCGACGTGGCCCAGTTCCTCATCCAGGAGCCCGGATTCAGCGTCAGCGATTACAGTTACATCGGCGGCTACACGCGGGACGTCTGGGTGTTAGTATCGAACCCCGACTCCGGATTGGACGACTTCGGAGCGATCGCTGACGCGTACGAAAGCGGCGACATCGAGGCGATCGGCGGCCAACCGACCGGTTCCCCAAGCCACATCCTCGCCGAGACGATGAAAGGACGACTCGATCTTCAGTGGGAGAGCTTCATCGTGTACAACGGGAGCGGCCCCGTTCTCGAGGCGGTCGCCAGCGGCGAGGTTCCGGTCGGTATCGTCACCGAGACGGCCGCCGAAGACGCCCAGAGTCAGGTCAACGTGAACACCGCGTTACACAGCGACGGGAGCGGCGTGTTTCCCGACTTACCGACGTACACCGACGCCGGGTACGAACCCGATATCGACTTCATGGGCGGCTTCACGCGGGCGTTCATCGCGCCGCCGGACCTGCCGGACGATCAACTCCAGACTCTGACCGATAGCCTCGAGGAGACGCTCCAGAGCGACGCGATGGCGGACTGGAGCGACGAGACGGGCAACGACGTCGAGTTCATCAGCCCCGACGAAGCGCTCTCGATCATGGAGGAGAGCGAGGAGGCGATCCCCGAGAACGTCGACCTCGAAGAGCTGCAATAGGCACACCCATGGCCAGTTCACTTTATCGTACGATAACGGACCGAGCGACGCCGGAATCGGTGATGCTCGTCGGCATGCTCGTGGTCTCGAGCTACATGCTCGTCGAGTCGTTCGCGTTTTCCTACCAGGTCGCCATCTTTCCCCGCTTCACCGCGATCGCGACGATCTGCGGCGTGCTCCTGTTGCTCGCACGGGGGTATCTCCCCGAATCGATACGGAACGCCGTCGACGATTCGGGCTCGATGTTCGATTACGAGGAAGACGAACTCGTCGAGTCCGAGGAGGCGGTCACTTCGCGAGCGGAGCGAGACGGCGAGCACGGAGACGCGTCGCCACACGCCGAGCGACAGCAAGCGATACTCGTCGGCCTGTTGGCCGGATACGGGGTCGTCGGCTACGCCATCGGCCTCGTGCTGGCGACACCGCTGTTCGTGATCGCGTACTCGGCGCTCTTCGGCATCCGAAAGCGAATCGCGGCGGTGTTGCTCGGCGTGGCGATCACGATCGCCCTCTCGTTCGACTACATCCTGCCGGTCGACCTGATGCAGGGTGGGCTATAGATGATCGGAGGCGGCTTCTCCGGAGCGATCGACATCCTCTTCACTGGGAGCACGATGGGCTGGTTGATCGCCGGCATTCTCGTCGGGATCGTCATCGGTGCGATACCCGGCCTGGGCCCCAATCTCGGGTTAGCGGTAGTGCTCCCGTTGACGGTTCGTATGAGCGGACCCGACGCGATCATCCTGCTGATAAGCATCTACAGCGGCGCGATGTACGGCGGCAGCATCGCGGCGATCCTAATCAACACCCCGGGGACGGCGGCGGCCGCGGCCACGACGCTCGACGGCTACCAGATGACGCGCCAAGGGCGTGCGATGGACGCGCTCTCCGTCTCGGCGACGGCGTCGGCGGTCGGCGGGCTGTTCGCGATCGTCACGCTGATCCTGCTGACGCCCTACCTGACGACGCTCGTCCTCCTCTTCGGATCGCCCGAGTACTTCCTGATCGCGCTGTTCGGGATCGCTTTGATCACCGTCGTCGCACGCGGCTCGCTCGTCAAGGGGCTCACCGCCGGCGCCTTCGGCTTGCTCCTCTCGACGATCGGCTTCCCGATCGCCGTCGGACAGCCGCGGTACACGTTCGGCACGATGTTGCTCTTCGACGGGTTGAACTTCGTCGCAGTCCTGATCGGTATCTTCGCCATCGGAGAGATGATCAAGCTCGCCGGCGAGCGCGGCGGAATCGCTAAAGACGGCGTCGACATGGACGGCAGCGTGTTCTCCGGCGTCGTCGACGTGTTGCGGGCGCCGATCACGACAATCAAATCCGGATACATCGGGATGTTCATCGGCGCAATTCCCGGCTCCGGCGCGTCCATCGCGAACTTCGTTTCCTACGCGGAAACGGTTCGGAGCGGCAGCGGCGACGAGGAGTACGGCTCGGGGAACTACCGCGGCGTCATCGCCTCGGAAGCGGCGAACAACGGAACGGTTGCCGGTTCGCTGATTCCGACGTTCTCGTTCGGCATCCCGGGGAGCGGATCGACCGCGATCCTGCTCGGCGGGCTGATGATGCACGGGCTGAACCCCGGTCCGGAGCTGTTCACGACGAACATCGACATTACCTACAGCGTGTTCCTCGCGCTACTGATCGGCAACATCATCATCCTCGCCGTCGGGCTCTTCTTCATCACGAAGACCTCGTACGTCACCGCGGTGAACTCGAACTACCTCATTCCCCTCGTGATCGTCTTCTCCACCCTCGGCTCCCTCGGACTCCGGGGGAACTGGCTCGACGTCTTCACCGTCCTGTTCTTCGGCGTGTTCGGGTTCTTCCTGATGACGTACGATTACTCGATTATCGCGTTCGTCCTCGGAATTATTCTCGGCCCGATCGCGGAAGAGAACCTCATCCGCTCGTTGCAGTTGTCAGACGGCTCGCTGATGGTATTCGTCAACGAGCCGATTCCGCTGATCCTGACGCTGATGACGGTCGCCCTCGTCGGTCTCCCCTTCCTAAAAGCGATTGCATCTCCGTTCCAACGGTACGTGATGAGCGTCAGGTGACGAGGTCTCCCCTCCCCCTTTCAACGGGACACCCAGGCGCTCAAGGCTGACACCGTCCCCGCACGCTCGAGATGAGTAGCTATTTGGCCCTCGGTCGGGTTGCTATCGATGGGATTCCTGCATGGAAATCACAAGCGTACGAGCGTCGACGTACACAGTTCCCGCGGACGTACCCGGCGAGGACGACCTCGATGACACGATCGTGTTCGTTACCGTTGAAACGGACGAGGGGATCACCGGATACGGCGAGACCGGGTACCTCTATCCGGAGGCCACGGCGTCATTCGTCAACGAGCAGATCGCACCGCTGGTAACCGGGCAGAACCCGCTCGAAACGGAACGCGTCTGGGACCTGCTCTACCGCGAACTCAATCCGCGAGCGCAGACGGGAACCTGGAGCACGGCTGTGAGCGCCGTCGATATCGCGCTCTGGGACATCAAGGGAAAGAAGTACGACGAGCCGGTCTGGCGCCTCTTGGGCGGCGCGTCCGAGACGGTCCCGGTGTACTATACGATCGGACAGGCGATCCGGGATGAGGCGCGACTCGCCGAGATCGTGACCGACCTCGTCTCGGACGGGGCGGAGCGAATCAAAATCGTCGTCGGAAAGGGCGAGTGGGCGACGCCGAGAATCGACGCGAGGCGAGTGACCGCGGTACGCGACGCTATCGGCGATGACGTCGAGTTAGCGATCGACGCGAATTACCTGTACTCGGTCGACGAAGCGCTCGAACTGTGTAATCGACTCGAGTCGGTCTCACTGAGCTGGTTTGAGGAGCCGGTATACGGAAACGACGCGTCGCTGTTATCGGACCTGCGTACTCGAACGCGCGTTCCGATCGCGGCGGGACAGAACGAGGGCCACCGCTTTCGCCATCGGGAGCTGATCGAAAACGGGGCGGTCGACATTAGTTTACCGAACGTCTGTTTCGTTGGCGGCTACACCGAAGCGAGCAAGGTAGCCGGAATGGCGGACGCGTTCAACCTCCGGGTCGCACACGGCGGGGGCTGGCCGTTCCAGAACATGCACCTCCAGGCGGGCGTGGCCAGCGGGTCGATCGTCGAGTTCCACGACATCGTCTGGGAGGTAGGCAAGAAAATCTACGAATCACCGCCGGAACCGTCTGGTGAGTCGATCTCGCTCCCGGAAAGACCAGGACTCGGGATAACGCCGGACTGGGACGTGCTCGACGAGTACGAGAACGGGAGCGATCGCTTGTAACCGCGGCTCCGGATCGGCCGACCGCTACAGATACGAGCAGGTGACGGGATCGACCGACAGTCGGTGATTCCCGGAAAACAAGTAGATCGCGCGCGAACGAATCACCGGACGGCAACTCTGCGTGCAGTCGACGATCGGTCGAATACGAGCGCGGAGATCGATACTCCTGTCCCGCGAGGACAGGTCGGATCGCCTGCCGAGGAGATTATCGACGCGATCGAGCGCGCCCATCGTACGGTTCCCCGTGCTCAAACTCTGACCAATTAGCGACGATTTGTCAACCATTCCTGCCGCTATCTGCGCCGGTGATCACGCCGGAAGACTCACCGCGCCAGAATCGCGGCGCACACGCCCCTGACTTCCGTTGGTTGATAACTTCCCGGGCGTTCGGATGGCCGACAGATGTACCGTCGCGTCACGTCTTACCGACGGGTTTCGGCGATCCAGTTAAGAGATGCACAGATCTCCGCCACTAATATAACTGTCGTAAGAAGTGATATATTATACTATCCGCAATCCTTTTACTAATATAGACAAATTGAGCGCATATGCTATACAGTAACAGGAGGTCGTTCCTCAAAACTGGTGCAGCAGTAACTACTGCCGGGATTGCGGGACTGGCGGGGTGCACGGGTGGCGTCGACGAGGACACCCTTCGGTTCAACTTCGTCGTTCCGATCGAGAACCTCGGATCGCTGTTGGACATCCCCGAGATTCAAGACCAACTCGACAACCTCGGCGACGAGTACGATCTCGAGGTCTCGCAGGACGCGAGCACGCCCGACTCGATCAACTCGCTGGCGGCCGGGGAGGCCGACATGGCGCTGGTCACGACCCAGAGCTTCGGCGGCGCGGTCGTGGGGGACGCCGTTCCCGACGGGCTGACGGCGATCGCAACCGACTTTTGGGACGCGCATCCGGATCACTTCGGGTTCGAGATCTACTCGCTGCCGGACTCGGACATCACCGAACCGGAGGACCTCGAGGGGCAGACGCTCGGGGTCAACGCGACCGGGACCGGCATCCACGCGGTCTACCTGAAGATGCTGCAAGAGGTCGGACTCAGCGAGGACGACGTCGACTTTCAGGAACAGGGGTTCCCGACATTTATGGAGGGACTGCAAGACGGCATCTTCGACGCGGCCATCTTCCCCGCGCTCTTCGCCGTGGGGCCGCGCAACGAGGACTTCACCGAGGTCTTTACGAGCCACGATGCGTACGACGGCACCTACCCGTTCGCGTTCACCGTCGCGACGAACAACGCGCTCGACGAGAAGTCCGATGCCGTCGAGGCCTGGGGCGAAGACTACGTGAACGTCGTCAACTACATGTTTGAGAACCGCGACGAGGTCGTCTCGCTGGCCGCGGAGCACTTCGAACTCCCCGAGGAACAGGTCGACGAGTTCTTCCTGACCGAGCATGACTACTACCGGGACCAGATCGAGATCGACCACGACGCCCTGCAGGCGACCATGGACGAACTCAACGACCTCGGCCTCCTCGACGGTGAGTTCGACGCCGAGGAGAACGCGACCAATGAGTACATCGAGGATCACCTCTGAGACATGTCCAATGATATCCATTCGCACAAGCTTCAAATACCCACTCGTCTAACCGACAGCCACAATGGTCCAAGGACACGTCACGATATCGAACCTCGAGAAAGTGTACGAATCGGGCGGCGAACGAACGAAGGCGATCGAAGACCTCTCGCTGGAGGTCCCGAGCGGCGAGTTCCTCAGCGTCGTCGGCCCAAGCGGGTGTGGAAAGAGCACGCTGCTATACCTGATCGCCGGCTTTCTCGAGGAGACCACGGGCACGATCGCCGTCGACGACGAGCCGATCGACGGTCCGGGAACCGATCGGGGCGTCGTCTTTCAGGACTACGCGCTGTTCCCATGGCGGACGGTGATGGGAAACGTCACCTACGGATTAGAGCAGAAGGGCGTCGATAAGTCCGAGCGAAAGGACACCGCCCAGAAGTTCATCGACATGATGGACTTAGACGGCTTCGAAGACAAGTATCCCAAGGAACTCTCCGGGGGGATGAAACAGCGGGTCGCGCTCGCGCGGACGCTGGCCTACGACCCGAAGATCCTCCTGATGGACGAGCCCTTCGGCGCGCTCGACCAGCCGCTTCGGGAGGCGCTGCAGGATCACCTCCTCGAGATCTGGAGCGACTTAGAGAAGACGGTGATCTTCATCACCCACGACGTCGAGGAAGCGGTCTACCTCTCGGAACGGGTGATGATTATGACGCGACATCCGGGAACGAAGAAGACGGCCGTCGAGATCGACATCGATCGGACCCAGCCGCGAGAGGACATCATCCTCTCCGACGAGTACACCGAGACGAAAAACGCCGTCTGGCAGTCGCTCCGGGAGGAGACGAAACCCCAGGCACAGCTCTAACACGATGTCATACGCCGATTTCAGACTAGACCGGTTGGAAGAATCGGTCCCCGAACCGCTATGGCGGATCGGGAGATTCATTTTCGAGTGGGTCCCGCTACTGATCTTCGCGGGGCTCTGGAAGTTCGCCAGCGGTACTATCGTCAACGAGAACATTCTTCCGTCCCCCACGGAGGTCGCGCTCGCGACGTGGGAACTAATGATCGCCGGCGACGTGATCCCCCACCTTCAGATCTCGCTCTATCGGGTGGGCGTCGGGCTCGCGTTGAGTATCTCCGTCGGGGTCCTCCTCGGCGTCGGCATGGCGCGGTCGAAGCCGGTAGAGAACGTCTTCGAGGTGTTCCTGGCGCTGGTCTACCCCATCCCGAAGGCCGCGCTGGTGCCGCTGGCGATCCTCTGGCTCGGTGTGGGTACGGAGACGGCGATTCTGATCGTCTTCCTGGCCTGCCTGCTGCCGATCGTGTTGAACAGCTACAACGCGGCCCAGAACATCGACCGGAACCTGATCTGGTCGGCCCAGATGATGGGCATGCCGTCGTGGAAGATCCCGCTGAAGGTCGTCATCCCGGCGACGTTCCCGAGCATCCTCACCGGGATTAGACAGGCGATTCCGATCGCCTTCATCGCGCTGGTGAGCGCCGAACTCATCGCGTCGAACGAGGGTGTCGGATTCGAGATTCTGCGCTACAGTCAAGTCGGCGCCTACACAAAGATGTTCGCCGTTCTCGTGGTCATTTCGGCGGCGGCGTTCTTCGCCGTTCGCGGCTACGAGTGGACCGAACGGAGGTTGATTCGATGGACGTAGGCAGCGCGACCCTCGACCGGTCCAGCCTCGTGGACTTCGCCAAGGCGACGGCCTCACTGGTCGTCGTCTTGCTCCTCTGGGAGCTGGTCACTCAGCTCGAACTCATCCACTACTACTTCCTGCCGCCGCTGTCAGATATTCTGGTACGCGCGGACAGCTCGTTCGCGTCACTGACGGCCGACGGGACGATGTTCCGTCACGGCTATCTGACCGTCCGGCGGGCCCTGATCGGGCTCGTCATCGCGTGCGTACTCGGGATCGTCGTCGGCGTCCTGAGCGCCCGGAGCCGGATCGTGGGCTGGTTCTGGGACCCGATCATCGAGGTCGGCTACCCGGTGCCGGTGATCGCGCTCATCCCCGTGTTCCTGTTCTGGTTCGGCAGCGGAGACACGCCCATCATCGCGCTGGTCGTCGTCGGCTGCTTCTGGCCCGTCGCGCTCAACACGCGCAACGCGACCCGCGAGGTCGACGAGAACCTCATCTGGTCGGCGCGGATGATGGGCACTTCCGACCGCGAACTGGTCCGGAAGGTCGTCATCCCGGCCGCCTCGCCCGGGATCATTTCGGGGATTCAGATCGCACTACCGATCTCGCTGATCATCACGTTCGTTTACGAAATGGTTGCCGGGACCGCCGGACTCGGCTACCTCGAGATCCAGGGCGTCCGGTCGTTCGACTCCGTGCAGGTGTACGCGACCCTGATCGCGATCATGATTCTCGGATTTGTCCTCGACCGCGCCCTGCGGGTCCTGCGTCACAGGTTCCTCGCCTGGACCTGAACCGACCCGTACCGCTCCCGGATCGGCATCCGTCCGCGCTCGAGCCCGGTCGAACCGATGCAACCGTATAAGTGAGTCGCTGTCCCATCCTCGAGCGAGGACTACACACAATGCACGTTGCGATTATCGGCGGTGCGAGTACGATCGGGTCGACGGTCGCGTACACGTTAGCGTCGGCGGACCCGACGCTTACTATCACGCTCGTCGACAAGGCAGAACGACCCGCATGGGCCCACGCCCTCGACGTCACCCACTCCGTCTTTCACTCCGCACGGGCGCCCGTAGACGCCGAGACGGCCGGCGTCTTCGGCACCGTTCGAGCGGTCGGCGCTGACGAACTGGCTGCCCTCGAGCCCGACCCCGATCTCGCGGTGTTCACCGCCGCAGCGCCCCGGCCCGACGACGCGACGGACACCGACGCTCGCGAGGCCGAACTCGAGGCGAACCTCTCGATCGTCGACGACGTCGTGGCCCAGTTGCGATCGGTCGATCCTGTCCCCGTCCTCGTTCTGACGAACCCGATCGATCGGATCACGTATCGCCTCTGGCAGCGACTCGGGTGGCCGCGAGAACATTTCCTCGGCTACTCGCTGTCCGAGACGGCGCGGACGGCGTACAAGATCGGTGAGATACGGGACGCACGTCCGGCTACCGTCTACTGTCCGGTGATGGGCGAACACGGCAGTGGAATCGTCCCCGTTTTTTCGAAACTCCGCGTCGACGGCGACCCCGCGACCCTGTCCGATGCGGAGCGAGCGAACGTCCTCGAATACGTTCGTGAGATTCCCTTCGAGATCGCGAAGGGGCGAGGCGCGTCCGAGACGTCGCGGTGGGTGACGAGCGCCGGCGTAACGCGGCTGATTCGAACGATGTTCGCCGACGGGTCGGACGAGACGGAGATTTCCGTCTGCCTCTCGACGCCGGTCGATGGCGAGTACGGGCTGGCCAACGGCTGTCTGAGCGTCCCCGTGACGCTGACCCCCGACGGCGTCGGCGAGATTCTCGAGTGGGAGCTGGCTCCCGACGAGGAACAGCGCCTGCGAGACGCCCACGACGCGATTCGGGCCGATTTATCCGACCTGCCCGATCCGTAGTCGGTTCCGTGGTACGGTCTCACACAACAGTTATGAGCTAACACGAAGACACGTATGGTGTGGTAACAGTACACAACGAGTCACCCAGATACCGGGTGTGATACAGCATGATCGACGCCGCAGAACACCGCGTCATCGACTGCGACTGGCACTATCAGGGCTCGTTCGAGGAGGTCGCGGAGTATATGGACGAGCCGTGGCGAACTAAATACAAGAGGAGTAACTGGGGGGACAGTGGGGTCAAACAGAACCTGAGTTCGTTCTTCCCGATGTCGACCGGCGACCGGCAGGCCTACGAGAAGGTCGTCCGCGAACACTCGAACTATCCGGACAAAACCGAAATCCCGGATCAGGGAGGCCATGGAGTTCCTTGACATCGACCAGTCCCTCCAGATTTCGCTTCTCGCACTCGCGATGGGTGGCGTCTAGACGGCCGACGAACGCACCCAGGCGTTCGCGAAGGGACACATTCGATTCATGCTCGAAGTAAGTCCTCGATCCCGACGACGGCGTCTACGGACTCGTCCCGCTGCCTTACAGCGACGTCGACGCCTCCCTCGAGATGGTCGAAGACGAGGAAGCGATTCGGGGCGGCTGTTTCGTCACTGCGGGCGCGAACCCGCCGCTGGGCAACCGCAAGTACGACCCGATCTACGAGCGCTTAGAGGACGCGGGACTCCCGATCGTCTTCCACACCGGCGGCTCGGGACTGGACGACTACGTCCGCGCCGGCTACGAGGAGATGATCGAGACGCACACACTCGGCTTCCTCGAGTCAAACATGTCCCAGCTTGTCAGCCTCGTCTGCCAGGGCGTTCCCGAGAAGTTCCCCGACCTCGACATCGTCTCCATGGAGTCGGGCGTCACCTACGTCCCCGGTCTCATCAGTCGTCTCGAAGAGGAGTACCACAAACGCCCCGAAGAGGCCCCGCTGCTCGAGAAACGACCCAGCGAGTACATCACCAGCTACTACTTCGGAACCCAGCCCCTCGAAGTGTCGGCCAGTCGCAGACTGCTCGAACTCTGTTTCGAGATGCTGGGGTCCGACCGGCTGCCGTACGCGTCGGACCACCCCCACTGGGACTTCGACAGCCCGTCGATCATCATGGATCTGCCGTTCCTCTCGGACGAGGATCGGAAGCGAATTCTCGCCGGAAACGCCGCGGAGGTGTTCGACCTGTGAGCGCCGACACCGACGGTCTCGTGCGGGTCAGGCCTACGGGCGCGTTCGACGACGGCGACCACGAGGTCGTCTACGTCGACGACGGGAAGTGACGTCTCGATCGCTCGTTTCTCGACCCGGTTCAGGCGACGCGGTACACCGCCAGTTTCACCCCGTTCGGCTGGCGGATTCCCGACGCGACGAAAATACTCTGAGTGAGCCATTCGAGCTCCGGATCCGCGGTCTCGAACTGCGGAGTCGACTGGAAGTAGACTTCGTCGGGTTCGACCGGTTTCCCGTCCCGGAGTCGCTCTTTTGTCTCCGGCGGTGCGTAGCGAATGCCGCGATTCTCGACGTAGACCCGCGAGCCGTCGTCGGTCTCGAAGGCGTACTTCGCGACCAGTTCCGTCGGTCGGTCGACGCGAAACAGCTGGTAATCCGCCCCGGCCGGAATGACGTGTCCCTCGATACGTCCGGAGACCGTCCCGTCGACGATGGGGATGATCCGGCGCTGCCCGTCGCCGGTCTCGCCGATCTCGATCGGATCCTCGACCTCGATCTCGAGGTCCAGGACGTGTTCCAGCGTCGGTTCGAGTGCGGATCGACTGTGAGTACCGCTATCTTCGTCCATACGAGTGATATGAGTGGCGAGCACAATAGTGCTATTGGGATTGCAGCGCCGACTCCGGGAACCCCGCCGCTCCGGCACCAAGCTATTTAATGGTTGAGAGACAATTGTGAGCATATGACAATCATTTGTGCACTCGACGATGACGAGTTCAGCGACGCGGTTATCACGACGGCAAACGATCTTGCCGAGGCGTACGACGACGAACTCGTCGTGTTACACGTCATGACTCAGGACCAATTTGATACTCGGGTGGAGAGTCGGGACGAGTACTACGTCGACGAAGGAGCGAACGATGCCGCGAATACGGCCAGACGGATCGCCACGGAGACGCTTGCGGACGCCGGTCGCGTGGACGCGACGGGACGAGTCGGCTCTCCCGCTGCAGAGATCATCGAAGCGACCGAACGATACGATCCACGATACCTCGTCCTCGGCGGCCGCAAGCGATCGCCAGTGGGCAAGGCACTGTTCGGGAGCATCACGCAGTCGGTCCTCCTCGAGGTCAGTGCGCCGACCGTGACGATCATGTACGACTGACGCTGGACCCGTCAATCGGTCGCTCGCAGGGGATCGGCGACGAGCTGCGGTGTGTACTCGGTCTCGTGCGTAGTATGATATTACCATAGTAAACGGATCTTACTGTCGGGTCGGTAGCGGAAACTCACTCGTCCGAAGCGACCCAGCGATCCCACCGTTCCGCTCGAGTGATACGTCAGTGCCGATCGGGTCGAGTTCCCATCGATCGTAACCTGTGGTGAAACTGAACAGATATGGAACAGGTGGGCCTGAACAGGTTTGGAACAGTTTGAATGTCCTCATATGATATATTATACTAGATTGCGATTAGTATATCATTGGATGTATATCCCGTTGATCGCCGGTTCCATAGAACGGAGTGATTCTGGACGAAAACCGTGAATACAACCTCTATTGCACGTTTTACTTCGTAGGTCGAACTGATTCGCTGCTTTGCGCCGTCAGCAGCGTGACTCCGAATCAAAATCGGTTCTCTATCGGCCAATCACCCGACTGACTGGCTATCACGTCGGTAGTTCGCTCTCATCGGTCGTTGCCTACGCCTCGACAGATTGAGACAGAATGACAGAATAAGTATATAGATGTGAAACCAATAGCTATCGTGACAATCGATCTGTCGTGGATCGACAGTAGTCCCTCGATCGGTGCTCTGACTGGTTCCGCTCCGGTTCGGGGGACCCGCGCTGTCGTCTCGCCCTCGAGACGCCGCTCGCTCGAGAGTTCCTCTCCTCGTTAGGAGATGGGCTCGAGTCGAACGTCGATCACGGCGTGGGTCCCGTCGTCGACTGCCTCGACGCCAGCCTCGAGCGCCTCGACGAGTCGGTCTGGATCCGTGACCGTATCGGTGTGGGCGTCGACCACGTTCGCGGGTGCAGTGAGATCGGCGGATCGTTCGAACACTGATCCGGGGACGCCGTCGTCCGCGGCAGCGCCGTCGGGGTGTTCGGAGAGCGTCGACGTCTTGACTGCGTTCCAGCCGCTATTGTTGTAGATCACGGTTAGCGACGGCGCGTCGGCAGTCGCGGACAGCCAGTTCCAGGCAGTGGGTATGGAGAAGAAGTACGAGCCATCGCCGACCAGCGAGATGATCCGGTCGTCCGGTCGTCCGAGCGACGTACCGACCGCGGCGCCGCCGGTCCATCCGAGGCCTGCACCGCCCTTCTGGTAGTAGCTCCGCGGCTCAGTGAGCTCGAGGTAGTCCAGTACGGTGCCGCGACTCGTCACCGTGTCCTCGATGACAATAGTCGACTCGTCGACGACGTGATTGAGCGCATCGGAGAGGACGGCTGGGGTGAGCCGGTCGGACGACTTCTGGTCCGCGAGTTTGTCCCGCTGCTCCTCGCGGCGCTCCGCGACGACGCGACGCCACCGGTCGCGGCCGTCGTCGCCGGCGGCTGGATCCAGCCGTTCGGTCACGTCCTCCAGAATCGCCGTCGCGTCGGCGCGGACAGTCCGAGAGATCGGGAAATCCCATTGCGGGTAGAGCCGTTTCGTCGGATCGACGTCAAGCTGGATGACGGGCGCGTCGGGCGTCCCTCGAGCCGGTACCCACGGGATGTCCGTATCGGCGACGACGATCAGATCGGTCTCGTCGAATACCGCCGTGGGTTCGTAGCCGGCGTGGAATTCGTGGTCGCGCGGGAAACAGAGGTGCGTCGGCACGTGCTCGACGACGCCCGCACCCGCAGTCTCCGCGAATTCGACGAGTGTCTCGAGGCCGCGGGCCGACGCCGGCGATCCGATCCGGCTGGTGATAACGAGTGGTGCGGTCGCGTCCTCGATCCGGTCCGTGAGTGTCTCGACGGTCTCCGCGTCTGCGCCTGTCCGCTGTGAGACGGTTTCGAGGTTTGTTCGGCTCGGTGCGGGGTCGATCTCGGTCTCGAGCGCCTCACGGGAAGCGGTCAGATAGACCGGACCCTCCGGGACCGTCTGCGCTCGCTCGAGACCGCGTGCGACCAGTCGGTCGGGATCGGCTGGGGGCTGGTACTCCCCCTCCCAGCGGCAGTACTCCTCGACAATGGCCGGTTGATCGAAGACGTCCTGCACGTAATGAATAGCGTGATCGCGGGAGCCGGGGTGGCCGCTCTCGGTCACGGGGGCTAACCCCGAGATGATGAACACGGGTACGTTCGCTCGATGGGCGTTGTGCATCGCCGCGCCGAGGTTCTGCGTGCCCACGTCGACGTGGACGAGTACCGCCTGCGGTTCGCCCGTCGTCACCGCGTAGCCGTGGGCGACGCTCATCGCGACGAACTCGTGTGGGCAGGTGATCAGTTCCGGTATCTCCTCGCCGTCGCCGTCACGCTCGAGACGGGCCATCGCTTCGAGCAGCGGCGTGTGATCCGTCCCGAGGTTGCCGAAAATGTACGAGACGCCGTGGTCTGCGAGCGAGCGCAGCAGTCGTTCTCCGGCGCTCATCGGATCGTCGTCGGTGGGGTTCTGACTGTCCGTTCGTTCTTCCATGTCTGTTGCTAACTATGTCCACGTTCGGGGATTTATACTTTGGTCTGTCCTCGAGCGACCAGTCGTCGACCGCTGGGCCGTCGATAGCCCCTCGTCGATCGGTCGTACCGCGCCGCGCTACGTCGGTGGATGGTCGATACGATATCCGGTCCCGGCCGTAACGGACCGATTCTAGTGGCGATCGCGGTCGGTCGGATCACAGGAATTCGTCGGTGAAGATGTCGCCGACGTCGTCGACCGCGTTCTCCTCTTCAATCAGACCGGTATCGAGCAGGAGGTCTTGGGCGCGGTCCATTTCCTCCTGTTCGATGTTGCCGTCTTGGGCCCAGAGTTCGTACTCGCGTGCGAGTTCAAGTGACTGCTCCCAGGGTTCGGTCCCGACGTCGAAGGACGGGTAGAAGTCGTACTCTTGCGATCGACTGATGAGATCGTCAGCGTCCTCCTCGTAGACCGCCTGCTGGGCTTCGACGATGAAATCGGCGACCTCCTGGAGGTCCTCCGACTCGTTCTCGATTTTCTCCTCCGTCGTGGCCCACACCAGCGCCGTCTGATCGTTCGTTACCTCGTATTCCCATGGGAACGCAAGGATAGACGCAAATCCCTCCTCCTCCGCCGCGAAGCCGGCGCTCGACGTGACTGCCGCGGCGTCGAGTTCTCCCGATTCGATGGCGGCGAGTCGGTTTTCGGTCCCCGCCATCGTCGAGTACTCGACCGCCTCCGGATCCCCGAGTTCCTCGTTGACCATCGCGACGGTACTGGCGTAGGAGACCGCTGACGTGTCCTGGATGCCGATCGTCTGCCCCTCGAGATCGTCCCAGCTTTCGATCTCGTCGGTGACGGCGAGCGGGAAGACGTACTCGTTCCCGTTGCCGAGGAAGGCCTTGATCGGAATGCCCTCCGCACGGGAGTTGATCAGCGCCTGTAGGCTGATGTAACAGAAATCCGCCTCGTCACTGACCGCGCCGGCCACGACGTCGGAGAAACCCATGAAGGCGGTTCGCTCCGCTTCCATGTCGTGTTCCTCCTGTGCCCGGTCGTCGAACAGCGGAAACGCGGCGTACTCCCAGACCGGTGCGGTCGGTCCGTTGACGCCGATCTGATAGGAGTCGCCCATGCCGCCGTCGCCGCTACTATCACCGATACAGCCACCGAGTGCGATTCCCGCAGTCGTGGCTCCGACACCTGCTATGAACTGTCTCCTGTCCATGGTGTGATGGCTGTTCTCAGGGGACATAAGCAATTTTAAAGTTTGTAAACATAAGAGTGGATGAGGATACGTCTGTCAGCACTGAATCTAGAACTCGAGGGTCGGTAACGCCGGCCGAACCGTTCCGCGATCGTCTCGACGCCCTGAACTACCAGCGGCGGACCAGCCGTACGAGTCCAGACCGAGCGGCGAGTTCGAACGCGGGACGGCACGGTCCTCGAGTACCGATCAGTTCCGGTCATCGGCAGTTCCGTTCGCAGGTTCGCCGTCGTCACTGTACTTCGCCCCGCCCGGTTCGGATTCGGCCCCGTTAGTACGGGTGCTGTAGACCGGACAGGGACGGTTATCGTCGCGGGCGAAGCTGGCAAAGTGATTGATCGAACGCGTGGCCACACGTCCCCTGTTGCTGCTGATAGCGTTGACACCGTCGACAGCAGTCGAGGAACAGCCGGTCCGCTCTCTCGAACTCGTCTGTCATGTGTCGGATGGATGCACCTCCCACGGATATCGCAATAAGCATTCGGTCGGCCGTTACCCGGAATGCGACTCGCATCGTCCTGATACGTCGATCACCGCTAGATGCGAGCGGTGTTCGGGGCTATTACTACCGCATCATATGAGGAATAATCCGAAAATATCGAACGCAGATTGCAGGGAATCACCGCTTCGGTCCGCTCGCTGACGTCGTCCGTGATCCTCATCGGCGCCGCGGTTATTTACAAATGTACTTGTGTAAAGACAGTTCGCGCGTATTTACACCAGCACTTCCGTAAGTCCCAGTGATGGCCGGAGAGATCGGGACCGCGGCCGATTCGTCTCGACCTCGCCACGATCCAGACGCCGTCGAGACGGCCGTGACCGACGCCAATAGCCACCGTCGCGCTTCCGATAGTCGCGATGAGAGATCCGCCGAGAAAACCCAACTTACATTTCTCGTATCGGACGGGTACTCCTCCCGGTGGATATTCTCGCCTATAACAACTCTCTTTGAGTTTCTATGTCCGTTCATAGCCGTTCGGATATACCGAACTAGTAGCCGACTTCCCGATGATAATTCGTTGAATAGATCGCGACGACCGTGTCGGTGATCTCGAGATCGACCACCCTAGACGGACCCTCTCGGCAGATTTCGGGAAAATCTGAACGGAATATTCCGTGGTGGAATCCGCGTACCGTTCGATATATGCTCACGCACAACCTAATACCGGGGCGACAGTTTCGCCAGTTCGTTTCGTGTTCTGGACGATTCGTCGGCGTCGATCGGCTCACTGTCCGTTAAATCTCGCCCACGAACCGATCGTCGAGGATCTCGTTCGGCGGGGTGCGATCGTCCTCGTCGAGCAAGTCGAGTTCGACGCTCAGGTCGATCGAGTTCTCCATGCGCTCTTCGGACATGTTCGTCTCGTAGTCGCGAGGCCACATGTCGTTCTCGACCGCCGTCTCGAACACGTGGACCCAGCCGTTCGCGGGGATATCCGAGAGGTGGTCGTACTCCCACGGGAACGAGAGGATCTCACCGTAGCCGTCCGCTTCGGTCTGGAACGCACCGCTCAGGAAGGCGATGATCGCGTCGACCTCGCCCGCCTCGAGCGAGGCCATCCGTTCGGCCGTCCCGAGGATGTTCTGGTAGTTCACCGCGTCGACGGAACCCAGTTCCTCGGCGACCATCGCCTCGGTGAGGACCGTCGACGACGTCAGGGGTTCGTGGACCGCGACGTCGGCGCCCTCGAGATCGTCCCAGCCGTCGATGGAGGGATCGACCACGAGCGCGTGATAGAACTGGTGGACGACGGTTCCGATCGTGACCACGGGGACGCCCTCGTTCCGCTGACGGGTGATCGCCGCGGGCGTCAGGTAGCCGACGTCGATCTCGCCTTGCATGAAGCCGCCGGTCATCACGGTCGGACCCGCAAACGTCTCGGTCACCAGTTCGACGTCGTGGTTCTCCGCCAACCGTTCCTCGAGGACGGGGAACAGTGGGTAGTAGAACACCGGGTATACCGGCGACGTTGCGCCGACGGTATCGTGTCCGATAGCTCGCCGTCGTCGCTGTCACCACCGACACAGCCGGCGATCGCCGCCGTGGAACCCACGGCGGCCGTTTTCAGAAACGTACGCCGCTCTACCCCAGGTGAGCTATTGTTTGACACACCTACGAACTGGGGTCTATTCCCGATAATTTAAAGCCTCCGGCTGTCTCCGTGGCGACCGAGGTTGGATTAACCAACCGAACGAGAGACCGAATCGATCCGAGAGCGGGACCGCGGGTCGTATCGCGACGATGACTCGCAGTCACTGACTCCGCTCGGACACCGCGTTGATCGAGCGAAGTCGAAGCCGCCGAATTCGCCCGCGGCGAAAACTAGAGTTCGACGCGAACGTCGTCGCCCTCGATCGTCACCGAGTACGTCTCGACGGAGTGATCGCTGTGTTCGTGATCGCCCGATTCGATATCGAACCCCCAGCCGTGCCACGGACAGTAGACGCACTCTTCTTCGACCTTCCCGTTTCCAAGCGGTCCGCCCTGGTGAGGACAGACGTTGTTCACCGCGAAGTACTCCCCGTTTTCGTAGAAGATCGCTATTTCCTCGTCGTCGACGTCGACGACCAGCGGCGCCCCTTCCGAGACCTCGTCCGTAGAACCGACGACGCGGGACGTACTCGCGTCTTGACTAGTCTGATCAGCCATGTACACGCTACCAAATTCCCTTCAACTACGTATATCTGTTCCATTTATTCGGTTACACCCTGAGCGAACGGAGGCCGGTCGACCGGGACCGACTCCCTCGCGACCGTGTCGACGCAGTGTGGGGATTTCCGGACTGCTGCCCTCGTCACCCCTCCGCCGATGGACGTGACCGAAACCAATATGGAATTGGCTACCGTCCACACACCGCATGGATGTCGACCTCGAGTCGATCGATATCACTGACGTCAGCCTGATCGTCGTCGACGCACAGACGGCGTTCGCCTCGGAGACTAGTCCCCTCGCAGACCGCGGCGTCGACATGGCGCCGATGATCGAGACGGTCACGCGGCTTCGCACGCTACTCTCGAGTGTGAGGGACGCGGCCGTTCCGATCGCTTTCACGCGGTTGGTCCGCCGGGCCGACGGGAAGGACGCCCCACGAACGGTCTACGACGTCTGTCCCGGGATCTACCGCGACGGGGAGCCGATCTGCTGCGAGGGATCGCCCGAAACCGCGTTTCTCGAGGGGATCGAACCGCTCGAGGACGAGTACGCCGTCGAGAAGCAGCGCTACGACGCCTTCGTCGGAACCGACCTCGACAGACACCTCCGAACCGAATCCGTCTCGACGGTGCTGATCGCCGGGTTCGCGACCAACGTCTGCGTCGAGTCCACGGTCAGAAGCGCACACGAGCGCGGTTACGACGCTCTGGTCATCGAGAACTGCTGTAGCGCGTTCGACGAGCGTGCGCACCGGTCGGCGATCGATAACGTCGAATCGTACTTCGGCGGGACGCTCTCGCTCGAGGGGGCGATCGGTCTCCTCTCCGCGTGACCGCCGCAACCGGTGAGATCGTCGGTGCGGAGCGCTCTTCAGTGCGTAGCGATGGTCCGTGGATCGGTCGACCGCCCAGTGGCGTCCCGCGACGAGGCGTCGAATCCGTACGTTTATGTGTGATTCACGACCACAGATGAAACGATGTCCGCGTTCGAACGTGAAAGGGGACCGTCTGCTCGGCGGATCGAATCACAGCGCGGTCCGTTCGACGCTCGCGTGATCGAGCATCGATCCGTGATCGCCGGCCCACACGCCGAGCGGCGGAGCCGGTAACCGATGCTGTCGACGCTGCCGATCGGTGCGTTGCTGGCCGCCGTCGGTGCGGCGGGACTGGCCGTCCAGGCGCTGTGTATCCGGTACGGAACGGTCCGCAGTCAGTCGACCCAGGCGCTGCTCGTCGTACTCGCCGTCAACCTGGTGGCACTCACGCCGGTCGCGTTCGCCTTCGCCGATCCGTTCGCCGAGTTCACCCAGCGCTCGCTGCTCGCATTCGTGGGTGCCGGACTCGTCGGGACGATGGCCGGTCGCGCGTTCTACTACGAGGGAATCAAGCGGATCGGCGCGAGTCGGTCCGAGCCGATCAAAGCGTCGCAGCCGTTGCACGCCTCCCTGCTCGCCGTCGTCGTCCTCGGCGAGGTCGTCACGGGGCCGCACTTCGTGTCGATGCTCTGTATCGTCGTCGGCATCGCCCTCATCACGTGGGAGACCGCCCAGAACGGCTTGACGTCCGGCGAGGCGAACACGGCCGCGCTGGTGTTTCCGATCATGGGCGCAGTGCTGTACGGGATCGAACCGGTGATCGCGATGCTCGGTTTCGGCGAGGGTACGTCAGCGCTGTCCGGGCTGTTGGTCAAGACGGTCTCGGCGACGATCGGATTCGTCGCGTATCTCTCCTGGCGACGCGCCGTCCCCGCGCTCTCGGCGTACAACCTCGCCGAACTCCGCTGGCTCGTCGCCGCCGGACTGGCCAACACGACCTTCCTCGTGGCCTACTACTCGGCCCTGGAGGTGTCGACGGTCGCCGTCGTGGTACCGATCGTCCAGTCGAGTCCCCTCTTAGTGATCGTTCTCTCCGCGCTGTTCGTCCGGAACGATCTCGAGCGGATCTCCCTCCGCCTCGGGATCTACACGCTGTTCGTGATCGCCGGTGCGGTCGGCGTGACGGTATACGGCTGAGATCGGCCTGGACTAGCCTATATTGTCCCCTCGAACGACGGTATCCGACAGCAATATTTATGGCCTTGCGTGTTATTGATCGGCATACGCGTTTCGTACCACAACCGTCACGGCCACTACTATGAGTAAACAAATCGACATAGATTCCGCATCCAAGACGTACGGCTCGGGGGAGGGCATGCTTCACGTGATAGACGAGATCGACATCGATGTCGACGCGAACGAACTGGTCGTCATCGTCGGTCCGTCGGGGTGTGGGAAGTCCACCCTGCTGAAGATGGTCGACGGACTCGTCTCGCCGACCAGCGGCGAGGTCCGTATCGGCGGCGAGACCGTCACCGGCTCCCGTTCGGAGGTCGCGATGGTGTTTCAGGACTTCAATCTCCTACCGTGGCGGACCGTCCTCGAGAACGTCAAGTTCGGCCTCGAGGTCCAGGGCGTCGACGGGGAGACGCAGCGAGAACAGTCGCTCGAGTGGATCGAGAAGGTCGGTCTCGACGGGTTCGAGGACAGCTACCCGCACGAACTCTCCGGCGGGATGCAACAGCGCGTCGGGCTGGCGCGAGCGCTGGCGATCGATCCCGAGGTATTGCTGATGGACGAGCCCTTCGGTGCCCTCGACGCCCAGACGAAAGACAAGATGCAGACGGAACTCCTACGCCTGCTCGCCAACGAGAACAAGACCGTCGTCTTCATCACCCACGACATCCGCGAGGCGATTCTCATCGCCGACCGCGTGCTGGTGATGTCGACGAAGCCCGCAACCATCCTGGCCGACCTCGACATCGACTTCGAGCGGCCGCGGTGGAACCGTCGGACGGAGATCGAGACCAGTGACCTGTTCGAAGAGTACGAAACCCGGATCCGGAAGGAACTCGGTCTCATGCCGACCGATACCGTGGCGGGCGGCGCCGATGTCACGCCGGATACCGAGACCACCCAGCAATCCGTGGAATAACAATGGCGACCAAACAATCGAACGCTCCGGGCGTACTCACCAACGTTCGCACCCGTCTCGAGCCGTACCAGGGAATCCTGATCCGACTCGCCGCGGTCGCTCTCGTGTTGCTCGCCTGGGAGAGGTACGCGGGGACGCAGCCGGATTACCTGTTTCCCCAGCTGAGTGCTATCGGCGAGGCGTTCGTCCGACAGATACAGGAGTTCGGCCTCGTCGAGGCCTACGCCAGGACGATGGCGACCGTGTTCATCGGGTACGCGTTGGCCATCGTCGTCGGCGTCGCCGTCGGGTTGAGCATGGGCCTGGACGAGCGGATCGAGGTGACGCTGGATCCGTACGTGAGCGCGATGTACGTCGCACCGGTCTCCGCGCTCATCCCGGTCATCATCATGGTCGGCGGGGCCAGCTTCGAGAGCAAGATCTTCGTAGTCTTCCTCTTCGTCGTCTTCGAGATGATCATCAACACGATGAACGGAACGAAGACGGTTCCGGACGGGCTCGTCAACGCCGGTCGATCGTTCGGCGGCGGTCGCAATACAATCGTCAGACGGATCGTCATCCCGTACACGCTGCCCTACATCTTCGCGGGTATGCGACTGGGAATCGGTCGCGCGATCAAGGGCGTGATCCTCGCGGAACTGCTCATCGAGTTCTCGAATCTCGGTGCGATCATCCGCGAGTGGGAGCAGATGTTCCAGATCGCCGGCGTCCTCTCGGTGACGCTCCTGTTGATGCTGACGGGAATCGTACTCACCCGTGCCGTCAGCGCGATCCGCGACAGGATCATTACGTGGGAAGCCGACGGAGGTGACCACTGATGGTGTTGAATCCGAACCGCCAACGGGACCAGCGGCTCATGCAGGCCGGGTTCGGCCTCCTGCTCATCGGGCTCTGGACGGTCGCCGGCCTGTTCTCGCCGCGGATCTTCCCGTACCCGTGGTTGATCGTCGAGGCGATGATCGAACAGTTCGCCAGCGGAGCGATGACGGCCGCGCTGGCCAGCGCCTTACAGGCGATCATTATCGGCTACCTGATGGCCGTCGTCGTCGGCATCAGCGTCGGGCTGGCGATGGGACTCAACGACTTCGTCGAGACCTTCATGGATCCGTACCTCGACGCACTGTACGCGCTGCCGTTCGCGGCGATCATCCCCGCGATGATCCTCTGGTTCGGGACCGGACTCCAGATCCGGGTAGTCGTCGTCTTCGGCTTCGCGGTGTTCCCGATCATCATCAACACGCTCGAGGGCGCCAGGTCGATCCCACAGAACCTGTCCGATCTCTCGCGGTCGTTCGACGCGGGGCGGTTCTACACGATCAGACACATCATCATCCCGTACGAACTGCCCTACATCCTGGCCGGGTTGCGGCTGGGAAGCGGACTCGCGGTGCGCGGTCTCGTCGTGACCGAACTGCTGGTCGCCGTGACCGGCTTCGGCCAGCTGATCACGCAGTGGAGCGCCGCGTTCCGGATGGAGGGTGTCATCAGCGTCGTCCTCGTCCTGATGGCGCTCGGCGTGATCTTCACTTGGGCGCTGGGACAGGTCGAGGAGCGAGCCATCGGGTGGGACGTCTCTACGATCGACAACTGACCGGACCGAATCGGCCGCCGTGACGGCCGGTACGCTTTTTTGCGGTGTCGGTCCGCGTTTCAGAATCGCCTCGTTACCACTAGCCGACTGCTATCGACCAGTAGCCATTGGACCTTGACCACCTCGCGCTCTCACGACGTTCGATATATCAGAACGTTTTTGTCGCTGCCACCCGTTATTTGTTGGTATCATGCAGGATGGTGCCAAACGACAGGTCAAAACGGCGGTCAGGGTGTTCGATATCGTCGATGAAGTTCAACAGCGAGAAGGGGCACGACTGGTGGATATCGCCGACGCGCTCGACGTCTCGAAGAGTACTGCACACCAGTATCTCTCGACGCTGGTCGATCTCGGCTACGTGCGGAAGGTCGACCAGGAGTACACGCTCGGCCACAAGTTCCTGAACCACGGGATCCACGCCCGCAAACAGTACGAGATCACGAAGGTCTGTCGACCGACGATCGAGAACCTCGTCGAGGAGACCCAGGAGATGGCCTGGGTGACCGTCGAAGAACAGGGCAAGGCGGTCTACCTGGACAAGGTAAAGGGCAATCGCGCTGTCCAGACGCTCGCCCAGGTCGGAACGAGCGCCCACCTCCACTACCTCGCGTCCGGGAGGGCGATGCTCGCGAGCATGTCCGACGAGGACGTCCACGAGATCATCGACCGGCACGGGCTACCGGCCAAGACAGAGCAGAGTATCACCGACGCCGACCAGCTGTTCGAGGAACTCGAGGAGATCCGCGAGCGGGGCTACGCGGTCAACGACAGCGAGGCGACCCCCGGGGTCCGAGCAGTCGGTGCCTCCGTGACGGTCAACAGCGACATCTACGGCGCGATCGCCGTCACGGGCCCGGAACACCGGTTAGATGACGAGACGCTCGAGGACGACATCGTCAAACCCCTGTTGGGCGCGACCAACGAGATCGAACTCAAACTGGGGTACCAGATCGAGTAACGGGAACCCGTCCCGTCTTCCGCCGACTCGGCCGTCCACTCCTTTCGACCGGTAGCTTCATATTCCATGACGCACTGTGTGTGAACGAATGCCAGAGATCATAGATAGCTATTCGCACATCGGTAGCGAAGCCGTCCTCGACGAGTTCGAGACGGTCAATCCGAGCATCGAACTCTCGAGCTTCCGAAACGCCCCGCGGCTGTTCGCCGTCGACGACCGGATCGAGTACCTCGATCACTACGGGATCGACCAGCAGGTGATCAGCCTCGTCGGGCCGAACATGTGGCTGGGAGCGGACCCCGAGGACTCGTTCGAGGCCGCGCGACTGGGCAATGACGAGGTCCGCGACATCGCTGATCAGTACCCCGACCGGTTCCTCCCGATCGGCAACATCCCGTTTCTGACGGGCGAGTACGTCGACGAAGCACGGCGCTGTATCGAAGACCTCGACTTCCACGGGCTACAGATTTTCTCGAACATCAACGGCCGCATGCTCGACGACGAGGAGTTCGAGCCGTTCTGGGAGATGGTCGACGACCTCGACGTTCCGGTCTGGATTCATCCGCAGCTCCACGACTGGCACGACTACGACGAGGGATCGACGTGGATCTACAAGATGATGGGGTGGCCGTTCGACACCAGTATCGCGGTCGCGCGGCTGATCTTCAACGGCGTCATGGACCGCTACGAGAACCTGGAGATCGTCAGTCACCACCTCGGCGGGGCGATTCCGTACTGGATCGGCCGCGTTCGGTCGTGGTACCAGACCCGACAGGAGGAGCCGGAACTCTACACGAACCCGGACCTCGCCGACCTCTCCGAACCGCTCGACGCATACTTCGATCGGGTCTACGGCGACACGGCCGTCAGTTCCCAGGGCGAGACGTATCCGCTGCGATGCGGCTACGAGTTCTTCGGCGAGGACAACGTCCTCTACGGCGCCGACTACCCCTTCGGTCCCGAGAAGGGCGAGTACTGGACGCAGACGATCCCCCAGGCCATCGAGGACCTCGACATCCCAGCGGAACACAAACGAAAGATCTACTCGGAGAACGTCAAATCGCTGCTCGACCTGTAAGACGAACCCGACGCGAGGCGACTCGCCCGACCGAGCGCCCGCTCTCGTCGTACCGACGGGAGCCGAGCCGTCTGCCATCACTCGCCGACACGTGTGCTGTCTGCCCGGTACTCGTCGCCGCCCACCCTCGCGGGCTCGTTTTTCGACACTCGAGTCACTCGCGCTCGAGTGCCGTTCTCGATTCCGGCACCGGGAGAACAGTAGCGGTCCGCTCGAGGCGACTTATCCGTCAAGCGCGCTATCGGATGCGTCGCCGTACTCGATGTTGACGGTCTTGAGCTGCGTGTAGTGGTCGATCGCCTGCATGCCCTTCTCGCGGCCGAGGCCGCTCTTCTTGTAGCCGCCGAACGGCGTCTGCGGGTACGAGCCGGAGTACTGGTTGACCATCACGCTGCCGGCCTCGATCTCGTTCGCGACGCGGTGTGCACGACCGAGGTCGTTCGTCCAGACAGTCGCGTAGAGGCCGAACTCGGTGTCGTTGGCCCGACGAATCGCTTCCCCCTCCTCTGAGAACTCATAGAGGGTGATCACGGGCCCGAAGACCTCCTCACAGGAAATCGGTACGTCGTCTGCAGCCCCCTCGATCACCGTCGGCTCGTAGAAGTGCCCCTCGCGATCGGGCGCTTCGCCGCCAGTCAAGGCGGTCGCTCCGTTCTCGAGGGCCTCGTCAACGTACCGCCGGACCTTCTCGAGGCCGTCTTCGGAGACGAGCGGTCCGAGATCGGGATTCTCAGCGCCCGGTCCGATCGAGATCGATTCGACAGCCTTGCGGAGGGCGTCGCGGAACCCGTCGTAACGGTCCTCGTGGACGAAGATCCGCGTCGTCGCGAAGCACACCTGGCCGCTCATTAGCGTGAGCGCCTTCATCGCGCCCTCAACGGCGTCCTCGAGGTCGGCGTCCTCGAAGACGATCGCCGGGCTCTTCCCGCCGAGTTCGAGCGCCGTCGGAACGACGTTGTCGATCGCGGCCTTCCCGACGGTCTGTCCGGTCGAGACCGAGCCGGTGAACGTGATCTCGTCGACACGGGAGTCGTCCGTGAGCGCGGCGCCCGTCGTCACGCCGTCGCCGGGGACCACGTTGAGGACGCCATCGGGGAGGCCCACTTCCGTGGCGAGCTCGCCCAGTTTCAACGGCCCGAGCGGCGCCTCCGGCGCGGGCTTGACGACGACCGCGTTCCCCGCCGCGAGCGCCGGACCGATCCCGCGACAGCAAAGCAGGAGCGGCGCGTTCCACGGCACGATCTGTGCGCTCACGCCCAGCGGTTCCTTACGCGTGAACGCCTGCTGGTTGCCCGGAACGGGGATCGTCTCGCCCTCGATCTTCGTCGTCAGGCCAGCGTAGTACTCGATGTAGTCGGCCGCGCTCGCGGCGAATCCCTTCGACTGACCGATCGGTCGGCCGTTCTCCCGCGTCACGAGCTCGCCGAGTTCGTCGGCGTGGTCACCAATCGTCTCTGCGAACCGCCGGAGGAGCCGACCCCGTTCGGACGGATCCATCGCCGCCCAGTCGGATTGCGCGCGTTTCGCCGACTCGAGGGCGTCGTCGACGCCCCGCTCACCGCTCTCGGCGACGGTCGCGGTCGGTCCGCCGGTCGCCGGGTTCTCGACGTCGAACGTTTCGACGCCATCTCGGTGCTCGCCGTCGATGTATACCCCGTGGTAGTCGGAACGCTCCTCTTGCATGGGTTGTTAATCCATCCCATTTCACAAAGAGTCTTCGCCTCGAGACCGGCGTCTCGTGTCTAGAGGACTCCGACGGCTCGGGAGTCGACGACAGACGGCGGTCATCGTGTGGGATGTGGTACCAGGGATAAGACTAATAGGTTCCGCTACAGATATCACAACACTATGAATCAGACGATTATTGATGGCGAGTGGCATAGTGCCGAGTCCGGCTCGGAGATTCGAGAATACCTCTCGGACGAGGAACTCCGAGAGAACGAACGGTCGGGGTACACCGCGGGCCCAGATGACTGGGGCCCGATCCAGTGGGACGGCTGGGATCGGAGCGCCGGCGGCCGGAGCTCGATCGAGATCCATCAGTCCGACATCGAGGTGGCCGAGGACGTCGATACCGTTCGGGAGCGGTTAGGTATCGATCGAGTCGTCTTCTCGCCCGGTCAGTTCCGGATGACGACGATCCCCGCGCAGGACAAACAAGTGCCCTACATGCGAGCGCTGAACGATCTGACCGTCGATCACTTTGCAAAGGGAGACGGGACGTACTACGCGAAGCTGTTCGTCATGGGGGATCACCCGAAGGAGAGCGCCGAAGAGATCGAACGCTACGCCGACGAGGACGGAATCGTCGGCGCCATGATCACCGACGTCGGGCCGACGTTCCCGATGGGGCACAAGAGCTATGAACCCCTCTACGAGGCGGCCGAGAAACACGATATTCCGATCATCCTCCACTCGACGACGGGTATCGTAGCCGGCTTTCCCATCACCGGAATGCAACCGACGAACTTCGCAGAGTTCCACACGCTCGCGCACACGGTGCCGAAGATGTGGCACGCGAACAGCCTCATTCAGCGCGGCATCCCCGAACGATACGACGTCGACATTGGGTTTTGGGAGGGTGGCATCTCGTGGGTGCCTGCCCTCGCCGAGCGACTCGACCGCGAGTACCTCGAACGCTCGAGCGAGTTCGCCGACCTCTCGCAGTTACCGAGCGAGTACCTCTCCGAGTTCTACTACGGCACGCAACCGCTTCCCGAGCCGGAGACTAAAATGATCGACTTCGTCGACCTGATCGATCGAACCAATCTCGAGGATCAGATCGTCTACACCTCCGATCGACCGCACCAGGACTTCGACGCTCCGGCGGCGGTCGACAACATCGAAGGACTGAACGACGAGCAGCGACACAAGATCTTCAGCGAGAACGCCACTGAACTATTCGGACTGTAAACGCTCATACCGCCTGTCGTAACGGCGGCAGCAGAGCCAGGGTTACGATGTGGACTCCCGCCCGGAACGTCCCTGGCGAGCGACTAGCCGCTGGTCTCGTTCGCTTCCGTGCCATGCGTGCCCTGTTCTTTCCCGAGATGGACGGCGGAGTCTGCATCGACGCTGCTCTCTCCCATCGACCCGTTGTCCACTGGAGGACCGACCTGCTGCCGGGTGTCTCGATCCTGCCTCTCGATGACCGTATGGGGAGGCGGCCCGCCGGCTCAAAACCGTTGCTTCCAGCAGCTATCGACGCTGTGTCGCGAAAACTCTCCGAGATCCGGTTCGAGTGTCGCTGTTTCGATCTGCATACACTGTAGCGTCCTCACCGGTTGCTCGATTTCTGCACGTCCCTTCGCCATGGGTTCGGTGTATTCCCTAATCATTCGTCGTTCGGTATGTGCGAACCGATATCCGTCTGCTTTTCTGGGAAGCGTCCATAAGATCGCATAATCCATTCTTCTGAAAACTAGGTGGTGTTCAGATAAGGTTGAAGGAGTGAGGCGTGGCGTTTTCAAAGTGATTCATGCCCGAAAACGCCACGCCTCACTCCTAGTATCGGCCAGTTCGACTTGGATTTTGTGGAGCGCGAAGCAACACCGCGGTTGTTGATGAAGCTCAGTATTCAGCTCTATCTTGCTGGACTCTCGCTTTCGAATACTGTTCGAGTTCTCGATATATTCGGTGTAAATCGGGTACGATCGACCGTTCATAACTGGGTTCTCAAGGCCGATCTACAGCCCGATTCTGGACGGGGTCCGGATCACGTTGCGGTTGACGAGACGGTGATCCGACTCGACGATGAACAGTACTGGCTGTACGCTGCCGTCGAGCCAGATTCGAACGAATTACTCCATACAAAGCTTGAACCGACTAGAACCAAGATGATAGCAAGTTTGTTCTTCACGGAATTACGCGAGAAACACGATGTCGATGACGCAGTGTTTCTCGTCGATGACGACAAGTCACTGAACTACGCCTGTCAACGACATGGTCTCGATTTCAGATGGAGCGACATGGAAATCGGAACAGCGTCGAACGTGTCTTTCGAGAGGTGAAACGACGAATCTCCTCGTTTTCAAACTGCTTCAGTAACGCTCATGCAGAAACTGCTTATCAGTGGCTCACCTCATTCGCCTTCGCATGGAACCAGCTTATCTGAACACGATGGAATACTCGCACCTCAAATTTAACACAGTTCTCGTAGTAGAGTGCGTCATGGATAACGTGTATGCATCGATAGAGACCAGGCCATGGGGCGAAGTCGAACAGATACACGAAGACCTCCTCAAGGACCAGATCGAGTATCTTGCGTCAGAATCCGAGTATTACCGGCGAAGATTCGATGCGTGGGAGATCAGTGCAGACGAGATTGATTCGTTAGAGACACTACAGGAGGTCCCGTTGACAACCAAAGATGACGAGCGCGCCTGTCAGGCGGAAACGAACCAGGACCAACCACTTGGTGAACACCAAGCAGTTCCAACGGAATCGCTGAGTCGGACGATTTCGTCATCAGGGACGACCGGAAAACCGACGTACTTCGGTCTGACTGAACGCGACCGAGAACAGTGGAACAAGGTGCTAAAGCGGTGTTTTCATACCGCAGGGATCCGGTCAGAGGAAACGGTTATCTTCGGCGTCGGACAGACGATGGTCCCAGGCGGGACGCCGTACTTCGAGGGGCTAACGGAGTTGGGATGTAACGTCGTTCCTGCGGGCGGTGGCACTACCGACCGGCTCCTCTCGGCGATTACCGATCTCTCGGGAGACGTGCTCTTTACGACGACCTCGCACCTGCGATACCTCTCTGAGAACGCTCCGGAACAACTTGGACACGGCGTCAACGAGTTACCGGTGACGAAACTGATCGGCGGCGGCGGGCCCGGAATCGCGACTCCTGAAATCCGTCAGGAGCTTTATGAAACGTGGGACGCGACGACCGTCCGAGAGATCATGGGGCTGGGCGACGTCATTGCCTGTCTCTGGGCAGAATGTGACGAAGAAGATGGAATGCACTACCACGGACAGGGCCACGCTCATGTCGAACTGATTGATCCCGAGACGGAAGCGCGAATTCCGTTCGAAGACGGCGCTGAAGGAGAACTCGTCTATACACCGTTGCGGCGCGAAGCGACACCGCTGTTGCGGTTCCGGTCCGGTGACGTCGCACGGGTAGCCGGGACGTCGTGCGCCTGTGGTCGAACATCACCAAAAATTCAGTGTATCGGGCGAGCGGACGACATGCTCATCTATAAAGGGATGAACGTCTTCCCGTCAGCGCTTCGTGACGTCGTCTCAGACATTGAGGGACTCTTACCCTACGCGCAGGTGGTCGTCCCCGACGCCGATACGGTCCACTTCGAAGAGCCAATCCCGATGCGGATCGTCGTCGACCCGGAGACCGACCGCGAGACGGAAGAAATCGTCGACGATGCGGCGATGGCAGTTCGCTCACAGCTGAAGGTGCGAATCGACCCGCAGCCGTCTTCCCTCGAGTCGATCGAACTCTCCGAGTACAAAGCTGATCTCGTCGTCGAGGGGTAGTCCCGTCCCTGCGATCAGTGTTCGGTTTGTGGTGAAAACGAGGATGAAAGGCTGCGTGGTGTACTACTGTCTCATTACCGGACTTTCCTTCTCGCCGTCAGGCCAGCTTCCGTAATGCTCAAGGATGTCTTCGTCCGGCTGCTTTTGCTCCCACTCGTCGATGAACTCGTTGAACGGCTGTGCGTCTTCGAGTCGCTGCTGGCGGAACTCCTCGCGTCGGCGTTCGGTGGCTTCTTCGTCAACGGTGAGCGTCTCGTCGTCGTACTCGATCTGGTATATATCCGTTGCGGATCGATGACTCACGCGATCGTCTTCGATGTCGTTCATAACGGCTTCTGGATCGCGCTCGAGTGCGTCACCGTAGCCGCAGCCACCGCCGGAGTGACCGACGAAGAGGTCGCCGTTCTCGTAGGGTTTCGACTCACGAACGTGGCTGGTGATGTTGTACTCGGCGTCAAGCGTCTGGTCCTGTAACAGCTCAACAAGATCATCGGGGACGTAGTCACCGTTTTTCATTCGCTCTTTCAGGTCCGAATCTGTGATTGTGATACCGGGGATGGTACGCGGGGCGTACCCACCGAACAGCCCCTGACCGGTCACGAGCTTCGAGTTGTGACAAATTGAGAGCCACTCGACGACCGGCACGTGGTGCATCATGTAGGCAATCTGCATGCCGATGCCGCCACGGTGTTTGCCGTGGCCACACGAGTCCGTGCCGTGGCGGAAGTACTGGTGAGTGAACGGATACTCATTCTCGACGAACTCCATGTTGGAAGCGTGACCGAACGGACACCACGGGAAGATCGCCTCATCCTCGCCGTCGCGGCGAGCCTGGCCACCGGTGCCGTCGGTGTTCAGCGCGTGCGACATCAGGTCCGCAACGGGCTCCCCGTGCTGGTTCACGCCGCCGAAGGCGTATCCGGGCCCGGTGTTCGCCATCGGGGCCGTGACGTGCTGGTTGTCAGCCTCCTCGTCGTACATCGATCGCGAGAACAGCGTCGTCGTCGAATCCATGATCACCTGATTTACCATAACCGCCTGGACCGTCGACGCCTCTGGATCGGGATAGAGGACCGATCCCTTCGGGATGTGGAAGTCGATCAGATCATACGTCCCGTTGCTCTTCGGAAGATCGTGAAACGGAACGCTGAA
This sequence comes from Natronorubrum halobium, assembly GCF_051351675.1. Classification (NCBI taxonomy): domain Archaea; kingdom Methanobacteriati; phylum Methanobacteriota; class Halobacteria; order Halobacteriales; family Natrialbaceae; genus Natronorubrum; species Natronorubrum halobium. The sequence goes on from NZ_CP195596.1 coordinate 519,421, forward strand.
CAGGTAGTTCGCAGTGTGAGCGATCGAGGCGACCGGCTGCGAGTTAAACGAGCCGTCATTCTCCGGCGAGGTTCCCGTGTAGTCGATGGAGATCTCCGGCCCCTCCTTTTCCATCTCAGCGTTCAGCCGCCAGAGCCCGTCCTCGTAGCCGACCGTATCGGCGAAGTGGACAGTCCGGAACGTTCCGTCGTTCCACTCGTCGACCCGTTTTTTCGCCCCCTGGCGGGCTTCCTCGATGTTTCGCCGAATGAGTCCCATGAAGAAGTCAGGGCCCTGCTTATCGATGATGAGTTCCTTGATCCGCCGTCGAACGCGGTCGCAGGTGGTGACTCGAGCGCGGAGGTCGATCTCGTGCATTCGGGGCGCCCGGGAGATGAAGTTCTTCTGCATCTCGACCATGTCACTCTTGAGCTTGTAGTCCTCGCCGATCTTGATCGGCGAGAGCTTCATCCCCTCATCGTGGCGGGTGCGCGCGGAGATTGGCATTCCACCGGGTTCGATGGCGCCTGTTTCCGTCGTGTGTGCAGCAGCGGACACCCACGCCATGATCTCTCCGTCGTGGAAGACGGGCATGAACGCGATCTGATCCGGGTTGTGAATGCCGCCGTACAGCGCGTCGTTCGCGTAGAAGACGTCTCCGGGTTCGACGCCGACTGTCTCGTCGTCCGCGAAGTTATTGATGACGTACTTCAGCGGCGGAATGCCCGTAACCACGTGTAAGTACGCGCCGGCCGCCGAGTCGACGAGGTCGCCCTCCGGCGTGTAGACCGCGACGGCGAGGTCACGGGCGGCGATGAACTGCGAGACACCTGACCGAACAAAGACGTCCATCCCCTCGTCGAGGATAAGGCGGAGGCGCTCGGAGTAAATCTCGTAGTCGCCGTGCTCCAAGTCGTCCATGCAGGCCAGTTCGTCCGCTGTCGGTTCTTCGAGGTCGAGCCAGTCGATCAGTTGATCTCGGTTAACAGTCATTGGGTATCACCGTCGGTTTCGAGGATGCCGTTTCGGTACTCGTCTACTCTGTACGTCCAGCCGTCCGGAACCGCCGTCGTCGTGTAGTCGGCGTCGACGACCGCAGGACCGTTGACCGCCATTCCGGCCCGTAGATCGTCGTACTCGAACGCCGGCGTCGAGACGTAGTCGTCGCGGTCTTCCCAGAAGATGTCACGCGAGCCGCTGCGGGCAGGAGACGGATCGGTATCGCCCGGCGAAGTAGTCGGGAGGTCGACGTCCGACCCAGAGACGCGCGCTCGAAGGGCGAAGTTCTCGACGGTAATCCCGTGACTAGGCGTCACCGAGTACGAGGAGAAACGGTCCTTGTACTGGTCCATGAAGTGGTCGCAGATCGCTTCGACGTCCGCTTCGTCATGGATTTCGACTCGGGGCGACTGCACTCGCGCGACGTGAATCTGCCCGCCAAAGCGCATGTCGAGCTCGAGGTTGTACGTGATGTCGTCCGGATCGTATCCCTCGCTTTTGATGTCGCGCCGTCCCTTTGCCTGTAGCTCTGCAACGGTCTCGTTGAACGACTCGTAGTCGGGGCTGTACTCGGCTTCCTCGCCCGACTCGCGAAGGTACATCGAGCGGGACTGTTCGTAGATGTGTAACGTGTCCATCGTCGCCGATCCCATCGCACAGAACACCGGCGAGTACGGTGTCGTAACGACGGTATTGATGTCGAGGTACGACGAGTACGAAGCCGCGTGGAGCGGGCCCGCGCCGCCGAAGCTGTAGAGGATGAACTCACGCGGGTCGTGTCCGCGGAGCATCGTCTCCTTTCGAACGGTGTTCCCCATGTTCCCGTCGGCGATACGCCGGATCTGCGTAGCCGCTTCGGTGACATCCATTCCGGCGGGATCCGCGACGTGGGTCTCGATGGCTTCCTCGGCGCGTTCGACGGCCAGCCGTTGGTTGCCGGCGTAGAACTTCTTCGGATCGATGTAGCCGAGGACGACGTCGGCGTCCGTCACCGTCGGCTTCGTACCGCCGCGGTTGTAACAGGCGGGGCCTGGATCGGCGCCGGCGCTCTCCGGACCGACCTTGATCCGGCCGCCGAGTTCCTGATTGACCGAGGCGATCGAGCCACCACCTGCGCCGATGGATTTTGACTCGATCATCGTGCCGGAAACGCGCCACCGGTCGATGATCGGCTCGAACTCGTAAGACTGGACGTCACCCTGGGTGAGAATCCCGATATCGAAGCTGGTGCCGCCCATGTCCGTCACGACGGCCTTGTCATACCCCAAGAGGTCACAGAGGTACTCGCCGCCTTTCAGGCCCGCGACCGGACCGCCGTTGAACGTCTCCACGGCGGTCGTCTTGTAGGACTCGGCCATACCGCCCGTGTTGTGAAGCATCTGAACGTCGCCCTCGTAGCCGTGAGCCTCCAGTCGGTCTTTGATGTCAGCGATGTGCTCTTGCATCAGTTCCGAGAGATACGCGTCGAGCAGCGTCGTGTTGGTCCGCTCGTACTCCTGTTTGGTCGGCATGACCTCCGAGGAGAGAAATACCGGAATGCTCCCGAGATACGACGGCGGATACTCCTCGCGAACGAGTTCGCGGATGCGCTGCTCGTGGTCGGGATACTCGTACGACCATAGCAGGTTTACGATGAGCGCTCGAGCGCCCTTATCCACGAGATCGCGAATCTGCTCGCGGGCGTGTTCTTCGTCGAGCGGTCGGAGGACGGCCCCCTCACTATCGACGCGCTCGCGGATGCCGTTGGTTCGAGAGTCTGGAACGAGATACTCCGGTTTCTTCGCGTCGGAGATGTTGCGCTGTTCGTTATCAGTCAGGCCATCGGCCCACCGCGGTCCGCGACCGATCTGCGGATAGTCCTGTACGCCGGCTGTAGTGAGAAGCCCGAGCTTTGGCCCCTTCCGTTCGATGAGCCGATTCATGGCCGTCGTCGTCGAGTATCGGATCGAATCCACCTCACCGATGAGGTCCTTGAGGCCGAGATCAAGCTGGGTGGCACACTTCTCGATTCCCTGGAAGAAACACTCCGACATGTCGTGCTCCGTCGTCGGCGTCTTCGCCGAGACCACCTCGCCGTCGTGGACGGTGAAACAATCAGTGAACGTCCCGCCTGCGTCAATGTTAATTTGAGTTGTCATTCGTTGTGTTCCTCCGTGAGTTTCTCGACATCGAGTTCGGTGTCGTGCGTGATCGGATGTCCCGGTGGGAGGTACTCGTTCTCGATCATGGTTCCACAGCCCGGACAGTAGAACTCGACGATTCGCACCCAGTCGGGGTCGGGTGCGAACGAGTACTCTTCGTTGTCGATGATGGGCGGATGCACCTCTCGCGGGTTTCGCTCGTTGACGAGACAGCCGCGTTTGTAGTTCTCGTCTGCCGGCCCCAGCGTCTCCTGGCATTGGTTGCACTGCCACTGCTCTGCTGTGAGGTCGACCTCTAGGTATTCGGCGACCTGTCGAACACGCTTCGGTTGATTATTAGTATTTGTCATAGTCTGTGTCGTGATCTGTCTTGCGTCTACCGTCGGTTAGCACACTATTCATCGGACCGTTGACGTCCGTCATTCACCGCTTGCAGTTTGGTCGGATGACTATCAGGCGGAATCTCTCGGCCGCTGGCGAGGAACACCGACTTCGGAAGCGCGTCGTATCGGTCAGCGACGGCCGACCGGATGTCATCTGGATTCTCATCGAGGAGCGCCGCCGTTATCCCACCGCCGACGCGAACGTCGGAATATCGCTCGGCCGTTTCGCCTGGCGCGTCGGTATCGAGCAAGACGCCCGCAGGATCGGCCGCCTCGAGGACAGTGTCGATCGTCCCTTCGGCGTAGCCGTTCGGGGCGACGAGGAGCGGCGTATTGTAGAAGCTAGTGATGTTATCGAGCATTTCTAGCGTATCAACGGTTACCGTCGCCGCGTCATCGCTCTCAGTTTCGCCGGCGAGTTGATCGACATCCTCGTAGACGAGGATCACGTCGACGTCCGCTTTCCCGAATTCGCGGCCGAGTTCGCCGACGGCAGTTCGCACCGGCTTGGTCCACTCGTCCTCAAGGGCAGCGTCCTCACCGAACGCCGTCTCGAGCGTAGTGAGTGGACCGGGAACCACGCCGACGATTGCGGGCTCGTCGAGGTTCGTCGCCAGTCGTTCGCCGACATCGGTTACGACCGGGAGCCGTCCGCGTTCCTGAGCCGTCGTTGGATCGGCCACGTCGGTCGAGGATTCGACCGGCTGAACCACCGTGAACGAATCGGTGGCCTCGTCCCACTCGACGCCGGCACCCAGTGCCTCGGCGACGAGCGTCGTATCGATCCCAGTACAGACTGCGTCGGGTTCGAACAGTCGATACGCGCTCTGGATCGCGTTCGTCTGCTGAGTCGCGTTCGAGAGGAAAATCTCCGTCGGAAGCTGATTGATCGTCGCCGCGAGTCGCCCGATCAGCGGCAACCACGGCTGTGGCGCCGCCTGACGTCCGCGGAGATAGTCGACTATCGGTGGACTGTGTCCGCTCATCGTTCGATTATACCATGTCCGTATGCGTCGACCTCGAAGGTCCACGCGTCGGGGATCACGTACGTCGTGTCCTCGGCTTCGATGATCGCACGCCCGTCGATGACGTTTCCCGGCTCGAGCTCCTCGCGCTGGAAGACATCCGTCTCGGTCCAGCCGTCTTCCGGCCAGTAGGCGTCTCGGGCGGGCTTTCGGGCGTGTTCCGAATCGTCATCCTGAAGTCCCCGTTCGGTGAAGCCCTCGGTCTCCACCGGACCGGTCGCCGTGAGAACTATCGTATCGAGTTCGACGGGCGATCCGGTTCCGGCATCGACCTCCTCGAGCGCTTCCGAGAGGTCAGCCGGTGTGTCGATACGGTTCGGAATTGAAACCGATTCGACTTCGCCATCGACGCGCATCAGCATCGTAAGATCGAAACTGACCTCATCGGCTTCGAAACCCTCGCCGCGCATATCCTTCGTCGCTTCCGTTTCAAGTCTTTCAACGGTCTCGTTGTACGCGTCGACGGGGACCGTCGGCTCGTCCGGAGGCGACCGTTCGCCAAACGCCGCCGTATAGCGGTGTTCGACATCGAGGGTCGCGCCGCCGAACGCGCTGAACTCCGCAGCGGCCGGCGCCGTGATGATTCGTTTGATCCCCGCCTTCTCCGCGAACGTACAGCAGTGCATCGGCCCCGCACCGCCGTACGCGATAAGCGTCGTCTCGTCCGGGGAAATTCCATCACGCAGCTGGCCGGTGATTGAGGCGGCGATATTCTCGTCGACACGCTCGCGGATACGGAGCGCCGCCTCTTCGACCGACAGGTCTAGTTTCTGGGCGACAGATCGTTCGATCGCATCCTCAGCACGATCGGCGTTCAGCTGTTTGTCGCCGCCGAGGAAGTAGTCGGGATCGATGTAACCGAGTGCAACGTCGGCGTCGGTCGTCGTTGGTTCGAAACCGCCCAGATCGTAACAGGCAGGGCCCGGTTCGGCGCCGGCACTTTCCGGGCCGACCGTAAACTCGTCGTCGTCCACGGACGCGATACTTCCACCACCCGCCCCTGCCGTGTGAACGTTGATCATCGGCACATGGACCGGCAGTTCGGCGACGTCCGGCCCGAGATCACGGTCGACCGACTCGCCCGTGATCGTCCCGATATCGATGCTCGTCCCACCCATGTCGGTGCTAATCACCGACTCGAGGTCGTAGAGGTCGCGAAACGCCTTCGCGCCGAGCACGCCGGCTACCGGTCCGGAGTTGTACGTGTGAAGCGCAACGGTCTTCGAAACGCCTGCAACTCCGCCGGTCGATTGGCCAACGAGCAACGGGTTTCCGTATCCACTGTCACGGACGTCGTCTTCCGCCTTATACAGCGATCGAGCCATCGGACGGTGGATGTACGCGTTGATGAGCGCCGTGTACGATCGCTGGAGATACCCCGGCCGACTACTGACCTCGTTTGCTGTCAGGACCTGATTCGGCCCGAGGTAGTGTGGCGGGTACTCCGTTTCGATGATCCGGCGCGCCGCTTCCTCGTTTTCCTCGTTGTAAAACGAGTTCGTGAGGCTGATGACGAGAAGCTTCGCACCGCGGTTCATCAGCGTCTTCGCCGCCTCGAGAACGTCTTCTCGTTCGACCGGGTCGACGACGTCACCGTCGGAATCGACCCGTTCTGGAATACCGACGACGAGGCTTTCGTCGGTCAGCGCTGAGACGCCCGCGTCGTCGCCCGTTTCGACGTCGAACAGTTCTTCCGTCCGGCCGTCGGTGACGATCAGCCCGATCTGTGGACCGGACCGTTCGATGATCGTATTCGTCCCGATCGTCGTCGAAAACCGAATCACATCGGTATCGATGAGAAACTCCTCCGTCGAGAGTTCGAGTTTCTCAGCCGCTTTGTCGATACAGTTCCGAAAACAGACCGTCAAATCGTGGTCCGTCGTCGGAACCTTAACCGTCGTGGACCCGTCAGGATACGAGACGTAGCCGTCGGTGAACGTCCCGCCAGTGTCAATACTGACGTAGTGTGTGTCTTGGTCTGACATCGCACATCGAACACCAATGTCAATACCAAACTTAATTGTTTCCCCGATATAAGGGAATATTCGGCAAACTAAAACAGTCGGAACGAGTGATCCAGAACGGTGGTGACCTCAGATCGAAGTCCGATAGCGACTGAGCACACGATAAACTACTAGAACCCCACAGCGTGTCATAGAATGGTCCTCATGGTTATCTACGTATTCGGGGCCGGCAGCTCCCAGACAGTCAAACCCGTTCTCACAGTAGCCGGCCACTCTGAGTCGAATTACGGTCGGTAGGTGCGAAATATCGGAATATATGAAAGAATGAGCTCCATCAGACGGGCTCTTAGATTTGTGCACCGGGTGCACGAACTTCTAAACCTGTTACGCCGTGAAACAGTAATTAGATCGACTATTGTGTGGGACGTATTCTATGACATGCTCAGAACCCCAACCAACCATCACCGACTGTCGGGTCAGCTGACGAGTGTTGGAGGCTACTGGTCTCCGTTGGCCTGAAGATTAATTTCGATATTGGTCGCCGCTCGAGTCACGAGTTCCGGAAGTTCATCTCGGAAATACGAACCGCGCCAGTTACTCGCAGCACCGGAGACGCTCACGGCACCGATAATTCCACCTCGGCTATCGATAACCGGCGCACCGACGGCCCGAATGCCGCGCATTTGCTCCTGATCGTTGATTGCGTACCCTTGTTCGCGAATCTCAGCTAATTCGTCTACTAGCTCGGAGAGATCGGTGACCGTGTTTTCGGTGAACTTCGGAAGCCCGTGTTCCGCTGCGATCATTCTAACTCGCCGCTCCGGGAATCGGGCGAGAATCGCCTTTCCGCCCGCAGTACAGTGGGTGTGTTCCTGTGGTTGGTCTCGCTTCTGAGCGTGAAAGTCTCGGCCAATCGCGTTCTCACCGAACGCTTCGTACAGAACAAGCAATTGACCGTCGTATTCGGTAAGCAGGTGTGCGACGCCCCCGGTTGCGTACGCGAGGCGATCGACCTCACCTCTGGCCGCCTGATAGAGAGAGTGTTCAATTCGGACGTGTTCACCGAGGGGCAGCAGTTCTGGCCCAAGAGCGTACTCGTTTTCCTCCTGTTTAACGAACCCCGCTTCACGGAGCGTCGCTAGATACGCGTGAACAGTTCCGGCGGAAAGGTTGAACTCGGTCGCCAGTTCCGTAACCGTTGATGGACCGACTTCCCGGAGATACATCAGGAGTGCACACGCTCGTTTGACTGACTTGATCCGCCGCGAGGGTGTGTCGGTCGTCATAGCTCGATCCTTGGAGCGCCGTACTTAATTAGTTTGGTAGTTCACTGTCCGTACTGGAGATCCGTGCTGACCAACTTCGTTTTCGCATATATCAAATCTATCGATCGATACTGGCGTTTATATTCAAACTGTCCGAGTAGGACACGCCAAGTCGTTTACGGCCATACATATGTAAATATCAGTGAGTGCCTGAACAGCGTTTCCTTGAGCGAATTTCAGAGTGTAAGTTGAGCATCACGGTTAGAAGTATCATTTTTCTTATATATCCGTGTATTAATTTCTCACAATCGTCTGAAGGATCTGAAACAGTATATGAACATACCCATTCGATAATCACGAAAGGTGTAGCAAGATTGCAGTTCCGAGACGACGTCAGTGACGGCACCGTCTAGTACAGTCCAAACCGTCGAATGACTAGTTCTCCGCCTCCTCGATAGTCGGATAGAGACGGTGAAGTTTCGTTCGAGCATCCTCATTCGTGAATTGCCAATTGATCGTGACATCCATCTCATTGCGCTCAGCTTCCCACGCAGCGACCTCCGACCGGAGGGTCGCTGCGTCAGGGATGCGGCGGTTGAGACACTGTGTCTTCCTAAAGAGAGGCGCTCAGAGGAGATAACCTAGTCTATACACAGTTGGGAAGGTACTAGACGGTGCTACATAGCTAAATCGCTCTTCGGCCTGTTCAATCGCCATTTTTGCGTTGAATCGCTTCAATTCGAACGCGGCCAGGGAGCTAATAATGTTGGGATACTCGACAAGGCGCTGTTTCGTTACGTGTGAAAAGTGAGGCGGTCAGAATTCTAGGTGTCCATGCCAGAATTCACCCGCCTCAACGGTTCTAGTAGCGGCGTTCAATGAGATTTTGTGGAGCGCGAGGCGACACCGCGTGAGCTGATGCGATTGAGTATCCAGCTCCATCTGTCCGGATTATCACTTTCAGATACTGTTTCTACCTTGGAGAGATTCGGTGTCGAATGAGCGAGATCGACAGTCCATAATTGGGTGCAGAAAGCCAGTCTACAGCCGACAACGGGAAAACAGCCGGATTACGTTGCGCTTGACGAAACCGTGATTCAACTCAACGATCAGCGCTATTGGCTGTACGCGGCTATCGATCCCGAAACAAACGAATTTCTCCATGTCAAGCTCTATTCAACGCGTACAACCGCACTTACTGAGATGTTTCTACGCGAACTCCAAGAGAAACACGACGTCGAAGATGGTGTATTTCTCGTCGATTCAGCACCGTGGCTCAAAGCTGCACTCCATCATCTCGGGCTCCGACTTCGATACGAGAAACATGGAAATCGGAACGCTGTCGAACGTCTCTTCCAAGAGATAAAACGCCGTACCTCCCAGTTTGGAAACTGTTTTAGAAACGCCGATCCAGCAACCGCTGAAACATGGTTGCAGAGCTACGCATACTGCTGGAACCAGCTAATCTGAACAATGCCGGTTGCTACGGTCGTGTTTAGTTTGTCGCATTGTGCCAGACGGCGAAGGCTTGGAGCCACGATTCTGCTGTAGATGGTTGTGCGTGACTAAAACAGTTTGAGAACGAAGAGGTGCGGCGTTTTATCTCACGAAAGACACGTTCAACAGCGTTCCGATTTCCATGTTTTTGGTATCGAAATCGGAGCCCGAGATGATGGAGTGCAGTCTGGAGATGCTTTGCCCCATCGACGAGAAACACGGCATCGTCGAGGTCATGTTTCTCAGTGAGTTCCCGCAGGAATCGTTCTGTCAACGCGGTCGTAGTCGTCGAATACAGCCGCATATGAAGTATATTGTTCGTTTCTGGATCGACAGCACTGTACAGCCAATAGCGATGTTCGTCAAGTTGAATCACCGTTTCGTTAAGCGCAACGTGATTCGGTTCCCCATCAACTGCCGGCTGTAGATCACATTTGTGAACCCAATTGTGGACTGCCTTGCGGCTGCGTTCGACACCGAACTTCTCTAATTCTCGAACGGTATTCGAAAGTGAGAGGAGAGCAAGATGGAGTCGAATACCGAGTTCCATCAGCTGACGCGGTGTCCGTTCTCGCTCCACAAAACTCAAATCGATCCAGTCGCTACATCCGTTGAGGCGGTCGATTTTTGCCATAGACCAGCACAAAATCGCACCGCCTCACTTTTCACGCTTAACGAAACGGCACCGTCAATGGTGGTATAGTAGACAGCTATTGACCGCCCGCCGGAGTCGAATCGAACGGACGACAGAGAGGGGTAGTTTCATACGAATAGGCACTGTTACCTCCTGTATGCCGGACATCAACGACGGAAACAATCTGAACACGATCGTGAAGGCGACCGAAATAATCGAGGCGATTAGGGAGTTAGACGGCGCCACACTGACGGAACTCGCCTCGTATCTGGACATGGCGACGAGTACGATCCACGACTACCTTCTCACGCTGGAGAACATCCACTATATAACGAAAGAAGACGGCGAGTACCGCCTTAGCCTCACGTTTTTTACGTACGGAATGCACGCCAAGCAATCGGTCGGGATCGTCGATATAGCGAAGCCCATTCTCGAGAAGGTCGCCGACGAGACGGGGGAAAAGGTCTGGTTAGTTGTCGAGGCGTTTGGCAAGTCCGTCCTGCTGGAAGAGGCGACGGGGGAGAACGCGGTACCAATGGAAGCTGACGTCGGCAACAGGGTCGACATTCACTCCGTCGCGGGTGGCAAAGCGATCTTAGCCTACAGAGACGAGTCACACATCCGAAACGTGATCGACCGGCACGGGTTGCCGGCGAGGACCGAATACACGATCACGGACGAGGAGGAGTTTCTCGACGAGTTAGAAACGGTACGGGAAAACGGATACGCGGTCAACCGGCAGGAGTCCGTGCTCGGTCTCCGCTCTATCTCCGCACCGATTCGAAAAGACGGCGACGTAATCGCGGCCATAAGCGTCGCAGGGCCGGCACATCGACTTACTGACTCACGGATAGACGGACAGCTCTCAACGTTGTTGCTCGAGTCGAGTAACGAGATCGAACTCAAGACGAAGTATTCGTGAGTGCAATCGGACTCTTCGCGGTGTTGGCCGTCAATCGGCACTGAGATCGGCATTTCGAGTCGGAATGATGTCCGCTTGTTTCCATCGGACGGCGTAGAACGCCGTTCCGACCGCAACCAACCCGAGGTAGATGAGAAACGCGAGTGGCGTCTGGAGGGAGACGTACACGAACGACACGGCGTTGATTGCGACCGCACCGATCGACGCGCGCCGGACGATCGTCGGCGTCAGGTACCAGGTCGACTGCAACGCGTCCTTCTCGAAGAGTTCCGGGAACTGGTTCGGGAGTCTGATGCCGATCAGCGGGCCGATACTGAACGTCGTCAGGAACGCGAGCGTCAGGCACGTTGCCAGGACGTTGAGCGGCAGGTTCAGGAACGTCGTCGCGACTGCGATCACGTAGAGGACGACGAGGAAGTACATCGGCTCGCCGTGTTTGTTGGTCCTCCCGAATACCGACGGGATCAACCCGTCGGACGCGGTTGCCTTGACGTAGCGATTCATGATCATGATGAACACGATGTCGGACGTGACACCGGCCAACACTGCACCGAACCCGACTAGGAGCAACAGGCTCGAGGGTAGGTACTCGAGAGCGACGAACGCGAGTGTCTCGCCGGCGAGTTGCGTGTGCGACACGATACCGACACTGACGAGACCGATCAGGATCGCGGCGGTGATGTTCGCGACAGCGGCGATCGTGATCGACTGGGTGACCTTGTTCTTCGCGTCTTCCACGCCGCCGGTGAAGTCGATGGTGTAGAACGAGGCGGCGGCGATCCCGTAGAGCAGGGCGAACGCCGCGCCCATGCCGCCGATGCTCGACGGGGCGATGGGAGTCAGATTGCCCGTGTCGACGGAGCCGAACCCGGGAAGGACGATCGCGGCGATCGACATGAGCAACAGGGCAGAGAGAACGATCTCGACCCATCCGATCAGTCGGAGCCCGAACCAGACGACGACGAACGAGAACGTCATCATCAGCAGGACCAACTGCTGGACGCTCAGCATCGGGACGAACGCGTTGAATATCTGCGCTCCCGGGATCAGAATGTACTGGATAATCACGACCGCGCCGAGACTGGTCATGACCCAGACCGCGAGCCACCCGACGAGCTGACTCGCGGACTCGTTCTCGGGGAAGAGAAACCGCGTCGGGTAGAAGTAGTGACCGGCCGAGGTCGGCCACGCCTTTATCAGACTGAAGTACGACGGAAACGAGAGAAAGATCGGGACGGCGGCCAGGACCCCGAGAAGGACGACGGCAGGGCCAGCCATGGAACCGGCGACGACCGGCGTTACCCAGACCCCACCTCCAATACTGATACCGATTGCGGCAGCGATGCTTGCGATGAAACCGATTTTCGTTTCTTCTATCTGACTCATGTGCTGATCTGTGATTTGTTATCGTGGGCCGTATATCGTCTCCAGCACAACCGGCCATCTGCGATGACCGATCCATGCCAGCTTACTCCTTGATACCGTGACCCACACTACCCGCTACCAATATATAAAACCCACTGCTACGCGACGTATCGATCATGACAGATTTCGTCGTGGGTTGGTGGTCTGCATCCCCCTTTATTCCGATAATAACGGAACGTGGCTGTAGGCCTCTCTATCGTCTGTCTAATACAGCAAACTCAAATAATTTACATCCATATGATTGTAATCTATTTGGCTGGTCTATAATTTGTCCGTCTCTATCGTTCCCTATATCTCGGAACAAGAGGAGCGGTGTAAGACAACACTCAACACAACATATTTAAGCTAGGAGGAGATTCGAACCTGTATGGGTGTAACGTTACCACAGCTGAGTCGGGACTGTCAGGACCTGTTCATCGACGGGGACTGGTGTCAGCCGACCACCGGTGAACGGCTCTCGATTTCGAGTCCGATCGATCGGTCTACCATCGCGGCCGTGCCCGCGGCCGGGCCCGACGATGTCGACGCTGCCTACGACGCGGCGACCGCCGCCCAAAACGACTGGGCCGACGAGACCCCCACGGAACGGGCGGCGGTCCTCGAACACGTCGCGGAGCTCCTCGAGGAGCACGAGAACGCCATCGTCTCGGCGCTCGCGGTCGAAGCGGGTAGCACCGGGATCAAGGGCCGCGTCGAGGTCGAGAACGCCGCTCGCTTCGTCGAGTACGCGGCGACGCTCCCGTTCGAACTCCTCGGTGAGACGGGTCCGTCGTCGGTTCCCGACAAGGAGAACCGCGTGCGACAGACACCGGCGGGCGTCATCGGCGTCATCTCGCCGTGGAACTTCCCGCTCTCACTGACGATGCGAGCGGTCGCACCGGCGGTCGCACTGGGGAACAGCGTCGTCATCAAACCCTCAAGCGAAACGCCGATGACGGGTGCTCTACTCATCGCCAAACTGTTCGAAATGTCGGGGGTTCCAGACGGCGTCGTGAATATCGTCACCGGTCGCGGTTCGGACATCGGCGACGAGATGGCTGCGCATCCGGCTGCCGATGTTATGGCGTTTACCGGCTCGACCGGCGTCGGCCGTCGCGTGTCGAAACTCGCGGCGGAACAGCTAACTGAGCAGGCGATGGAGCTCGGGGGGAACAACCCCCACATCGTTCTCGATGACGCGACCGTCGACGACGCCGTCGACGCTGGCCTCTTCGGGACGTTCCTGCACCAGGGGCAGGTCTGTATCTCGGTGAACCGCCACCTAGTACACGAATCGATCTACGACGAATACGTCGAATCGCTCGCGACGCGGGCGGCGGCTCTCCCGGTCGGTGACCCGCGAGACTCCGAGACCGTGATCGGGCCGATAATCAACGAGAGCCAGCGGGACGAACTCGTCGAGTACATCACCCGAACGGAGCGGGAGGGCGGCGAGATCGTGACCGGCGGCGAGTTCGAGGACCTCTACGTCGAACCGACCGTCATCTCGGGGGCGACGAACGAGATGGCCGCGGCCTGTAACGAGCACTTCGGTCCGATTGCACCCGTGATCCCGTTCTCGTCGGACGACAAGGCAGTCCGAATTGCGAACGATACCGAGTACGGCCTCGCCGCCTCCGTCTACGGCGGCGACCTCGATAGAGCGACGGCTGTCGGCGAGCGGCTCGAGACCGGGATGGTCCACATCAACGACCAGCCGATCAACAGTAACCCGCACATCCCCTTTGGCGGCCGAAAGGCGTCCGGAATGGGGCAGTTCAACGGGGACGCGATCGTCCGGACGTTCACCGAACCGCAGTGGATCTCGGTCCAGCGCGAGCCGCGGACGTACCCGTTCTGAACATGACACTGAAACTAATCCGTACGATGGATCGCGAAACACCGAACACAACCGCTGACGTATTTATGCGTCACATCCGAACATAATCTATGCACGAAATCGATGCGGCCGTCATGCGAGAACCGGAGCGACTGTCCTACGAGTCCGTCCAGCTCGAGGAACCGAAGCCGGAGGAAGTACTGGTCGACGTCCGGGCGACAGGCGTCTGTCACACCGACTACCACGCGTACACGAACCAGGAGATCGACTGCCCGGTCGTACTCGGTCACGAGGGCGCTGGCGTCGTCGAGGCGGTCGGCGACCGGGTGACCGCGGTCGAGCCCGGCGATCACGTGGTCCTCTGGGTGCTGCCGTCCTGCGGGCACTGCGAATACTGCTCGTCCGGACAACCGTACCTCTGTCCGAAACATACGGAGACCCGGGGTCGAATGCCGGATGGAACGACGCGACTCCGCGGCGATGACGGACCGATTAACCAGTTCTTCGCGCAATCCTCGTTCGCGTCGAAAGCGGTCGTTCCGGAGCGGTCAGCCGTCCCGATCCGAACGGACGTCCCCTTCGAAATCGCCGCACTTCTGGGCTGTGGCATCCCGACGGGTATCGGTGCCGTCACGAACACTGCGGACGTCGGCCCGGGCGACGATGTCGCCGTCTTCGGCTGCGGGGGTGTCGGCGCCAGCGCGATCCTCGGTGCCGACCTCATCGGCGCACGGTCGATCGTCGCCGTCGATATCGAGCCGGAGAAGCTAGACGCGATGCGCGGACTCGGTGCGACCGATGTCATCGACGCATCGTCGACGGACCCGGTCGAGGAAATTCACCGGTTGACCGGCGGGGTCGACTACAGTTTCGAGTGCATCGGTCGACCACAGACGCTGGAACAGGCCTTCGAATCGCTGGGTCGGGGCGGGACCGCCGTCGTCACGACGACCAAAGACACCGGGACGTTCGAGATCGACGGCGGAGCGTTCCCACGAGGCGTGAGTATCGTTGGCAACATGGTCGGTTCGATACGACCACGCGTCGACGTCCCGAAGCTGGCGAATCTCTACGCCGAGGGACGACTCGATCTGGACGCCCTGCTGACCGACACCTATCCGCTTCCCGAACTCGACGAGGCGTTCGACGCTCTGCGCGACGGGGACGGAATCCGGAACGTAGTCCGGATGGCGTGAACACATTCCGGGGACGGTCGCTTTCTACTGGGCGATTCGATCTCGCCGCGTTCGCGATACCGTCGCCTCGACCTGAACTTATTTACCGCTCCAATCGGTACGGGATACTATGCGCGTTACGCTCGTTGGAACGGGGAGTCCTATCCCCGTCCTTGACCGTGCCGGAACGTGTCTCGTCGTCGAAACCGACGACGAGACGTTCATGATCGACTGCGGTCCGAACACGGTCCATCGCTTGATAGAACAGGAGATCAGCTACGGGGAGATAACTGACCTCTTCATCACACATCACCACCTCGACCACAACGCCGCGTTCTACAATTTCGTGTTCACGAGCTGGGCGCAAGGCGGTCGGGAGTCGCTGACGGTCTACGGGCCCGACGGGACCGATGCGCTCGTCGACTCGATGTACGACATCTACGAGGAGGATCTGGAGTACCGGAAAGACATCTATCCGACGGCGGGGATCACTGACATCGATACCGTTCAGATAATAGATGGGTTCTCGACGACGATCGACGGTCACGACATCGAGACGCTCGGCGTCAGCCATTCCATCGAAACGTACGCGATCAAAGTGACGGCACCCGACGGACGGACGTTCGTCTTCTCCGCGGATACCAGCAAGATTCCGTCGCTGAAAGAGTTTGCCGGTGACGCGGACGTACTCGTTCAGGACGCCTGTATCGGACCGTACGACGAGGATCAAGTCCCCGACGATGGGCTCGTCTGGGAACAGTACTGTACCGATACGCCCTACAGCAGCGACGCGGTCTACGAGAGCCACTGCACGGCCGCGGACGCCGGCGAGATAGCGAGCGATGCCGGCGTCGACACGGTCGTACTCACGCACCTGATGCCCTACCGTGACACGAACGAGATGCAACGCCGCGCCGAACAGTCGTTCGACGGCATGGTCATCGTTGCCGAGGACGGACTCGAGTTCGAGGTATAGCGTCGCGTGGCG
Organism: Natronorubrum halobium; assembly: GCF_051351675.1. Classification (NCBI taxonomy): domain Archaea; kingdom Methanobacteriati; phylum Methanobacteriota; class Halobacteria; order Halobacteriales; family Natrialbaceae; genus Natronorubrum; species Natronorubrum halobium. The sequence goes on from NZ_CP195596.1 coordinate 535,637, forward strand.
ACTAGGGCACCTACTGACCGATGAACGTCGACTCAAGCTGGGACGGAGGCAATTCGGTCGTTCTCCTCTCGTGTACCCTCGCGTTTTTCGTGACCGCGTTCGGACGGCTCGCGCTGAGCCCCCTCGTTCCACAGATCACCGCCGATTTTGGACTCTCGAACGCGGAAATCGGTATCGCGCTGTCCGGCATGTGGGCCGCGTACTCCCTCACGCAGTACCCCAGCGGGGTGCTTGCGGACCGATACGGGGAGCGCGCGATCGTTCTCACCGCGCTCGGTGGCACCGGTTTGATGAGCCTCGTTGTCGCAGTGGCACCGATATACACCGTTTTCCTCGTCGGTGCCGTCCTCCTCGGCGCGGTCGGCGGCCTCCACTACAGCGCCGCGACCGCGCTGCTGTCCCGTACTTATGAGAATACCGGGATGGCGATCGGCGTCCACAACATCGGGATGCCCGCCGGCGGCCTCATCGCCCCCGTCGCCGCTTCCTGGGTCGGTGTCCGGTACGGCTGGCGTCCAGCCGCAATACTGGTCCTCGCGACCGCCATTCCCGTGCTCGCACTATTCGCGTCGACAGTCCGCTCGCGGACCGTCCCCGTCCGTACCGAGTCGCTTCGCGACGGTTTTACGCCGGAATCACTCGGTGCCCTCCGTTCATCCCCGTCGGTCGCCTTCACCGTCTGTCTCGGTAGCGTCTCCATGTTCGTCGCGATCGGCCTTTTCACCTTCGTGCCGACGTTTCTCGTCGAATACGCGGGCTACCCGACGGCGATCGCAGGCGCGATCTTCGCGGCGTTTTTCGGCCTCCTGATCCTGTTACAGGCCGTCATCGGTTACGTCTCTGACGTCTACGGGCGCGATCGGACGCTGACCGGGTGTTTCGTCGCTTGCTGCGCGGGCCTCCTCCTCCTATTGGTCAGTTCCAACCCTGCTTCGCTCGCCGTTTCGATGGGACTGATCGCGCTGGGGTCGAGCACCGTTCCGGTCATCGACTCGCGACTCGTCGACCAGTCCACCGAAGACGACATCGGTGCGGAGTTCGGACTGCCGCGGGCGATCTACGGCCTTCTCGGCGGCTCCGGGGCGGTCGTCGTCGGAACGCTGGCGGATCTGTTCGACTGGACCGTCTCCTTCGGATTTCTGGCGGGCATCTCGCTGCTCGTCGCTATCGCTATCTGTCTGAACGAGTACTTCTCCCTCGGATACTGAGAATGGGAAACCGATCAGTGGTGGTCTTCGGGGCCGTGTGGCTGCTCGAGGAAGCCGGTAAAGATCGCATGTGTCTGTCTGGCGAGCCCACCGAGTCCCGACGCGTCGATCTGGATCCGCTCGCGTTTCTTGGGCGCATGAATCTGTAGCACGCTCACCTCGGGGGATCGCAGCCGACGGAGACGAACATGAGCGTACTCGTTCATGAGTTCGAACTCGGCGTCGCAGGCGACCTCGTCCGACTCCGTCTCAAGCGACTCCATCTCGTCCCCCTCCGGGAGGTACTGCGAGATGACTGCCCTCTCCTGCCAGGCCAACGACTCCAGCCCGAGCGCATCGACTCGAAGTGTCTCGTCTCCGGATGGGGATTCGATCTCCACTCGCTCCCCCTTGCGCGTTTCGAGCTTTCGGACGGTAGCAGTCCGCCCGGCATTGGACACCTCGAACTCGTCGGCGACGGTAACGTACGGTCCGTACGATTGCTCGCCGGTCATAGGAACATCGAGAGTTTGCTGATCCCCAGTACATTGTGGTCCGGGCGGATTTCTCGATCGGCGATCCCGAATCCGTCCTCGGTCCGTCTGAGCGTGTCCTCGCGTCGGACCGAGAGCAGCGAGTAGTCCGTCGTATCGCCCTGGCTGTAGTAAACGAGGACGTTACTCGTCACCGACACCTCCTCATCAGTCCAGTCCTCGAGGACGACATTGGTCACGTATCTGCGAGCGCGAGCCGGTGGCCGTTCCGCCCACGCGTAGCTCGAGTCGAACCGTTCGACTCGCGCCTTAAGTGAGCCGTAGTCCTCGTTGAAGAAGTATCCCTCCTCGTCGAACTCGGACGGTTCATACTCTTTCATTAGCCGACGGAGCATTCGATATCGAATGTCGTCCTCGATCAGTTCGAACCACTCGTCGAGCTTGCGCTCGTCGAGGAGGTCCGCCTCGCGTTTGAGGAAGTTACAGACGTTTCGCTCTAGAACGAGCGCGCGTAGTTCGTCCGCGTCGATATCGTCGAGCATCCCACTCATTTATATCGACCCCTCGTCACCGACGATCGCTTCGTACCACTGTTCGTGGAACTGGCGCATGCCGCCCTCCTGCAGGTTCTCAGTGTAGGCCGTCCCCGGACCCGGCCACTCACCGTCGACGTCCACGTCGGTCATCCAGTCCATTCCCATCTGGTAGTTCAGCGTGTAGTTCTCCTTCCGGGCGACCTGTGCCTGCGCCGAGTCAGTGATGCCCTCCCAGAGATTGACGTCGTCCTGCTCGAAGTTACCCGACGGACCGAAGCTTGCGGTGTACATCTTGTACATCCGTTCTTTGAACTCCTGTGAGGCCTCCTTCGGAACGAGCGCCCAGCTCCAAATCTCCATCTCGTCGGGTCCAACCGGTCGCCACTTCCGGATCGAGAAGAACGGACAGACGTCCTTGGCACTGTCGTCCGTCGTGTTACCGAAGTGGATAAGCCCGAAGTTGGGAAAGATCGCGCCGACGAACTGCAGCGCTCGTCGACCGATGTCAAACTGTTCGTCCGATAACCCCTCGTCGGTGAGCAGCGACTGGACCTCCTCCGGGTACGTAAGATACACCGGCTCGTCGAGCATTCGCGTGCTTAGAGTGTGGCCATCGACGTAGACGTGGCGGTCGATGCTCTCCCCCGTCCCCGCGCCCCCGACGGTCTCCTCACCACCGAGTTCGAGATCTAGGATCGAGCCGTGTGCCCACGCGGTGTGATAGCTGTCCCCGTTGAAGTTCTCGGCGATGGTCTTCCAATTTGCGTCGACCGTCCACCGGTGGGGCTCGCCCATGACCTCCATGCCGCCGTCGGCCATGTCGAGCTGGATATCGAGGTACCACTTGAAGCCTCCGAGGTGTTCCTCAAGCGAGGGTCCTTCCTCGGAAAGCGAGCCGAAGACGAGCCCCTTGTATGTTTCGAGCCGCGGGACGTGGTACAGCCCGTTCTCGTCCCGATCGAGGTTCTGGAAGCCCGAACGCTTCTGCGGAACGCCGATCAGCTCGCCATCGTTCTTGTACGTCCAGCCGTGGTACGGACACCGGAAATGAGTGGTGTTCCCCTGTTCCGCCCGACAGAGCTGCGCGCCGTGATGTCGACAGGCGTCGAACAGGAGGTTGATCTCTCCGTCCTCGTCCCGGACGAAGATGTATGGATCGTTGCCGATGTACCGCCTCGCGTAGTCTCCGGGTTCGGAGATTTCCGACTCGTGACCGACGAAGATCCACTCTTCACCGAAGATCCGATCCATCTCCAGCTCGTAGACGTCCGAGTCGTTGTAGAACTGGAGTGGGAACTTCCCGTTCTCGAGGTTCTCCTCGACATCGCGTACGATCTGTTCGGTAGTTGAAGATAAAGATGTCTTTGCCATGCAGTAACGTATACGCATTGGTACCATATAATAGTACGGGAACAAAGAGTTCGCTCCGGTTTTGTTACGAAGACGGACTCGTGATCGAACGATCCACTGTCCGACCCGAGGTAATATCGGTCATAGATGGCAGGCTACCGAGACTTCGGCAGGTGCGTTCGCGACGCGGAAGACGCTCTCACGCTAAATCTGGCGACAACGGATCACAGTCCTCTGCCGAGTTGACCGTCTTTTGGGTCACTTGAGTCCCCCTGTGCCCTCTCTGCGGGCCATCGTTCGAACGGTTCGTCTGACGTAGGCGGTCGGTGTCGGCGGTGTCTCGAAGCGTTCGACGGTCGATCTGTGGACTGAACCGATCCCGCAATTCCGATATAAGCGGAAATAACGATCGTGTTTGATATTTTTAAACACTCTAATATAAATATATAGGTGGAAATGATGATGATTGGCTCCGATTACCGACTTTCGACGCTTTGCACGGTTGGTATGGATGAGTTGTGTAGGCTTTATAACCTCTCTGTTCCGGAATGGTCGGAACATCTACTTCTACGGTCGGATAATATACCCTATGCGTTCGACATCCGTGGCCGGTAAGTCAGCGTAGAATCCCAACCCCACTTCGTCACCACCGATCAGATAATATCAAACACCGAACCAACGCTATCAGTTCCCAAACATCTGCTTCCGTGACAGCGGTCGGTAACCGAGACGGTGCCACGAACTTGAGGCCGGCACTGTCGGCCCTCTGAGCATCCAGTCCGTTCTATTTCCGTCCAGCCACGTAGACGATGCCGTCGTCCACAACGACGTCGTAGGTCGGGAGAACGATATCGTCGTCGGCGAGTTGCCCGCCTGACTCGAGGTCGTACGACCAGCCGTGCCATGGACAGGAGATGATCGACTCGTCGTCTACATATTCCTTCTCGACGCGCTCGGTCGGTCGTAGTCCCAGTGGGGGTAGTCGGAGGCGTACATCAGACTGTCTGTTCCAATCATCTCGAAACAATTCTCGAGATAGCTCGGATCAGCCGACACCTCGAGTGGCTCGGTACCGTAGTAAAAGTCAGTGATGTACTCGTCCGGCTTCTTCTCGAGAAGTGGCGCTTCCTCGGGTCGTTTGAGGTACTCCTCGCCGAGTCACGTAATGAGACCGGGGAGGTAGGTGACGCCGGACTCCATGAAGACGATGTCGAGGTCTGGGAACTTCTCCGGGACCCCCTGACAGACGACGGTGAGTACCGCCTCGGAATGAAGTTCTACGAGCTGGGAACGTACACGAAACAGACGCTCGAGATCCTCGATACCATTGAACCGGTCCTCGAGTCGATCGCGGCGGAGACCGGTGAGGTTGCGTGGTTCATCATCGAAGAGCACGGAAGGGTAGTCTACGTTGCGAAAGAAGCGGGCGAACACGCGGTACCGACCGCGACGTCGCTTGGAGAGCGGGGGAACATTCACTGTACTGCTGCCGGAAAAGTCATCCTCGCACACTATCCGGAGCGTCGAATTCGGGACATCCTCGACCGCCACGGACTGGACGAACGGACGAGTAATACGATCACCGATCGGGACGAACTGTTCGATGAGTTGGAGCGAATTCGAGAACAGGGAATCGCGTTCAACGATGAAGAGTCCGTGTCGAGTCTCCGCGCGGTGGCCGCCCCGGTTTTCTACCACGGCGAGGTCGTCGCGGCGATCGCAATCCCCGGTCCGGCGAACCGGCTTTCGGGGGCCTATTTCCGTGAGGAGTTACCGAACGTCTTGCTCAGTGCGACCAACGAACTGGACCTGAAGTTCCGCTATTCCTGATCCGAAATCGACCGGTCCGACCGCTGACCGACGTCTCTCAGGATTCCGAGTTCGATTCCGCTCGCGGCTCGTTTCGGCCGGTTGTAGTCGGATACAGCGCTCGTCTGCACAAATTCCACTGCTACTCCGAAACTACTTCCCGCTGCGCGTGTAGTCCCACTATATGAAAACGGGAGATGGTCCGAATCGGCGGGTCAAAACGACCGACACCCTGTTCGAGATCATCGAGGCGCTGCAGTCGCTGAACGGTGCCACGCTGGCGGAGCTGGCCGACGAACTCGAGTTCGCGAAGAGCACGATGCACAGCCACCTCGCCACGCTGGAGCACAACGAGTACGTGATCCGGAACGGCGACGAGTACGAGCTCGGACTCAAGTTCCTTGAGCACGGCATGTTCGTCAAGAACGAGCGGGAGATCGCCCGGCTGAGCGGGCCGGTCCTCGAGGACCTAGCCGCCGAGACGGACGAAGTGGCGTGGCTGATCGTGGAGGAACACGGAAAGGCCGTCTATCTCGACAAGGCGATGGGCGAGCGGGCGGTCCAGACGCACGCGAGTGTCGGCGGTCGGGCACGGTTACATCACCTCGCGACTGGCAAACTGATCTTGGCTCACCTTCCCGACGAGCGCCTCACGGAGATCATCGATCGCCACGGCCTCCCCGAGCGGACGCCGCACACGATCACCGATCCCGACGAACTGCGGGTCGAACTCGAAGCGATCCGCGAGGAGGGCATCGCGATCAACGACAAGGAGACGGTGACGGGCCTGCGAGCGATCGCCGCCCCCGTGCTCGGCGAGGGCGAGGAGCCGATTCACGGAGCGATCTGCGTCTCCGGGCCCGCCAACCGTCTCACGATCGACCGCTGTCGCGAGGAGATCGAACCGCTGTTGCTCGAGGCGACGAACGAACTCGAGCTGAAGCTGCAGTATCCGCCGAACTGATCGCCGGTCGCTTCTCGCAGCCGCCGGGGATCGCCGCTCGATCACCGCGCAGAGAGCGCTGTTCGCAGTCACCGAACGCCGGCCGGATTTTTTACACCCATATTACTGTAAAAAGACGGCGTGCGGTCGAATCGGGACCGGCGTGAGCGCCCGCTGAGAATTGGTTCCGCGTCAGCCGTTCGGAAATTCCGAACGGAGAGTCTCGCAGATAACTGGCGAAAACCACTATTCCGGCTGTACAGCAACCGGAAGCTTGAATATAGGCAGGTCTGTACAACGAGTCGCATGGAGTCATCAGTGAAACGTCTCGATAGCGACACGGAGGTACCGGCGGAGGCCTTCGACGACGACATCGTGGATCTCGACTTCCACGTCAATCCGCTCGAGGACGAACTCCTCGAGTACGTCGAGGACGAGCGCGCGTACGATAAGCTGACCACGGAGTTCGGCGCGACGCCGGTGATGGGGAAGTGGGACGCCGCGTACGGTATCAAGGAGGGCCAGGAGGGGCTGTTCACGCAGGGCCGCGCGAAGTACGTCGAGGACGTCCGTGAGGCCTGCGAGTCGATCGCAGTCGACGAACCGATCGTCAATCCCGGGATCAACAATCTCAACCTCCAGCACCATCCGGTGCTGAAGAACGCCGTCTGCCAGGCGGCCAACGACTACATGCTCGATCACTTCGCCGACGAGGGCATGTATACCTCGATGATGGTCCCGAAGTGGGACCCCGACTACGCCGTCGCGGAGATCGAGCGCGTGGCCGACGAGAACAACGTCGTCGGTGCCTACTCGTGGTTCGATCCGAAGGTCCCGTGGGGAAACGAGCAGTTTGACCCCGTCTTCGAGGCACTCGTCGAGAACGATCTCCCGCTGTTACTCCACGGTTCGCTGGCCTACTGGCCCCAACACTCCTACATTGGGGATGACATGCTCACATGGACCGAAGTGCTCGGCTTCGACTGGCCGATTCACGCGATGGTCAACGTGGTTAACATGATCATGCGCGGCGTCTTCGACAAGTTCCCGGACCTGGACGTCGTGATTCAGGAGGGTGGCCACTGGTGGGTCCCGTTCCTCCGCTACCGGATGGACGAATTCTACGAGATGCACCCCGAGGACATCCAAATCACGCCCCGGAAGATGGAGTCCGGCGAGACGTACCTCGAGCGAACCCCCAGCGAGTACCTGCGGGACAACATCTACCTCTGTACGCAGCCCTTCGCGCTGCCGCGCAATGCCCGCGAGGCGGAGAACCTCCTCGACCTCTCAATGGCCGAGGACATGTTCGTCTACTCGAGCGACTGGCCACACCAGACGCTCGATCCGCCGACGTGGTTCTACACGTCTCGAGCGTTCGATGACCGGACCAAGGAGCGCATCCTCAGCGGCAACGCACGGGAAATACTCGACATCTGAATCAAGACGATGACCGATACGAACACAGACATCGACGAATTCACGAAGGTAGCGGAGGTCGGCGACATCCCCAAAGGCGAGGGCGAGGGGTACGACGTCGGCGGCATCGAGATCGCCGTCTTCAACACCGGCGACGAGTACTACGCCATCAGTAACCGCTGCTCGCACCAGCGCGCACCGCTGTGTAAGGCCGGCGACGAGAAGATCAACGCGGAAGACACCTGGACGGGCGAACGCGGCGGCCTCAATGCGGAGGCGTGTACGGTCTCCTGTCCGTGGCACCTCTGGGAATGGGACCTCGAGACCGGCGAGCACGAGGCCTCCGGCCAGCGCATCGGGACGTTCGATTGCGTCGTCGACGACGACGATATTTTCGTCCGGATCTGAACCGCCTTCCCGATCGGTCGGTTCGGTCAGCGAATCGCTGTCGATGCAACTTCTGGTTAGTTTCTCACTGTCGGACCGCATAGACATATCGAGTTCGATATGCTGGAGTGTAATTAATGTCTGGCGGGTCATGGACGGCACTCCAGAGAGGTTCCTTACTTCCGAAAATAATCGCATAAAGCATTGGAAACGCGCATATAGTTAGTTTATATCATTTTCCTCCCGATCGGACTCGACCGGTAACAGATATCTCAATAGACATATCATCAGAGATATGATCTTTCGAATCTATAGTAATTTCTGCAATCTCAACTACGGCTCCGTTTTCACGATGACTTGTGGTATTGTGACACAGAACGATAGTATGCCAAACGGGCGCATCCGTTTCCTCACAAGAAACGCAGCTGACACGGTACGGGACTCGAGCCTAGCAGTGGACGAATCGCTTTCGATCGTGGAAGTACCCGAGGGGAGCGGATGAACCGTTACCGCGGAAGCGCGTGGGCCAGCAGTTCGACCGGAGTCGGCGGCTCCTCGCCGTCGAGTTCGCTGCCGGAGAGCGAACTCCCCGACGGGACCGGCTCGAGTCGCTTGTCTCCGAGCTGGGTGCGACAGGACGTTCCCGGCGCCGTGACGACAGTCGCGTCGCTGTCCTCGATCTGGTCGACTAAGATGTCGCTGATCGACTGGCTCAGCGAGTAGTGCTCGGCCTCGTACCCGAAGCTGCCGGCCATGCCACAACAGCCCGAGTCGAGCGGGTCGACGGCGTAGCCCGCGCGGCGGAGAACGCCGACGGCGTGGTGGTCTTTCTTCGTCGCCTTCTGATGGCAGTGGCCGTGATAGGCCACCGACTCGGACGGGGCCGCCCAGTCGACGTTCTCGTCGAGGCGGAACGTATCGAGGTACTCGCAGACGCCGTAAGCGTTCGCCGCGACGGACTCGACACCCGTCCCGCCAAGCAGATCGAGCGCGTCGGACTGGAACATCACCGCATCCGAGGGCTCCGCGAGGACGATGTCCCAGCCCTCGTCGACGCGGGGCGCGAGTTCGGCGACGTTCGCCCGCATCGTCTCGCGGGCCTGATCGACGAACCCCTTCGAGAGCGCCGGTCGGCCGCTGTCGGTCCGCTTCGCAAGGTCGACGTGGACGCCGGCGGCCTCAAGGACCCGCACCGTCGCCTTGCCGACCGCGGGGTGGCTGTAGTTGGTGTAGGTGTCGACGAAGAAGACCGCCTTCCGCTCGGCCTCGGACTCGGGAACGCGGGAGCCGTCGCGGGCTACTCGCGACTCCGCCGCTCGCTCTCTCGAGGCGGCGGTGCCACCTCGCTTCTCGAACCAGTCCTGCACGGTCTCGCGGTGGAATTCGGGAAGCGATCGCTCGCGGGCGATGCCGACAGTCTTCTCGGCGATCGTCCCGGCTCCCGGGAGCGACTGCGCGAGGTTCGAGAGCGGTGCCAGCGCACTGCCCAGCGGTGCGAGTCGATCGAAGTTGGCGAAGAGTTTGTCGCGGAGGCTGGCGCCGTGCTCCTGATGACGGGCGTGCATGACCTCCGTCTTGAGCTTCGCCATGTCGACCTCGCTCGGGCAGTCACGCGCACAGCCCTTACAGCCGATACAGAGGTCCAGTACCTCTTCGGCGAACTCGTCGTCGGTGGGATCGTCGGGCAGGTCGCCGCTCATCGCGTTCCGGAGGAGGTTCGCGCGGCCGCGCGTGCTGGTGATCTCCTCGTCCGCGGCGCGGTAGGTCGGACACATCACGCCGCCGGTGGTCTCCTGGTCGCCGCGACAGCCGCCACAGCCGTGACAGAGTTCGACCATCCCCTGCATCCCGTTCTCGTTGTCCCAGTTGAGGGCGGAATCGAAACCGGCGTCGTGGTCGTAGCGTTCGTCGTACCGGAGGTTCTCGGTCATGTCGTGGTCGCCGCAGACGTTCCCCGGATTGAGCAGCCAGTCCGGATCGAACGCCGTCTTCAGCTCGCGGAAGGTCCGCCAGAGGTCCTCGCCGTAGAGCTTGCGGTTCCACTGGGTTCGGGCGCGGCCGTCGCCGTGTTCGCCCGAGACGCTCCCGCCGAACTCGACGACCATGTCGGTCACCCTATCGGCGATGGTGATCATACCCTCGCGGTCCCGAGCGGCCTTCGTGTTCACCAGTGGGCGAACGTGAAGCACTCCTGGACCGGCGTGGGCGTAGAACGCCGCGTCGACGTCCCGGTCCAGTTCGACGAGCAGCGACTGGAAGCGCTCGACGAACTCGGGGAGGTGTTCCGGGGGAATCGCACAGTCCTCGATGAAGGAGATGTGCTTCTCGTTGGACGTTCGCGAGAGGAGGATCGGCAGCCCCGCCTTGCGGAGCTTCCAGAACTTCTCGCGCTCGGCGTCGGCGTGGGCCTCGAGGCCCTCGAAGGCGTAGATCTCGTCGGTTTTCGGCCGATCGTCGGGCGGCACAGCCTCGGTGTCGCTTTCAGGCACGCGGTCGACGAGGAGACCGCCGGTCTGTGCTCGCCCATGGTCGGCGCCCTCGGCGTAAAACTCGACGAGCAGGGCGGCTTGCGCACCGTCGGGGACGAGTGCCGCGATGTCCTCGAACTCGGCCGTCTCTCGTGCCAGTCCGATCAGCACGTCGTCGACGAGTTCGACCGCCGCGGGATCGTGCTCGAGGACGTACTGGACGTCGGTGACGGCCTCGAGGACGCTCTCGTAGAACAGCAGCGAGACCGCCTTTGTCTCCGGAACCGGCTCGAGGGACACCTCAGCTTCGGTGACGACGGCGAGCGTTCCCTCGCTGCCGGCCAGTAGCCGCGCGAGGTTGACCGTTCCCGTCTCGGCCTCCTCGACGAGCATGTCGAGGTTGTAGCCGGAGACGTTGCGTTTCAGGCTCGGGAAGCGGTCGCGGATCTCGTCAGCTTCGTCGTCGAGGATGCGGACGACTTCGGCAGAGACGCGCTCGAGGAGACTCCCGTCGGGGTCGGCCCGCTCGCGCAGGTCGTCGACGCCGATCTCGCCGAGCGTGGCGACTGTCCCGTCGGCTAGGACGACCTCGCACTCCTCGACGTACGCGTCGGTTTTCCCGTAGACGAGCGAGTGGGCACCCGTCGAGTTGTTGCCGATCGCGCCGCCGATGACGCTGCGGTTGCCGGCGGCCGGATCGGGCGCGAACTTCAGCCCGTGGGGGGCGAGCGCGTCGTTGAGTTCCTCGAGGACGACCCCCGACTGGACGCGCGCCCGCTGGTCGTCGGGTGTGACCGACACGACGTCGTCCATATAGCGGGTGAAATCGAGGACGATGGCTTCGTTGACCGCCTGTCCCGCGAGGCTCGTCCCGCCGCCGCGGGGGAGGACGGGGAGCTCCCGGTCGGCACAGTAGGAGACGACGCTCGCGACATCCGCGGTCGACGTCGGAAAGACGACGCCGATAGGCGTCTCCCGATACGCGCTCGCGTCGGTCGCGTACAGTTGTCGGGTGTACGTGTCGAACCGTACGTCGCCGTCGATCCGCTCGCGAAGGTCGGCGACCAGTTCCGGCCGTTCGACCTCGTCCGAGACGTAATCGTAGCCCGCTCGCTCGTCGGCCGTCGGTTTGTCGTCGGCGCCCTCGAGAGCGGAATTCGAACTCGCAGTCATCGCTCGATCAGGCGACCTCGATCGGATCCGTCGGTACACGTCCGCGCTCCTATCTGAACGTTTCCACTACGCATTTCGCTGATCATCTCGTCTCTTGATTTCGGGTCGATCGTCATAAACGTACTCCAAATGAGCGGTAACGGAGCGGATCAGGCCACGCTGTAATATAATCTCGGGAATTATCATTGCATACCACGCAAAAGCCGAGAGAGGCGTCAGCCTATTCAACAGTATCTTTATATCGATCCCACCATACGTTCAGTGTATATCGATGAGCTTTACGCGTACCTGGACCGTTCGGTTTTCGGATACGGACCCGTTCGGAATCGCACACTACCCGCGGATGATCGATGCGATCCACGAGACATCGGACATGTTCATGGAGGAGATCGGGTGGCCGTACTGGGAACTCACCGATCGACACGGTGTCGGCCTCCCTCTCGTGTCGATGGACTTCGACTTCCAGGGCCAGGTCGGCGGCGGTGACGAGGTAGAAATCGAACTGGATCCGACCGTCGGCGAGTCGAGCGTCCAGTTCGACTATCGAGCGACCCACGACGGCGACGTCGTCTTCAGTGGGACGGAGTTCCGCGTCTGCGTCCCGGTCGACGGCGACGGCGGGATCCCGGTACCCGACGACTTGCGCGCTGCACTCGAAGGGGACGGAGACGCCTAGTTCGGCCCGACCTCGACGGTCTCGTACTGCGACCGGAACGCGAAGAAGAGGCCGTGACGGCCGGAGACACGAGGCAGTTCTCGATCGTCGCTCTCGCTCTCGAGTGCGCGGTGGGTAATCCGCCAATGCTCGCCGTCGTCGTCGACGAGCGTGTCGCCGTCGCGGTCGATCGGTGTCGGCGGCGCCTCGTAGACGGCGACGTCGTTCGTGGCGTCCCGAAGGACGACCACCGTTCGGGCGTCGATTTCGTCGGTCTCGACGGTGTCTTCGTCGATCTCCTGGATCGGATAGACGTGGACGGTCGTTCCGTCGTCGGCCGTCACGCCGTAGACGTCGGTCTTCTCCGATAGCGCCCCGTCAGCGGTCTCTACGCCCGGCTGGATCGCGCGCTCGTCGTTCCAGTAGTGCCGGAAGAAGCCGATGTTGTCCTCGTAGAAGCGATAGTCGAAGTCGTAGCCGGTGTCGATATCGAGCGCCAGCGTCTCGGGGTGGGCCTCGCGCCACTCGGCCCACGTCGTCTGCGTGACGGGTCGGACGTCGAGGCGCAGTTCGGAGTCGGCCTCGAGGTACTTCCCCGCGATCGACACGCCGCGGTGCTGGCTCCAGAGGCTCTCGGTCTCCTCGTCAAACATGATCTTGTTCCCCTCGAGCAACATTCCCGAGTTGTTGAACGTTAACGTCCGATCGCCGACGCGACGGTCGTAGACGATCGGGGCGTTACAGAGCGTACAGTAGGTGAGCGTGAGCGGCGTTCCCTCGACCGTCAGGTTCGCGAGTTCGTGCGGGAACAACACCCACCGCGGGATCGCGTACGCGGTGTCGTCGACGGTGAACCCGAAGACGGTGGCATCCGGCTCGAGGTACCGCTCGTACTCGCCGTCGTCACGGTCCGCGTCGGTCGTCGCGTCGTCGCGTTCCGCATCCGTCGATACGGCGTCGCCGGGAACGAAATCGGGTTCGTTACACGCCGCGAGAAACGACGGATCGCAGTTCCCCCAGCGGACGTCCCGAAGGTCGAACGTCCGCGATTCAACGTCGAGCAGTCGACCCACCGGCGGGAGATACGACCGGTAGAGTTGCAGTTTCCACTCGTCGAACCCCGCGAGCGGTTCGATCGCCTGCTGTGAGTACCAGCTCTCCCACTCGACCCAGGCGTACTTGGAATCGTAATCGGGTTCGGTGACGGCCTGCAATGCGTCGCGGACGCCCGGCCAGCGAGCCTCCGGGAGTTCGAGGTACCGCGGCGGACTGTGGTCCCGCAGCACCTCCGGGAAGCCGAACTGAGACCAGTTGCCCCCGATCTCGTCGATCATCAGGACCTCGATCAGGTGTGGGACGACGCGGCTATCGCCTTTGGTCGCGATCGCTTCGAGTGCCTCCCTGTGGGTCTCCGCGTCTCGGATCAAGAGGTCGTCGACGAGTTCCTCGAGTGCTGTTGTCTGCGCTTCAGCAGTTGTCATACCTACTCGTGGGTCGGTATCCCACAAAAAACTACGTCCGAGTCGCGGACTCGAGGCCGGTATTGCGTACTACTGATCATCGCACCTCGGCCCTCAGTATTCGGGATATCGTTCGATTCTGCCCACTGCTGTCGTCACAACCCACAGCAAAAAGGCATATACCGATGGGAATTAATGGTTAACTATACGAAACGGTGTCGGGAAGCGATTGAGTCGACCGATCCACGAACCACCGTATACGACACTACCATGACAATGAAAACGATCCTACTTAGCATCGATACGGACGTCGAACGGGCGAAAGAACAGGTCGAATCGCTAACTTCGTTGCCCTTAGAGGCAGACCAGACGCGGGTCGTCGTCTATCACGTCTTTCGGGGGGACGACGACGGGGCGAACGCCGCGAATCTCAAGTCGGTCACGGCGGCCGTCGAACGGCTCGAGGAGGCGGGATTCACCGTCGAAATCGCACAGTCCAGCGGCGACGCCTCGCGAGCGATTCTGGAAAAAGCTGCGGCAATCGACGCCGACGTCATCAGCCTCGCCAGGCGAAAACGGTCGCCGACCGGAAAGGCGCTCTTCGGGAGCGTCACGCAGGACATCGCCCTGAAGTCAGACTGTCCGGTGTTGCTCAGCACGGCGAACAACTGATGTTCTCTCCGGCGTTTCGGCGGCTTCGACGATACCCCTCGAGGAGAACTGCGTGAGCGCAGCCGCCCGATACTGATTTTCCGAGACGGCTTCGTACTACTGGTCTCTGCTAACTCGATCGCGTCTCTGTGGCTCGCGTTCCACTACCGCCATTTTTCCACCCACCCCAGTATTAATACACCGTCCCCGTCGGAAACCGTAGGTATATTATGATTGTTACAGTAATATGTCTGGGAACATATGATCGGTGTTTTTATGACCCATGGCACAATCTGGCGAACTATGTTCGGTAGTCAGAGCTGGGAAGATGACGAAGACATATCTGGTGAGTCAGTATCCCCCGAGGAGAAATCGATCGACGACGTCGATTTCATCGATAGAGGGTGGAAGCCCACGCTCAAGTTCATCGTCGCGTTTCTGACCGGTGGGTTCGTCTTCCTCTTCCCGGTTCAATGGGAGGGCCAGACGACGATTCCGCTCGATGTCATGATGACGCTCATTCAAGATGCGTCGATGCTCGCCGTCGAACTGTTCGCGCTCGCGCTCATTGCCGCGGGCGGAATTCTGACGACGGTTTCGGAACTCCATTACCGCGAAACGATTACCGTCAGCGAGCGGATGGAGACGCTGCTCCAATTGGACTACTGGCGGACGTCAAAGCTGTTCTGGGCGCTTCGAGTGATCGCTGTCTTCCTCGCAGTGGCGATCCTCCTCGGCGACGGCCCCGACTGGGTATTCACCGAGCCGGTCGTCGCGACCGCCTGGGGGGCGCTCGTGATCACGATCGCACTCGTGATTCCGCTGGGCGCGATCTTCGTGAACCTGCTCGCTGAACTCGGTGGGCTCCAGTTCATCGGCACGCTCGCCCAGCCGATCATGCGCCCGCTATTCAACCTCCCCGGTCGGTCGGCCCTCGACAGTGCGGCGTCGTGGCTCGGCTCCTTTAGTATCGGGTACTACCTCACTCGGAACGTCTTCGATCGGGGCGGGTACAACAAACGCGAGGTGTTCGCGATCTGTACCTGTTTCGCGACCGCGAACCTGGGAACGGTCGGGGCAGTCACCGCCGTCCTCGACCTCCTGCACCTCTTTCCGATCATCATCCTGCTGTACGTCATCACGACCCTCATCGTCGCGGCGATTCTCGTCCGCATCCCGCCTCTCTCGACGATACCGGAAGAGTACATCGCATCGCCGGATCCGGAACCGCAGTTCACCGGGACCGTCGGCGAATACGTCCGATTCGCGTTCAACGAAGGCGTCCGGACTGCAAAAGAAGGCGACTCGATCCCGCGCGCGTCGCTCGTTGGCTTTATCGACGGCGCGAAACTGGCCGGGATGATCGTCGGCACCGTCCTGACGATCGCGATGGCCGTTCTCCTGATCGAACAGAACACGGCGTTCTTCGAGTACGTCGCTGCCCCGTTCGTCCCGCTCATGACGATTCTCGGCATTCCGGATCCACAGACGGCCGCGATCGGGATTATTCTCGGCGGCGCGGAGTACTTCATCGGCGCGACGTTCGCCGTCGAAGCAGACGTCATTACGCAGGTGTTCGTCGTCGTCGTCACGAGCGGGCAGGCGATCTTCTTCGCCGCGTCGGCCCCGATGATGGTCGACATGTTCGACGACATCCCGATGCGGTTCCGCGATCTGTTCGTCCTGTTGGTCCTCCGAACCGCGCTCCTCATCCCCGTCTCCGCAGTCCTGGTCCACGCCGCTGCGTACGCGGGACTCCTCTGAGGCTGCGGTCCCGAGTCGCTCGTCGCTCACCCCACTCGAGTACCCAAACCCTCGCGTCGGTGTCCGAACGACCGAAAACAGCGCTGTCGATCAGCCGCTCGAGGTTCAGGACCGCTGTCCGTCCACGTAGACGATGCCGCCCTCGACGACGACGTCATACGTCGGGAGGACGATGTCGTCGTCGGCCAGTTGCTCGCCCGACTCAAGGTCGTACGACCAGCCGTGCCACGGACAGGAGATGATCGGCTCGTCGTCGGCGTAGTCCTTCTCGACGCGTTTCCCGGGTTCGACGAACTCGCCGACAAGTTTCTTGCCGACTGCACCCTCGGCGACCGGGCCACAGTCGTGGAGACATCGGTTCCGGACCGCGTAGTACTCGCCGTCGACTCGGAGTACGCCGACCTGAACGCCGTCGATCTCGACGAGTTCGCGATCGCCGTCTGCGAACTCGGCGTCGGCTTTCACCTCGACCAACTCCGCGGTACTCACAGGCCGAACACCTCCTTCGCGTTCTCCGAGAGGATCTGTTTCTTCTCGTCTTCCGAGAGGAAGGGGAGATCGGTGACCGTCGTCGGCCGGTCGTAATCCCAGTGAGGGTAGTCCGAGGCGTACATCAGACTGTCCGTCCCGATCATCTCGAAGCAGTCCTCGAGGTAGCTCGGTTCGGCCGACACCTCCAGCGGCTGGGTGCCGTAGTAGAAGTCGGAAATATACTCGCCGGGTTTCTTCTCGAGCAGTGGGGCCTCCTCGGGTCGCTTGAGGTACTCTTCGTCGAGACGCGTCATCAGGCCAGGGAGGTAGGTGACCCCCGACTCCATGAAGACGATATCCAGGTCGGGGAACTTCTCGGGAACGCCCTGACAGACGAGGCTGACGATCTGGGACATGTTCGACTCGAGGAAGCCCAGCGTGTGCGTCTCGATCATCTCCTGGTAGCCCGCGCGGACGTACTCGTCGAGGCCGGCGCCGCCGGTGTGGAAGACCGCCGGGAGTCCCAGCTCCTCGCAGCGCTCGTAGAGCGGATCGTACTTGCGGTTGCCCAGCGGCGGCGTCGCGCCGGCGGTGACGAAACAGACGCCGGCGTACGCGTCTTCGTCCTCGATGCGATCGAGGATCTCGAGCGAGGCCTCGAGGTCACCGTAGGGAACTGGGGCGAGTCCATGGACGCCGTCGTCGGGGTCGAGGACTTCCTCGAGCATGTACTCGACATACGCCTTCGCGAAGGCGCTCTGACGGTCGTCGTCGGCGGTCGTCCCCGCGCCGGCGAGGATGAGATGCGAGATCAGCAGCGTCTCGTCGACGCCGATCGACTCCATCCCCTCTCGAATGCGCTCCGGTGTCTCGGGCGCGTCGGGGTACGAGGAGTGTTCGCGGGTGACCTTCCCGTGGGCCTGGCGGTCGCCGGTCGAGAAGGGGAAAAAGGAACTCAGGTTCTGCTTGGCCCCTTTCTCGTCGAAGTTGCTGCCCTCGAACTTCGTCTTCCAGGGCTCTTCCATGTACTCGGCGACGTCGTGGAACGACTCCATGTAGTGGCAGTCGCCGTCGATGACGTAGTACTGATCTAACGTCTCCTGTCTCGGCTGGCGCTCGTCTGATTCCAGCATGAACGTACCACACACGGCGATTCATATACCGCTGCTCGTCGGGGCACCGCTCGCTGCTTCCAGAATCTAATTATAGGCGCTTGGGGGCCTTTCGCGTTCGATTTGTGGATATCAAACCGAGACGATCGAGAATCGAGCGCGCTCCCGCGAACGTGCTTCTGTCTCGAGTCGCGACGAGTCGCCTCGAGGACTATCGAACTAGAACTGATCCGTCTCTGAGAGCGCCGAGTGAACGTTGACTTCGATGGCGTTGGCGGCTCGCATGACCGCCTCCGGGAGCCGGTCGCGGAATCTGTCGCCGTTCCAGGCGCTCGCCGATCCGGAGACGCTGACCGCCCCGAGTACGCGGTCGCCCCCGTAGTAGATCGGTGCGCCGACCGCGCGGATACCCTGCATCTGTTCCTGATCGTTCAGTGCGAACCCGCGCTCTCGGACGGTCTCGAGTTCGTCGACGAGTTCGGTTTCGTCGGTGATCGTCGAAGGCGTATAGGAGACGAGGCCGTGTTCCTCGATGATCTGTGCGACCCGATAGTCGGGGAGCTGTGCGAGAATCGCTTTTCCCGCGGCGGTGCAGTGTAAATAAGTCTGCGGCCGCTCTCGTTTCTGTGGATGGAAGTCCATCCCAATCGCGTTTTCGCCGAAGACCTCGTGTAACACGAGCAGTTGTCCTTCGTACTCCGTCATCAGGTGTGCGCAGGCGTCGATGTCGTGTGCCAGGCGATGGACCTCCTCCATGGCCGCTCGATAGAGGTCGTTCCGGAGTCGGACGTGTTCGCCGTAGGGGAGCAGTTCCAACCCGAGACGATACTCCCCGTCAGTTTTCTCGACGAACCCGCGCGACTCGAGCGTCGCGAGATAGGTGTGAGCCGTCCCCGGCGTCACGCCGATGGCGTCTGACACCTCCGAAACCGTGGTTCGTCCGGTTTCGCGGACGCACTCGAGGATGTCACAGACTCTGTCGGCGGACTGAATCCGTCGCGGTTCGTCGTCCGAACTCATACCTCTCCGTACTCGCGCCGGTCGCAATATGCTTTTGGACATATCAAATACCCCTGCCAGTACTCTCCCTCCGAACGCCGACCGGCGCGTATCCGGACTCGGTCGGGAACTGCTCTCGAATCGGTTCCGTATCCCCGTCGGGACGGCGAGATCTGAAATGTCGATTCCAGCAGCCATTAGACCGTCTACCGGCCGTCAAGTCGGCCAGCAGTGGCCTACTACTTACATTCGTATGGCTGTAAATAGTGGACGTATGCGGAACTGATACCGATTATCCGTTAGATACTGAGCCCTTTATCCAGTAACCATTACAATCTTTCGTTTAATATTCTAATTAGTGGGTAGTGTAATTCAAAACCTGCCACTATCAGGTGTTGTAATGGAAATTGACTGTTATACGAGTCATTGTATACTACTCCGAAAACAGACCGCAGGCAACGCCGCGACCGGTGTCGTGAAACCGCGTTCGCAAGAGCCAGTACGCGATTACTCGACGAGCAAGGGGCGGTTACGGTGCCGGAATCGGGTCGAAAGGTTCTGCGGTTCCGGCGGAAGACGCGGTATCGATTCGACGTGGCTCAGTTTCTTAGTTGAGGCCGCCGGCGAGGAGCCGTCCCGCTCCGGGGACCCGCGTGCTGAGCCCGAGATGGTCGAGGACTTCGTAAGTCGTCGCGGTCGCCGCCGAGAACACCGGCAGACCGAACCTGTCCTCCGCAGCCTGTATCGAAACCAGCGACGGCATCTGGACGCACGACGAGAGGACCAGCGCGTCGGCGCTGTCGGTGTCGAGGTCGTCGGCGATGTCGATCAGATTCCGCTGATCGAGGCGAGCTACCTCGAGGTTGTCCGGACACTCGAGGGTCTCGTAATCGACGACGTCGACGCCGGCGCTCTCGAAGTAGTCGATCACGGTCCGGGTGAGGTCTTCCATATACGGAGCGATCAACGTGACGTTCTCGGCCTCGAGACGCTCGAGCGAGCGGACGAGCGCACCGGCACTCGTCACGACGGGCGCGTCGGCGTCGTTCTCGACGGTCCGTCGGTGGAGCGTGGACTCGCTTTCCTCGTGGTAGCCCGGCCCTTGGGCCATGATGCCGATGAGACACGCGTACGCGAGGACGTCACACCGCGCGTCCGACAGCAAGGTCGCGCAGTGTTCGGATTGCTCGTCCATGCGCTCGAGTTCCTCCTGCGTGACGCTTTGCATCCGCATTCGACTCGAGTGGAAGGTGAAGTCCTCGCCGAGGTGATCCGGACGCGAGTGTAACATCGCCGGGATCTCCGTCTCCATGGTGACGTTCGAACTCGGTACGATCAGTCCGATGCGAAAGCTATCGCTCATGGTTCGGGCGAGTATACGCACTCGAGCGTATAGAGGGTTCGGTCGTCGGTGATCGCCAATACGGTATTACTGAGAGTACGGCGTCCCGGGTCTGGGCGCGACCGCTCGAAAGCACGCTTGCAGAAGGGACGCGATGCAACCCGATCCGACTGTTGCGAACTCGTTCGCTGTGAGGAAACGGTTGCGTGCGTGTGTACGTCTCGCAGTCACCTTCGTTCGTCCGACGGGAAACCGAACCGATACCGCTCAGCCATCGTGACGAGGCTCCGTAAAAACGCGGTCACACTGTTCAGCCGTCGGCGACCGAGAATAGTGGGGCAGAGTTATAATAGTACGCCCAGAATACTCGAAGTGGTATGTCTGAGCGTAACACGCCAGAGCTAGCACCGGACGCGGAGTGGGGACTGTACGTCGGCGGCGAGTGGACGTCGCCGTCGGACGCGGGGACGCTCGAGGTCGTCGATCCGGCGACGCAGGAAGCGTTCACCGAAGTTCCGTCGGTCGGGACGGAGGTGGTCGACGAAGCGTACGAAACCGCAGCGCAGGCACAGACCGAGTGGGCGAAGGTCCCACCACAGGAACGGGCCGACATCGTCGCCCAGTCGATTTCCCTGATTCACGACCACCACGACGAACTCGTCGACCTGATCGTTCGGGAGGTCGGCGGAACGCATCTGAAAGCCGAGACGGAACTGCACATCGCCGAGGGGATCATGAACGTCGCAGCGAGTTTCCCGTTCCGAGACGGCGGCAGCCACGAGAAGTCGATCATCCCGGGCAAGGAGAACATCGTCGAACGCGACCCCGTCGGCGTCGTCGGCGTCATCACACCGTGGAACTTCCCGTTCAACCTCTCGATGCGCGCGGTCGCGCCGGCGATCGCACTCGGTAACAGCGTCGTCCTGAAACCGGCTCCCGACACGCCGATCACGGGCGGACTCGCGCTCGCGGCCATCTTCGAGGAAGCCGGCCTCCCACCGGGCGTGCTCAACGTTGTCGCCGGCGACGACGAGGAGATCGGCGATCACTTCTCCGGTCACCCGGTGCCCGAAGTGATGTCCTTTACCGGCTCGACGGAGATCGGCAAACGCGTCGCCAAGCGCGCGGCCGAACAGTTGACCGAACCCGCACTGGAACTCGGCGGAAACAACGTCCACATCGTCACCGACGACGCGGACGTCGAGTACGCCGCCGACGCCGCCGCGTTCGGCAGCTTTGTCCACTCGGGGCAGGTCTGCATTTCGATCAACCGCCACCTCGTCCACGAGGACGTCTACGACGAGTACGTCGAGGTGATGACCGAGCGCGCCGAGAGCCTTCCGACGGGTGATCCGAAAGAAGAGGAAACTATCGTCGGCCCCGTGATCAACGAGTCCCAGCGGGACAAGATCGTCTCCTTCATCGAGGAGACCGTCGACGCCGGCGCGACCCTCGAAACCGGCGGCGATCACGACGGGCTGGTTGTCGAGCCGACAATCCTCTCGGACGTCACGAACGAGATGGCGGCCGCGTGTAACGAGCACTTCGGTCCGGTCGCGCCGGTGATTCCGTTCTCGAGCGACGAGGAGGCGATCGAGATCGCGAACGATACCCGGATGGGGCTGTCCGGATCGGTCCACTCGGATGACCTCGGACGCGCGCGACGGATCGCCGACGAGATCGAGACGGGCATGATCCACATCAACGATCAGCCGATCAACGACGAGCCACACATCCCCTTCGGCGGGGTCAAAGAATCCGGAATGGGCCGGTACAACGCCGACGCGATCCTTCGGAAGTTCACCCGAACGAAGTGGACGTCGGTCATGCACGAACAGCGCGAATACCCGTTTTGAACCGCTGATTCCCGCCGATTCGGTCTTCTGGTGATCGTGACGCGGACCAGATCCCGTCGTTCCCGGTTACGAATCCGGTGTGAGTAGCCGACGAACGCATATTTCGTTCGGTGTAATACTAATACGCACTAATCTCGAGAGTAGTCACATCCAAACTGGGTCGCAGTGGACGACCACAACTACTATGACACCGTATTACGTCACTCTTCAACATGAGCGGTGATACGAACGACGCGCCGGTACTGGTCGCTGGTGCCGGGCCAGTCGGTATGACGGCAGCACTCGCGTTGCACGCACGGGGAATCGAGGCCGAGATCCTCGAGGCCGAACCGGAAGATCGAGATCGATCCGGGAGCCGAGCCATCTACGTCCACGGATCGACGCTTCGGACGCTCGAGAAAATCCATCCGGGGCTGGGAGCCGACCTCGTCGAGGAGGGGCTCGTCTGGCCGACGCGGCGCACGCTGTACCGCGGGAAGGAAGTGTTCAGCCGGACCTACGATTCACCCGGCGGCTCCGGGGACATCCCCCACTTCACCAGCGTCCCGCAGGTCGTCACCGAGCAGTACATGCACGGCGCGCTGCAGGACATCGGCGTCGATATCCACTGGGAAGCCGAAGTCGAGACCGTTGAGACGTCGACCGACGGCGTCCACGTCGTGACCGCCGACGGCCGCGAGTGGGACGCCGAGTACCTGGTCGGTTCCGACGGCGGTGGCTCTACCGTTCGCAAGGAGATCGGCGCGAACTTCGAGGGCGACCAGTCCGAGAACGCCTTCATCATCGCCGATGTCGAGGACGAGGAGATCGAGGACGGCCATCCGGGCCTCGAGCGGATGTTTCACTACGACGCGCCGGAGGCCGACGGTCGGAACGTGTTGCTCGTTCCGTTCACCGGCGGCTGGCGACTCGACATCCAGTGTATCGAAGGCGACGATCCCGAGGAACTCAGCAACGACGAGCAGATGCGGGAATTCGTCCGCGACGTCATGGGCGAAGAGTACGTGGACAAGCTGAAGTGGGTCTCGAGTTACTACTTCCTTCAGGTGATGGCGGACACATTCGTCGACGAGCACCGTCGCGTGATGCTCGCCGGCGAGGCGGCCCACCTGCTGGCACCGTTCGGTGCCCGCGGGATGAACTCCGGTATCGCCGACGCGGACGAGGCGGCGTCCGCGATCGCTGTGGCACTCAGTGCCCGAACGAACGCGGTCGCCCGTGACGAAGTAGAGCTGTACGCGGCGCGACGCGAGAAGGCAGCCGAATACAACCTCAACGCGGCCGGGCAGGCGCTCGAGTATCTCCAGGGCGACGATCCGGTGACGGTACTCCGAAAGGAGGCGGCCGCCGAGATGGCCGACTACTTCGAGACTGCCGGCGAGTGGCTCGACGACGCACCGTACGGCCCTCACGGTGCGCCACCGATCGTCTCGACCGGGAACTACTGAACCCTGGCCCCGACCCTCGGCCGGTCGATCCGTCTCGTTTTCGGTCCGCTTTTCTCGGTATATCCCGTGGCTTGCCGCTTGGCTCTCCCTCGAGACGCCACTGGAGAGAGTGACGTCACAGCGCGCAGCGATTCGACTACGCGGACGGTGTCTGCGGAGAAACGAGCGACAGATCAGTTCAAGTCCAACTTTGTAGCGACCCAGTGGTCGCGAGCGGCCATCACGAACGACTGCTCGTCTTCGAAGGCGGTCGTCTCGGCGACGAACTCGTCCCAAACGCCGTGGGGAACCGTCTCGAGCTCGTCAGTGGTGTCTGCATCGCTGGGACTCGCTGCGACCATCTCGTCGAAGGAGTCGAACTCGGTTCGTTCCTGGATGAACGACTCGGCGAACAGGTCGGTAACTGGAATTTCTTCGTCCGTATCGTACGCGTCGCCGGCGGTCGGGAGGTCGTCTCGCTGCGCTGCGACGTCTTCGATGTCCGTCTCGAGTACCATACGCGTAGTTGATCGCAGGTCCATGTAAATCCATCCCATTCGTCAACGATGACTGATCGTGAATCGTACTCGTCCCGACACCGCTACCGACACATCTCGACAGCGCGGGCCGTGGCTGTGGACGAGCCTCCCGTCCAAATCATGATTAGCGATGCGTTCGTACTGCAGGTATGGTCCGTCTCACGGCCACGAGTTGCCGCTCGATCGTATCGATTCCCCACCGGATCATCGAGGGAGCAGTACCGGCTACACGACCGGTCGCGAATCGTCCGATCACCGACGAGGGGGCTGCATGACGGCCCCGGCGTATCTCGTCGTCGGCGGTGGGAACGGCCTCGGAGCGGTCACCGCGAAGGAACTCGCCCGCGGGGGCGCGAACGTCGTCATCTCCGATCTGGGAACCGACGTCGACGGCACCGGCTCCGATCCGGGCCCGGCCCGCGAGGTCGCCCGGGAGATCGACGCCGAAATCGACGGCGCCTCGGCGGTCGCCCACTTCGGCGACGCTTCGGATGCGGACGACGCCGACGAGGCGATCGAGACGGCCCTCGAGGCGTTCGATCGACTGGACGGGGTCGCGAACTTCGCGGGAATCTTGCGCGACGGGATGTCCTGGTCGTTGTCGGACGAGGACTGGGACGCCGTCGTCCGGACGCACCTGCGGAGTAACTTCACGCTGTTGCGAAGCGCCGTCCGGCACTGGCGCTCCGCGGATGATCCGCCCGCCGATCGATCGTTTCTGGCGGTGAGTTCGAGGGGCGCGCTCGGTAACGTCGGCCAGCTCGCATATGCGAGCGCGAACGCGGGCGTTCTCGGATTCGTCCGCGCTGCCTCGACGGAACTGTACCGACAGGACGTTCGGGTCAACGCGCTCGTGCCGAACGGCTACACGCGGATGACCGACTCGATCCCGGAAGAACACCGGCCGTACACGCGCGAGGAGATGCCACCCGAGGACGTCGCGCCCGCTGCAGCGTACCTGCTGTCCGAGGAATCCGCGGACGTCACGGGCGTCACGGTAACGGCTGCAGGCGACGAGATCGGCATCCTCTCGGAGCCCCGCCAAGTCCGGACCGGCGTTGCCGAGGACGGCTGGTCGGTCGAGTCGATCGACAAGGCGTTCGACTCGATCGTCGACGGCTACGACCTCGAGCGGACCGATCGGTTCCTGTAATCGACGCTGCCACCGAAATCCCACCGTAAGAAGACGCGAACCACGATCCGTGTCGTCGATCGACGTCTCAGTCTGCAGGCTGTTCGACGTTGGCGTCGAACACTTGCTCCGACGAGAAGACCCCGAGACAGTCCTCACAGACCATCTGTCGCTGGATGGCGTACTCCCAGAGCTTCCCGCCGCAGTCCAGACAGTCGAAGTGTGCTTGGACGAACGGGTCCTCGTCGACGTACGGGTTCTCGAACTCGGCCATACGGGAATTCTACGGCGACGGTCCATAAGAGCATTGCCCATTCAGCGACACCTCGAGCCGCGGCTGTAGTACTGACGAACCGCCTGCACAAGGAAGTGGGAAGCCGATCGATCTATTCGTCGACCGCCGCCTCGGCGTAGAAGTTCATCGACCGCAGAATCGGCTCATCGGTCATGCCCAGCAGGAGCGCCTCGTCGTCGGGTTCGTGGTGGTGTGGCTGGTCCGGCGGTACGACGAAGATGTCCCACTGCCCCCACTCTAAGGCCTTGCCGCCGACGTGGGTGGTACCCTCGCCTTCGATGACGAAGTAGACCTCGACGGAGTTGTGGAAGTGGGGGTCCGTCGGGCCGTCGTTCAGCAACTGCGCCCGGAAGGACATGGTCGGGAACAACGGCGGCTTCGCCGTGGCCGGGTTGACGTACGAGAGGCTGTACCCGTCGTGAGGGTCCGGTTCGTCGTTGTCGGCGCGCTGGCGGAGCGACTCCAGCATCTCGTCCCAGCCGAAGCGGTACGGCGGGGTCGGTTCCTTGTTGCCCTCGAACGGACCGGGAATGGAGCCGTCCTTCTCCTCGTTGTCGGGGCGCCCGCGCCCGTACTGGGAATCCCAGTAGCCCTGCGTCTTCGTGACCGGCTGGCGCTCGAGTTCGTGGTTCTCGAAGACGTGCGTGTTGTTCAGCGTGTCGAGGAACAACGGGAGGTCGAGGACGTCGAGCCACGCGGCCGTCTCGTCGGAGTCATTGACGTGGTCGTGCCACTCCCACTGTGGCGTCGTGATGAGGTCGTTGTCTTTCATCGGGAACTCCTCGCCGGCGACGACCGTCTTCATGTCCTCGTGGCCGTCGATGGTGAACCGAAGGGCGCTGGCGGCGTGGCGGTGGGCGGGAGCGTTCTCCCCCGGCGAGACCGTCTGGACGCCGACGTAGATGGTGTTCGAAATCGCGTTCTGAGCGTTGATCGGAACCGCGACCCGCCGCTGGAAGCCCGGTGGGAGATCGGCGATCGGGACGTCCTCCTCGATGCCGTCGATGGCGGCCTGGATGTCTTCCCACTTCCAGATGTCCGCTTCGAGATCGTCGAGGAGGTTCCCCATGTCGTCTTCCACTTCCCAGAGCGGGCGGAGGTCGTTCTCTTCGAGAATGCTCCGCGTATCGGAACTCAGCTCCAGGAGTTCCTCTGGCTCTTGTTGTGCCATGAACGTATGTTCGGTGAACGATACCATAAGTGTGTTGGAGCCCCCGTTCGAGGCGTCGTGAGCGTTCAGGGGCGTTTCGGGCTCTCCGCTCTCACTCGCTCGCCACGTCCGGTTCGAAATGTACTGACCGTTCGAAACGACGCTATCCGAGAAAGGATGATTTATGTGGCCGGATCGCAGTGGTTCTACCATGCGATTCGTCAGATTCAACGACGATAAGCTCGGTCTGCTGACCGACGACGGTATCGTCGACGTCACCGACCGACTCGACCTGGAGACGAACGACCCCCTCAAAGAGTACGCGCGCAAGGACTTAGACGCCAGCGAGTACGAGGGCGAAGACCCCGACTACGACCGCGAGGAGGTCACTATCGAGTCGCCCGTCCGCCGCCCCGGCAAAGTTATCGCGGCGCCGCTGAACTACGAGAACCACGTCGAGGAAGCCCTCGCGGACAAGGACATCGTCACCGAGGAGTGGTTCACCATCGAGGACAAAGGCTACTTCCTCAAGGCGCCCTCGAGCGTCGTCGGCCCGGAAGACGGTATCGAACTCCCCTTCAACGATCGCCGCGTCGACCACGAGATCGAACTCGGCTTCGTCATGGGCGAGGACGTCAAGGACATCGACGCCGACGATGTCTGGGACGCGATTCTCGGCTACACGATCCTGCTAGACGTCTCGGTCCGCGGCGATCAGGACCGATCGAACCGGAAGTCCTACGATACGTTCACCGTCATCGGTCCGTGTGTCACGACGCCCGACGAGTTCGACGACCCACACGACCTCGAGATGGAACTCCAACTCAACGGCGAGACCCGCCAGCAACAGAACACGGGCGGCATGATCTACAGCTGTGCCGACATCGTCGAGTACGCCTCCATCGGCGCGACCATCGAAGCCGGCGACGTCATCACCACCGGGACGCCGGAGGGCGTCAGCGCGATCGAGGGTGGCGACACCATCGACGCCGAGATCGAAGACGTCGGCTCGATGACCGTCGAGGTCACCGAACGCGACCTCGCCTTCGAGGACGTCGACGTCCAGAAGAGCCAGAAGGACGACTAACGGACCGGTTCCTCGAGTACGAGGTCCGCCGTTCACTTTTTGTGTCCGTCACCGGCGTCGAGTGCAGACGACGAAGTGTTGCCGTGACGAGCCAGCGATGAAAATCAGTCGTTGCGCTCGAGCGAGATGAGCGCGTCGAGGGCGACCGCCCGATCCGACCGCGCCAGCAGCGGGTTGATCTCGATCTCGCGGATCTCCTCGTGCGTCTCGAGCAACTCGCCGACGGTGACGATCGCCTCGGCGACGGCCTCTCGGTCGACCGCTGGCGAGCCGCGGTAGCCGTCGAACAACGGCGACGCCTCGAGTTCTCGGGTCATCGCGACCGCTTCGGCCGTCGAGATCGGAGCGAGTCGGTGGCTCGTATCTTCGAGGACTTCGACCGTAATTCCGCCCAGCCCGACGAGGACGGTCGGTCCGAACGACGGATCGCGCGTGCCGCCGACGATCACCTCGAGCCCCGCCTCGAGGTCGACCGCCTCCTCGACAAGTACCGCGACGTCGATTCCCTGTCGCTGTGCGGCCTCGAAGATCCGTTCGGCTGCCGTCCGAACCGCATCTGCCTCCTCGAGGTTTACGTTCACGCCGACGCCGTTGCCCCACTCGCTTTTGTGCTGGACCAACGGTGACGCGACCTTCGCGACGACCGGGTACCCGATCTCGTCGGCCGCGTCGACGGCGGCGTCGAGCGAGTGAACGATCTCGCCGGTCGGCACCGACAGCCCCTGCTCGTCGAGCAACTCCTTCGCCTCGGCTTCGGTCATCGTCGTTCGCTCCTCCTCGAGTACCGTCTGGATCCGTGTGAGCTGCTCAGTCATCGGCGCTCACCTCCTCTGCGACGGCCGCTTCCGGTTCGCTGTTGCGTCGGGCGTACTGGACGAGCGCGCTAACGGCGTCCGCACCGCGTTCGGGCGCCTTGAACGTCGGAACGCCCAGGGCCTCGAGTTCGGCGAGTTCCCCGGCGATGACGTCCGCGGAACCGCCGGTGGCGAAGACGATCGGTTTTCCGACCTCATCGACGACCTCCGCAAGCGCGTCGGTCGGATACCCCAGTCCACCCTCGTAGAGTTCGTAGACCAGCACGATATCGACGTTGTCGTCTCGAGCGACGGCGGCGACGACGTCGCCGAACTCCGGCATCGGGCGACCGGTGTCGACCGGGTTCGCCGAAAACGTGATCCCCGGAAGGATCTCTTCGACGACGTCCTGGGTCTCCTCAGTGAGCGAGGGGAGGGTCGCGCCAGCCGCCTTGAGCCGGTCCGTGATCGCGATCCCCGGTCCCGCCTGGGCGGTGACGACGCCGACGTTCGGCCCGTCCGGCCGCGGACAGGTCGCGAGCGCCGTGCCCGCGTCCAAGAGTTCGGTCGACGAGCGAACCGTCGGGACGCCGTACTGGGCGAACCCGGCCTCGTACAGTTCGTACTGCCCGGTCAGAGCGCCCGTGTGGGACTCCGCGAAGTCGCCGACGTCCTGCTCACCGACGTTGTAGGCGGCGATCGGCGTCTCGACTCGTCGGCAGGTCTCGAGGAGGCCGCGGCCGTCGTCGGTCCCCTCGACGTGGAGGACGATCGCGTCCGTCTTCGGGTCGGTGTCGAAGTACTCGATCGCTTCCTCGAAGCCGACATTGGCTCGGTTTCCGAGGCCGACCATTGCGGAGACGCCGACGCCCTCGTTCTCCGCCTGAAAGGCGATCGCGTAGGCGAGCCCGCCGCTCTGGGCTACGACCGCGACGTTTCCGGCGGGGATGCTGTCGATATCCGTCGCGAACGTCGCGTACAGGTTCTCCTCGGGAACCAGAAAGCCGCTGGTGTTCGGCCCGAGCAGGTGGACGTCTCCCTCTGTGGCGGCTTCGACGAGTCGGTCCTGGAGTTCTCGGCCCTCTGGACCGGCCTCGCCGAAGCCGCCGGCGAAGATGACCGCGCCGCCGATATCCGCCTCGCCACACTCCTCGATGACGTCCGGTACGATCGGCGCCGGAACGCAAACGAGCGCTAGGTCGACATCGCCGTCGATCTCGGTCACGGAGGAAACGAACTCCCGCCCGAAGATGCTCCCCGACGCCGACGGATTGACGGGGTACACCGGCCCGCCGAACTCGATTGCGTTCTGCACGGCTTCGTAGCCGATCTTTCCCGGCGTATCGGAGGCTCCAACGACCGCGATCGCGCGGGGGTCGAACAAATCACTCACTGACATACCAATGGTATTGTTCGAACGGGGTGAAAGCGTTTTCCCCGTGACGGAGCCGTGCGCGGAGACGGACGACCGGACGACGGTTTCGATTCGTTACCCGCGGAGGTACGCGTCCATCACGTGATCGCTCTCGAGGAGTTCGTCGCCGGTTCCGGACGTGACGATCCGACCGTTCTCGAGCAGATACGCTCGGTCGGCGATCTCGAGCGCCCTGTCGACGTGCTGTTCGACCAGTAAGACGGGGACGTCGTCGCTGATCTCCTCGATCTTCTCGAAGACGCGTTCGGCGAGCTGTGGGGCGAGTGCGCCGGAAGGTTCGTCCAACGCGAGCAGTTTCGGCTGTGCCATCAGTCCGCGACCGATCGCGAGCATCTGCTGTTCGCCGCCGCTGAGCGTCCCGGCCTTCTGATCGCGGCGCTCTTCGAGGACTGGGAACATCCCGTACACCTCCTCGAGCGTGTCGTCGAACGAGTCGCGTTGCGTGTACGATCCCATACGGAGGTTCTGATAGACGGACATGTCTCCGAACAGGTTCCGCTCCTCGGAGATGTGGACGAAGCCGTGCTCGACGATCTCTTCGGCGGAGAGCTGCGAGATATCGTTGCCGAGGATCTCGATCGACCCGGACGTCGGCTCGAGGAGTCCGGAGAGCGTCTTCAGCAGCGTCGTCTTCCCGACGCCGTTCGGGCCGACCAGTGCGATGACTGACTCGTCTTCCTCGATTCGCAACGAGACGTCCCAGAGGATCTGGAGGTCGCCGTACGCGACGTCGATATCGTCGACGTCGAGGAGGCTCATACCTCGACACCTCCGAGGTATGCTTCGGCCACCGCTTTGTTCTGCTGAACCTCTTCGGGCGTCCCGTCGGCGATCTTCTCCCCCTGATTGAGTACGATGATCCGGTCGGTCGATCCCATGATCGCTTCCATGATGTGTTCGATCCAGATGATCGAGACGTCCCGCTCTTTACGAGCCCGCTTCAGCCGCTCGGTCAACTCCTCGAGTTCTGCCGGCGAGAGACCGCTGCCGATCTCGTCGACGAGAATGAGATCCGGATCGGACGCCAGCGCTCGGGCGAGTTCCAGCAGCTTTCGATCGACGAGGTTGAGACTGCCGACCGCCTCAGTCTCGTACTCCCCCAACCCGACGAATTCGAGACAGTCGCGCGCCCGCGTTTCGGCCGTCTCAATCGATTCACCGTTCCCGAAGATCGCTCCGACGGCGACGTTCTCGAGGACGGACGACTCGTTGAACGTCCGTGCCGTCTGGAACGTTCTGGCGATCCCTTCCTGTGCGATCTCGTGGGGTTTGAGGCCGGTTAGCTCCGTCCCGTTGAAGACGATCGACCCCTCGTCGGGCGGGTGAACCGCGGTGATCGCGTTGAACAGCGTCGTCTTCCCCGCCCCGTTCGGGCCGATCAGTCCGACGATCTCCCCCCGTTCGATCTCGAAGCTGACGTCGTCGACGGCCGTCAACCCCCCAAACGTCTTCGTCACGTTCATCCCGCGTAGCATACTGGGCTATTCTCTCGTACTGGTATAAATCGTTTGGGCTCTGTTGGCTAGTAACAGTGTCGGTCGTCTCATAGATTCGCTCGAGACGCGAGCCGACCCGCGTCTCGGCGGTCACCGATCTAGTCCGCGAACCGATCTCGGATTCCGAAGCGCTCGCGTTCGATCTTGTCCACGTACGGGACGAGCCCCTGCCGGAAGTAGAGGAACATCACGATGAGCAAGAACCCGAACAGGACGGTTCGCCACTGCGGGTAGCGCTGTAGTTCCTCGTTGATCATGATCACGGCGCAGGCACCGACGACCGGGCCGAGCGTCGTTCGGAGACCGCCGATGATGAGGATGATCAACACGAGGACGTCGATCGAGGTGAACGCGAACAGCCCCGGGAAGATGATCCCCTCGAGCTGGGCGTACAGCGGGCCGACGAATCCGATGATGAAGGCGCTGACGAAGCCGGCGATCGACTTGTATCGGACGACGTCAATACCGATCGCCTCGGCGGCAATCTCGTCCTGTCGGATCGCGTCGAAGGCGACACCGTACTTCGACGTGCGAAGCCACTGGTAGAACAGCAACAGCCCCGTCAGTAGGGCCAACAGCCCGTAGTACAGCACGTAGTTTTCGTGAAGGCCCAGCGCGTTCTGGACGGACTCGAGGCCCAGTCCGCTGAACGGGAAGCCGGTGCTGCCGCCGGTGATCCCGCGCGCGCCGGTAAACACTTCAATGATGGCGAACTGTAGCGCCAGCGTGAGAATGGAGATCAAGATCACGGTGAATCGACGTCTCGCCGCAACGTAACAGACGACGAGGCCGATCAGCCCGACGAAGATCGCGCCCGGAACGATTGTCAGCCACGGCGAGACGCCGAGCCACTCGGCCGTCAAGGCCGTCGAGTAGGCACCGAGCCCTGTCAACGCGCCGACGAAGAGGAACAACTGGTCCGTGTGTCCGAAGACGATGTTGAGCGCCAGCGCCAGTATCGAGAAGACGAGTATCAGGACGAACAATCGGGCGATAACTGCGTAATCGAACAGCAACGGCGGCATCAGTGCGAGAAACGCGACTGCCAGCAGGATCTTGGCCCGATCCCAGGTTGTGATCGGGTTCAGACTCCCAGTCGATCGCGTCTCGGTCATGCTACCTCCTCCGGTCGTGCGATGAGAACGATAATCGCGATCGCGAACAGGACGACTTCGGCGACGTACGCGCCGATATACGCGCTTGTAAACGTAACAATCACGCCGATCGCGATCCCGGCGAAGACCGCACCGACGATGCTCGTGACACCGCCGACGATCGAGACGATGAGTGCCAAGATCGTGAGTTCGAACCCGTCCGCCACGCTGACGGTCGCCGAGAAACTATAGAGGATCCCGGCGATCCCAGCGATAACCGCGCTGAGGACGAACACAAACGTTCGCATCCGACGAGGACTGATCCCGCAGAGGATCGCACCCGTCTCGTCCTGCATGACGGTTCGGGTCGCAGTCCCGAGGTACGTCCGACTGAAGAAGTAGTAGAGGATCGAGAATATCACGAGCGTGATAGCGATCACCGCGATCGACGATCCCCGGATCTGAACGCCCATAATCGTCATCGACGGGACCCCGCTCGAGAGGGAGTAACTTGAGGGATAGTAGTTGACGAGCAGTCCGTCGAGGAAGATCGCGATCCCCAGCGTGACGAAGATTCCGAGCAGGATTCGCTCCTCACCCTCTGATTTGTAGACCAGCGAGAGTGCCGACTTGTCGATCGCCAGTCCGACGGCAGCGGCGATGGCAATCCCGGCGACGAGTGCGACTGGGGTACTCGGAACGATCCCGAGGATAGCCACGGCAGTGATGACCGCGAGTACCGCGAAGACGCCGATCGCGAGGTTCAAAACACCACCGAGTCCGAAGACGATGGTAATGCCGATCCCGAGCAGTGCGAGAACGACTCCCTGCGCGATACCGTCGATCAGGAGTTCTGCCACTCGTGTCGCTACCTCCGTTATCATCTGTCGGTCCCCTCCCTCCGAAGCGACCGACCGCCCGTCGGTCGAGAATGGGTGGAATCGACCGACGCGGACAGTCCACTCATGTGGGCCATATTCACGTGTGACAATCTAACCATACTCTACCATATAGCTCGCTAGGAGACTATTATATATTCTGGTTACTCGCGGGCGACTTAGTACCGTTACGGACCGGAAGAACCGGTCGTCGAACGATGTCAAAAGTTGGATTCGTCGAACTCCATTCGAACCGTCTCAGCTGTAGTCGTCCGGATCAACGGCGTCCATCGGTTCGGTTCGGAACTCCTCGTGGAGGTCGAAATCGCCGTCGGGATAGTAGTCGGGCGCCTCGAGTTCGAATCCACTCCAGATGAGCGAGAACTGATCGAGTTCGCCCCAGTCGGTGTATTGAATCGGTTCGGCGAAGATCGTATCGACCTCGAGATCGCTCATCGCGTTCGCGATGTCGGTCGGGTCGTCGCTCTCTTCTTGCTCGATGGCTTCCGCGATTAGTTGGACGACGACGTATCCCAGCGCCTGGGTCGGACCGAAGTACTCGTCGGTCTCGTCGTAGAACTCCTCAGCCAGTTCCTGATACTCGTCGGAGTAGACATCGGGCAGGTGACCGAAGGTGAATCCGTTGGCGACGTCCTCGCCGAGCGCTCCGTAGTTCGATTCGGGGGGCGAGACGGCTGCGGTGAACAGTTCCGGATCGAGATTGTCGGTGTCCATCAGATCCGAGAACATGTCGTTGAGGCCCGGCGGATGACCCGATCCGATCAACAGATCGATGTCGTCGGACATATCGGTGAGATACGGGAAGAAGTCACTCTCACCCTGGGGTGCCTGTGCCATCTCGGCGTCGGGAAAGCTCTCTTCGAGGGCCTGTTCGGCGGCGATCCCCCACGCGTAATCGGCCGTTATCGCCCCGATATTCTCGAACCCGCGCTCTTCGACCAGCCCCTCCTGTCCCTGGATGAACGCGGGGGCCGGAGGCAGCCCCGTCCTGAACGTGTAGTTCGAATCGTGAGAGAGGATTTCGACGTCACCGGCCGCGTGCAAGAACAGCGGTATCTCCTCGCTCTCGGCGGTCTGGGAGACGGCGACGCCGACGTCGCTCGAGACGGGCCCCACTGCGGCGACCGCGCCCTCGTCTGCGAGCCCGGTCAGCGCCGTGTTCGCCTCGGAGGGATTGGACTCCGTATCGACCGCGTCGTGTTCGAGGTCCCGTTCGAGCAGTCCGCCGTCATCGTTGATCTCGTCGATCGCGAACTCGACACCCGCCGTATGTGCCTCCCCGTACAGTGCGAACGGACCGCTGTAGGGCTGGAGTCCCGCAATCGTGATGTTGTCGCTGTCGCCACCGATAAGCGCCGAACACCCCGCCAGCACCCCTGCCGTCGTTCCACCGGCGGCCATCTTCAAAAATCGTCGTCTATGGGCGTATCCCCGGTTACCATTTGCCATGGATATACATTGCATAGAGAGCCAGTCCCTCTTTAACGTTTCCGTATAATATACATTTCCTCGTAGTACGATATCCTACAGAAGCGTTACCGGACATTCGACGGTCCGTTGCCGAGCGGCTACGGCTTCCCGGCGAAGTCGACAAACGCCTTGAGTTTGTCCCGCGCGTCCGAACGCACGGACGAGCCGTGGAAGACGAGTCCGGCTTCGAACTCGTACTCGAGGAGTCGCTCGAGGTTCTCGTCGGCCGCGGCGAGGTCCTCGGAGAAGAAGGCCGTCGGGAGGACGAAGTGACCCTCCGGCAGTCCGCGGGCGTCGGACCCGAAGACGGCGTCGCCCAGGATCGCGTAGTCGTCGGCCTCGTCGATCAGAGCGTGATGGTCCGGCGTATGTCCCGGGACGTGAACGGCGGTGAACGAACCGATCTCGTCCCCGTCGGCGTAGCGGTCATCGACGAGTCCGTCGTCGACGTCCGTCTCCTCGGGAACGAACGTCCGGACGTCGTAGCGTTCTCTGACGGCCTCGAGTCCGCCGACGTGATCGCCGTCGCCGTGAGTGATGATCACGCGTTCGGGCTCGAGACCGATCTCGTCGATCGCCTCGAAGAGCGTCTCGGTCGTATCCGGCAGGCCGGTGTCGATGAGCGTCGGGACGTCATCGTCGACGAGAAACGCGCGATACCGGGCGTTTCCGTCGTCCTGTACCGTGAGATCGTATACGTTCGAGAGGAGTTCCATGTACATCAGTCGTCTACTACCAGGAAGACGGTAATAAAAAAACCGGGTCGCTATTCGTCGAAGTATTCGGTGTAGACCGTCTCTCGCTCGACGGTTCCGGTATCGGTCCGGGGCAGTGGCTCGTCCGTCAGCACGTACTCGCGGGGGCGCTTGAAGTCGGCGAGTTGATCGTGATCCCGACAGAACTGGTCGAGGTCGTCTTCGTCGAGAACGTTCGACTCGTTGCAGACGACGCAGGTGACGCGGTGGCCCCACTGTTCGTCCTCGAGACCGAGGACGACGGCCTCATCGACGTCCTCGTGGGCTTCGACCACCTCCTCGACTTCCTCCGGATAGATGTTCTCGCCGCCGCTGACGATCATGTTGTCGACGCGGCCGATGATGTACAGGAAGCCGTCCTCGTCGACTTCGGCGCAGTCGCCGGTCCGGATCCAACCGTCGACCAGCAGCCGTTCGGTCTCCTCGGGACGGTCCATGTAGCCGTCACACGTCCCGGGGCCGCGGACGAGTACCTCCCCCGTCTCGCCGGGGTCGACGATCGCCGAGGGATCCGGATCCTCGTCTGGTTCGGCGGCTTCGACGACTCGAACCTCCGACATAAACGACTCCTTGCCGATCGATCCCGTGTGTTCGTCTTGCACCGACGGATGCGCGAACGTCAGGTTCGGTCCACCCTCGGTCAGTCCATACGTGTTGTAGACGCCTCTAGTCAGCTGTTCGGACGCTTTCTCTACGAGCGACTCCGTGACGATCGAGCCGCCGGTCCGGATGTACGACAGCGTCTCGATGTTGTAGTCGGCCTCGCGCTGTCGGTCCGCTAACGCGTGCAGTTGCGTCGGAACGGCGAGGACACCGGTCACGTCGTGTTCTTCGATGAGTCGAAGTGACTCGTCGGACTCGAACTCGGACTGGACGACCAGCGTCGCGCCGGCTTGAATGTGCGGGAGGACCCAGGCGTCACAGGTCACCATGTGATACCACGGCGTCGTGACCAGCGCCGTGTCCGTCTCGTCGATCCCCATCTCCATGATCACCTGCGTGCTGCCGTGCCAGAGCTGCTCCTGGTCGAAGAGAACGGCCTTCGGCGTGCTCGTCGTGCCGCTGGTGTAGAAGACGCCGTGTTCGTAGTCGGGATGGGGCTCGACGGCGTCGGTCGACGTGTCCGAGAGGACGACCTCGTATGATTCGACGGCGTCGTGTTCGATAGACTGGTCGCCGGCGTGAATTCCCGCGTCGATCTCCGTTCGATTGAGGACCTCGAGCGCCTTCTCCGTGTTCGCGTCGTCGAAGACGAGGAGGTTCGTGTCGGTCGGCTCGAGCATCGCGACCAGCCCACCCGGACTGTCGCGGAACGGAAGCTGCACGTTGCCAATTCCCCGCTTCTGGCTCGCGATCATCGTCTCGATCGCCGCCGGCCCGTTGACGGCGAGTGTGGCCACTCGCTGATCGGCCGCGCGCTCGTTCAGTGCGTTGGCGAGTCGGGTCGTGCGGTCGTCAAGTTCCCCGTACGTCATCGACCGACCATTGTCGGAAATGATCGCCGTGTCCGACGTATGTCGCCGAACAGTGCGATTGAAGGTATCGACGAAATTCATACAGACTATGTGTGGTGACCGTTAGCGAGGGTTATAACGATTGTGGAACAACCTATCATGCGGCGGGCGTTTAAGCGGTTGTGTAACTCGTGAGTCGGGCTCTGTGCTGTCTTTTCTCCACCGACGCGACAGGGGCCGTCGACGACCACATTGATGTACTGCGGCCGAGCACATCTCTGCGTGTACGAACGGCCGCTCTCGTCGCAGACACGGGTCGAACGGCGGATTCGCGGGCTCTGGCACCACGTCCAGCCCATCTTTCTGCTTCCGGGGGCGGCGATGTCCGGATTCGGGGAACTGCTTGCCGCGGAGCTCGCGGTTGCGCCGGCGGCCGTGCACGCGCTCGCGGTCTGCCATCGCCGTCTACGTCGCGCACCTGAAAGACGGCTACGTCGACTACTACGTTCGCGGGGAAGACGACACGAATCCGCTCGAGCCCGCGGAAATCCGGGCTGCCATCCGGCACCTCGACGGTGCTGTTTGGCCTCTGTCTGTTGGCACTCTGGACCGTTTCAGGCGCTCTGGCTGTCGTCCTCACGGCACCGCTGCTCGCACTCGGCTACTTCCACGCGCCACAACTGGACACGCATACCGTACCCGCGACCGTCGACTATCCGATCGGAATCGCCCTCGCGACGGCCGGCGGGTACGCCACGCAGACAGGGGCCGTCAGCGATACCGTCGTTGCCGTCTGTCTCGTCTTCGGTTTCCTCCTCGCTGCGATCAACGTCATGCTCGACCGGATCGATTACCATGGCCTTGTTTAGACGCTCAAACGTTAGCAGTGCAGAGTCGATCGAATTCGTATCGTCGTACTAGTAGCTCGAGAGAAATACCAAATCTACTAGGAAGTAAAGCGGGACGGGTTCGTTGTGCACATGAAGACCTCCCGCTTCACAGAGAGGATTGTGTCGCTCGCTCAAAAAGCCGTCGTTGGACAGCCAGTTCCGGCTTACCGTCCGGGAGAAGAAGGCTACGCTGACTGGGTGATTCTCGCCGTTCAGGGACTGAAAGAGTATCTCGGCCATCCGTACCGGAAGCTGATGGACGTCCTCCGCGAGATGCCGAGGGTGGCGAAATCACTCGGATTGACGCCTGAAACGGTCCCACACTTCTCAACGGTGTGTACGCGAAAGCAGGCGATTCCGATGAAGCGGTGGCGAGCGATCCTCGATCAGTCCGTCGAACTGTATGATCTCGGTAATGTGCAGGCGATCGACGCAACCGGTGTCGATCGCGTCCAGGCCAGCCAGCACTACGCAAAACGGACGGACTACACGTTCGAGGCGGTGAAGACGACGCTGCTCATTGATTGTGAAACCAGTGCGATTCTCGATATACACTGTTCAATGAAACAACCGCACGATACGCAAGTCGGCTGGCAGGTGTTAGTGCGGAATCTCGGCGATCTGACGACTGTCGCTACCGATAAGGGCTACGACTGGGAGGAGCTTCGCACGAGGTTGCGTGCGGAAAGTATTACGCCGCTGATTCCGCAGCGAGATCCTGGGATGCGGGGGTGGGCGAGAAATTTGCTCATCAAGGATCGGGCGTACCACCTTTGCTCGAACGCTGAATCGGTGTTTTTCGGTCTCCGGCGCAGATACGGCGATACGCTCTGGTCGAGAACCTGGTTCGGTTAATCCCGTGAACTTGTCATGAAATCCGCGGTCCGCAACATCGAACGCGCCATCGAGGACTCACAGCCGTGAAATCACGCGTTCAAACAAGGCCGATTACCATCACGATCGCCGCGTCGCGAAGCGGACGCTGCCGGTCGCGCTCGGCCCCGCTCGAGCCCTGCGCATCGCCTGGGTGCTCGTTTCGATCAGCCTCTGCCTGCTAGCGATCTCAAGTGTGACCGGCGTGCTCCCCGCGAGTGCACTGCTCGCGGGACTCGTTCTCGGTGGCGTCTCGGTCGGCTGTCTCATTCGGCCGCCGGAACCGGAGCGCCTCGTCGGATTGTTCATCGGTGCGACGTACGTTTTCGGGGCGATACTCTTTCTCTCGATTCGCGTCGTCGGCTGAGACGGTCCGCTGTCCTGACGTCTCGGAACCTGACGGACGGATCGCTGTTGCGCCGAAAATGACTACGGCAGTGCGTGCGAATGGTTGCAGAACTGTATGGCGAACGCTTCTGGCTTGTCCCTTTGCTCCTGTGTCTGTTTCTGTGGAGACTGTATTCGGTCGGTTTTCATCCGAGCTGTCACGCACAGGAATAGCCGTTTCTCAAGGGCGAACGAAGATGCGGGGAACTATTAACTACCGAAAGATTGATGTGCAGAAATCGAATTCTCTAATTAGAACGATCGGATACTGATTCAGAGTCGAGTTGATTCTGAATGTTAGCAAAATTACGCAACACAAGTACGAATATTTTACGTCTTATGATGTATTGTTTCTTGATGGCGAATTCACTGTCTCCGTACGCGGTTCCGTTCCCGTCACACTCGTTTTCGGTTTCGCCAGTCGCGGTTGCTGTCAGGTAGTTTCTCGAGCGACCGGTCAGATGAGCATCCGAACTCACCGAACTCGTTCGACTATTTCGGATCTAGTCGCTCGAACCCTCCTTGTGATAGACGGCTTCTTTACAAGCATACTAATGTAATATACTGGGTTTGATTACTGATTCTGCAGATTGACTTCGATCGTGTTCGACGCCGTCTGCAACTTCTTGATCACCGATTCTTGCACTGAAGACTGTGTCATCTGTTTTAGCGGCCCCACGACGGACAACGTGCCGGACAGTTCGTTCTCGGTAAAAATCGGAACGGCGATAGCCATTAACTTCGGTTTGAACTCCTCGTACGCGAACGAGACCTCCTCGGAGCGGGCTTTCTCGACCTGTTTTGCGACTTCCTCTCGATCGGTAATCGTCTTCTTGGTGTACTCCTCAAGCGTTCCGATGTCGTCGATAGAAACGTCTGTGAACGCGAGTGCAAGTTTGCCCGAGACGGTCGCGTGGTGCGGTAACATCATTCCCGGGTGCATCTTGAGCGTCATGTTCTCGTTTTTGTTGACGTTGTAGACGACGACGGGCTGGTCGTTCTCGATCGTCGTCAACGTCGCCTGTTCTTCGACCTTGCTGGCCAGGTCTTCGACGACGGACTCGCCGGCGTCGTAGAGGTCCATCTTCTCTCGCGTTCGTTCGCCGATTCCTAACATTGCCGCACTGATGGAGTAGATTCCGTTCTCGTTTACGAGATATTCGAGTCCCTTGAGCGTCGAGAGGTAGCTGTGGACGGTACTCAGCGGAACATCGAGTTCGTCGCTGATCTCGCTCGGGGAGGCGGACTGGACCACAGACAGGTATTCCAGTATTTCGAACGTCGTTTCGATGGTCGATAGCTGTGATTGTGCCATGATACCGTCCTACAATTCCATCTCACTTAAAGTGTGGGTATCCCATACTGTCGGACCCAATATTGCACCATCAACCCGTGAAATAAGGCGTCTCACCTTCCCACCAAAACATTTTTATCCTTTCCTTCGGAACGTGGTAACGGATGACAGAGAAAATAGACGCGTTTTCGCACGTCCTTACGGACGACATCTACGAAGCGCTCCAAGACCTCGCCCCGTCACACGACAAACATCCCCCGGATCTCCTGTTCCTGGAGAACGTCGACGAGCGAATCGAGCACCTCGATCGCCTGGGCGTCGACCGCCAGGTTATCACGCAGGCGGAACCTCGCGTCTGGCCACACACCACGCCGGACGCGGACGAAGCGCTGGAGGCGACACGACTCGGAAACGACGAGGTCCGGCGCTATGCCGACGAGAATCCGGACCGGTTTGTTCCCGTCGGTACTGTTCCGTTCCTGACCGGCGAGTACGTCGACGAGTTCGAGCGCTGCGTGAACGAACTAGATATGGCCGGCATCCAGATTTTCTCGAACATCAACGGCGAACTGCTCGATAGCGAGGAGTTCTATCCGTTCTTCGAGGCCGTCAACGACGCCGACGTCCCGGTCTGGATCCACCCGCAGTTTTACCAGTGGCACGACTTCGATCCCGAGGACCACTGGATCTACAACATGATCGGGTGGCCGTTCGACTCGTCCGTCGCCATTGCTCGGCTCGTATTCAACGGCGTGCTAGACGAGTTCGAGAACCTCGAGATCATCACCCACCACCTGGGCGGAGTCCTTCCGTACCTCGACGAACGAATGCACTCGTGGATCCAGACGAGAAAGGAGTACGCCGGGACGGACCACGCGGGGACGTACACGGGAACCGAAGCGATCGAGTCGCTCTCGGAACCGATCGATTCGTACTTCGATCGCGTCTACGCGGACACCGCCGTGAGCAGCCAACGGAAACAACACACGCTCGAGAGCGGGTACGAGTTCTTTGGCGCCGACAACGTCCTGTTCGGCGCGGATCTTCCGTTCGGGCCGGGCGAGGGCGTCGCATGGATGGAGAACACGATCCCGTCGATCGAGAATATGGACATTCCGGAGTCCGAAAAAGAGCAGATATTCGCAGGGAACATTAAATCCCTGATCGAATAATTCGACGCGGTCGGCTAGCTGCTCAACTCCTCTTATTGAAACGAGGGTCGATAGAACAGTGGACGCTCGAACTAACGACCTCGACGCCAAAGGATTTAATACATATAAGGAATAAGTGCTGGTCAGACTGTACATGGTTAACAGGAGGCAATTCATCAGCGCAGTTGGAAGTGCAGGAATCGTCGGTGCCGCAGGGTGCCTGACGGAAGACGACGGTGGGGCGGGAGCGGAGGGAGAGTTCATCTTCGCGACAACCGGCGAAGGTGGCTCGATGTATCCCGCCGCGCAGGGACTCGGTACCGCAATCGATGAGAACACGGATCTCACTATCGACACCCGTCCGTCCGACGGAACCGACGCGAACATGGGCCTGTTGGACCGAAACGAGGCCGATATGACATTGATCTCGCTCGAGACGTGGAACAACTTCCGCGAGGAGAACGAGCCCTTCAACGAACTCGACGTCGAGATTCAGCAGCTAACCCACTTCGTTTCCCTCAGTTTGACCCCCATCGCCCGCGACGATATGGGCTGGGACAATCTGACCGACATGGAGCCAGGGACCGAGCTGTTCCCGTCGCCACTGGGTTCGGGGGCGGCCCGACTCGTCGAGTATGCCCTCGAAGAGCACATCACCGACGACTTCGAGTTCGTGCCGACGGGCCTCGACGGCTCTGCGAGCGCGCTCGCGGAGGGCGGGATCGACCTCGTGATGGGCGGTGTCATCAATGGGGAACTCCCCGCACCGAACGTTCAAGAGATCGGTCCGTCGGTCGACTCCGCAGTGCTCGAGATGCCGACCGACGATATGGACGCCGATCCGAACCTGGAGATGTCCGAAGGCGATCCGGAGACCCTCGAGGATATCGGCGGTTACGTCAGTGTTCCCGATCCGGTTCACTACCTCGATATGACCTACAGTGTCGTCGTCGAGGAGGGACACAACGACGATGACGTATACGACTTTGTCGAATCGATGCACGAACTGCGAGACGACCTGGGCGAGTATCACGCAGCCCTCGCCCCCTTCGAAGACGACGAGCACATGCTGAACGCGCCGATGCAGGACTTACCGTTCCACCCTGCAGCCGCGGACTACTACGAAGACGCCGGTATCTGGAACGATGACCTGATCCGTGGCGACTAACGCCGGCACCCATTGACGAATACACATGAACACCAACGCGATAACCGCATACAGACCCACGCGCGACTCGACAAGGAAGTCGATCGCCGTTCTCACGTATTTGCTCGGGATTGGGCTCGCCATTTTTACGCTGTACTACGCGTACACTCGGTCGATGATGCGGGTCAAGTTCGCGAATCTCTTCCTCGGGTTCGGGTTGGCGATCTTCTACTTTCGAGAGTACCTCGGCCCCGAAGCGAACGACCAACTGCTCACCGGTCAACTGCTAAACGAGGGGCTCTCGAGTGGGACCAGCGGCGTTTGGGACCGAATTCCCCACGGTCACGCGCTCAACGCCGCCATCTGTGTGCTGTTCGGTGTCGCCTCGATCTGCAGTAGCCTCTACGTCCACGCCAATTTCGATCGATACATCTACGAATCGGCCGTCGCTGGCTACCAGCCGCTGGATATCCTCATCGGCGGGCTCGTGATCGTCCTCACCCTCGAGGCGACGCGTCGCGCGTTCGGGGCGGTGATAACGGTCGTGATCATGACGGCGATGGGGTACGCACTCGCTGGCCCCGTCCTGCCGGGACTGTTCTATCACAGCGGGATGAGCGTCGATTTCCTCATCGAAAACGTCGCGCTCGGATCGTCCGGCGTCTACGGCTTCATCCTCGAGGTTGGGACGACCTGGGTCGCGATTTTCATCCTCTTTGCCGGCATCGCGAAGGTGTACGGAGCGATGGATTACATGCGCAAGCTGAGCCACGAGATTCGCAAGAAGTTCCGCACAGGATTCGTCCTGCCGGCGATCAGTGCGAGTATGTTCATGGGGTCGCTCACCGGCGCCTCCGCCGCGAACGTCGCGACGACGGGGTCCTTTACGATTCCGATGATGAAAGATCAGGGGATCGACTCCCGGTACGCCGGTGCCGTTGAATCGATGGCCTCGACCGGCGGACAGATCCTTCCGCCGGTTATGGGAACGGCCGCGTTCCTGATGGCGGACATCATCGACGTCTCGTACGTCGACGTGATGTTCGCTGGGCTCCTCCCGGCGGTCCTGTTTTACTTCGCCGTCACGCTAACGACGGTTCTCGTGGTGTACAAGTACGGGTGGATCGTACAGGACTCCTCTTCGGTCGAGTGGGAGATCCTGCTCAAAGGCGGAAAGTACGCCGTGCCGATCTTCGTTATCATCTACTACCTCGTCGAAGTCCGCGCGACGCCGCTGACCGCTGGGCTATGGGCGATCGTGTCCATCATCGCGATCGAATTCCTGCTGAGCGTGATCTCGAGTCGCGAGTCGACGGAGACGGAGGCGACCGACGACTCGGCGCGGTCATCGCCGCAGTCGATGGGGAAGGCTGCCGTCGCGAACGTCGCCGAGACCGGACGAAAGACGCTGGACGCATTGAACCGGGGGATCGTCGAAATGGTCCCGCTACTCGGCGTGTTAGCGACGATCGGGATCGTCATCGAGGTGTTCAACCGGACGGGATTCTCCCAACGACTGAGTTCGTTCCTCGTCTCCTTCGGCGGCGAGTCGCTCCTGATCATGCTCGTCATCGCGATGGTCGCTAGCATCCTGTTCGGTCTTGGGATGCCGACGCCAGCCGCGTATACGATCGTCGCGATTCTGGTCGCACCCGCGCTCACGGCGTTGGGGATCGAAGCGATCGTCGCACACATGTTCGTCTTCTACTTCGCGATGCTGTCGGCGATCACGCCACCAGTCGCGCTGGCAGTCGTCGTGGCGTCACGGATCGCCGGAGCGCGGTTCATTCCGACGGCGATCGTGACGCTGTTTATGGGACTCGGAGCGATCATCGTTCCGTTCGTGTTCGTTTACAACCCGGAACTCGTCGTCTGGTCGACTCCGCTCGCGACGGCGATGACGATGGGATTGGCACTGCTCGGTAT
The DNA here is from genome assembly GCF_051351675.1 of Natronorubrum halobium. Lineage (NCBI taxonomy): Archaea > Methanobacteriati > Methanobacteriota > Halobacteria > Halobacteriales > Natrialbaceae > Natronorubrum > Natronorubrum halobium. The sequence continues at coordinate 580,408 of NZ_CP195596.1, forward strand.
CACCGCCGTTGCGATCGCTTCGACGGGGTACGTCGTCGGCGAAACGCTCTCGGTGGTCGGACGCGCGATTTTCGGCGGTCTCGCGCTCGTCCTGTTCTTCGTTCCGGAGCCAGCGGTGCAACTGATCGCTGTGGCTGTACTCGTCGTCTTCGCGCTGACAGCGTATCTGAACACGGTTCGGATCCCGCTAGTGTACCACCGAAACTAGCGCGATCACGTTCCGTACCGATACTTGATCGTGATCGAATCGATTGTTCCTCGCAGTTCCTGTAACAGTTTCGTCTGGTAGGCTTCGTCCTGAATGCGGCCGGTCGGGCCCGCGATGCCGACTGCGCCCTCGAGTTGCCCGTCGATTTCGATCGGCGCACCGATCAGCCCCATCCCCTGGACCTGCTGGTTCCAGTCGACGGCGTAGCCGCGCTCGCGGACGGTCTCGAGCTCCGCGCGCAGTCGATTCTCGTCGGTGATCGTCGCCGACGTCAGGGGGGTGAGACCGTGGGTCTCGATGATCTCGTCCGTCCGTTCCGGCGGGAGGTTCGCGAGGATCGCCTTCCCGGTCGCGTTCGAGTGAAGCGGCGTGATCATCCCCGAGTAGATTCCGAGCTCGAGGGACCGATCACCGGTCTCCTTGTGGAGAATTACCGACTGCCCTGCTTCCTCGATGACTAGCGTCACGAGCTCGCCGGTCTCCATCGCGAGGTCCCGAAGCTTCGCCTCGGAGGCCTGAAAGAGGCTGTTTCGGTGTTTGATCCGCGACCCCGTCGAGAGGAACTGGTGGCTGAGTCGGTACTCCCCGCCGTCGTTGACGACGTAGCCCGTCTCCTCGAGCGTTCGGAGATAGACGTGCGCTGTACTCTTCGGCACGTCCATGCGCCTCGCGACGGCAGAGGGACCGGCGCCGTTTACCTCCCAGAGGACGGTTAGCACATCGAACGCTCGAAGAACTGAGGACATCGGCGGTGTGGCGTCGGTCATACCGGTACATTCGCCTCACGCTTCTTAAATCGTCCGATCATATCAGACGAATCTGATTCCCGTACTCGGTGTCAACGCAGCCATCGATCTGGAGGTCCGTCGCAAATGAATCCTGCAGTAATGCGGTACCAAGGCCCACGGGATTTTTACACAGGTACTTTCGTAATAAGCCGTAGAACTGGCCGAGCCTTCCCCGAGCGGCTATTCCCCGTCTACTAATGCTGGATGGCCGTCGGGGACGATGAACTCGGTACCTGTTACCGATATCTCCCCGAACAGTACGGGCCGAATATGGCAGGTGGTGCCGTCTCAGTCGTCTCACCGTACTGTTCTGCATACTCCCGAGAAGGCGGTGAATGCGGTTCGATATCTCCCGGTCCCACCACCTGTTACCCTTCTAAGGAGTACGGTAGTCCGTCCGATAACGCGAATCGTCCATGATACTCAGACGGAAGTCGCGAACGAGAAGTAACCGCAGTTGCTCACTGATATCGCGCGAACCGAACCGCTCCAACGCGCTCCAAGAGCGGAGTGGGCGTCGGCTCAGCCGCCGATGTAGGATTCGACGAGGTCATCGGACTGGAGCTCGGCCGTCGTTCCGGATCGTTGTACGCGTCCGTTTTCGAGGAGGGCGAGCCGGTCGGCATGCTCGAGCGCGAAGGTGAGGTTCTGTTCGCAGAGCAAGATCGTGACGTCGAGTTCGCGGATCGACGTCAGCGCCTCGCTAATATCCTGCAGGACGACCGGTGCCAGCCCGATCGATGGCTCGTCCAGAATGAGAAACTCGGGATCGCTCATCAGCCCGCGACCGAGCGACAGCATCTGTTGTTCACCGCCGCTCAGACTTTCCGCCTCCTGGGTACGCCGCTCCTCGAGACGCGGAAACAGTTCGAAGACCTCCGCGAGACGATCTTCTTCGCCGTCGTCGTTCAGGAAGGAGCCGAGGCGCAGGTTCTGCTCGACGGACATCTGCCCGAACAGGTTCCGACGCTCGGTGCAGTAGAACAGTCCGTTTTCGATCAGCGTCGGCGTATCGTTCTCCGCGACCTCCAGTCCGCGGTACGTGACCGAACCCTCGTACTCGAGGAAGCCACCGATCGTATCGACTAACGTCGATTTGCCCGCGCCGTTCGGACCGATGACCCCGATCGTTTCTCCGCGTTGAACCTCGAGATTGACGTCGTTGAGAGCCGTCACCTTGCCGTACGAGACCGTGAGATCCGAGACGGAGAGTATCGGTTCGTTCGAACCGGTCGCCATCTAGAGCTCACCTCCGAGGTAGGCTTCCTGAACGGTCGGGTCGTCTTTGATCGTCGTTGGTGATCCTTCGGCGATCTTCTCACCGAACGAGATGACGATGACGCGATCGACGAGATCGAGCAAGCCGTGCATGTTGTGGTCGATTACGACCAGCGTCATACCCTCCTCGCGAAGCGACGTGAACAGGTCGGCGCTGCGTTCGATCTCCTCGGTGGTGAGTCCGGCGAACGGTTCGTCGACCAACAGCAGATCCGGGTCGGTCCCGAGTGCGCGTCCGATCTCCAGCCGGAGCATTCCGGCGTGGGGGAGTTCGTCCGGCGTCTGGTCGGCTACGTCCTCCAGTCCGACCTGTTCGCAGATTTCTCGCGCCCGCTGTTCCGTGTCCGCGCGGAAATCCGACAGCGAGAACAACGAGTTGGGCATCTGTGAGAGCGCGATGTTCTCGAGTACCGTCCGATCGTTCAGCGGTCGAAACGTCTGGTACGTCCGGGCGATCCCCTTCTCGACGAGGGAGTGTTGTGGCTGTCCGGTAACGTCCTCACCGCGGTAGTAGATCGATCCGTCGGTCGGCGGTATCGTTCCGGAAACGCAGTCGAACGTCGTTGACTTCCCGGCACCGTTCGGACCGATGAATCCGAGGATCTCTCGCTCGCGAACGGTAAACGAGAGCGAATCGACTGCGGTGACGTTCCCGAACCGCTTGGTGACGTTCTCGAGTCGCAGGACGTCGGTTGCCTGTGCGTCGTCGTGGGTCGATTGTGTTGAATGTGTACTCATGAGTACGTGTCTCCGTCAGTCTCGATCAGGATGATGGTTCGTCGCACCGTTGCGTTGGTTCCATCGGTCGCGTACGTAGCGGCTCAGATCAGTGAGCCACGGAAGCGCACCCTTCGGCAGGAAAAACAGGACGAGCAGTGCGATACCGAAGAACAGTACCATCGAGATGTGACCGACCGTCGTGTCGAGGATCGGGATCGTCACGGAACTGGTCTGAAGTGCGTCCCGCACGAAGTAGTAGATAATTCCCGCCGCGGCGGGGCCCGCGATCGTCCCCATACCGCCGAGGATACTGACCAGGACAACCTCGATGCTGACGGTGATATCGAGGATTTCTCCCGGATTCGGTTCGCCGACGCTGTGAACGAATGCGGCCCCCGCCAGTCCGCCGATGGTCCCGCTCATCGTGAACGCAAACACCTTGAACTTCGCCGCGTTGATCCCGACGGATCGAACCGCGTCTTCGTCCTCGTGAATTGCCGTGAAGATCGAGCCGATGTACGACCGCGTGAACACGTAGAAGAGGGCGAATATCGCCAGGAACAGCAACAGCGCGAGATAGTAGTACGCGATCACCTGCTGTTCGAACGCCGTTTCGAACCCGATCGTTGAAAGGATGGCGATGGGTTCGTCGATCGAGACCAGTCCTGCCGGACTCGGCAGTCCTGCGTCCCCACCGAACGTCCCGGGGAAGATGTTGACGATTTGAACGAGCACGATCGGCGCGATCAGCGTGATGAGCGCCAGATACGGTCCCTCGAGTCGGAGTGCCGGGAAGCCGACGGCGAGTCCCGCGATGCCCGCTGCGACCGTCCCGGCGAGAATCGCGAGCACCGGCGTCAGACCGAGTTCGAGATTGAGAACGGCCGCGGTGTACCCGCCGATCCCGAAGAACATGCTGTGTCCGAAACTCAACTGCCCGGTGTAGCCGGAGACGTAGTCCCAGCTCATCGCGAACATCCCGATGAATAGCGCCGCCGTGAGCTGTCTCAACGTGAGTATCGGAAGGAGGAACGGCGCCGAAATGAGCCCAACGAGGCAAACGATGCCGACGATGTGTCGTGGTTCGAAATCTACCCGTGTCATGTGATCACGTAATTTCGAGAGTATATATCTGATGCGCCCCCATATATTTTACTACCCCGATACGACTCCGCGCTACCGGCACGTACCTCGACGTCGTCCCCTATCTTCCGATACATTTATTTGATGCTAGCGACACTCGCTTCATATGCGTGGCAATAAAATACATACCACAGGAAACTCTCGAAGAATGAACAGACGGCAGTTCGTCGGTCTCGCCGGTGTCGGTGCAACCGCCTCGCTCGCCGGCTGTATCGGTGGGATGGGCGATAGTGACGACGACGAGATCAAAATCGGCCTCCTCGCGTACGATCCCGGAAGTGCTCCCCAGGGGACCGCACAGGAGCAGGCTGCCGAACTGGCCGTCTCCGACCTCAACGACGACGGTGGTGTCCTCGGTGAGGACGTCGAGTTGCTCGTGGCGGACACGCAGGGAAATTCCTCGACCGCCGCGGATCGGTACCTCGAGTTCGTCGTCGAGGAAAACGTCGACGTGACCGCGGGCGTGTTCAACACGGAGGTGATGACCGGTCTCATGTCGGATATCGCCGACCACGAGGTCATCCACCTGAGCGGCGGCCACACCTCGCCGACGATCGCCGAAATGCTCGCGGACGATTACGAGCGGTACAAGTACCAGTTCCGCCCGTACGGGAACGCGACCCACTGGATCGCGTCGATCGCCGATCTGGCCGGTCACATGCAAGACGAAGGGAACTGGGAGCGGGTCGCGTTGCTCAACGAGGAGTTCGAGTGGACGCAGTCGTTTACGGACGTGCTCCCCGACTTGCTCGAAGACGAAGGTCTCGAGGTCCTGTCCAACGAGCGGTATCCGGCGGACACGGAGAACTTCACGCCGCTGTTCGACAATATCGAGAGCGAGGACGCCGACGCCGTCGTCATGGCACAGGCCCACAGCGCCGGTCCGGCGATGATCCAGTGGCGCCAGGAGGAACGGGAGTTCGCGATGTGCGGGCAGATCTCTCAGATCATCGATCCGGGAGCCTACGAGGCGTTCGATGGCGACAACCAGTACGCGATCAGTAACGCGCCCGCAGTTCACACCGCTGATCTCTCCGATCAGACGACCGATTTCGCGGAGCGCTATCACGACGAGTTCGACGTCTATCCGAACGACGCCTTCTCGTACGCGACGTACGACGCGATCATGATGTGGGCCGAAGTCGTCGAAGAAGAAGAGACGACCGACTCCGAGGAGATCGTTCCGGCGCTGGCCGACGCATCCTACGAGGGGACGCGCGGCCTGATCGAGTTCAACGACGAGGATCACGAGTTCCCACACGACGCGAAATTCGGCGAGGAGTACCTCCAGCGGATCAACTTCCAGTGGCAGGAGGAAGACGACGGCGAAGGTATCCAGCAGGTCATCCACCCCGAGGACCTGGCGACATCGGACTACCAGGAGCCCGAGTGGTTCTAATCCATGGTCGATATCGTCGGCATCGCCGCCAACACGGTCATCCTCGGCTCGCTGTACGCGCTCATCGCGGTGGGGTTCACCCTTATCTTCGGCGTCGCCGGGCAGGCGAACCTCGCACACGGTGGGACGATCACCATCGGAGCGTTTACCGCTTGGTTCGTCGCCAGCCTGGGGGGTGGCGTCTGGCTCGGACTGTTGGCGGGGACCATTACGGGCGCGCTCTTCCATCTCGCGCTCTATCGCGTCTTCGTCAGACACATCGAGGACCCGGTGAACGTGTTGATACTGACGCTGTTGGCCTGGTTCGTCATCGAGTACGGATTCCGTGCAGGAATCGGGTCCGAGCCGCGATCCGTACCGTCGTTGCTCGCCGGTAGCACGTCGATCGCCGGCGTCTCGTTCCTGTATAACAACCTGCTGATATTCATCCTTTCGTGGGTGTTTATCGGCGGATTGTTCGTCTTCGTCAACCACACGAAACACGGTCAGGCGATCATCGCGACGAGTATGAACGTGAAGGGAGCTGAACTGGTCGGTATCAAGACGGACAATGTCACGCTGCTGACCTGGGGCGTCGCAGGACTCCTCGCCGGCTCCGCCGGTGTGCTCTACGGCTCGTTCCGCGCTGCGTCGTACAACATGGGGATGACGCCGCTCGTCATCGCGTTCGCGATCGTCATCCTCGGCGGGATCGGCTCGATCCGCGGCAGCGTCATCGCCGCCTACATCATCGGTTTCCTCGAGGTGTTTACCATCTCCGCGGTCTCGCCGCGACTCAGCGGAATGACCGCGTTGCTGGTCGTCGTCGTCGTGTTACTGGCGAAACCGACCGGTCTCTACGGCCGCGAGCTTCCGGCCTGATTCCGTCCGGTTATTTTTATCGTCGGTTTCGAACCCTATTCTCCCGAGCCATCCGAACCGACTCGGATCACGATTCTGAATCGCCGACGGGGGCTATCGCCGAGTTGTTCGGCTCTCGATGAGTGGACCCGCTCGGTTCCGGAATTCGGTCCGGTGCGTCCGGCGCCGACTGCTCAAGACCGGAGTCCGGAATTCGTTCATTGGTCGTGCGACTCGGCAAGCGCTGATAATTAAACCAAACGTTAACTTGTGTGGTGTTATCACGCATACACGCCGACGATGACAAATCACAGTGAAAGTGACGGAACGACGCGGAGATCGATGCTTCGAAGACTCGGTACCGCTGGATCAGCGCTCGCGCTGTCGGTCGGGACTGTCGCGGGAAAACCGGCTACGCCCGCAAACGGAATCGAAACACACGAAAATCTCACGTTCGCTGAGCGGCCTGAAGTCGACCGCGAGGGCCACGGAGAGGGGGAACTGCGTCTCGATCTCTATCTCCCGGAGCAACGCAATTCCCATCCAGTTCCCGTACTCGTGTACATACACGGCGGAATGTGGATGTTCGGAACGAAGGAGACGGACCAGGAGATTCTCGAGCACTTCACACGGCAGGGATTCGCCGTCGCCAGTATCGAGTATCGGTTCATTTCGGAGGCGCTCTTCCCCGCACAGATTTACGACGTCAACGCCGCTATCCGATGGCTCCGCGCCCACGCGGACGAGTACGGACTCGACGCAGGCAACGTCGGCGTCTGGGGGGTCTCCGCTGGTGGCCACCTCGCTGCGCTGGCCGGGGTTACGAACGACGTCGACGAGTTCGCAGACGATGGCCCGTACGCCGGGTACTCGAGCGACGTGCAAGCCGCGGCATCCTGGTACGGAATCATGGCGCTGCACAAGATGGTTGAAACCGCACCGCCGGGCAGTGAGATGCCGTACGAGGAAGCGGACGCTCCGGAATCGATGCTCGTCGGGGAACCCATCGCGGAGAACCCCGAAGCCGGAAAGTACGCTAGCCCGGTCGAATATCTGGACCCCGACGATCCACCGCTCTTGCTCTACCACGGCAACGAGGACGACCTCGTCGGCTACGGACAGAGCGAACTCATGTACGAGCGGGCCCTCGACGTCTGCCACGATACGACGTACTACGAACTCGAGTCGCTCGGGCACTCCTCTGAGGCGGTCTATTCGGCACTCTCGAGCAAGCCACCCGCGATGGGAACTGCCAGAACGGTCCACTGTCGCCCGTCGCCCAACGCGCCACAGGAACGGGTCCAGGAGGGTCGAGTTGCCTCCCTCAACGACATGGAGCAGTTCTTCCGACGTACCCTGCGACACTAGTCGCAGGTCCACTGCAGTCCATCACAGATCGAATCGGGTTCTTTTGCTCGAGAAACGCGGACGGACAAAAACTAAAAGCGCCGATCAGACCGCTGCCGCCGTTACTCGTCGACCGGCAGGGTGCCGTGTTCGGACTTGAACTCGTCGCGAAGCACCTTCTTGTCGAACTTGCCGGTCGTCGTCTTCGGGATCGACTCGACGAAGACGATCTCGTCCGGGAGCCACCACTTCGGGAACCGCTCGAGCAGTTGTTCCTTCAGTTCGTCCTCAGTCACTTCCTCTCGCTGGACGACGTACGCGATCGGCCGCTCGTCCCACTTCTCGTGTTCCATGTTGATCACCGTCGCCTCCTCGACGGCGTCGTGGGACATCAACTCGTTCTCGAGTTCCAGCGAGGAGATCCACTCCCCGCCGCTCTTGATGACGTCGTCGAGGCGATCGACGACCTCGAGGTAGCCGTACTCGTCGATGGTGCCGACGTCCCCGGTCTTGAACCAGCTTTTGGAAGACGAGTCTTCCAGCTCCCCAGTCGCTTTGCTCCTGGGGACGTCGTCGGTGAACGCGGCCTCGGTCTCCTCGGGGCAGGCGTAGTACTCGTCGATGAGCCACGGCGACCGCGCCTGGATCTCGCCGGTCGACTCGCCATCGTGAGGGACCGGCTCGCCGTCGGGCGTCCGCAGCCGGATCTGCACGCCCGGTGCGGGAATGCCGGGTTTCATCTGCTGCTGGTAGCGTTCGCTCTCGGGGAGTTCCTGTACCTCGGTCGTCGTCATCGTGTTGACGAGGTGGGGCGCCGCCTCGGTCATGCCGTACCCCTGGTGGATCGGCGCGTCGATCTCCTTGTCGAACTTCTCCATCAGCCACTCCGGCGGCGACGTACCGCCGATGAGCACCCGATCGAGGCTCTCGAGTTCGACGTCCTCGTTCTGGTCGTAGAACTCGGCCATCTCGAGCCAGACCGTCGTCACCGCAGCGGTGACGGTCACCTTCTCGCGATCGATGAGATGAGCGATCCCCTCGGCGTCGGTGTTGTTACCCGGAAGGACGAGCTTCGAGCCCGAAAGCGTCGCCGTGTAAGGCAGTCCCCAGCCGTTGACGTGATACATCGGCACGACGGGCATCACGGCGTCGTTCTCGCCGACCTCGAAGACGTCGACGTGACCGTGGGTCAGCGAGTGCAGGTAGAGGTCCCGGTGGGAGTAGGCGGCGCCCTTCGGCAGCCCCGTGGTCCCAGAGGTGTAACAGAGGCCGGCCTCCTCGTCCTCGTCGATATCGGGCCAGTCGTAGTCGGTGTCCTGTCCCTCGAGGAGCTCCTCGTAGGCGACGACCGGCTCGAGGTCGGTTTCGGGGACCTCGTCGTCCAAGATGACGTAGTGCTCTACCGTCTCGAAGTCGTCGGCGACGGCCTCGACGGTCTCGACGAACTCGGGATCGACGAAGACGACTTCGTCCTCGGCCTCGTTGACGATCTCGACGAGGTGTTCGTCGGGGAGCATGTGGTTGGTCATGTGGATACTCCGGCCGCTACACGAGGGAGCGAAGTACAGCTCGTAGTGGCGGTAGTGGTTGATCGCCATCACCGACACCCGTGAGCCGCGATCGACGCCGAGTTCGTCGAGTGCGTTAGCCAACTGGCCGATCCGGTCGTAGGCCTCGTCGTAGGTGTAGCGGTGGGTCGTTCCGTCGGGCAGCTCCGAGACGATTTCCTTGTGGCCGAACAGGTCAGTGGCCCGCTCGAGCATGACCTGGAGCGTGAGTTCGTAGTCTTTCATCGTGAATCACCGTTCTGCGGTTCGAAGCGGTAGAAGACGCGTTCTTCGTCGGTCGGGCCGTCGATCTCGACGATCTTCAGCGAGACCGGGTCACCGATCTCGAGGTCGCTGTAGGCGGCGTCGTCGACGCGACCGGAGAGTCGGACGGGGCCGAGATCGACGACGCCGACGACGTAGGGGACGTCGTGCTCGCTCAGTCCCATCGGGAGGCCGCCGCGAACCTCCGAGAAGGTGTACAGCTCTCCCTCGTGGGGGAGGTCGACGTACTCGAGGTCGTCGCTCGTGCACTCGGGACAGACGATCCGGGGCGGGAAGTGGATCTCCTCGCAGTCGCGACACTGCGTGGTCGTCAGCTGTCCGTCCCGGAGGTTGTCGTAGAACTCGTGAATCCGGGTCTGGTCTTCGGTCTGCAGTTCGTAGAAGTCGAGCAGTCGGGGGAGTTCGACCTCGTCGGGGACCGAGACGCGCTCGCGTTCGGTGTCGCCGCCGTTGGTGTCTGAATCAGTCATTGTGGATCACGGTCTAAGACCATCACGCTGTGGACCGAGCCGCTGCCGCTTAAGTTGTGGATGAGACCCGTCGTCGGGTCGTCTACCTGTCGATCGTTCTCGACGTCGCCGTTGAACTGGCGGGTGACCTCGAGGGCCTGGGAGACGCCGGTCGCGCCCAGCGGGTGGCCACAACCAAGGAGGCCGCCGCGGGTGTTGACGGCGACGTCGCCGTCGATGTGGCTGCGCCCGTCCTCGATGAACTGCCCGCCCTCGCCGCGCTCACAGAAGCCGAGTTCCTCGTACTCGATGATCTCGCTGATCGAGAAACAGTCGTGAATCTCGGCGATATCGATCTCCTCGAGCGGATCTTCGATGCCGGCCTGGTCGTAGGCGTTCTGGGAGGCCTTACGAGCCTGCGGCCAGCCGGAGAACGACGGCAGGTTGTTGATCGAGTTGCCCGCCATCGAGGACTGGCCGCTACCGGTGATCCAGGCCGCCGTGTCGGTGACCTCGCGAGCCTTCTCCTCGCTCATGAGGATCACGCCGGTTGCACCGTCGGTGATCCCGCTGCAGTCATAGAGGTGCAGCGGCGGCGCGATCTTCGGCGACTCCGTGACGTCCTCGGGATCGATCTCCGAGCGGTACTGTGCGAAGTCCGTCTTGGCGGCGTGGCTCTTGTTCTTGGCCGCGACCAGCGAGAGCTGTTCACGGGTCGTCCCGTGTTCGTGCATGTGTCGTTGGGCGTACCACGCGAAGAACGGCGGCGCGGAGAGCCCGTTGACGCCGTCGAACTCTCGATCGAGGACGTTGGACATCGAGGACTGCATCTCCGGCATGTGCTCGCGGCCGAGGTTCATCTTTTCGACGCCGAGCACAAGCGCGGTGTCGAGCTGTCCCGCGGCGATGGCCAGCCAGGCGTAGCGAAGGGCGGCCTGGCCGCTGGCGCAGGCCAGTTCGGTCCGGGCGGTCATCTCGGTGACCTCGATACCGAGCAACTCGGCGACCATCGGAGCGACGTGTGACTGGTAGGAGAACCGCTCCGGCTGGACCGTGCCGACGAACAGCCCCTCGATATCGTCGGGACCGACGCCGGGAACGGCGTCGAAGGTCGCCTTCCCGCCCTCCTGAGCGAGGTCTTTCCACGTCGCGTCGCGCTCGCCCCACTCCGAGGTACCGCCGCCGACGATCGCGACGTTACGCGTTGAAGCCGGCACGGTCACTCACCCTCGAAGTTGGGTTCGCGGTTCTGTCTGAACGCCGTCACGCCCTCGAGCATGTCGTCGGTGGTTGCGAGGACGGCGAACGCCTGTTTTTCCATCCCGAGTGCGGCCTCGAGGCTGGCCTCCTGGCCGTCCTGGATGACCTGCTTTGCGGCTTTGAGCGCGACCGGCGGGCCGGAGGCGAGGTCGTCGACTATCTCGCCGACGCGGTCGTCGAACTCGTCGTCGGCGACGGCGTGGTTGACGATGCCCCACTCCTCGGCCTGGACAGCGTCGAACTGCATCCCACGGTAGACCATCTCCTTGGTTCGGCCCTCGCCGATCAGACGGACGAGGCGCTGGGTCGCACCGCCGCCGGGAATCACGCCGAGGTCGGTCTCGGGGGTGCCGATCGTCGAGTCCTCGGTCGCAATGCGGATGTCACAGGCCAGTGCGAGTTCGATGCCAGCGCCGAGACAGAAGCCGTCGATCTTCGCGACGGTCGGCCGAGGGAACTCGTAGACGGTCTGGAACATCTCGTCGACATCCATGATCTCGGCGGGGTCGTCGGCCGTGAAGCCGGTGATGTCCGCACCGGAGCTGAACGCTTTGTCACCGGCGCCCGAGAAGACGACACAGCCGACGTCGTCGGTATCGATGTCGGTCAGGAGTCGGTCGATCTCCATGAACATATCGTCGGACATCGAGTTCATCCGCTCCTGACGGTCGAGTTCGATCTCGAGGACGCCGTCGTTGTCGATCTCCCAGTTAATGTAATGGTACGGCGGGTCGACACGGTAGTCGTAGAATCCCTTCCCGGCGTCCTCGCCCGTCCACCCCTCTTCGACGAGTTCGACGAGGTAGTCGGTGGGCTCGTAGCGCGCCGCGTCGTACTCCGCCGAGAGCGACTCGAGTTTCTCGAGGACGACGTCGAGGCCGATGCGGTCACCGCGCCGGCACATCCCCTCGGGGAAACTGCCGCCCAGACGCAGGCCGATGTCGATCTCTTCGGGCATGGCGACGTCGTTGCCGACGAGCCAGGCGGCCTTATTGATCATGATGGCTTCCGTTCGAAGGGTGTCGTAGCTGCCGGCGTCCTCGGGCTCGTAGTCGACGCCGTAACCGTCGTCGTACTCGTAGAACCCCTTGCCGCTTTTCTTCCCGAGGTGGTCGTTCTCGACTTTCTCCTCGACGACCGGCGGAACCGGCTGGTCGGATTCGGAACGGAAGTGGTAGCCGATGTCGATGCCGCCGAAGTCATTGAGTTCGAATGGCCCCATCGGGTACCCCCGTTCGTAGACCATCGCGGCGTCGGCCTCCCGGATCGTGGTCTCGTCGTTCGAGAGCATCCAGGCGGCCTCCTCCATGAACGGGACGAGGACGGTGTTGACGACGAAGCCGTGGACGTCCTTGCGGACGTAAATCGGCGTCTTGTCGACCGACTGGACCCACTCGTAGGCTCGTTCAGCCGTCTCGTCGCTCGTCGCCTCGCCATAGGTGACCTCGACGAGGTCCATCTTCACCGGCGGATTGAAGAAGTGGAGTCCGACGACCTGCTCCGGTCGATCCGTCGCCGACGCGATATCGGAAATTGAGAGACTCGAGGTGTTCGATGCGAGAATCGCGTGGTCGGGAGCGTGTTCGTCGACCGACGAGAACGTGTCCTCCTTGATCTCGAGTTGCTCGGGAACGGCCTCGATGACGAGGTCGGCGTCGGAGACCGCGTCGGCGAGGTCCGTCGTCGTCTCGATTCGCTCGAGAATTTCGTCGGCGGACTCGTCGACCTGCCCCTTCTCTGCGAGCTTCTCGACGCTCCACTCGATGTTTTCATACCCCTCTTCGACGAGGTCGTCCTCGATGTCGCGCATCGTCACGTCGTAGCCACCGATCGCGGCGACCTCCGCGATCCCGTGGCCCATGCTGCCGGCACCGAGCACTGCTACTTTCTGAAGGCTGTCGACTGTCATCACGAATATCTCTGTCATTGTCTCACATATATCTTTGGAAGGTCCAGGGTGTCGCTCCGACTTCGAGAGGATCCGCGACGAACGAGCGTCAACATACTCGTTGCAGCGAGGAAACGGCGACGAAAGACGACGCCTTCCAGCGAGGAACGATTACTGGTAGGCGAGACGAAGTTCGATGTTGTCGACGGTCTCGAGTAGGTCCTCGTAGAGTTCGTCTTCGATCCGTTCTCTCGTCAGCCGGTTTGCGGCACCGGCGACCGTTACGGCTGCGATCGGACGGTCGTCTTTGATAACCGGTGTTGCGACCGCGTGGAGGCCACGCAGATCCTCCTGAAAGTTCATCGCGTACCCGCGCTCACGAATCGTGTCGAACTGGTTGAACAGCTCGTCTCGGTCAGTGATCGTATTCTCGGTCTGTGCCGGGAGTCCCCGAATATCGATGATTTCGTCTACTTCCTTCTCGGGAAGGTGTGCGAGAATCGCCTTTCCTGCCGAATTCGAGTGAAGGTACGCCCAGGTTCCAATCGTCGAATCGAATGTGAAGGACTCGTTGTGTGGAACGCCGTAAATAAATATCCCCAGCCCGTTCTCGTGGGCGATGAGCCACGCGGCTTCGTTCGTCACTTCGGCCAACCTATCAATCTGGTCCTTCGCAGCGTGGTAGAATTCGTACTGATTCCGTACATGAACGCCGATATGAAGGAATTCGAGACCAAGCCGATATCGTCCGTTATCCTTAACGACGTATCGATTACGCTCGAGTCCCACGAGGTGCTTGTGAACTGTACTCTTGGCGAGACCGAGACGGTCAGCGAGTTCGGTAACGCCGCTATCGCCTGTCTCCTTGAGCGCGTCAATGATCCTGAACAACGTTTCATCGGATTTGATGGTCCCTCCTCTGTTTTCGTCCCGTGCCATAGTGGGCGTACACCAACGATATTGATAAAGTGTGTCACTGGGCCACTATATCCCGATGTGAGAATAGGCGTCTGACTATATTGGACCACATAGCTCTGTCGATGCTGTAAACGATGACCGAAGTCTCAGTGGAGTAGCCACCGATTCGTCCCGAGGGTTGGATCGGAGTCTTGGCTACTCGGACCGGCTCTCTCCGGTGTTGACCTGCTGATTCCCCCCGAGACCCGTCTCGAAACGGAGGGGATCAATCTGTTCGCTCGAGGTTGTCATACAGCCGGTCTTGAAGCTCGTCCATATCGACATCGTAGACCGGATCCGATCCTGCCAGATCGAGGCTGAGTGCGGCTGCAGCACCCATCCCGATACAGATTCCCATTACTCGAATCGCCGAGAGGGCTTGGGTATCGGCGTCGACGCAACGGCCCACGGTGACGATATTATCCGCTCCCGCTGGTACCATACAAGAGAGGGGGATGTAGTAGACGTGACCGTCTTCGAAATGTTCCCAATGGACGTCTTCCGGCGTGTCGTGTAGTTCAACCGACCACGAGCCACGCGCCACGGCATCGTCCGGCTGGTATCCTTCCCGGAGGTCCTCGAGTGTCAACTGGTCGCGGCTCTTGATCCACCGCGTCTGACGAATCCCTGGGTTCCCGTACCGTCGAACGCTCACTCCCTCGAAAATGTCGGGGAACTCCACTTGCAGGAATTCCACCGTCCTGTCGGCCTGTTCCCGCCCCTCGAACACCATCTCCCCGTATCCCAGCGGATCTAGCGGTGTCTCCAGATGCGTGATGTTGGCCAGCATGAAGTCCTTCTCGGAGAAGTGCATCAGATGTCCGTCCTCACGAACGAGACCGTACTCCTCGCCGACTGCCGCAAGTCGGTCGTGGACCGCTTCCATCGAGAGATCAGCGACTGCATCGGTATCGTAACCCTCGATGAGGAAGTTCAGTGAGCCGTAGACCGGCTCGTCGGGTTCTCGGAGTTCGAGTCCAGCCTCCCAGCAGAGACTCGCATCGCCGGAGGCGTCGACAAACCCGTCTGCTTCGACTCTGACGGGACCGTTCCGCGTGGCGAAGTCGAGGTGATTCACAGTGCGGTCCGCGAAGTCGACGTCTGTGAGTATCGCACCCAGTAGCGGTCTCACGCCGAGTTCCTCGCACTTCCGTTCCATCCACCGCTGCAGTTCGACTTCGTCGTACTGAAACAGAACCGTCGAGAGCTCAGAGGTCTGCGCACTGATCCGTTCGATCGAGCCTTCGGGTTCCAGATCTTCGATTAGATCGTCGGCTATGCCGTGAGTGAGCTGATAGGGGTCTTCTCCGTGGGAGTAGAGCCCGATAAGCGTCCCGATGATCGAGCCGACGGCCTGACCACCGATCGCTTTCGAGGCGTCAGCTAACACTACGTCGGCTCCCGCCTCAGCGGCCTCGAGGGCCGTTGATACCCCCGATATTCCTGCACCGAGAACGCAGATATCCGTCTCGATGTGTGTTTCTTCGTCCTGTTCCGCTTTGGATACCGTATACGTCTGAATGTCTCCTGTCATTGTAGTGTGGTTCTATTGACCGTCCATGCTCAAGTTTCGAACTGGGATGGCAGTACTTGATTTACGATCAAACATTCTGGTTATTCAGAGCTATCATCAGTGAAATCCGGCTGTTTTGTGACCGTTACGGTACCCGCATCACCGTCGACGGCCACTATGTCACCGTTCTCGATGACTGAGGTGGGATCTTTGTCCAGGTCAGTCACGGCCGGCACGCGCGTGACTACAGCCCCGAGCGCTACTTTCGTGGTCGTCTCTTCAAAGACCATCGCAGCTGGTGCAGTATCGGCCAATCGAGTCGTATGGAAGATCGAGGACCAGCCAGAGGAGCCCTTCGCACCACGGAAAACGAGAACCTTGTCAGTGAACGACTCGCCGTGCAGTTCGTGCCGTGTCTCGATGATTGACCCCTCCATCGGATTGACACCGCCCCAGCCGGAAATCGTCTGGTCGGTCACGATGGCTTTGGTTTCGGTGTAGCCGCCGACGACCGATCGACCCTCGAGAACGATTTTCTCGTCGGTCATGGCTGCTCACCGTCCCACGTTCCCGAGACAGCGGCATCGATTACCTCTTCAGTCGAACCGAACCACGCCTCGACATCCATGATAGCCGGTAAGTAATGGACCTGTTTAGCCGAATCGAGCGCCACTACGTCCGTCCCCGGAGGCACGGCTTGACTCATCGATGAGCAGGTATCAGTCATCATCTGACCACCTGCCGCTCGAATCACGTCCGCATGCCCTTCCTGTTCGGCCTGTTCCCGTACGTCTCGGGAAGAGAACAGCCACAATTCCACGTCCTCGGCGAGTTCTCTGCCCTCCAGTAAACGACTCGCTGTCCGAACCTGTTCTATCGAGTAGTGGGGACATCCCAGCATTACGAAGTCGACATCGCGGTCGTCGCCGATCGCATTGAGTTCGTGATACACCTCCCGACGTGCTTCCTCATCGTAGAGATAGACGTCTTCTGGTTCGTGTGTGCCGAATGCATCGTCCTCGGTTTCTGCCTCGGGAGTCTCGCCGACGACGTGGTAGAGTTCGATTCCACCAGAGGTCGCTGCAGCAGCACCGAAGTGTTTGTGGTCAATTCGACTCGGGCTACCGTATTCACCGACCAGAACGGGGATATCCTCCTGAATGTGTTTTCCGACGAAATAGCCGAGCATTCCCCAGTTCGTGATGTCATCAACCGGAACGTCGACCTCAATTCGATGGGTTCCATACCTGTTCTCTTCACGATGGAGTCCCCAGTCGGGGATCTTTCCGGTCAACATCGCGGCACTTGTGCTCTCGCGACCCTCGACGTTCGTTCGAGCGCCACGGACGGAGTTGATGAACACCACGGCTGACGACTCCATCCACGCGCAGTGTTCTCCGTACGACGGAAGGTTTCCCGCATGATACGGGGTACATGTTTTCAGGATTTCGACGTCGTGATCTGCGGCATACTGTTCGCTCTCTTGATCCAGTCTGGCGTTTTCCGGATTAGTCCCCAGTTCGTCCCAATGTTCCGGTTCGACCATCCCCTGTAGCCGGCTCGTACCGACCTCGGCATCGGGAACGCCGACGGCCCGATCGCTATCGAGATCGTAGCGCGAAAAAATCTCGTCGTGACTCGCGCCCTCGTAGTAGTTCTCGAGGAACTGATTGACCGCTCCAGGGACGCCGGCGACGTTGTCCGTATCGATGAGACGGTCAGCCCCGAGCGCTTCGCCGTATCTGATTAGCAGATCCATCGCCACCTGTTTAGCGGGGCCTTCTTCGCCGTTCAGCATGGCTCGTTCGTCGGAATCTAGTTCCATCGTCGAACACCCATCGCGGTTTCGCACGACCAACGACATTCGCCGGACGACACCGACGACTGCCACTTTCGTTCAGTTGGTCCTTGTCTGTTCATCACACACAACTATATACTCATCACCGTCTAAAAGCTTTCGACTGTCCGTCTACCCGCTGTTTTCGTTCCCGAAACGTCCCGAAACTACACATAGATACCTGCCTCGAATTTAATACTATCTATTAATATATATGAACGAGATGTTAGCTAATCTTAAGAGAAGAGTTATTAGACCCCGTGATACAGTGTATCATGAAACATGAAGATGGGACGCTTCGTCGTGGATACCCACGTCCACGCTCAACGCCATGCAGTACGATTTCAGGACAGCGACGAGGAAGAGATGTACTCCCGGCTCGGTGAACTCATGCACACCGCGGTTCCCGCCGACGAGGCAAACGAAGACGATACTGTCATCGTCTATGACAATTCGGAGCGGTTGCTGTACGACATGGACGCATATGGCGTCGACATGTGCATGCTACTCCCCGCGTTCGGGATGAACAACGAAATCAATCGACAAATTATCGAAGAGAATCCCGATAAGTTCGTCGCCTGTGGGTTCCCGGTCCAGACGAAAAAGAAAGCTCTCAGAGGAGAGGAAGAGTGGACGATCGAGGCGGCTGTCGAAGAACTCGACGAAGTGCTCTCGTGGGACGGGTTCGTCGGAATCGGTGAATTCCTCCCCCACGATCCGAATCTCGAGGAGCGAATGACGTGGCAAGAACGGAAAGAACAACTCCGCCCCTTTTTCGACCTCGCCGCGAAACACGACGTTCCGATCCGATGGCATCCCGGCGCAGCGTCGGGATATCAAGGAGGCGGCCTCCGTGAACAGGACAAACTTCCCGACTACCGCGATCCCTACAATGCGGCCGACATCCTCGCGGAGTATCCCGACGTCGATCTGGTCTTCGAACACGGCGGCATCCAGGGCCACTGGAAATACAACGTAGAGCGCGCGTGTATGGTCGCAGCCCAGTACGACAACGTCTATCTGGAGATCGGACTCTGGTGGGAAGACATTATGCGCCGGCCGCTGAACGATCCGAACATCGGTCCGGAACAATTGCTGTGGGGAACGGACTGGGGCGCCTCTGCGGTCGCAGAAGGTCACGACTCGAAGAACGAATCGGACTTCCCGTCGATGCGGTGGGAGCAGTTCGAGGACCGCGGCGTCCCCGCTCACATGGCCGACTACTGGGGGACCAGCCTCCGCGAACTGGACAAACTCGCTCGAGAAGACAACATTCCGCAGGACGAACTCAATTTGATTCTCGGAGGGAACTTCTGTGAACTGTATGATATCGATCCGCCCCACACACGGCTATTTCCCGAGTATCTCGACCGAGACTGAAGAACCGAACGCGGTCGACTGCCGCTATTTTCGTGCCGGGGTCACGAACGCGGGTAGCGCAATAATACCGATCCGCTGATGTTCCGGCGATGTTCGTCGGACGAGAGACGCAAAAATCGATAGCTTCGCGCAGAACTATTCGAGACCGGAAGGGAACGTGATCGACCTGATCGAGAGGGGACGACTCTCCTTGAGCGTCCGCTTTAAATCGATCCTCGTCCCCGAAGACTGTCTCATGACTGGTTTCGTCCCAATCGACGAGCCATCGGAGTTATCCGTGACGGGACAAGCATACCGGTTTCCGGAACGGGAGAACGGAAGAAGCTAGTCGGAGCGGGCCGTCATCCCCGACTTGTGTATGTCCGGAGAGATGAAGTAGCTCACAGCCACCAGCATCGTCAAGACACCGGCCGTTGCGACCTGATACAGGTACGAATCGAACAGGCCGATATAGGTTCCGAACATCCCCAGCAGAGAGAGTGCCAGGAAAACGACTCGGTGAACCACCGTGAGGTGGTTCCTGCCGTCGAACGCGAACATACTCATGCAGAGTCCAGTGACGCAGACGATCGTCGTCAGGAACAGTAGAATCGTCACCGGGCTCTCCCAGTAAATCAGTGAGTCGTTAGCGATGAACACGAACGGAATCAGGAATCCCGGGAAGGCGAGTCGCATCGACTGTTTCGCCGTCTCGAGATACGTCGCCTCCGCCAGTTTCGCCGCGATGATCGTCGATGGTCCCACCGGTGGAGTAAACGACGCATAGAGTGCAAAGTAAAACACGAACATGTGGGCGGCGATGTCCCTGACGCCGAACCCGACCATCGCGGTCGCCGCCAGCGAGGCGGTGAGGATATACGCCGCCGGTGCCGGCATTCCAAGGCCGAACAGGAGACTTACAATCATCGCCAACACGAGCAACAGGAGCAGACTTCCGCCGGCGAGCCCGACCATGAACGTGCTCAACCGCTGAGCGAATCCAGTCTGGGTCAGCACTTCGATCAGGATCCCGATCGATCCTAGAACGGCGATCAGCGGGGCCATGTCGACGGCGCCTTGCCGAAGGCCATCGACGGTCTTGGTGGTCGCCTCCTTCGCGCCGATTTTCCCCCGCTCGAATATCGTTTTAACGAAGAAGATTCCGATCATCGTTAGGACCGTGTAATACCCGGAAATCAGCGGACTGAACCGTAGCACTGCGAGGAGGTAGATGAGGACCGCGAACGGAACTAGGTACCAGATTGCCTCGAGGAAGAGGCGGCGGTCGATATTGCCCGACTTGTTCGACGTCCAGCCGTGCTTGAAGATTAGGAGCTGGACGGCGACGACGATACTGAAGTAGAACAGGAACGCCGGGATCAGCCCCGCCTGGACGATCGAGATGTACGGGACGCCGACGAGGTCCGCCATGATGAACGCTGCGACGCCCATGATCGGTGGGACCAATTGGCCACCGATAGACGCAACCGTCTCGATCGCACCGGCGTACGCCTTGTCGACGCCCTGCTTCTTCATCATCGGAATGGTGAAGTTACCGGTCGTCGCAGTGTTCGCAGCGCCGCTTCCCGTGATCGATCCGAATCCGAGACTCGCGACAACGGCGATGTGGACGATTCCCGTTCGAGTTAGTTTACTCACCTCCTGACTGACCTCGACGGTATATTCGAGGATACCGTAGGACTTCGCGAACCCCGCCAACAGGAGGAAAATCGCGACCCAGGTGGCACCGATTTCGAGGATGAAGCCGTAGACGCCGCTGAGACCGATCGCGGAGATTCTGATCATCTGTTCCGTCCCGAGCCCGCCGTGGTAGAATAGTCCGGGAAGATAAGGACCCATGAAGCCGAAGAGTATTCCGACGACGACGACGGCACCCATGATCTTCCCGAAGGCGCGCGTCGTGACGTCCGTTACTAACACGATAACGATGGCGCCGACGAGGAAATCGAGTTGCGTGTTTCCGGCGATCGGTGCCTCGTTGAGTAGCCGAGAAAAATGAATCTGGATGTAGAACGCCGTCGCTAGCGACAATGCTGCGAGGGTGAGGTATAGTGCCGGCTTTATCCTCTCATATGACCGGCTAACCGTCAACCAGACGCGTTTCGATCCGGCGTCTACCTGTGGCAGATATCGTTCAATCCGAAGGTACTTGAACAGCGGCACGGCTACGTTGTCCTCGTCGACAGCACCGGAGTCAGATTCTCGGCTGTAGATGTCCCTGAACTGGACCATGTAGTAGATTGCCATACTCAGCCCGAGGACGAGATTGGCATGTTGGGTTCGAACGCCGTACAGCGAGTAGGCGTAGTAGATCAAGAGCAACGACATCGCTACTCCGAGAACCCAAATGGTCCCCTCTCCGAACCGATGGAGCGACTTCCGATCGGTCCAATTCATACGGACCCCTCTCTCCAATTCGTGTTAGTTGTCATGGATGTGTCGTAATATCGATAGAGGTCTATTACTCCGATGCTCGCTCGAGGTCGTCTTCCCAGAGTCCGACTTCCTCGTAGAAGTCAGCGGCAGCGTCGTGGAACGGGAACCCTTCGAAACTGAAGCGCGTCCAGTGTTCATCGAACTGGTGGTACGAGAGGAAGTCGTGGTACGTTCCCATGTCCTCGCGTTGGTCCCACGCGGTTTCCATCATCGCCGTAATCAACTCACCATCGGCATCGGCCGGCGCGCACAGGTACGTAGTTTGGACCATTCCTGGAACACTATCCGGGGTACTGGCGTATCCCTCAAGCAGTTCCGAATCGATATCGAACGTGGTGAATTCATCGGCAACGATCTGGAACTGATCGTCGTCCATATCGAGTGGATGCACGTCGGACGTCCCTTGCAACTGCTGGACCCATCCCGGAGAGATCAACCCGGTATCCTCTTCTTCGTCGGCCGTCGGCGCGTTATTAGTCGCCGAAAGGCCGACGTCTATCCGCCCCTCCTCAAGGGCGGACCCCATATCACCGAACCCGACCGGCGTTTCATCGAACTCGATATCGAGGAGATCCATAATCTCGATGAAGTAGTCCATCACTGCGGTACCCGACGGACCCGCAGACACGCTGGTGTCCGCATCGATGTCATCGTACGATGTGATGCCGTCGTCGTTAGACACCAGAATCCACTCGGTAGTCGCCGTTTTCAGTAGCTGTGTGAGGTCGTAATTGATGTCGTCGTATTCGTCTTCACCGCGTTCAATCAACATCGCGTTGTAGTCCGTCAGCAACGCGAGGTCCATCTCGCCTCGGTTCAGGGCACCGATGTTGGCCGCCATTCCGTCGTTTGGGCGCACGTCGAGATATACGTCGTCCGTGTTCTCGTTCACCGCTGAACCGAACCCTTGCATCGCGGCGTAATTCGCTGTTGACGAGGCTGCCGTACCGACAACTAGTTCGCTTTCGTTTCCGCCTTCTCCTAAACAACCGGCGAGGCCAGCGACACTGACTGCGCCGACTGCGCTTGCACCTTTTAAGAAGTTACGCCGATCTGTAGTGAGTTCTTGTCTCATGTTGCCATTAGATCTGTTTCTGTGTAACACTACACGTTGATATAAAACCATCGGATAAAGGGTGTAATAGGGGATATATATTTATCTCGGCCCGCTGTTATGGATTTCGAAGAGAGGGAAGTAAAATAGCTGATTCCGTTGATTCTACGTCTTTCTGGCCGTACTTATCACCGCAATTTATATGCGACCCCAAACATCATCTTCACGATACTCGCTACCGTGCGAGTTTATAACAAATGAGAATAAATAACGAACTCCCCCCGATCAAAGACTTGTCAGCACAGAACGCAGCGAAGAGTAGCGACGATATCGCTTTCGAAGACGCCGACGGGTCCGTCACATGGGGTGAATTCGAACGTGAAAGTCTACGGGCAGCAAACGGCTTCCTCAGGTACGTGAATAGAGGGGACCGAGTTGCCTACTACTGCAATGCGTCAGTCGATCACACACAGTTCGTAAACGGTGCACTGAAGGCGGGATGTATCATCACCAATCTCCACACCAATAGCTCCGCTCAGGCGTTACGTCACTGTCTCACGGAGACGCGTCCGCGTGTCGTTGTCGTCGACGAATCGCTCGCCGATTCGTTCGCAGAGAAGGTCAATACAGACGTTCTCAGATCGGTTTCAACGGTAGTCGTTCTCGGTGAGCCGACTCGCGAGTACGAGGAGTCGGCTGAATCGTTCCTTGAGGGGACGACGATGGAGGAGCCGGACGTCCTCGTCAACGAAGACGATATCGTCGTGATCGGTTGGACGTCGGGGAGTACCGGCGTACCGAAGGGGTGGTGTCACACGAATCGATCGATGTATCTAAAGGGAGTGGAGCTGGCTACGCGTCCGGGATTTGACCGAACCGGTCAGATACTGACCGTGAACAAACCGTCGTTCCTCGTCTGGTTTAGTCTCTTTACGAAATCGACACTCGGTGCCGAATCCATGTACTATCTTCGGAACTGGAATCCGGAGAAGTGGCTTGAAGTCGTTGAGGAGAAGAGGATCACTCAGTCGACGCTGGTCCCGACGATGTGGCGTGAAGTGCTCGATACCGATCCGGAGTCGTACGATCTCTCGTCGTTAGAGATGATAACCTCGACCGGTGAAAAGCTCAGCTCGACGACGCTCCGTCAGCTCCGCGACCGAATCTGCGAGACCGTTAGCCAGTCCTACGGATCGACGGAGATCCACTCGACGGTCCTTTATAATGAGGAGTTGACCGAAGAGCGGATCGAGAGTGTCGGGAAACCGCAGTCAGGTACGGAAGTTCGTATCATCGAACCGGACGGGCCGCTCGACGAAGAGCTTCCCTCAAACGAGACCGGAGAGATCGTCGTCAAGAGTCCCGACTGTCCAGTCTGGGTATGGGGTGACAGCGAGAAGACCGCAGAGGAGTTCGACCAGGGTTGGTGGAGGTCCGGCGACCTCGGCTATAAGGACGAGGAGGGATACCTCTACATCGAGGGCCGCTCGGACTTCATGATCAAGTCCAAAGGGGTGAAGATTATGCCGGCCCCAATCGAAGAAGCACTCGGTGACCATCCGGACGTCAAGAACGCGATCGTCGTCGGCGTACCGAGCGAAGAGTATGGAGAACGCGTCACGGCGATCATCGAGAGCTATCGAGACCCGCCGAGCGAATCGAAACTCGACCAATGGTGTCTCGAAAGCGACAAGATCGCAGACCACGAACGCCCGCGCGATTACTACACTGTCGAGTCGATCGAGAAAACGGCCAGCGGGAAGATAGATCGACTCGAGACCATGGACAAACTCGGACTGGACCGCACCTGAAAACGAGTACCGACCAGTCTATCGTTCCGTGACGCCAACTCTGTTCGTTAACACGAAACGAATCGGATAACGGATTTAATGTAGTATTGGTTATGATATATTTACATCCGTATGGTTGTAAACACACACATGCATATATACTCAGATTTCGACATTACTTTTCGATTTTGTCGGCTGTGATAACGCATCTGGGTAGGAATTCCGTTTCGTAACAGGCAATCGCGTCACAACACCCGATCGTTTCCCTTGAGAGAACGACTAGTGATTCGACGGAGAGAGGGTCTGAAGCAGCATGCGAGGTGAAATACAGATTGACTATTGAAGTCCGTAGAGAACGGGCTCACGTCAGAACGAAGAGGCCAGTCGCTCTACCTCGTGAAAAACACGTTCGACCTGATTTCTACAGCCGTGTGGTTGAATGCGGTAGCTAGTCCTTCTCGGCGGAGTCCACCGATGAGATCGTCGGCATCATCGACGCGAAACACGGCGTCTCTGACGTCGTGGTTCTCGGCCAACTCAGTGAGAAATTCTCGCGAAATCGTGATCGTATACGCCAGAAACAGCCATGAATGGGGAATTCGATTGGTTTCTGGAATCGACTGCGGCGTACAGCCAGTACTGCTCGTCATTGATCCGGATCGACTTCTGATCGACCGCTACTCGATCCGAGCACTCACCGCCTCTCGGCTGTAGATCAGCCTTCTGCACCCAGTTATGAACTGCTGTCCGACTGCGTTCGACACCCCAATCCTCGAGGAGAGTTCCTGTATTTGAAAGTGATAATCCCGCCAGATGGTGGCGAATACCCTTTTCAATTATCTCGCGGGGTGTCCGCTCTCGCTGCACAAACTCCAACTCAATCCAGTCAGTAGATTCGATGAGGCGGTCGGTTTCGGTCATGAGCACCCGAATTTTCGACCGCCTCGTTCCTAACTTGACACCACCATCAGTTGGCTGCTTAAACTTAAGGGGGATACGCGCATACTACCGCTATGTACCGCGTATTGCTACCGGTTGACACCAGCGTAGAACGGGCGAAACGGGCCGCAGAAACGATACTCGATCAGCCGGCTAATCAGAAGCTTTCCGTCACGATACTGAACGTCTTCGAAGAGTTCGAAGCGGCGGACGAAGGTGGACAGATCGACTCGGAGTCTCTCTTCGACGAAGAGGACGTTCCCGAAAGCGTCGCTGCCGCCCGTGAAATGCTGGATACGGAGGGAGTAGAAACGACCGTTCGCCGCGAACATGGGGATCCGACCGAGACCATCCTGCAGGTCGCCGACGAGATTGACGCGGACCTTATCGCTATGGCGGGGCGCAAACGTTCGCCGACGGGAAAAGTACTGTTCGGGAGCGTGACCCAGTCGGTCCTCCTCTCGACGGAGAGACCGGTCTCCATCACGATGACGGAATAGCGACCGCCGGTGTCTCTATCCAAATGCGGTAATTAGTACGACACCGACGACGACGATCGCTGCGGCGATACCGAGTCGCCAACTCACGGTTTCGAGTCGCTGAGGCATGAAGAGAGCGGAGAGGAGGACAACGAACAGCGTGTTAGTGACGATAATGGGCGCGACGACGTTGACCGGTGCGAGATCAAGTGCGACGTAGTAGCCAATCAGAAAGAGCGTGTTTCCGACGCCGGCGGCAGCGAACCACTTCGTATTGGACGCCGTTAGCAGTTCGCGTCCGGGAAGTGCTCCGTCCAGACGCAAGTAGAGAACGAATCCGGCCGTCGCACAGACCGTTTTGATGCCAAGGCCGACCGGTGCGGGAGTCCCTTCCCGGAAACCGAAGTTGGCGAAGATTGGTTCGACACCGATCGCGAGCGCCGCCGCGAACGGGATGAGCAACCCCATGAGTAGTTCCCGTTTCGACAAGTTATCCGGGTTCTCTTGGCCCGTTTCCCAGGCGATTGCGGAAACCCCGAAGATAACGAAGACGATTCCTACCATGTGTACCGTGGTGAGTTCTTCGCCGAGAACGAGAACGCCCAATACCGTCGCGATAAGGGCCCACGACGCGACAATTGGTGCTGTACGACTCGCACCGATCCGTTCGATACTCATGTAAGTAAACAATCGCCCCAGTAAGGTACCCAGAAGCCCGGCAACGATAAACGAGAGCCAGGAGAACCGTGTGAGACCGTAATCGGGGTAGTAGATGACGAGGATTGCCGGAATTAGCGCCAGCAGATTCACTCCCATCACGATTAACGTCGCATCCGACACCGTTCCCCTATCGGTTCCGACCCGGATACAGAGATTCTGCGTCGCGCTCGCGATCGCGGCACCGAGGGCGATAGAGACCGCCAGTAAATGACCTATATCCACCATTCGTTCGATATATACCGTGAGGATATATTTATAACTAGTTACGAGCGGACCGGCAGCGACCGTCCGACTACGATGGCCACCGATTCAGCATGCTTGAATCGACGCCTCGAATCCGATTCACCGACGGTGGTCCCCTCGCTGCGTTGGAGATTCAGACGACCGCTGCTCTGCGGTCGTAATCGACGTCACCCGTCTCGCGAAGTCCCGCTGTTCGTTCTTCCGATCAGTTCGGTGATTTGCGGGTTACTACGTTCTCGCCGAGGTGGACCCGATCACCGTCATTCTCAGAACTCTCGGCGAAAAGCGTCTCACCGTCCCGGACGAGGGCGGGGCTCGGGATTTACAGGTCGTACACGTCCTGAGCGTTTCCGTGCATGATCCGGTCGCGAAAGGAAGTCGGAGTGTCGTTGGGTAAGATGAGTCGTGGATCGTCCGTGTCCCAATGGGGGTAATCCGCGGAAAACATCAGCGTCTCGTCGGCGTGCATCATCTCTAAGATTTGCAAGAGATGGTCGTCGTTCTCCGGCTCTGCGACCGGCTGCGTGGTAAACCGAACGTGATCCCGAATGTATCGACTCGGCGGGTTTTCGAGCCAAGGAGCCTGCTCACGGAGCCCCTTCCAGTTCTTGTCCATTCGCCACATGAGGTGGGGAACCCAGGCGAAACCGCCCTCGACGCAAACGAATGTGAGACCGGGGAACTCGTCGAAAACGCCCTCGACGATCAAACTGTTAACATGTCCCATGTATCCGGCGGGAATCATGTTATGCCAAGAGAAGTAGTTTGTCGGTTGGCCTGGAGTAGCTGGACTCGAGAGCCCCGCACCGTCGTTCGATGTGTGGATCGCGACCGGGAGATCGTGTTTTTCCGCGGCCTCGTAGACGGGCCAGAACTTCGGATGGCCGTACGCCTCGTCGCTCATGCTCGCCATGATGACTTGGACGAAACCGTCGCGCGGACCGTACTCCTCGATCTGTTCGACGGCCCTCTCAGGAGCCTGCGGTGCGACGAGAACCGATCCCCGAAACCGATCGTCGGCTGGAAGCCAAGTTTCGGCAACGTACTCGTTGTGAACGCGAGCCACCTCGGCGGCGTAGTCGCGGTTCGGATGAAGGGCGACCGACATCATCAACGTCGAACCCGTGACGATACCGTATTCGATACCGTATTCATCGAGGTGGTTTTCTACGACGTCCGCCGGACCGAACCGTCCGGGCGCTTTCGGATCGTCTTCGAAGTCAGTAATGGTTCGACCGTGGGGGTTCGCGTAGCCCGGCGTCGGAAGCGTCAGCCCCCGCCCCGCATATCTCGGTGGAAGCTTTTCCTCGATCACTTCTTCGGGAATGGTTCTGGTGTGGACGTCACAGTCTACGATCGGTGTGTCTCGAGTCATTGGATTTTCCCTTCGACAGTAGTCAGTCTCTGGTGTTCGGTAGCCGCCGGCCGACGTTCACTATGGGTCCGCTGCAGTACTCGGTCAGCCCCGGTTGTGGAATTCATTGGTAACGGAGTGGATCACACGTAGAGGACGACCACGTGGTCTTCGACAGTTACTTCGTACGTGTCGACCGGTGGTTCCGATCCAGACAGTTCGGTTCCGTACTGTTCATCGGCCTCCCCTTCCGCCCCTCTGCTACAGCTACGGTCACCACAGGACTCTCCGTCGACGTCCGGCCGATTGCCGTCGGAGTGCTCGACTTCGACGTCGAACGTCCTCGTCTGCAAGTGGGGATTGAATACGGATTCGCCAGAGATAACGTCGAACGCCCAGCCGTGTCGCGGACAGCGGACGATCTCGCCCTCGCGTTGCATCTCGTACTCCCCGACAGACGGCGCCGTGAGATGACCGCCGAGCGGACCGCGACACAGGTCGGCGAGCTGGTGCGGACAGACGTTCGCCAGCGCGTGAAAATCTCCATCGACATTGAAGATGCCGATAGACAACCCGTCGATTTCGACGATTTTCCGATCACCGGGAAGGATTTCGCCGACAGGACAGATTTCGTGGCGGGTAGTTGCCGTACTCATTGCCGTCCCTCAGTCCATTCGACCGTTGATAACACGTTACACCCGTGTCTGTACATAGCATCCAACATGGCGTGTATCCCTATTTTGCGTCAACGATAATAAACTCTTCTCTACCGTACTGGTCCACAGTGCCGGGAAAATTCGATCGCGAGGTGTCACTCACGGCGGTTGGCGAACTCGACGAGATTCCCCTCAGGGTCGCGGAAATAGACCGAGAGGAGTAGTCCTGAGGCGCCCGATCGGTGAACCGGGCCCTTGAGCACGTCGATTCCGCGGTCGCGAAGGACCGTCTGTATTTCGTCGATTGGTGTGTCCGTCAGTAAACACAGATCGGCAGCCCCGGCCGTCGGCCTGTCCGCGACCAATTTCGAATCGCTCGTCTGTCGCAGGTTAATCCACTCGTCACCGATGTCCAAGTACTTTCGATCGTCGCCAAACGATCCGGATTCGATGCCATCGAACTCGGTGTAGAATTCGACCGCTCGGTCGATATTCTCGACGTAGAGTACCAGATGATCTAGTTTGGTTACTGGCATACCGGGCCTTCGGTACCGCGGTACAAATAGGTTGAGTCTACCGGTGACTGAGGCTAGAGTTCGGATTCGCGAATCGAAAGGAGACGGCATCCCGACCAGCCGTATCAGTAATCCGAAATATGGCCGATCAGGTCCTATAGGAGCCTCGCCGGAGACTCACACGAGTTCGATAGTCCGGTATCGGAGTTGCGTTCACATGATCGGAGAAGAACCCCGTCGAGATCAGGAGGACACCGAGCGGAATCTCGAGACGAGTCGGATCGATACGGGAAGCGACCGGGCACCCTTCGACGGCATCGAGGAACAGTGGGAGACCGGTGATCGACGCGAACTAGAACGAAACGGAGTCTGCAGCTCGTAACTTCCGGCTAGGGAGCGTGACTGGCGTCGGAAGCCGAGTAGGGTTCGACGTTGCCGAGAGATCCAGACGCGGCACCGAGTGTCGGCTCGACGGCCGAGAAGACGATTCTTCACCGTCTGTCGAGACGTC
Source organism: Natronorubrum halobium (assembly GCF_051351675.1). Taxonomy (NCBI): domain Archaea; kingdom Methanobacteriati; phylum Methanobacteriota; class Halobacteria; order Halobacteriales; family Natrialbaceae; genus Natronorubrum; species Natronorubrum halobium. The sequence goes on from NZ_CP195596.1 coordinate 609,944, forward strand.
GATGTTGGTGAATGACGAGAGGCCGCGGGTCCGACCGTACAAGAGGGAGACACCGGTCAGCGCGACCCGTACAGCGAGCAGAACGCTGAACAGGCTGCGACACGCGGGCGAGGCACCCGCGGTTGTGTCAAGAACACTCGTCGCACTGAGGATCATCGCCGACAGTCGGCCGTTACTGCCTACCAGTTTCCCCGACCGAGCGTAGCTGACCCCGTCGATCGTCCTGATCAGAACGGAGACGAGGTGAGCGGTATCGGTGACTTCCGACGGAAACGGCGTTAGCGCGTGAGGGGCGATCGTCGCGAAGATTCCGTCGGCGACGAGAGCGATACGATCGACGCCGGAGGCGAACGGAATCACGATCGAGACGAACCCCGACACTCCGCAGACGCACCAACCTTTTTGTCCTATACTCGCATTGTTACGTATGCGATGTCAACAAACGACTATCCAAAAGCGATATTTTACGACTCGAAGACGACGATTTTCGACTGGCACGATCAGTGGATGCAGGCCATCGATCAGATATTAGAAGAATATAGCGCCGATGTCGACCGACACGCGTTTCGCGATCGATGGGCGAGCTATATGGGCGGGTATTTCCACAGAGCGGCGTTTTCGGAGTATCGGGATCTGAATCCCTGCATCAGAGACGGGCTCGTCGATACGTTCAATTACTACGGTATCGACGGTGACCCGAGCGATATGAGCTACTTCACTGACCTCTACGAGGAGGTATACCCGTTCGAAGAAGCCAGCGAAGCGCTCGCCAAACAACAGGAGTACACGGAGGTATGGACGTTCTCGAACGTCGAAAGCGAGTATCTGGATATGATGGTCGATAAGCTCGACATGGAACCCGACTTCGTCGGAACCATGGAGGACGCCGGTCACATCAAACCGAGTCCGAACGCCTACCGGTGGGTGCTGGAACAGAACGGCATGGATGCCGACGAGGTCCTCTACTGTGCGGCACCGATCTTCGACGTCAATGGCGCGATGTCGTTCGGAATGAAATGCGCCTATCTTAACCGTCCCGAACAGGAGTGGGTTGAACCCCAGAGAGACCCCCACTACGTTGTCTCCGATCTGATGGAATTAGCCGATATGCTCGAAGACGGCGAGCTCACGCCTCCCGAACGAACGGAACCCGGAGTCCGGGTGGAATGAGTCCCTCCGACAGTCGTAGTCGAAAGTGGTCTCTCCCGAAGTCGGACGTCAATTCCAAAAGACGCCGACAGACGTCCGGAACCGAGCGGTGAGAAGCTAGGAAGCCAAATCGATGATCGGTCACACGATTCCGGATGATACCAGTCAGTGACTGGACTCAGCCGCTTCGAACCGGACGAGCAACCACAACAATGACGGTCAAGCAACTGTATTCATATTTTCATCAATCGAGTAATATTTGTAGCGGTGAATGTCGGGTACGATATCGGTATGGATGTAGACGAATAGTCGCGATCGACGAACCGACGAGCGTCGCCGTCGCGAGTGTATTCACACCGAGTCTGTAGGAGAGAAGACACCGACGGGTCGTGGGACGTGTCGGCTGGTTAACTATCGAATTACGGCTATGGATACCGTGATCCCAATCTCAGACGTGACCGACAGTCACGAATTAACGAGCGGCTCTTACTCGTGTTGGTTCGGTCAACTTGGTTGGCAGACGTGTGCAGGGCGACCGCCTCCTGATCGAACGATTGATTGGCGAAGAGGAAGAACCCGAGCGCGCTACAGAGGGCGATCACGGCACCGAGTTACATCGACAGCACCGGCACGAACAGGAGCGCGAGCGTAACGAGCACGGAGAAGATGCCCGTCAGGCCGCGTTCGACGGCGATTCTATCGGTGAGCTTCCTGCCGACATACTGGCCGGCCATCCCGACGACCAGCAGTCCGACGTAGATGTAGTCCGCCGGTTCGATCCCCTCAAGTCCGGCCGAAAGCTCGAGTCCCGCCATCGCGGGCGCGTCGTTGAGGAACTCCGGCAGATAGGTGAGGACGCCCCGGAAGAACAGGCCCTCGAACGTGACGATCGCGAACACGACGGCGGAGGCGCTCGCGAACAGATCTGGGAGTTGGAGAGGAACTCGCCCAGCGAGAGCGAGTCTGTATCGGTGATGTCCTCGACGTTGACCGCCGCGGTCGGGTCGAACTCCGCTCGCAATCCGTAAGCGAGTCCGGCGAGCGCGGGAAGCGCGTGGACAGCGGCCTCGAGCTGCTAGTCGAGGACGATCAGCAGCGTCGCGGCGACCAACGGCCTGAGCACGATGCCGAAGTTGCCAGCGATGCCGTGGTAGGCGAAGACGCCGCGGCGCTCGTCGACGCTGGTGCTGATGAGCGCGAGCCCGGCGGGATGGTAGACTTCGTCGCGACGTACCACAGGACGAGCCCCGCGACGACCGCGTAGATCGACGTCGCGAACGTCAGGAGCAGAAACGAGAGCCCCATTCCGGCGAGGCAACCGAGAATCAGCCGTCTGGAACCGTACCGGTCCACGAGGAACCCGGCCGGTAACGCACCCAGTCCGAACGGCGCGTATCTCAGCGCGACGATCAGTCCAAACACCGCGACGGAGACGTCTAATTCGAGGAGCCAGACGACGAGGAAGATCGAGATTGAGGTCTCGAACCAATGGACCAGCAAGTGACCCGGCATCTGAAGTAAGCGATCTCGCGATCGTTTCGGCCTATATCTAACATATCGTATGAGTGTTGCTGAGAGGCCCCGCCGTGACGAATTACGACACCGCGAACCGTCCGCTGCGGCTGGGATCAGTAGGTTCGCTCTCCGTCGACGGAAACGGGCGTGATCGAATGGCAGACGCGCGCGATGAACCGAATCCGGATCACGTCTCGCACTCGTACCGCCGTCGCGGTACGGTCCAGTGGTCCGACTGAAGGGTTGGCGTCGAAGGCGATCCGATGCCACCGTCGACGCCTGTTGAGTCCGGTTCGCTTATCCGACGTGCATCGCGCGGTCGACGAGGTCCTCGCCGTACAGGTCCTCGAGGTCCTCGTGCTGGTCCGGACGGTTCTCGTAGACGTCCTGGAACAGCGTGATCGGCGTCTGGGCTGCCTGATAGGTCGCTTCGTCCCACATCCGGTCGTTCCTGATCTTGACCTCGACGCCGTCGATGACCAGCGTAGCCGACCGCTCCATGGCGATCGCGCCCTTGCCGGCCTCCTTGGCCGCCTCGAACTCCTCCATCGAGTCGACGATGTCGTTGAGGCTCGGGATATAGGAGGTCATGTCCAGAAGCTCCTGAGAGAGTTCCTCGCTGTCGAGTTCGCGTCCGTCACCGGCGACGCGAAGCACGTACTGGTCCTCGCCCGCTTCCTCGAGTTCGATCTCGTCACCGCTGTAGACGTGGCGACCGTCTTCCTCTTCGAGTTCGATCTCGCGGCTCTTGACCTCAATCTGCCAGCTGCCTTCTTTCGGCGGCAGCGGCGACTTGTTCGCCTCGACGACCTGGCCGGGCGTCAGCGACCAGATGCCGAGCATCCCCTTCGCCTGGTTGTCGGTCATGCGCTCGTGGTACCCCTCTACGTCGCGGATGTCGTCGTAGGGACCGTCGATCGCGATCAGGCCGGCCGCGCTCGCGCCGCGGGAGGTGTTGTGACGCAGCTCCGGCCACGGCGGCAGCTCGCCCGTGGGCGTGATCGCGCGCATGTCCTTGGTGTAGTCGACCTCGCCGTCGACGAGCAGGAACAGTCGCTCGAGGTTGTTCGAGGGCTTGCCCATCTCCTCACGGAGGTCGGCCAACGCCAGTTCGGCCTCGCCGCTCTCGACGATGACCGACATGGCGAGACTGCCCTCCTTGAGTCCGTGCTCGTTCTCGACGATGGTAATGAACTCGTCGGCCTTCTTCCAGTCGTCGATGTCACCGACCTCTGGGATGACGACGCCATCGAGGTGTTCGACGGCCCCGTTCTCGGGGTCAGCGAGCTCGAGAATCTGCTGGAAGCCCTGGTACCGCGTTTCTGGACTGTCCCGGTGCCAGACGACGCGGGGGTGGACTTCGCCGGGGAAGTCGGCGCCGTTCTCCGAGAGCACCTCGATGATGTTCTCGATTCCCTTGTCGCGCATCGAGGGGGCCGTCGCGTCCTCGTTGTCGGGCACCCAGACGTCCGGGGCCTCCATGCCGCGAAGCTGAGCCGCGCTCCGCAGCATCTTGGCGGAGTCCTCTTCTCCTTCCACCGCAGTCGGAGTAGTAAAGAACGTTCGGACGAACTCCCGGTCGTAGAGATAATCGGTGTGCATACTCATGAGTCCGTTCAGTGCTACTATCTACTATTATTAAAATTGTTTGGTACACTCTCGCGTAGGGTCGCGACGGCGTCGACGACCTGAACGACGCCGGAGGAGGTACTGTCCGACGCGATCTTCGAACCCGTCGTGGGTTCGCCGCTCCCGTTCGACGACGTCAGCACGGATTCCGCACCGATTGCGTTCGATCCGACCCGCGAGCAGCTGCTCGAGGCCGCCACCGGCGTGACCGGAGCGATCCTCGGGATCGCCTCGTACGGCTCGGTAGTGCTGCGCTCGATGAGCGACGTGGACGAACTGACCGCGCTCTTCCCGGAGCGCCACGTCGTGCTCGTGCGCGATCGGGACGTGGTCAACGGAACGGCGGCAGCGTTCGACGAGCTGGCGCCGCTGTTCGCGGACGAGGTCGCCGACATAGCCGAACTCGTTTATGGAGTCCTCAGTCCGCGCGAGGTCCACGTGATCGTCATCGAGGACGTGGAGTCCGAGCGATCCGAGGAACGACTGATGTCCGCAGACCGACGGCGGAAGGCGGCCCACACCCGCCGGCTGCTGGAGACGGAAGGTGACAGCGTCGAGCGAAACACGCTCGCGTTCAACGAGGGCCGGTACGAGTTGGTGAGCGACCTCGAGCGCTACGAGGAACTCAAGGAGGAGGCGACGCCGATCAAACGCGACGCGATCGATCGGTTACCGGAGTTAATCGAGCAGGTGACCGAGACCATCGAGGACAACGGCGGGACGGTCTACCTCGCCGACGACGGCGCCGCCGCGAACACGTACGTCCGGCGGGTTGTCGGGGAGAGCGACGCCGAGACGGTCGTCAAGTCGAAGTCGATGACGGCCGAGGAGATCGACCTCAATGAGCACATCGAGGCCGCCGACGCCGACGTCTGGGAGACCGACCTCGGCGAGTTCGTCCTGCAGGTCGCCGACGTGGTCCCCTCCCACATCGTCGCGCCGGCGATCCACAAGTCGTCCGAGGACATCGCCGAACTGTTCAACGAACACTTTGACCCCGACGAGCCGCTCGAGACGGCCGACGAACTGACGGTTTTCGCCCGCGACGGGTTCGGCGAACATATCCATGAGGCGGACGTCGGGATCACGGGGGCGAACTTCATCGCGGCCGACACGGGGACGATGGCGGTGGCCATCAGCAAGGCAACGCGCGCAAGTCGGTGTCGGTACCGCACACCCACGTCGCCGTCGCGGGCGTCGAGAAGCTCGTCCCGAAGTCAGGGACTTCCAGCCCTTCATCGAACTCATCGGTCGGTCCGGAACGGGCCAGGACATCATGTCCTACATCTCGCTGTTGACGCCACCGGTCGATACGCCACCGCTCCCGGCGGAGGACAGTGCGTCGATCGCCGTTGACGACGCCGACCGGGAGTTTCACCTCGTCCTGCTGGACAACGGACGTCTGGAGATGCGCGAGGATGGACAGGTCCGCGAGACGCTGCGCTGCATCCGCTGTTCCGCGTGTGCGAACCAGCAGGTCGGCGGCCACGCCTTCGGCGGCGAGACTTACTCCGGCGGCATCGCGACCGGTTGGGAGATCGGCGTCCACGGACGGGAGTCCGCGGCGGAGTTCAACGACCCCTGTACCGGCTGTACGCGCTGCGTGAACCAGTCACCCGTGAAGATCGATATCCCGTGGATCAACACGGTCGTCTGCAACCGGATCGACAACAGCGCCGACGCGTCGACCTTCGACCACCTCGTCGACGGCCTCTCCCCCGACGAAGAGGGGGCGACTATCCGCTCCGGAAGCGGTTCTTCGGCAACTACGAGACGATCGCGAAATTGGGGATCGCGACCGCGCCGGTCTCGAACTGGGCGACCGAGCTCCCCGGGGTCGCTCGGTCATGGAGCGGATCGTCGGCGTCGACGACCGTCGCGACCTGGCGATGTTTCGCGACGACCACGAGAAGCTGCTCGACGCCGACCGGTACGAACCCCTGTCGGCGAACAGCTACGAGGTCCTCGAGTACGTCTACAGACTGCTCGAGAACGGGGGGTCGATCGGTCGGTTGCGAACCGACGAAGCCGGGAACGGGATTGAAAGCCGGGGTCATCTGGCCTACCACAGCCACTGTCAGCAGCGCATGCTCGGCCTCGAGTCGTACACGGAAACGGTGCTCGAGCGCACCGGCTACGACGTCGCGACAGTACTACGAACTGAGCTTTGAGGTCGGCGAGCGGTTGCGAGATCAGTTCAATGACCCGAACGTCCGCGACCGAACTCTGGTCGCGTCGGGGATGTCCTGTCAGGAACAGCCCGAGTCTCTGCTCGCCGACCGCTCGGAATACCCGGTAAAGTTGCTCGACCCGCTCGATCCGCGTCGCTGAGGGGCGTCTCGAACGACGACCGACGAGCGATTCTCGTTGGTTCCCTCGGAGAGTGCGAGAGGAGCGGCCGAAACTGCGGAAACAGTACTGCGAAAGCGAATCCCGCCTTCGGACGTCAGACGTTATACTTGTTGAGTTCGACCACGTTCACCGCCCGCTGGAGTTCGCTGACGAACTCGTTCGACTCCCAGTCGTCGTCGATGCGGGCCGTCGGCCCCGAGACGCTGATCGCTCCGATGACGTCCGAATCGAACCTGATCGGCGCCGCGATACAGCGCAGCCCCTCGAGTCGCTCCTCGTCGTCGACGGCGAATCCACGTTCCCGCGTGCGCTCGAGTTCTTCGTAGAGTTCGTCGCGCGACGTGATGGTCTTCGGCGTCACCTGCGGCAGCCCGTGCCGTTCGAGGATCTCGTCGACCCGTTCCCGCGGGAAGTGGGAGAGAATCGCCTTTCCGAAGGCCGTGCTGTGCATGTGGTGACGGCAGCCGACGTACGTGTCCAGATCGACCGCCTGCTCGCCCTTCGCCCGGCAGATGTAGACGCCCTTCCCGTCCTCCTCGACGACGAGGTGGACGAGTTCACCCGACTCCTCCGCGAGTTCCTCGACCTTCGGCTCCGCGACCTTGTAGACGCCGATCTCGCTGCGGATCTGTCCGCCGATATCGAGGAACTTGAGGCCGAGACGGTAGGTCTTGGTGTCCGGATCTTTGACGACGTAGCCGTGTTTCTCGAGCGTACTGAGGTGATTGTGAATCGCGCTCTTCCCCATCTCGAGTTCGTTCGCCAGCGTGGTCACCCGCGCCTCACCCAGCCGGTTGAGCTCCTCGATGATCCGCAACGATTTCTCAGTCGTCCGGACCGGGTGTTTCGCTCGTTTTGTCATACGGTACGCTATTCACACCGTCATCTTAAGTATTGTTCTATGATAGAAAACGGTGAAGTGTCAGAACAGGTCATTCGATCGCGTGCCGAACCATCTCGGCCTGAGATCGACGAAATACTGCCACAGGGGACGGACCGAAATTGCCTCGGCGACGACGGCGTTTGCGATAGGGAATCGGACGGCCGTGGATGACTCGTTCGCATACAGTGGGAACGCGAGAGTTAGACCCGAAGTTTCGCGGCTACTCGCCACATTACGTGGCGATTTCAGTCGCAGATCTGGCCGGTTCGAAACTCGACCGTTCTGAGATAGAGAACTCAGAGGGAAATACGTCTCGTTCTGTTTCGTGCCATAAGTACACAAGCAATAATTATTTACAAATGTACCTTTGTAATTACTTTCTGGCGAAGGAGGTGATCTGGGACGTATTCTGAAATACAGAACGGCCGGGCAAGTCGATCCGTCGGAGTGTGGCAACGGACGGGAGAAACTCGACCGGTCTCTCGACTGGCCGACGACGTAACGGAACGAGAAATCGAACGTCCGGGACCGGAACTAGTCCAGCGGTTCGACGAGTTCGACCGTCCGACCATCGGGATCGCGAACAAACGCCGTCCGGGCGCCGGCCTCGAACTGATCGGCGGGTTCCTTCTCGACCCCGTAGTGGTCGATCTCCTCGAACACCGCGTCGACGTCGTCGACGCCGATCGCGAGGTGATCCCAGGCCGTTCCCCGTTCGAACTCCGTCTCGCCGTTCGCGTCCGAGAGCTGCAGTTCGATCCCGTTTTCATCGGCGATGTATCGGTTCTCGGTCTCGCCGTCCGTCGTCTCGAACTCCCAGCTCTCCTCGAAGCCGAACTGCTCGTAGAACTCGATCGTCTCGTCCGCGTCGGCGACGTTAATGTTGATGTGGATGAGTTCCATATCCCCGTTGCTCACGACCAGTCTATTAAATTCGTTGATCGGGAACCGCGGAGAGCCGGCGCGCCGGGCGGTGCAATCGCTGTCCGAGCGGTCGAGTCGGACAGTCGGTTCGCGCGGTCTCGGTGAGCCGTCGTCTCCTTCTCGCTGGGCACTACTCGTTGAGCCAGCAGTCCAGTCCCGTCGTCTAGTGTGGTGCCCGCTCGAGCGGTTCGTCGAAGGCCCGGAAATGCACTTCCCCGGCGAACACGGTCGCGTTGTCGAGGTATCCGGCGAGCGTCTCGCCGTCTCGACGCGAGAGCAGGGCGTGGGTGTGTGCGAACACGTCGTCCTCGAGCCGCGAGATGTTCCCTGTACAGGCCGCGACCTCCAGCGGCTCGTCGAACGTCACCGAGCCGTATCCTGGTCGTCCTGATCGTAGAACCAGATCTCGGCGTCCTGAACGGCGCCTATCGCGGTGAACCAGCCGGCCTCGATACCTTCTTCGCGCGCAAACTCCTCGATCTCGGTTCGCCACTCGCTGCCGGTCTCGAATCGCGCCAGATACTCTCGAACCGAGTCGACTTGTCGGTACTCCATACGGTAGCTGGAAACGAATCACGGCAAAGGTCTTCCGGTCGAGCGATTCGTTCGGGCGACCGGTGCACGCCGGCCGCAAACACCGTGGGCGACGCAGTCCGACGTTCGCTGAACGTCGACGACCGCCGCGGCGAAGTCGACGGTGTCCGTGCCCTCGTCGCCGCGCTGGAGGACGGAGCCGGCTCGGGCCGGCGAGTCGCTACGACACCTCATAAGAGGAGTTGGATTCTCTACGACTGAGAATTCGGCACTTTGTGTAATCGAGCAGGCACCGGTTCTCTGGTCGTCCTATCGCACTCTCCGGTATTGGACAGTTACCGTTGCGCAATTTATAAACAATATGTCACTAATGCCAGTGTTTATAATAATTGATCCCGGTGAACTCATACGATGGCTGTTGAGAAGCCCCAAGACGGTCTAAGCAACTACGAGGAATTCCGAGATTCGCTCGGACACGACTACCGTGACGTCAGCGAGTACGCCGAGCTCGCCGACGATCTGCGATCGGTCATCGAGGGTGAGGTGCGGTTCGACGAATACGCGCAGGTGCTGTACGCGACCGACGGGAGCATCTATCAGGCCCGTCCCGCGGGTGCCGTCCTCCCCCGCGACGCCGAGGACGTCCGCAACGCCGTCCGCGTCGCGGCCGAACACGACGTGCCGGTCATCGCGCGAGGGGCTGGTTCCTCCCTCGGTGGACAGACGGTGGGTCCCGGCTGCGTCGTGCTGGACATGACGACCTACATGGACGACATCCTCGAGGTCGATCCGGAGCACCAGCGGGCGCGCGTCCAGCCGGGGGTCGTCCAGGACCACTTCGACGAGCACGCCGCGCAGTACTGGCTCAAGTTCGCGCCGGACCCCGCCTCCTCGAATCGCGCGACCATCGGCGGCGGCATCGGGAACAACTCGACCGGTGCCCACTCCGTCCGATACGGGATCACCGACGCCTACACCGAGGAACTGAAGGTCGTCCTCGCCAACGGCGACCTGATCCACACCCGCGAGGTCGTCCTCGACTCCGAGGAGTACGAGGAGCTCGTCTCGAAGGACGACCGCGAAGCCGAAATCTACGAGACCGTTCGCTCGCTCGTCGAGGAGAACGAAGCGGAGATCAAGGCCCGCTATCCCGACCTCAAGCGCAACGTCTCGGGCTACAACCTCAACAAGATGATCTACGAGAACGACGAGGGCGAGGAGGTCATCAACCTCTCGAAGCTCTTCGTCGGCGCGGAGTCGACCCTCGGCGTGATCGTAGAGGCGGAGATCAGCCTCGTGAGCCTCCCCGACGAGACCGCGCTCGTCCTCTACTGTTTCAACGACCTGATCGACGCCCTGAAGGCGGTCCCCGAAGCCCTCGAGTTCGGGCCCAGCGCGGTCGAGCTCATGGACAACGAGATGTTTCGGCTCGCCCGCGAGTCAGAGCAGTTCTCCCGGTACGAGGAGTCGATTCCCGACGAGACGAAGGCGGCGCTGATGCTGGAGTACGACTCCGAGCTCCACGACGACTTCGAGGCGGCCATCGGGCGGACGAACTCCCACTTCGTCGAGGACGGCGACGCTTTCGAGGCCATCGAGGCCTACACCGAGGAAGACCAGACGGACCTCTGGAAGCTCCGGAAGGCGGCCATTCCGCTGCTGATGGGCCTCGAGGGCGATCCAAAGCCCTATCCCTTCATCGAGGACGCGACGGTGCCACCGTCCGAGCTCGCGGAGTACGTCGAGAAGTTCATGGACATCCTCGAGAACCACGGGACCTCGGCCGCCTACTTCGCCCACGCGGGGAGCGGAACGCTCCACATCCGCCCCATCCTCAACCTCAAGGAGGACGAGGGTATCCAGACGATGCAGTCGATCACCGACGACGTGACCGACCTCGTCCTCGAGCACCACGGCTCGTTCTCCGGGGAGCACGGCGACGGGCTCGCACGGACGGCGTTCAACCCGAAGATGTACGGCGAGGACCTCTGGGAGGCGTTCAAGGAGGTCAAGTCGGTCTTCGACCCCGAGTGGCGGATGAACCCGGGGAAGGTCGTCTACACTGACGAGGAACCGACCGACATGCGCGAGAACCTCCGGTACGGGGACGGTTACACCTCGATCGAGCCCCAGACGAAGCTGGACTTCTCCGACGAGGGCGGGTTCTCGTACCTCGTGGAGCTGTGTAACGGCTGTGGAACCTGTCGCCAGACCGAAGACGTGATGTGTCCGACCTACCGGGGAATGAAAGACGAGATGGCGACGACCCGCGGCCGAGCCAACATGCTCCGGGCCGCGATCTCCGGCGAGATCCCCGAAGAGGAGCTGTACTCCAAGCGCTTTCAGGAGGAAGTGCTTGACCTCTGTGTCGGCTGCAAGGGCTGTAAAAGCGACTGCCCGACCGGGGTCGATCTGGCGAAGCTCAAGGCCGAGACCAAGTACCAGTACTACGAGCGGGAAGGTATTGACCTCCGGGAGCGGCTGTTCGGTACGCTCTTGGGTAGAGGATTGTTGGTCAGCTCTATGCAGTAGCTAGAAGTCGTAGCGGACAAGGGTGGCGCGTTCGCGCCACACGACGAAACATGTTCCCATTGAAGACGTTCGTCTCGGAGCGTCGGGCCGCGAATCTGCTGGCACAGATTCGCTGGCGTAACGGCGTCTATTGCCCGCGCTGCCGTGCCGAATCCGTGATTCGGTACGGCAGCTATCGAGTGTTCCAGCGGTATCTCTGTAAGAATTGCGACCGTACATTCAACGATCAAACAGGTACCGTCTTCGAACACTCAGCGGTCGAACTCAGGAAATGGTTTCTCGCTGTCTACACCTACATCCGGTTCAACACCAGTCTTCGACAGTTAGACGTAGAGATCGATGTCTCCTACAAGACGGTATACCGGCGCGTCCAGCGCTTCCTGCGAGCGCTGGACGCGCCTCGCCTACAACTCGAAAGCCCAGTTGAAATAGACGAGCTGTACGTCAAAGCCGGACTCAAGGGCCGCGAGCGCGACCAACCGTCGCGCTCGCGTGGTCTCTCCACACGCGGACGTGGTACGTACGACGAGGACAAGCCACCGGTGTTTATTCTGGCTGATCGCGGTACGGGTGACCGCTATGTGCTGCCAGCGAAAGCCGCCAACGAATCGACGGTTCGACTCCTGCTTGCTGACCGCACAGAGGAGTCGCTAACCGTCTATACCGACGGCTTTCGGGCCTACGAACCGCTCGACGAGGACGACGCATTCGACCGCGAATACGTCGTCCACGGCGACGGCGAATACGCCGATGGAGACGTTCACGTCAACACCTGCGAGAGCCACGGATCGCTGGCGCGATCCTGGCTCTCGCCTCATCGTGGCGTCTCCAAAGACAAACTCACGCCGTATCTTCGAGCGTTCCAACTTCGTCGACGAATCTATCGAAAACCAGGGAGAGAAGCGCTCAAAACCATCCTCGAAACTGCGCTCTGAGTCACCAACAATCTACGCCACAAGAGCGAGGATTTATTCCTCTACCAATCACGAATGATAAACCTCAGCAGGATACGGCTTCAAGGGTGGGCGCGCATGAATTCCGAAGCGATGCCAGTCGGAGAACGACTTGAGGAGTTCCTCCGTTCGAAGGCGAAAGGCGGCCAAGACAGAGGAAACTACCGCCGAAACCCCGAACGCTGTGTCGAGGACTTTCTCAGCTGTCTCGAAACCGGTCCTGATCAGGGACGACGTTCGTGAGGCCGACGAGCGAACGTTCCACTGATACATACATGAACACATAACCTGAGACCTCACGTTTGAGACGATTCGAACCTACTACGCTCAGGTGAGCGCCTAGATCGAGTAGTGCGTTCGCGAAGGGGTTCTTGAGACGAATTACGCGCAGAGATACGATCGACAGCGAGTTACTCGCTATCCGTAAACCAGCCGGAGTTCGATATCGTCGACGGCCTAGAGCAACGATTCGTACACGTCGTCTTCAATCCGTTCTTCGGTCAGTCGGTTCGCGGCGCCGGCGACCGTGACGGCCGCGACCGGCCGCCCGTCCCTGATAATCGGCGTCGCGATGGCGTAAAGGCCGCGCAGGTCTTCCTGAAAGTTCATCGCGTACTTTCGCTCTCGGACCGTCTCGAGTTCCTCGAACAGGGTCTCCGGATCGGTGATCGTGTTCTCGGTCTGTGCCGGGAGTCCGTAGGTCTCGATGATCTCCCGGACTTCGTCCTCGGGGAGGTGAGCCAGGATTGCCTTTCCGGCCGAGTTCGCGTGGAGATATACCCAGTTCCCGATCGTCGAATCGAACGAGAACGATTCGTTGTGCGGGACGCCGTAGACGAACATCCCGCGGCCGTTCTCGTGGGCGACGAGTCACGCGGCTTCGTCCGTTTCCTCGGCCAACCTGTCGATCCGATCCTTCGCAGCGTGAGAGACCTCGTACTGGTTGCGCACGTGGACGCCGGTATGGAGGAACTCGAGCCCGAGCCGATAGCGACCGTCCTCGTTGACGACGTATCGATTGCGCTCGAGACCCACGAGGTGTTTGTGGACGGTACTCTTGGCGAAACCGAGGTGCTCGGCGAGTTCGGTTACCCGGCCTTGTCCGTCTCCTTGAGTGCCTCGATGATTCTGAACAACGTCTCGTCGGATTTGATAGTCCCTCCGTCGTCTCCATTCTTTCCCATAATCGATGTCACCAGCATGAACTCTTTCCCGGGGAAGTGCATCAGGTGTCCGTCTTCTCGAACGAGACCGTACTCTTCGCCGACTTCCTCGAGTCGGTCGTGGACCGCCTCCATTGAGAGATCGGTGACCGCCTCGGTGTCGTACCCTTCGATGAGGAAGTTCAGCGAGCCGTAGACCGGTTCGTCGGGTTCGCGGAGTTCGAGTCCGGCCTCCCAGCAGAGGCTCGCGTCGCCCGAGGCGTCGACGAAGCCGTCCCCCTCGATCTCGACGAGTCCGTACCGCGTCGCGAACTCGAGGTGGTCGACGGCGCCGTCGTCGAACGCCGCATCGGTGAGCATGGCCCCCAGCAAGGCATTCACGCCGACCTCCTCGCACTTCCGTTCCATCCACCGCTGAAGGGCGACCTCGTCATACTGGAAGAGAACGGTCGAGAGTTCCTCGCTCTGGGCGTTGAGCCGTTCGATCGATCCGTCACTTCGAAGGTCGTTCGATTCCCGTCGTTTGTCGTTCACGTCAGTTCACACTTCTGTTAGTCAGATTGCCATTAGGTTCGATCCAAGGACCGAATAGACAGAATTGTCGTACGGTTCGTTCCCGTTGATCGGGCGTATCCGCGAAACGAGATCACCCAGGAAGGCGACGACGCGGTGTGCTATCCGTAGACGAGACGGAGTTCGATGTCGTCGACAGCCTCGAGGAGCGACCCGTACAACTCGTCCTCGATTCGCTCTTCGGTCAGTCGGTTCGCGGCGCCGGCGATCGTGACGGCGGCGATCGGTCGCCCGTCCCAGATGACCGGCGTCGCGATCGCGTGCAGTCCTCGCAAGTCTTCCTGAAAGTTCATCGCGTAGCCGCGCTCGCGGGTACGCTCGAGTTCGTCGAACAGTTCGTCCCGCTCGGTGATCGTGTTCTCCGTCTGGGCCGGCAGGCCGTGGCGATCGATGACCTGGTCTACCTCTTCGTCGGGGAGATGGGCCAGGATCGCCTTGCCAGCGGAGTTCGCGTGGAGGTAGACCCACGTCCCGATCGTCGAATCGAACGAGAACGACTCGTTGCGCGGGACGCCGTAGACGAACATTCCGAGGCCGTTCTCCGGGACGATGAGCCACGCCGCCTCGTCGGTCTCCTCGGCAAGCCTGTCGATGCGGTGTTTCGCAGCGTGATAGACCTCATACCGATTTCGCACGTGGATACCGGTGTTGAAGAACTCGAGCCCGAGTCGATAGCGGCCGTCCTCGTTGACGACGTATCTGTTGCGCTCGAGGCTCACGAGGTGTTTATGGACAGTACTCTTCGCTAATCCGAGCCGGTCGGCGAGTTCGGTAACTCCCGCACCGTTCATCTCCTTCAGGGATTCGATGATAGAGAACAGTGTCGCGTTCGATTTGATCGATCGCCCAGTATCGTCGTCCATTACCATAGCTAAATATACTAACTAACTGTATAAAGCGTTTTGTCCCGTTTCGGCCCTGTTTTCAGGGAAACAAATAGGGTGACGTTCGCTGTCGAGGAACAGCTGGTGATGGTCCTATAGTAACCGTTAGAATTTTCCGCCCGTAGATTATTACTGTAGACAATGGACCATCTCGACGAAATCTCCGTCGAAGAACTCCAAGCCGCCCTTGACAAAGTTGAGGGGAGCAAGCCGACACAACGGTTGTTAGCGGCGATTACGTACAAGAACGGCGTGACGCAGACCGAACTTGCAGAGTGGCACGACACTGGTCGAAGAACGATCTACAGCTGGCTCATGCGACTCGATACGGACGAACCGCTTGAGCAAGCCGTCTCTGATGCCCATCGATCCGGGAGAAAACGAAAGCTCTCAGAAACACAGCAAGAAGAGTTTGAACAAACCGTTCACGAACCTCCCGAGGAAGTCGGGATCGGCGCGCCGGCGTGGACGCCGGCGCTCGTCCAAGCGTTTCTTGAAGAAACCTACGGCGTCGAGTACTCCTATCCGAGTTGCCGGCGGTTGCTCAAAGAAGCTGGATTGAGTTACCAAAAACCGCGCCGCACAGCCGCCGAAGCCGAGGAATCAAGCACAGAAGAGTTCCACGACGAACTCAAAAAAAGCGAGCGGAGATGGACGCCACAGTAGTCTGTATCGATCAGAC
The DNA here is from genome assembly GCF_051351675.1 of Natronorubrum halobium. Taxonomy (NCBI): domain Archaea; kingdom Methanobacteriati; phylum Methanobacteriota; class Halobacteria; order Halobacteriales; family Natrialbaceae; genus Natronorubrum; species Natronorubrum halobium. The sequence continues at coordinate 625,717 of NZ_CP195596.1, forward strand.
CAAGAAATCCGTCCAAGTTGAGCCGCGTGCCGCGTGGTTTCCGCGCGGCACGCGGCCGAACGTCGAACTTTCTGGCCAACGCAACTGGACGTGTCTGCTCGACGCGATCACCGAAGACGGCGAGTGCTTCTTCTCACGATTCACCGAGTACGTCACCGCCGATCACGCGAAACATTTCATTCTCGCGTTATGCAAAGAATTCGAAGAAGATCTAATCGTCGTGCTCGATGGAGCGCCGTATTTCCAGGCATCGGCCGTCACGGACCTGGCGGCCCGTGACGACCTCGCCTTCGTCACGTTACCAGCATATTCACCGAAACTCAATCCAGTCGAAGAGTGCTGGAGACAGCTGCAATCAGCACTTAGCAACCGATTCTTCGACTCGCTTTCTGAGCTGACGACAGCGATCGATACCGCTCTTGATCAACTCTCTATCTCCAAAATGAGTGATTATTTCTAACGTCTACTATAGTTCGTCCATTTCGATCGGACTCTGGCGGGAAACATGCAGTACAATCGCAGTGGGGCGTACGCGTGTCAGTAGTGATCAATTCCGACTCACGCCGAATGCCGGTCGAAAGGCCAGAACTAAAACGATATATCCAGACATCGACAGCGACCGCTGTCACTAATCCGTACGCACAACTGGTTCAACAACAGGTTTCCTACCGAACGTCCGCTATTGATGGACGGCGTTTGCGAACGGGTGACCAGACGTTCAGGTACCGCGAAACCGCCTGCGATGGGTCGACGTCGTCGACTCCGTCAATACTGTCGCGAGTTTCTGCATTTCTCACTAAGGCCGCTATCTCAGTGTAAGTGGGGCCGTTCGTACTCTTTCACTGATCGACTGTTTCAGTATTTTCCTCTCAATACTGTCCCTGTCCCAGTTATCGGTCATACGGCGGGGTACGGGCACGCCACCAGCCCCAGTTTTTGATATCTCAACCGTTCGGTCCGTGCTTCTAGGCGATTCATCAGTTGCCATTCGCACTCTTGAGTAAGGTTCCCGTGGCGGTGATCGTGTCTGAGTCGGCTATTCGCGACGTAAGCGAATGGAAGAAGTTGAACGTAGTATCCAGACCTGTCTGTGCGAGTAACGCATCGACTGAGTGGAAACAGAGTGCAGCCTTGGTTGGATTGTTAGTTTGAAAGTGATCCATCAATCCGCTCATAGAGGATTGAGAGATCCGTCTTGTCGGCAATCAAGTCTGTCTCAATAGAACTGGGGAGAGTGACAGTTTGTGTTCCTACCGATCGAGCGAAGTCGCCGAGGCTGATAATTCTGTGCTCTGCAGGCATCTCGTGATCTTGTGCATTCCACTGTGTGTTTTGTTTAGTGGTATGTCAACCAATATATAATAATTCTGAGTTGTTAGGTGGGACGTCTTATATTCTTAGGGATGTTTTTAACAGCGTTTCGGTTTCTGTGCTTTTCGCATCGAAATCGGGGCTCATGATCATGAAGTACAGCGTTGATCCTCGGTGCTGAGCCGACGAGAAATACGGTGTCCGTGAATCACGTTTCTCTGTGTATGTACTGAGAGACGTTGACGTAAGGACGGTTATTCGCGTTGGACATGCCGCAGACGAGTTATTCTGTTTCTACCCGGATAGGCAGCGGCGTACCGCCAATAGCGTTAACCGTCGGGTTAGATCTCGATTTCGTCGGTCAAAATATAATTCGTCTATCGTTCATCTGTCGGCCGTAACTCAGCTTTCCGTATCCAATTACGGATCGTTAATCGCACCCGTTCGATACTGATTTCTCAATAATAAGAACAGTCTTTTGAATGGATGATTATCCATATGGAACCGGTCGCTCAATTGAATCAGTCCTGTATCGCCAATAGTTTCGTATGTGATCGCCAGCTGATACCGCTAAATGGCGAAAGATGGCGTAATGCGTTCACAGAACACGATTCGTGAGAGCGGACGGCCGGGCGGCGTCGGAGACGTACATATATCAACTCGATCTTCGATATTCCCGTATGAGCAGACAGCAGACGAAGACCCGAGTCGAGAACGCGATCGCTGACAGAGAGCACGAACTGCTGGAAATCCTCGAGCGCCTCGTCGACGCGAAGTCGGTCACCGGCCACGAGCCGCGCGGACAGGTCGTAATGTGCGAGGAGTTCGACCGACTCGGCCTCGCAGTCGACACGTGGGAGCCGAGCGTCGAGGCACTGGAGGACCACCCCGGCTTCTTCCGCACGTCGTCGTACGACGACCACGGCTACGAGGGCCGTGAGAACGCGGTGGCGACGGTTCCCGGCGCGGGCGACGGCCCGACGCTCGCGCTCTCGGGGCACATCGACGTCGTTCCGGCGGATCCGGAGTCCGCGTGGGAGTCTGACCCGTGGACGCTCCGTCGCGACGGTGACGAGATCTACGGCCGCGGCGTCTCGGATATGAAGGGCGGAGTCGCAGCCATCCTTCTCGCCGTCGAGACCCTCGCCGACGAGGGAATCGACCTCGCGGGCGACCTCTACGTCCAGAGCACGATCGAGGAGGAAGCGGGCGGCGTCGGCGGCCTCCTCTCGGTGCTCGAGCGGGGCTACGTCCCGGACGCGGCGATCATTCCGGAGCCGTTCGGCCTGCCGAACGTCGGTATCGCCAGCGCCGGCGTGATGTTCTTCGACGTGACCGTCCCAGGCAAGAAGGCCCACGCCGCGTGGGGCCACCAGGGCGTCAGCGCCTTCGACAAGGCGAGTCACGTCGCTGCGGCGCTGAACGAACTGAACGAGGAGCGACAGGCCAGCATCGACTTTCCGCCCGCCTACGGAGCGGATCCGTCGCTCGAGGGCCACGTGACGAACATCAACATCGGCGTGGTCGAGGGCGGCGACTGGCCCGCCTCGGTGCCCGCCGAAGTGCTCATGAAGGGCCGCGTCGGCTGGCCGCCGGGCGAGAGCCGAGCGGACGTTTGCGAGGCGATCGAGGGAACGATCGAAGAAGCCGCCAGCGAGGACGAGTGGCTCGCGAAGAACCCGCCGACAGTCGAGTGGACCGGCTGGAACGCCGCTCCCCACGAAGTGCCACGCGACGCCGAAATCGTCGAGATCGTCAAGGGGAACGCCGAATCCATCGTCGGCGAGGACGGCACGTTCGTCGGCGGCAACGCCGCGCTCGACGAGCGGTTCTACCAGCGCTACTACGACGTCCCCGTCGTCACCGCGGGTCCCTACGGCCTGAACCTCCACGGCGTCGACGAGTACACGACGGTCACGTCGCTGCTCGAGACCGCACAGACGCTCGCGACGTCCGCGATCGACTACTGCGGAATCGCCGACTAAGGAACGCCGGCCGCTTTCGATCGCGAGGCCGTTCCGAACATCGTCACCGACGAGCAGAGCGGGAGAAGAGTTTCACCAATTGCGTGAGTAGGAGTTGGAACCACCGTCGATCGACATTTCGATGGCGCGGCTTCACGGCCGTGATGCGGTGTTCGGGGATTAGAAGATACTTTCAAGTATGATACTCTAAAGTACGATTATCGATAGTACTATAGTCTAATAAACAGTACGAGTTGTATGGCTAATTTCGTGAATCGGACAGAGGAGCTCTCTCGGCTCGCCGACCTCTACGAGTCGAACGACGCCAAACTCGGGGTGATCTTCGGCCGGCGCCGACTCGGGAAGACCGAACTCGTCAAGCAGTCGCTCGAGCAGTACGACGATGCCGTTATCTATCAGGCGAAGCAGAAAACGAGCGCGTTACAACTCGAGCAGTTCGTCGAAACCGCTTCGGAATCCTACCCCGACCTGGCCCGGATCCGCGAGGACTGGGAGGCGGTTCTCGGGTATCTCACCGACCAGGACGCCATTATCGTCCTCGACGAGTTTCCGTATCTCGTCGAACAGGACCAGAGCCTTCCGTCCGTCTTGCAAGCGATGTTCGACCACGAACTCGACGATTCGTCGTCGACGGTCGTCCTCGTCGGTTCGTCGATCAGCATGATGGAGGAGGCTGCACTCCTCGGAAACAGCCCCCTCTACGGTCGCTCGTCGCTAAAACTCGATGTCAGGCAACTCCCGTTCGGTGCCGCGATGGAGTTCTTCGACGATGCCTACACCGCAGACGAGCAGGTTCTCACCTGGGGAATCTTCGGCGGTGTTCCGTACTATCTCGAGGAGGTCTCTCCCGAGGCCACGCTCGAAGAGAACGTGTATCGAGCGATTCTCTCCCGTCACGGATCGCTTCACGACGAACCCGATTACGTCCTCCGAATGGAACTCACGGAGCCGACTCGATACTTCTCGATTCTCGAGGCGATCGCCGGGGGAAGTACGAGTCGAAACGAGATTGCGGGGACGACGGGTATCGATTACAACCAGCTCTCGAAGTATCTCAATCGCCTGTCCCGGTTACGGTTGGTCGATCAGCACGTCCCGATCACCGAACAGAAAGAACGGAGCAAGCGGAGTCGGTATCGGATCCGCGATCCGTTTTTCCGCTTCTGGTTTCACTTCGTCTACGGTACGGGGGACCGATACGACGAACTCGAGGCAGACGCGTACGAAGTGCTCATCGAACCGGAGTTAGCGGATTTCGTCAGCCACGCGTTCGAAGAACTGTGTTGTTCCGCGCTTCGAACGTGCTATCCCGAGTACACGATTACGGACACTGGACAGTGGTGGTACCAGGACCACGAAATCGACGTCGTCGGGGTGACCGCTGGAGAGACGCTGATCGTTGGTGAGTGTAAATTCCAGCGGTCGCCACTCGGGTACGACGCGTTTTCGAAACTCCGGAGTCACGCTGACGAACTACGATGGGCCCCTTCCGACGGAGGCGATCGGACCGAGGAGTATGCGCTGTTCTCCCGGAGCGGATTCAAACGATCGGTCGAAGAGGCTGCCGAAGACCGGGATGATCTTCGCTTGTTCACCATCGAAGACATCGTCGAATCGATAGCGTAGTTCGGTCGGATCGGGGAGTGGTGACGGGCGGAACACCGATCGAAGCGAGTTCTCGAATGCGATGGGAAAAATAGCCGTCTGAGCTGATGATCAGACCGCCGTGGCTGAAACGGACAGCAGAGGCTCGCTCGAGAGTGTCGGTGTAGCAGTGAATCGAGACGACAGTGAAATACCAAGAAATCGCTACTGGCTTGTCACTATTCGAGACAGTAGTAGCACAGTTTACAGTAGTCTAAACAGGAACAATAGGTGGAATAGGCCCAATAGATAGAATAGATACACCATCTTCAATAGATGCAATAGACAACACCTCACCACCGACTAGAATAGGTGAAAAAGGTCTCGCCAGTGTA
>NZ_CP195597.1:0-188439 GCF_051351675.1 Natronorubrum halobium
TTTGGAGCGGCCAGCACTACGTCAGCCTATCATGCGTATCTAGTATCTGTATTTCGTATTCGCTGGCCGAATCCGAAACCCAACGTGGTTAGCACTTTGTGCTAACTTAAACGCTCGAGGGTAGACCAACGTTATCCCGCGGATGTTTGTGTGGATAACCTATATGTATCTGGTATCTGTATCCAGTATCTGTATATGAGAAACAGAATCGGTGGTAGCCGATGACAGATACGATCAAGCGAGCAGCGTTCTACACGCCGAAAGGCGGAATCGGTAAGACAACCAGCACCGGTCATTTCGCCGCGAACGCGGCACTCGAGCACGATCTGAACGTGCTCACGATGGACCTCGCCGGCACACAAAATGACCTCGCGACACAGTTCGGCGTCGATCTCCCGTCCGACGAAGAGGGCAACATCGATCCCGATGCACCGGTCTCAGCGATTTTCGGAGAGAACTGGGAATTTATCCGATCGAACATCGACAACATCGTCGACCGGATGGTTTTCGAGACTGACGAAGGACCCGATCTCATACCAGCCGACCCTGGACTCGGGGGAGCGGACAACAACCTCGCGAACGTCCCAACGGAGGATCGGTATGATCGACTCGAGTCGTTCATCTCCTCGGAGATCGCCCCGCGCTACGATCTCGTGTTACTCGACTTGCCGGGCAAGGACGACAATATCACGATCAACGGGCTATTCGCTGCGGATAACGTTATTGCACCGCTGAAGCCCGGTGAGTTCGAACGAAACCAACTCGAGAATCTACAAGTAGAGCTCAAGGAGATCCAGGACGACGAAGACCACAATGCCGAACCGAATCTTCGGCTTGTGTTCGCGACGATGATCAATGGGACGACGAACCTTTCGAGCGAGTTCGTCGACGAGATCGAATCAAGCTACCCAGAAATTTCTGGGCCGCCGATCGCGGACTCTGCTAATATTGGGGACGGTCAGAAGGAAGGGAAAACGCTGTTTGCCTACGACGATGACGAACTGTATAAGACTGGACGGCGCGCTCGCGAAGCGTACCGAGAACTAACTGCTGACTTACTCGACCGACTCGAGGCTCGCTAACAATGGCTGATGACGAAGCGAAAGCAGAAGAACTGTTGCAGGAAGCGAAAGAACAGTCGCGGAAAGATACCGAACCGGCAGTCGGACAGGATGACGATACGCCACAACTCGAGGACGCTGTGGCGGATGCCTACCGGACGATCGACGACGGAGAGCTCGCGTCAAATCTCACGCTCCGCGACGAGAATTTGGCAGCACTGTTCGCCGGACTTGAGGAATCGGACCAGCTTGCAGCGGTTGGATCCGACGCGGCGGCGGTCCTCGATCGAGACGATGTAGATGGCTCTAATCGAGCGGCAGTACTCCGATTGCTCGTACGGATCGGCCTTAGCGAAGTCGACGAATCGCTCATCGAAGCGGGGAAAGAGGGGCGGAAGCAGTTCCTCGAGTCCCAAACTGACGAGTTCTAATCCGCATTTTGTATCTGGATCTTGTATCTGGATACAGTATACAAATACACGCTCCTAACGAACCATCTTGTTGATCGGCGTGGAGCGTAGCCGGACCAATCCTCGAGCAACAAATCACTAATCACTGATTTGCATCCTGTACGCGAATGTTGTATCTGGATACAGTATCCAAATACCAGATATGGATATAGTATCAGGCACAGCCAGTGTCCAGAGAGTGGTCTGACGAACAGTTTGTTGGTCGCACGCCCCGTCTTTCCCTACATATGCTTATTCAATAGTAACAACTAAGGCAGTCCAGCCAGAATGAGTGCGTGTGGCCGGGGAAACCTGGCCCAAGGTGACCATGACGGGACGCAATTCAAAATCAAAGAGTACAGCACGGGCCGCATCGCCCATTATCGGAGTCGTATTGCTCGTCGGACTGACGATCATCCTGAGCGCTGTCGTCGCAGTGTACGCGCTCGAGGCAGTCCAAGACCACCAATCGCAAGCAGAGGACCTGCAGCCGTGGGACGAAGAGGCTCCCGACACGTCGTTCGATATCGAACGCATCGGCGGCGACGTCCTCGTCACGCACGCTGGAGGTGAGTCGATCAACGCTCGCACGCTCGAGATTCACGGCGATCTCACAAACACGAAAGCGCAGTTCGACGGGCAGACGATCACCGACGGCGACTCGGTGACCGCAGGATTGCGCGGCGAGAACGCGACCGTTCGCATCGAGTGGGCGACTTCCTATAACGAAGAAACGCTCGCGGAGGCGGTGGTCTGAATGGTCGACGCCGAGATAGAGACAGAGACCGCGACGGATCAGTTCGAAGCCGGGGATATCGTTCGCGATAGCGTCCAAGACGAGCGTGTGATCGTCCTCGAGCAGACCGAGGCCGTCGCGACCGAGTACTATCTGCTCGAGACCCAGTGTACGGTCGCACAGTGTCGCAAGAACAAGCGCGAGTGGGCCGACGACCCAGTCGTCGAAGCGGTCTACGAAAGCGATGTCCGGCGTGTCTTCGGCGACGACTGGTTCACTGGGACGTGCTGATGGCCTACGACGAAGGAACGCTCGACGACAAAATGACTCGGTATCGGTTTCCGAGCGGGCGACTCGAGGTGATCGTCGAGGACTAGGAATTAGCGGCTCTGTTGGAACCCTTATAATATGATAGGTTTGGCACCCTCTGCGGTAAGTATAGGAAACTCATGTACCGATTCAACTGCGGAAGCACACGTTATCTGTCAAGAAAGCCGTTCGAGATACAAGGATTCTACGGCAAATTAGTGACGACCACGCCCAAATATTGATTTGATAATGTTTCGACGGTTTTATATCGGGTTCCTATAACAACTTGGTCCCGTCCCAAAGCCGTCTAGAGTTTGCCTCTGATAACCTCAACTAACCACGATGGCAGTGATGATTATGTACGTCGACGCGACCACGCTTCCCGGAACGGTGCTCGGTGTCGACAATCTCGTCTGGCTCACGAGCGCGGGGTTCGTCGTCGGCATTTCTCCGTTCGTCGTCTTCATCGCGTACGTACTTCGGATCGCGACCGTCGCGAAGCAGACGCTGGCGATGGGACCGTTCATCCTTCAGGAGACCGAACGTGGGAGCGATCTGGGGGAGTGAGACGGTCAGCTGTCAGTCATTTCCGGAACAACTCCGAACCGTCTTGGGGTTGCTCCGGTACACAGTTACTCTGACCCCTCGTTCTTTCGTACTTCGGTGACGATCACGTCCCAGTCCGGATGGTCGGCACCGTTCCGACAGTTCCACCCACCTTCGACGTCGACCCCGTTGGTGTACGCCCGACGAAGGAGCGCTTTCAGTTCGGTGTTTAACTCTTCTCTGGACGTAAGCGCCGTCTCTTCGGTAGTCATGTGTGCGGGGCTCCCTCGTTCAGGTCGTCGATTCGATTGTGTCCTGGTGGATCGATTGCGACCACACCGTAGCTGTAGACGGTTATCGCGTACTCCGCGACGGTAAAAGTGACCGAGATATCTCCGTTCGTCGCGTCCTGAAGGGAGACGACCTCATTGAGCGCGCCGGTGTCTATGGACGCGTGGAGCGGTTCCAGTTCGGTCGGATCGCTGTCCATCACGTCCGACAGCGCCGCGACGACGGCCATGCTTGCGGAGGTCTCATCTCGATCGTACTGGGCTCGATACGATTCTGACTCGCGATGATACTCGACCGACTCCAACTCGGTACTGGCTACGCTGGCTGTCATATTGATTCACATCAGTATAGCGGCCTAAATCGGTTGAACAGAGGCACTGATTATACAGGAGGTATAAATACTCCCGTCGAGCTTTTCGGTCGAACTTACGAAGTGATGAGCGTCCCGCCAATGAGCCGTCGGTGCCCGCGTCTGAGTCGAGATGAAAGCGACTGCTGGGTAATTCCGAGCTCCTCGGCAACGTCTTCGAGCGACGCCTCGCGTGGGGAATCGAAGTAGCCGCGTTCGTAGGCCAATACCAGTGCCTCTCGCTGGGTGTCAGTCAACTCGTAGCCGTCTCCCTGTATCGGAATCATTGCGTGCACGGCGGTAATCTCTATCGTGATGTCGTACTCCTGAGTGGTGGTGCGAAATTCGCTGATCTCCTCGTGACTCTCACCCCGAACCTCGAAGTCCCACCCGTCTTTTGTCCCAATCGTCGAGAGAACGACGATGTTGTCCTCGGCGAGGGCGTTCAGGATGCCAGCGTACTCCTGATCCCACTCTGCACGCATGAGATACTCGTCCTCGACGCTATCGATGAGATCGATGCTGTTCACGCCAGGGTGAGCTTCGAAATCGGCTTCGATATCCTCGGGTTGCCCGCCACGGACCCAGAAGTACGGGACTATCAGTGACTCTTGTGGGAGGAGTCGCTCCATCGTGACCGTCACCTCCGGCAAGTTTTCGAAGACCGTTCCCAGCGGGAACTCGGCTGCCGGCATCGTGAACTCCATCACGGTGGCCATATCGACTGATTCGTCACGAAGGCGGATAACCGACGTGGATGGTGTACCAAGGGCCGATTACGATTGGCCCACACGTAGTGGATGGCGGGCCTGGTGAGGAATAGAGGGCGGGAATCGGCGTCAATTTTGCGCAGGCATGGTGTACCAAGCCGCTCCGTTTTGTACGGGCAGGATCAACCATGGTAGCAAGAGTGAGTAATGAGCGTCATTGCTGAAGTTCGCATTCCATCCATTGACTTCGAACTCGGACGGATTCTCCGCGTCGAGGGGGTAACGTCTATCGAGCTCGAAAACCTCGTCCCGATTGGTGATAACACCGTTCCGCTTTTCTGGATCCACAACTCGACACGACAGTCGTTTCTCGAAATCGTCCAACGCCACCCGGCTGTCACCAGTGCATCGGCGGTGGACGTGTTCGACAACCGAACACTCTTCACGCTCGATTGGGATGCGAACCAGGACCACGTCTTCCGCGGAATCAGTGAGAGCGAAGGGCAGCTATTGAGCGCCGTCGGAACTCCCGACGCGTGGGACTTCGAGTTGCGGTTTTCCAGCCACAGCGCCCTCAGCGAGTTCACGACGCACTGTGAGGATGCACAGGTCTCGGTCGAGACGACTCGTGTGTATAATCCAACGGAACCGGACGACGGTCCGTGGTACGGCTTGAGCGAGCCCCAGCGCGAAGCGATTCGTCTCGCCGTCCAGAAGGGGTACTACGATATCCCGAGAGGCTGTACGACCAAGGATCTTGCAGACGAACTCGGGATTTCCGATCAGGCCGTGACGGAACGACTCCGTCGTGCTATCATAGCGCTCGTCACGTACACACTCATTCCCGTCGAGTCAGGGACGTGAACCGTGTCCCCTTGTGCACCATGCCAAAGGTTCACAGCGCTTGCACGTTACGTAGTGAGTATGCACCGTAATCCGAGAGTGGAACGATTTGCCTCCGGAGAAACCACATGACGACCAGTACCCTCGAGAGTAGGAAATCGATCCCTCTCGATGTGGCTCTCTCGGCAGTCGCCAACGAACACCGACGGGCTGTCCTTCGATCACTGAACCAGACCGAGGGGGAGACGATGGAGGTTAGCGCACTCGTGGACCAGGTTGCCGAACGCGTTCGAGATGGAGAACCGACGGACGACGACCATCGACAACGCGTTCACACTGCACTTCACCATATTCATCTCCCACAGCTGGAAGACTGCGGCATGATCGTCCACGATACCGAAACGAATCAGGTCCGAAACGGTACCGATGAACTGGACCAACAATCACTGGCGCTGATTGATACGTATGTGCCGTGCTGAACAAGTGGCGCAGTGTCAAGACCCTCTCACAGGTGCGTGCTCGTGTCGAAGGTAGATGACCGAACGAAAGTGGCTGCGAGGTGCTGTGAGTGTGGTGCGGTCTACTCAGCGTGGATGCTTCCTGACAGTTCGATCCACGTTATTGGGCGGAAAGATGGGTGTCGGTGTGGGGAATCAGTGTTTCAAGCGATAGCAACGGGCGACGGTAGCGTTTCTTCATAGACGAGTGTTCTGTCCGGATGAATTCTCGTTGGAAGCGCTGGTCACCGTTGTCGTGGGCGTGTTTTTCGCCACAAAGCGCCTCGACACGGGCTGTATCGAGGATCTCGACCACCAATTCGAGAAGTAGCGATTCGATGTTCTGCTCGGTGACGATTCATCACGACTCCTCGAAGAGATACGCTGATTGGTAGGAATCTCAGCGATCAATAAGCACGTGTAGTGAGCGTGCGTTTCACTCTAAAATACATCTGAAAGATGTAGTTTCAACAGAGCCGATCAGCAGCGACGACCGCAAAATCACTTCTCTTTCTCAGTTTCAGTTGCTAGTCGATCGGTAGCCCTTGCGATTACTTCCCCGTGACAAGCCGGCGAGTCGTCGTCGAGACGCTGGCACCAACAACCGAGACGATCTCCCTTGAGCTCCCGGACGGCCGCGCGAAACTCCTGGTCGTCCTCGAGTCAGTCCTCGAAGTCCTCACGGAACAGTTCGATGCACTCCGCGCGACCGTGATCGTCTTTTGGATACGGATTACCGAGCCACCCGCGCTCGCCGATCGGCGTATTCAGTAGGTGACCATCGCCGCCGTCGGCTCTGCCGATATAGACGTCTGTCTCGTCTTTGCGACAGTGGCTGACTCGAGTCGATGGGACAGTACCATCCAGTCGGACTTGAGTGGTGTCCGCTGGGTCGGTATTTTCACTCGGCACGTTCATCACCCGACTGTTCAGTAGCCGTGCATAGGTCACACCGAGTGCATAATTTGACACCTTCTGGGTGTTGCAATTCATGGCCGAGAAGCCAACAGAACGGCCTTTTCCACCTGACACCGGGGGAAACTTCCTGGTAAATAACGTCCGACGATGCACCAGAATCACTCATGATCCATCCCGTCCCGAACGCCCTCGCGGATCCGCTTTCGCTCCCCGGCGTGATCGGCGACCATCTCGAGTGCTCGCGCGAGATCCGTCTCGGTCGTCGAATACAGCGGTGCGTTGGCGGCTTCGCCAACTTGCTCGACGACGCCGTACTCTTCGAACGTCTCGAAGTGCCGGTAGAACGTATCTCGAGAGATATCCGCGGCATCGGCGATCGCCGATGGATTGACCGGCGTCTGCGTGCCAGCGAGTACTGCGAGAATCTTCGCTCGCGAGGAGTTTCCTAAGAGTTCGACGAACGCATTCGCGGCGATAATGTCGTCGACCGAGTCGGCGACCAGCTCGCTGTTGGGTTCGATCTCTCGGCGCTCAGCGTCTGGATCTGGTTCGTCACTCATTGGACCCGTCCTCAGTATCTCGGTTTTCGCGCCGCTGTGCGCCCGCGAGATCGGATGCCTTCCGAAGTGCGGCGACCAGTTCGGGGTTGCCCGCATCGTCTGTCTCGTCTTGGTCATCGGTCTCGACGTCGCCCAGCACGTACAGCGGCGAGTTGCCGTGGCGTCCGGCCTGCTTGATCACGCCGTACTCCTCGAGTACGCCGTAGTTATCGTACCACGCGTTCCGGCTAATATCCGCGTTCTCGGTGATATCGTGCGGGTTCAGCGGACTCGAGGCGTCCTGCAGCGTCGCGAAAATTTTCACTCGCGTTCGGTTGCCTAACAGTTCGACGATCGGATGGTTATCGATCCGTTCGCCCTGTTCGACGGTCTCACCCTCCGATTCGGGCTCTTGTTCTGGCATACATTCCTCTACGGACAGGTCATACAAAATACTATTGGTCACAAAGTCCGGTACTATACTTTCAAACACACAGACTTATGTATATGCGTTCTCAATAGTGGTGTGTGGAGGTGAAAATCAAGATGTCTGAAAATGACCGGGACAGTGAAATTCGCGCCACCGTCCTCGCTAAACTCCACCGAGAGGGATTCTACCAGCCCCGAGGGGTGTCGATCGACGCGGCCGCGTCGTTCGGCATAGCTAGCCACGACCGTGGCAGAGCCAAGGAGTTGATTCGAGAGATGGCGACTGATGACAGCTATCCGCTGCAATACCACGTCGTCAAACAGAGCGTGTATCTCGAGCAACAGTCCGCCTCATGGGTGGCTGCGAAGATACGCCAGCACGTCGGCGTTGACGGGGTCCCGTGGGACTTGAAAGGTTAGGAGGCCTCCATCCCACGGGAACACGTGCCGAGTCCCCGGTGCTGGTACACCGGGTGAATTAACCCCGGCAAGAGGGGTTTCGAACGCGAACGAAAAGGCGATTGCGGTCATTTCTGTGATCGATTTCGGGTTCAATAGTCTCAACGACACACCACGTTTCCGGTGACCTGCTGGTTTTTGATATGCGTATTCAATAGTAAGATCTAAGTGGGTGGAAAATAGAGTGGAGAGTATGAACCGGGAAACCGGTCGCAACGGTGACCACGACGGTGCGGATGCACAGTACAGCCAGACGCTGACGGTTGATGTCTTCCAGAGCTACCGCGGCAACCGTCGCGAAGAACAGCGAGCGGCCGACGCCGAACAGCTCCGACACGACATCCGATACAACGAGCAGTCGACGCTCTCGTTTGCTGAGTTCAACCGACTGTACGACCACGCCGGTTCCGACGAGATCCCGGCCAAACGAAATCCCGATCTCCTGCGCGTCGTCTCGGCGCTGTGGCCCCGCTGGAACCGCGGGAGTGGCAAGGAGAGTCCGGCTTTCATCGACGCCGAGACGCGGAGCCTCGAGATCGGCGACGTGGCGGCCGTCGGCGAGACGCTGTATTTGATGACGCCGGGCAGTTGGACCGAGATCAAACTCGAGGTGGACCCATGAACGCCAATACGAACGCGAACGCGTCCGTGATCGACCTCGAGCGCGTCGACCGCTACGACCGCGTCGATATCCCGGCGCTAGATCTGGAGTTGACGATCGTCGACGTTCTCGGGAGTTTCTTCGGTCGGCCCGGTCTCGTCGGCGTGGACTCGAGCGACCAGGACCAACGCTACCTGATCGCTGAGCGCGACGGCGACGGGCTCCGAGTCGAGCGGTGGACCGGCGCGACCTATCGTGAAGAGTTGCACGCACGGACGCTCGAGGCCACGGACGGCCCAGCCGACGCCGTGGTCCCAAGCGAGGAGAGTACGCGCGTCCGAGACAGCCAGCGCGTTCACGCGGGGGCGTGATCGATGGTCCCCTCACTCCCCGACGGCTACGAGCTGCCCGACGCCGTCAACGGGTGGCTGTACGACACCGAAGACACGTCGAACGGGCACGTCTGGCGCTCGAGCGATTACGAGTGTTCGGTCGGCGTGTTCGACACCCTCAGTTCAGTTTCGGTCCGTGTGATCGACGACCGCGTCTCCGGGTTCGCGTCGAACGTGGACCTCGAGCGCGTCGAGTACGATCGGGCCGACCGAGACGACGCGCTGGTCGGGGCGCTCGGCGCTGCGCGGGCGTGGATGGAACAGACCGATCCGGCGGCGTGGTCCCACCCCGATGTGTGCGAGCCCGTCTTCGACGCGCCCGCGGGCTACTCACTCGAGACGTACTATCTCGAGAATCGGGAGTCCATCGTGTACTACCGACGCGACGACGCCGAGACGGGCGTCGAGATTGATGTGCGTGGCGAGGGTCCCGAAGCGTTGACCCGCGAGACCGCGCCGTATCTGTACGTCCACCAGTGGAACGGAAGCGGGAACGCGACCGTCGCACTCGCGCCCTGGACCGAAGCGCACGGGCCGAAGACAAAACATCCTGATATCAAGCCCATCCTCGAGACGCCCGACGAGTGTGGACTCGAGGTCGCGTTGACGATGGCCCGGCAGTTCGCTCGCAAGCACTTCGGCGACGGTGGGGAGATCGACGCGGCAGGGCAAGCTGATATCGGACGGTGGTCGGCGTGACAGACACCGACGGCGACCACGAACCGGGCTGTTGCCCGCGGTGTGACTCTCCGCTAGCCGTGTACGGGACTGAACCCGGTAGTCGATCCTACTGGGTGTGCTCGGATCACGGCCAGCCGGTCGTGATCCTCCCGCCGGAGAACGTCGGCTGGGCGCTGACTGACGCCCGAATGCCACTGTCCGACCCGTTCGACCATCACGGACCCGAGGCGTTCAACGAGGACGTGACCTTTATCGATCGGTTCTGCGACCGACTCGAGACGGTTTATGAGACAGTCCGCGAGCACAACCGCGAACGGCACCTTTCGAACGCCGATCGAGACGCCGACGGCAATCAGGTTGCACTCGGACGGTGGTCGGCGTGAGGCTCTACTACACCGGAGCATCCCCGGATAACCTTCGGAAAGCCCGCGAACACGCCCCCTCACACTCACACGGATACGGCTGGACGCCCCAGAAGATGACGCCCCACGACGATCACTACTTTCTCGACAACGGCGCATTCGGCGGCCACTTCGACGGCGACGTTTGGGTCAGTACGCTCGAGGAGGCGTTGACCGAGATGCCGACCGAACCCGATTTCGTCGTGTTGCCCGATGTCCCCGGTGACGCCGCGGCGACGATCGACAAGCATCGGGAGTGGCTGTACGACCGACCGTTACCCCTGCGGTCGGGGGAGATCATGCGCTACTGGGTTCTCCAGCCCGGCGTCCCGATCGTCGAGCAGTTCGACGCTATCGAAGGCTGTCAAGGCGTGTTCGTCGGCGGATCGAAGCGGTGGCTTCGCGCTCACGGTGACCAGATCGTCGCCGAAGCCCGCGACCGTGATCTGCGAGCGCACGTCGGCAATCCTGGTGGCGTCAATGGACTCGTGTGGGCGTACGAGACCGGGTTCAACAGTTGTGATACGACGACGATCTTCCAGAACGGCTATTGGCACTATCTCGAGCGACTCGAGGAGGCGACGGAGGAAACCGATTCTCCGGACCCGCAGCCGGGAGAGTTGAGGAGCAAGCAAGCGACAGTCACGGAGTGGTCGGCATGACCGAGAACGGCTACGTGCCGACGCCCGAACCGGTCGCCGATCTCGCTGCTGCGAGTACGTTCGCGGTCGACCGGCCGGGACACTTCGACGGTGATCGTCGCGGTCGGATCCTGTTGCCCGGACTCGGGACCGGTCGGCTTTTCGACGCCGTCCAGCGGTACTGTACGTCTGGTGAGGGCTGGTCGCCCTGTCGGTCGTTCGACTACCCAGCCCCCGAGTGTGTCGGCGTCGAGACCGACCCGAAGCGTCTCGAGGAGTTCCACGCCTCACATCCGAACGCCGAAATAGATGTCCACCACGCCGACTTCTTGCTCGACCCACCAGACGGGCAGTTCGACTGGGTGCTCTCGAATCCGCCGTTCGTTCGGTATCGGGCTCTCGAGAGCGAGACACGCGACCAGTACCGCGAGCAGTTTCGAACGGCGGTCGACCAGTTCGATCTGTTCGTCCCGTTTTTCGAGCAGGCCCTCCGTGTGCTGAAACCGGGCGGCTGGCTCACGTTTTTCTTCCCGATCTCCGCGCTTTGTGCGCCGATGTTCGAATCACTCCGGTGGGAAATCCGCTCGCAGTTCGTCGAGCCGATCTGGTATCTGCCCCCGGAGACGTTCGACGCGACCGTCGAGACCGTGCTGATCAGCGTCAAGAAAGAACAGCACGCACCCGGCCATTCGTTGTGGCTCGAGGCGTTGCGTGAGTGGGACGTTCGCGATATTCTCGAGGGGATCGGCATCGACGACATCGATGCCGCCGTCGAGCGCTACTACGACGAGCATACGATCACCGAACGGATCGTCAAACACGAGAATCATCGAGACCGAAAGAACCGCGACGACGGTGGGCGACAGTCCGGACTCGAGCAGTTCGCAAGCGGGGGTGAGGTGTAGATGCCCCAGTGGACCGGTCCCGACGACGCCCCCACCGCTGTCGATATGTACGCCGGCTGTGGCGGGATGACCTTCGGGCTCTTCCTCGCGGGCTTTCACGTCCGCGCTGCGTGGGAGATCCGCGCCCCCGAACGCTACAGCTATCACGTCCAGCACTGCCAAGGGAACGATCTCGCACAGTACGGCGACGCGACCGACGTTGATCCCTCGAAAGTGCCGGACGATCTCTCGATGCTCGCAGGCGGCCCCTCCTGTCAGGGATGGAGTTCGGCCGGCGGGGAGATTGACCCCGACGACCCGCGAAACGAGCACGCCTTCGCGATGGCTGAGTGGGCCGACGCCTGCGAACCACAGCTCGTGCTTATCGAGAACGTGGTCGGGATGACCGAACTCCACGGGCCGTTGCATTCGGCGCTCGTCGACGCGCTTGCAGACGCCGGTCCCGGCTACGAGGTTCGGACCCTCGAGTTGAACGCCGCCGACTACGGCGTCCCCCAGCGCCGAAAGCGCGTGTTCATCGTCGGTGTTCGCGACGGCCTGCCGACGCCCGACACCTGGACGCCGCCTGCGACCCATCGTGACGGACAGCGCCGACTGGTCGAGTTCGGGACAGGCCGTGCACTCGAGGGATACACTACGGCGCGGGAGGCGTTCGAAGAGGGCGGAGACGGGCCACTGCCTCGCCCGCTCGAGTCCCAATCGCCCGCGGACGATCCCGTACACGCGACGATCGACGAACTGGTCGCCTACCGTGACGACCCGTTGGATCGCCACCGCGTCGATCCGCACTTGGTGAGCGAGTTCATTGAACGTGACGGCGAGGAGGTATGGATGCCGCTGAATCACGTCGAAATCGATCACGGCCGCGAGACTCGGGCCGGATTCGCCGAGTGGTCGCTCGGATTCTGTGGCACGTCGACGACCGATCGGCGGTTGCATCCCGACGAACCTGCGCCGACGATGACTGTATCTGAGGGTACCCCTCCGGTGAATTACGCTGGCCGATCGCCGGAGAACCCAGACGGCGCACTCGAGAATACCCGTCGACTGACCGTCCGCGAGGTCGCCCGGATCCAAACGTTCCCGGATTGGTATGCCTTCGCCGGGAACAAGCACGAACAGTATCGACAGGCTTCGAACGCCGTCCCGCCGCTGCTGGCCGCTCACGTCGCGTCGCACCTGCGTGAGCAGGTACTCGAGACCGGCGCTCCCGTTGAGGTGGCGGCATGAGCGTCATCCGCCGACCGGACGCTCTGCGCGAGACGCCCCAGATCGATCGGAACGCAGTTCCCCAAGAGTGGACCTCGAAGTGGCGACTCCAGGTCGTCGATCTCTTTTCGGGACGCGGTGGCGTCGGGCTCGCCCTCTCGGAGTGGCTCGAGGCACGAATGTTCGCCGGCTTCGATATCGAGGACTACAGCGAGACGTATCCCGGCCGGTTTGCCCAACAGGATCTCCTCTGTGACGACGAGCGGCCGTCGCTCGAGGAACTCGCTGAATCGATCGACGTGTCGACCGGGCCGGCCTACGAGTCGATGCTGATCGACAGTGGTCGGGTTGATCGACCCGACGCCCTGCCGACGCTACGCGGACTGACCGCCGATGTCGTCTGGGTCTCGTTCCCCTGTACGGCCTACTCGTCGCTCAGTGCAACCCACTACGGGTCCAAGGAAGCAGCACTCGAGGCAAACCCGCGGATCACCGACGCGTTCCGAGAGTTCCTCCTCGAGATAGCTCCGAATTTCGTGATCGAAAACGTTCCTGGTGCAACTCGAGTCGGTGATCTCCACACTAACTGTCGCGTAAACGGGCTCGCCTTCGGGAAGCCCTACGACCTCGAGCGCCATTTCGAGACGACCTTCGATGTCCCCGATGCCTACGTTCCGGGCAACGCTACGGTGACCGTCGACACGCGAAACGATCAGTCAATTCAGGAGTTGGCCGACGCGAAAGGCGTTCCATCGGAATGGGGGAAACAAGGTGTTCGGAGCGCGATTCCGCTCGAGTACGTCTGGTGGGTGCTGGGTCACTGTCCCGCCCTCGAGATCCCAATCCCCGAGCGCAAGCAGTGGACGATCGACGACGTCGCCGGGACGGTTGGACAGTACCAGATGTTTCCCGATGGACGCTGTGGCGGCCACCAGTGCTCCAGTGAGTGCTACGGTGAACATGACGTGTAGATAGCGGCACGGTTTCTTTATTCAGAGGTAGGTGTGAAAGACACAGCAAGTATAGATTATATAGGCTCTATTTAGGTTCTATTCTTCAAATATATTATCGTGATAAATAGCTGGCCGCTGAAGAATGCTTATCGAACGCCAGAGTTTCTACCAGTTACAGATGTCGTTCGTAGCACGGTGCAAGATACACAGCGCGAATGTAGTACGAAAAGACACCCATTGTCAGGGGGAATCCAATCGCTCCATACAGTCGAAGAAGTTTGCTCACCGCGAGCGACCGCGTAGGAGCGAGGTGCATGATGCAAGGGCCACTACTAGTGATTTACAGGATGGATAGCGAACTTGACCGGAGCGAGCTGTTGCAAAAGCAGGGGACGATACACCTTTTACTAATTATCACAGCGACGCTCATCGGCATTAACTGGTTGCTGGGATTCCCCATCGGAGAGTCACGACCGTGGTCAGGTTGAAGACAGACCAGATTCATCGCCCCAGTGGTATTGATACCCGCATGGAGATGTCTGTGTGTTAAGACAAGACCGCACCATCAGCCGGCCGAAAGTATATTTCTTTGCGGGATTCAGGCGGAGACTGTGGCCACGATCCGACAATACCTGCACGGCGAACATCCTCAGCGTGCAGTCGTGACTGTTGTCGCCGTCGGGATCACAACTGCGGCCATCCTCGTTCCATTCGGTCTTCTGGAGAGGGGTGTATCTGGGCTGGTTGGCACGAGTGCTTTTGCTATTGCCTTCGGCGTGCTTCCGGGACTTGCTGGCGGGATCTGTGGCTGGTATAGGCTCGGATTTCCTGCAGCCGCTGGAAGTGGGGTTGCTCCGGGTGTTGTGTTCTACCTCATAGTTGCCGTCGGCGCAGCACTTGACGTGGGGAGCTTCGGTGGTGGTGATTCGCCGCTGGGACCCTTTGCTCTTCTATTGACTATGCCGAGCTTCCTGATGGCGATAGTAGGCTTCACACTTGCGGTCGTGGTGGCCATATTACGCCAATAAAGCTCGTAGATTATTGGCCACGAATTTGACACCCATCTGTTGAAGGAAGAGTAATTACTTCTAGTGGATTTACCGTTCTTTTGGATGGCATCCATCTTGTCTTTGTGACTGCCACCAACGCATAGCTAAGGACGGGAGAAAAAGAAGTATTCCTGCTACCAAAATAAACAAGACCATCCCAAGGGTCTCCATCATTGGACTCATTAGTGGAAAAATTCATCTGTAACCATATAAATAATAGGATATGAAGAAATACATTCACAGGATGATCATCCCGTTTTTCATGATTCTCTTTCCAGCAGTCTGGTATATTAATCGTAACGTGATGACGGAACAATTACCTCCACATACTGAGCCGACCACAGAACTGGTTGCTGTGTCCATCGGAGTGGCAGTTTTAGGTTCAACTCTCTTCGCCACAATCTTTGTATTTCTCAGGCGTCAGAGCAATGCGGATACTGTACACGAGTTAACATACCGTCAACGGGTGTTTCAACCAGATAAGACAGCTCTTGAAGTGTTCTCTTGCTTCATAGCTGTTTCCTTCCTCTGGACGATCTTCGAAATGGGTGGAGTAGGTCCTTCTTGGCTTGCAGAGCCACTGTATGTATTGCTCGCTCCAATCGGTATTCCTCTGGTGGTGCTTGCACCTCTTGCAATACGGTTTCACTGGGCAGTAATCCTTGGACTCATCTTCTGTGTACTGTGGATGTCTCTTCTAGCGAATATCGCTTCAGACATTATTCATGACAGGCCGCTACCGATGATGAACACATAGGTTATTAATTCTTCTTATCTGAGGGATTCGTAGCGGTCAGTACGCACGAGTACTTATCAAACCCGACATTTCAATTTCAAATCCGATTTCTGAAAGCTAACTATCGGCCAAAACGGTTGGAGGACGATAGATTCTTTATGAGTGAGTGGATCGTCTTAGCTGGCCCACGGTGGTATCGGGGCCAACTGGAAGATCACAGCACAACACCCTAGGGGGGTAACGTGCCCGCAATCACGGTCACTAACTGACACCGCCGATCGGTTCGCACCCACCAGACGATCGGCGGACACACCTTGGTCGCAGTTCGCTGACACACCCACCGCTTTTCGACGATCTAGATCGACTCGAGTACAGAGCTGATGCCCTTGTAGCTCTGAAAAATGCGTTGATGATAGTAATACTTTTCAGAGCGGGGGGAGAAGCACCACTCGCGAAAGCACTAGGTGACCACGACGATGTCAATAGCACTCAAACAAGAGATGAGTACGAAGATTTCCGAACAGACGAACGATCGGATTCGCACGACACTACCGAAAGCGACCGTCGAAGAGACGGGCTTCCACGACCTCGAGTCCGATAACCAGAAAACCGAAGTCCGAATCGGCTGTGGCGGGGCTGATGAAAGACCGGTGTTGACGGTGCGCTTTGGTCCTGGTGTTCCAGACGGGCCGGCGACCACAAAACCGAACGTGTCCAGTGTGACCGGACAGGTGCTTATCGAGTTCCCGATCTTTCTGGCCCACGCATGGGGGATCATCGATTGTCACGCCGCATGGGGAGATGGATCAATCACGACCGACGACGAGGGGACGGTGACGGTCACCGCGCCGATCGACGGCTGGGAATCCACACTCGAGGTGGAGTTGTGGGAGCTGGCCGCGAGCGAGAGCCGCCGGTCGACGATCCAGCGGGTCGGCGAGGATGTCGAAAACACGATTGCCATGCTCCCGATGCCAGCTGTTCGCGAGATCGGTATCGAACGCGGCGGGAAGACACGCGTCGACCCGTCGTTTCACTGCCTAGAGGGACGGGTCGTGCTTGTTCTCTCACCCACGGACGCGACGCGTGAGGAGGACAAAACCGGCCGGTCGGTCGTCTTCGCCGGCCCGTCGAACAGCCAGCCCCGGATTGCAGCCGGCGAGATTGCCGCCGGTCTCGGTGGGGACGCGGCCCTCGAGCGTGGCGAGTCGGTCCCGATGCGGTGGGTCGTCCGAGACGGCGACCTGATCGGGTTTGTCGTCGAGCAGGAAGACAGCGAGGTCTGAGGATGGCGACTGAACAGACCACACTCGAGGGCGACACGCTCGAGGAACCAGACCCGAAAGTGCTGACGGTCGTCTCCTGTGGCTCGAGCAAGCAGACTCTCGAGGACGGCGAGACCGTACCGGCGCGGGAGCTGTACAACTCGAGTGTACACACCTGCAAGGATCGGTACGGACGCCACTCGCACGGCTACTATATCGCATCGGCGAAGTTCGGACTCGTTCACCACGATGAGGAACTTCCGTACTACGACCAGACGCTTTCGAAGATGAGCGACGAAGCGGTTCGAGAGTGGGCCGACGACGTGGCCGATGATCTACAGCGGATCGTCGATCGCGACGGCTACGACGCCGTGGTGATTATCGCAGGCGAAGACTACGTGAACCCGCTCGAGGCGCACTTCGAATCGATCGACGCCGATATTCTGACGCCGTGGCAGACCTGCGACGACGTCGGTGGCGTCGGCGAAGGGATGTCCTGGTGTAACGACGAGAACAATTGGCCCGAAAACGTCTATCATCCGGCACAGATCGAGGAGATCGTCTCGGTTGCCGTTCCAGAGTGGATTCCAGACCCAGTAGCCGACGCCGACGACGGCGATGTGGATTTCGACGCGCTACTCGAGGAAATGGGCGTCCCACGGAGTACGTACACGCTGCCGACGACGCCCGACGGCGACGATCGGGAGTGGCTCGATCGGCTGGCCGTGTTGCAGGACGCTGTTCACGGCGAGTACGACGTGGATTGGAACGAGGTGGTTCGGTGACCGACAACCACAGCGAGACGGCAGTCCAGCAGTCTGGGTCCAAAGAACTCTTCGACGACCTTCTCGACACGCTCGAGGAGTTCGACCATCCAGCAGTTAGCGAACTCCGCAGTACGCTCGCGACGGACTGTCTCTTCATGATGGATTCGCCGGAGTTGACCGTCGACGAGTGGGTCGAAGCCCTCGAAGTGCTGGCAGACATCGTGTACGCAAGCGCCTCTGAACGCAGTCGAATGCAAGACGGTGAGTACGAGGTCCACTGGTACTTCCGGCACGACGGTGACGAGTTCGTGTACGCAACCCGATCGGCAGGTGAGCTCTACCGTGGCGAGAAAGCCGAGCGACAGATCCGGGCCGTGATCGCCGAACAAACGGTGTACATCCACCCGATTGCCACCTATCCCCTCGAGTGTGATTCCGATGACTAACCGACAACTGGTCGGAAGCTTCGGAGTGGTATTGCTCCTGTTGCTGGTCGGGGCCATGGCTCTCGGAACTGTGGCATTCGCCGGATCGGTGGACAACGAGGGCTGTGAGTACGATATCCAGATTCACTATTCGAACGGATCTACCGAGTGGATCGACTCGACAACCGAGAACGGTGAGTGCAAGTCAACGGCTGAGGTACTGTCGGAGTTTGACGAAGAGAACGGTTCTATGGTCGAATCAGATGGCTGAATCCGACCGGCTACTCATCTTTTCCGCAGCATAGCACCGTCTGAACTACCCACGCTGCGCTATTTTAATACGGTTGAAGCGTCATTTTCAGGATATCCAATGCCCTTCCGGGCCATCCGCAACGGGGAGATCGTCGCGCCGACCGCAGTGCCAGATCACGAGGCTGTCGAGTGTCCTGAATGCGGCAATGACATGTACACTCGCAGGCGGAGGGGCGAAGCCCGGCACTTCTACCACGCAAATTCGGCTGCGGGTGCTAGCTGTTCCACCGCTTCGACTGGTGAGTCCGATACGCATGCCCGGTGTGTTGCCCTTGCCGCAGACGCCCTCGCTGATCAGTTCAACTCACAGCGGACGACCTGCGGGATCGAGGTTCGGATCCCACTCGAGAAGAGCTACCTTGGTCACGACCACCGACGAGCAGACGCGCTCCTCGAGTTCGAATCCCCTAACCCATTTTTCGGTCGCGGGATTGTCGTCGAAGTCCAGCACAGAAATCACCAGAAAAACACTACTGCGACGAACTATGATTTTCTCAAAGCCGGATACTCTGTGGTCTGGCTCTCGACTGCGGACTTCGACTCGGATGCGTTAGACTACGCTGTTATTGATCGAGCGTTCCAATCAGAAACCGGAGCCGGATTTAGCGTCCGGGAGTACGACCCGTGGCGGTTCGTCGATTGCCAGTGTTTCACCTCCAAAGGAGACCACAATTGGAAGACAGTTCCAGAATGCGTACTTGAGGACGCACCTGAGTACGAAATTTGTGTTGATAAGGTGTGTGAGGTTCGACGCCGATACGATGAGGAAACAGGAAGCTACGAGTACGGGATCGGGTCGGGAGTCCCATCGTACTTCCGACCGAAACTACTCCGGAAGGCACTCGTCAGAGGGGGTGGATTTCCGAACGATGGGCAGATTTTATCGCAGCGGTATCCGGTTGCGCCCGCCGAAAAGGCCGCCGCTGGCCGTCCTGAAATCGAACGCTGTCGTGGGCCGAAAGGATTCCACGAATGGGTGTTTTCAGAACGAGTCCAATCTGGCAATCGTACGACGCCAACGGTCGAGCTCCGAGCGTGTCGCTACTGCCCAGTCCACCTACTGACGAGATTTGGAACTCGTAATAGTAGCCGGACGGATATCTTGTTCGGCAACCATCCGGATCCGGATCTGAATCTGGCCGAATTAGAAGAGAACCCCGACCGATGTACTCACCGAAGCCACGATCCCGAGCGGTGGTACGAGTACTGTCCCGAATGTGGTGATACGGATCCGCAGTAAGGAGTGGGTGGGGCGTTCGTTAGCACATAGTGCTAACTTACAGCCGCCGATCGTTTCGCGTCTCGAGTTCGACCGGATCGCACGTCCCACATTCCTTACTGTACGCGTCTTGTCGCGTCACATCACCGCAAGACGGACAGTAACCCATCTCCTCTCGGTACTCTCGCCGCGCTCGAAGCCAGTTTTCGGGATGCTCCGAGTGACCCTTGCAGATCGGTCTCGTGACCAGCATTCCGAACTTGTCCGTCTGGACGAACTCTTCGTCGTCGCCGACCGGCACCTTACAGAAGATACAGCGTTTGCTGTCCAGGTGCTCGCGAACGTCGTCGGCGCCGCGATCGGCGGTCGGGCGTCGGATTTCGATGTTCGGGAGCGGGCGACTCGGGGCCTCGGTCTCCGTGATCACTAAGCCGCCGTCGGTACACTCGAGTGTTGTCGACACCCCATCTTGATATTCGATCTCCAGTGTCGACGAGTCGTCTGCCTCGAACTCCTCGATCACATCGCCGTCGGTGATCGAATCAGCCACAGTCTCGGGGGCCTTCTCGAGTCCGAGTAGCTTCTGTATGTACGTGACGAGCGCCAAGCTTCCAACCAGGACCACGGTCGCGGTCTTGAGACCAAAGCTACGCACCGCGCCCATCACTCGATCACCGTCCGGTTCGGAAGGCCGACAATCGGGCCGTCACACCGCGGGCAGCTATCCTCGATCGGCTGGCTGGTGATCAGGTCCTCAAGGGGCGTGTTCCGAGCGCGGGTTTTGAAGTGGTAGTGCGACCGGTTCTGAGCACACTGCTCTTCGTACGTGACGCGGAAGTCGACGCGTTCGGCCTCGAGTGCACCCGGCAGTCGTGCTGGACCGTGGGCTGGATTTCGGAACGGATCGTCACGACTGTCCTCACCCATCGGACTGCCCTCGCTCGTGGTCGTGATCGTAGTCCTGTTCGGGAGCTCGAGTTGCGAGTCGTCCGAGCGCCGCTGCAAAGAGGAACACTCCGACTACGGTGAGGAGCGCGTAGTCTGCGACCGCACCTGCGTCTGCGGTCGCTGGCACTACCGCTACCTCGAGCACGGCAGGTCACCTCCATGAATCGTGTTCTCGAAGGACTGCCACGTCTCGAGGACGCGTTTCGCGTACTCCTCGTTCGTGATCTCACCGTCGTGATGGGCGCGGATCCAGTCCAGCGAGACGTACGCGTAACCGACGCGAGTGCCGTCGTCGACGAGTTGGATCTGGCCGGTGTCCGTGCAGAGTTCGGGGAACGACCGCAGGACGATCGCCGCCGTCAGGATCGAAACCCCCCGCGGTGCCGCTGTATCGCTCACCTCGATTCGGACGTAGGGATCGGCCGCGACCTCGTCGAGTATGTCGATCGAAACGCCGTTGCTCTCGAGTCGGCTTCGGAGTGTCGCGTAGACCGGTGCATGGGCGGGCATCGTCTCCGATCGGGTGTGGGGGTGCGCACGTGTCTGGTGGGTGCTCACGGGAGATCACCGTTCGTTGGGGCTGCGTTCGGAGTCGACTCGCGTTCGTCCGATTTTCCGTGGAGATTGACATCGGGCGATTCCTCGTGGAGATCCAGAATCTTCCGATAGTGTTGCCGCACCGTGACCGGTGACACGCCGCAGTAATTGGCGGCCTCGTCTTGAGAGAGTGTCCGTGACGACCCGCGGTGAGCAGGCTGGTTCGCAACCAGCGATGACAGATAGATCGTCGCCGCCGCGAGTCCCGATGGGGAGCGCCCGGAACTGTAGTAGTGTCCATCGAGAATCGTTCCGCACTCTCGAGCGTACGATTCAGCGGCGTCGGTGATCGTCCCCGGCGGCAGCTCGTCGAGCGCCGTCTCGATAGCGTCACTCGGGAAGGTCAGACTCGTGGTGGTCTGTTCCTGATCGGTGCTCATCGGTCCACCTCGGAGGGATCGACGTCTACATCGTCGGATGATAGGTGAGCCGGATCGTCAACGCGGATCGTGAGCTTCCCGTCGATCACGTCGGCCGCTTCGATGACACCCGACGAGTGAACGTTCGAGTCAGCGTACGCGAGAGCGACATCCCCGACTCGCTCACCGAGACGGTCTGCAGTCGCGTTGTCGATGCCGCCGCGTTCGTACAGGCCGATCGGGATGTCCGTCTCCCAACAGCCGCCGTCCCGTCGGAACGAGTACGGACCCCTGTACTCGAACGCTTGTCCGGACTCTCCGTCGACGATGACGACCGCGTTGATCGTATCCGGCGTGCCGAGTCCAGGCGTCCCGAGTTTGCGTTCCGAATCGGAGTCGCTCATCGGCCGACCACCTCGGCGTCGCTTGTTGCTCGGCGTTTCTTCCAGCCGTCGACATCGTCGGCCCGATCGACAGACTTGACGTCGGCAGTGTTGCCGAAACACGACCAGTCGTAAACGCGCATGTAGTCGCGGTCGCGCTCGAGGACGATTGATTCGGCGTTGTCCTGCGACTGAGCGAAGATTGTTTCGTGGTTCCAGTCGAACTCGTCGTCCTCGACGCCCAGTTCGTACATTTCGAACTCGGATTCGAACGTCTTGCGGGCCTCCATGCGCGACATCGCTTCGACGAGGATGTGGTACTCGAGACCGGCGTCGATGGCCGTGATGATCCACTGCTCGGGTTCGCCGGGCTCGAGTCCAGGGAGTGCGCCCTGCTTGGACTCGGCTTCAGACATTGTGAACCGCCTCCATGTGCTGGTTGTGTTCGGTCTCCGTTGAACTGGATTCGTCACAGAGCACGCAGTCGACGAAGTCCTGATCGCCGTCTCCGTCGTCCTCAGACTCGGTTCCATCCTTGTCGACGTCGAAGAACTCGCGAACGCGTTCGGGAAAGTCCGATGTAGCCCAGTTCGCGAGGATAGTTGCTTTCGAGACTGGGTCCTCGAGTTCGACGATCTCGGCTGATTCGGTTTTGATCGCTTGCTCCTCGAGATAGGTGTCGCCGTCGTGACGACCGAGCTTCATCGATCGGGTGCCGTCGTCGCGGTCGATCAGCGTGATCGCGTCGATGGTCGTCATCGAACGATCGCCTCGAGAGTTGCCGCCGAACGAGAGTAGTAGTCAGTAGTCGCTACGCCGCTGTCAAAGGGGTGTGTGCTGTTTCGCATCGTGCGAGCGACGGATTGTGACCGTCTATCACGATAGTCACAGGATTTGACTATAAAGATACGGGACGCCAACTATTGGAGAGATGGCTATTACCCGGTAGATTCCGAAGATAGGGACTAGGCAAGAGGTTCCAAAAGCTTAGCACACCGTGATCCACTTTCAGGTCGTTTTCTTGACCTATTTCAATTGGACTCCCACACCCCAAGTGTCGAGTGTAGATGGCTAAAAAGGATGGAGAGGGGTTAGATGTGGGCCGATCTCAGATAAACGGTGGTACCGAGTGATTGTGAAGAGAGTAAGAATAGAACTTATAAGAGAAAGATTTATCTATAGTAGACCGAAACCATACCCGCAGTGGGCCGATAGCTGATAAGAGAGAGAGGATCATTTCCTCTTTTGTTTCCGCTAAAACAATCACTTGTCTTGAATCGTCGTTTCTAAACAGGACCTAGAGGGATTCTGCTACATCTTTTCGCCCATCTACACTCGACACTCGGGGTGTGGGTCGCTGTTCTTTCGCCGCTATTTTCTTTGGCGAAATTTCACTCGACACTTGGGGTCTCTGAGTTCGTCCTCTCAAGACTGATCGTTCAATTTCATTCGACGCTTGGGGTTGTGTTTCCTACGAATTTGCCCAACAGAGGGCTCAAAGTCACCCATCCCTTGCGTCTACATACGACGGCTGGTAGCTGCTGACCACTAGTCTTTATATGAACACCTCCATTCATGATGTCTATGGGAAACGACCCTGATCGTGAAAGCGGGTCTCTGAACGATTTCTGGGGATCGGAAGATCCTGTATTTGACCGAAAGGAGCTTCTTGATATCGATCTCGTTCCAACTGAGGATCGTATTATTGGTCGGGATGGTGAGATCGAGAATGTCGCCTCGAGCATTCATCCTGCTGTGAAAGGTCAATCACCTCGAAATACGCTCATCTATGGGAAGACTGGAACTGGTAAATCGCTCGTCGCGAAGCACGTCACTCAGAGTGCTCAGGAGTATTCGATTGATAACGGGACAGAGATGGGAAGGGCCTATATCGACTGTACGCAGACCAAAACAGAAACCCGTGTTGTGATCAATTTAGCTCGAGCATTGAATGAACCGGAGGAAACAGGCGTTAGTATTCCAGTGACAGGACTCTCAACCGATGTCTATTACGAGCGATTTTGGTCGATTCTCGACCAGCTCTATGATGTTGCGATTATCATTCTCGACGAGATCGACAAACTGCAGAATAACGATATTCTCATGCAACTCTCTCGGGCCGGTGAAGCGGGCAAGCTAGACTCCTGTAAGGTGGGAATCATCGCTATTAGTAACAAAATCTCGTTCAAGGAGTCTCTTGATGAGCGGATCTTGAGTAGTCTACAGGACCGTGAGTTTGTGTTCCCGCCGTATGATGCCAACCAACTCCGTGAAA
This sequence comes from Natronorubrum halobium, assembly GCF_051351675.1. Classification (NCBI taxonomy): domain Archaea; kingdom Methanobacteriati; phylum Methanobacteriota; class Halobacteria; order Halobacteriales; family Natrialbaceae; genus Natronorubrum; species Natronorubrum halobium. The sequence continues at coordinate 24,255 of NZ_CP195597.1, forward strand.
TCATGTATAATCGAGAAGATGCATTCAAAGAGGGCGTTCTCTCGGACGATGTGATTCCGTTGAGTGCTGCGTTCGCTGCTCAGGAACACGGCGATGCACGCAAGGCATTAGATATTCTTCGAAATGCTGGTGAGCTCGCAAAGGATGATGGAGCCGAAACGGTAACCGAAGACCACGTGCGTAATGCTCGCGAGAAAGCGAATATCGACCGCTTTTCACAATTGCTCGAGGGACAGCCGACCCAGATCAAAGCGTCTGTGTATGCACTGTCTGTGCTTGCCGATCAACACAGTGATCGAGAAGAGTTCGCGACTCGAGAGATTTACGAAATGTACAAGAATATCACTTCGGATAGCGCTTTAGGTATCGAAACGCTCTCTCAACGCCGCATGAGCGATAAACTCGATGAACAGGTGTTTCTTGATATTCTTGGCCGGACTGAACGTGTCGGGCGTGGGTACAGTAGTGGCGTGACAAACTATTACTACTTATTAGAGGATCCATCTGTAGTCCAAGCGGTCATTCACAACGATACTCGGTTCTCAGAGCTTGAGAGGGACTGACACGCAGAAATTCACTCGACACCTGGGGTGGCGCTATTTGTGTTGGGATATTTTAGTAAGTGATTACACTCGACACCTGGGGTGGACACGGCAAATCACTCGACACCTGGGGTCCACCTCTCGATTTCACTCGATCCGAATTTCATTCGACACCTGGGGTGCTATGTTCGTAAGGCTGTCTCGTAGTGCCTCTTCCCCACGGTATCTGGCGATTTCACTCGACACCCGGGGTGATAGGTCATCGGAATTTTCATTCGACACCCGGGGTCTCGAGCCTGGCCAGTGATCAACGCCAGAATTGCGGGACTGTGGACTGTGTCTGGTCGGTCCCGTTACACTCGAGATCAAGATAGTCAGTGAGCGTCACGTTCGGCACTGGATCTCGAGGCGGGCCGCTGTTCTCGTCGGCCGTCTTCTCACCGTGACAGTCCGCACAGAGCGTCTGGAGGTTCGACTCCTCGAGTGGATGCCCGCCGTCGGCAATTCGTTCGATGATTCGATTCTGTTCACGAGTACGCCCTCGATACGAATCCCGATCTCCTGCCCGAGGCGCTCAACGAGACTGTGGACATGGTAGGGATGTCTGATCGCACTGGTAGATTGTAGTACAATTTTTCATTCAAAATTTCCACGGTCAGTCCAAACCAGAGAGTTACCACCATACTTGGTGGTAAGTACAGATGGTTGGCTCCGCAGCGTCGCGCTCACTCGGAATGAGCATCCTCAGGTGGAAGCGTAAATGTGAACGTTGATCCCACGCCGGGCTCGGAGTTGATCCATATTTCGCCGCCGTGACGCTCAACGATCCGCTCACACAGAGCCAGGCCAATACCCGACCCTTCGTAGTCGTTCTGGGAATGGAGCCGCTGGAACACCTCGAAGATCTGATCCTGCTCGTCCGGTTCGATTCCTATCCCTTCGTCCTGAACCGACACTTCCCACATTGAACTGTTCCGCTCGGCGGAAATAAGCACCTGTGGCGGCTCGTCCCCGCTATACTCTATCGCGTTACTCAGTATGTTCTGAAACACTTGATGCAACTGATTCTCATCTCCCAGCACACGGGGCAACTCATCGACCTCCACTTCAGCATCGCTTTCGGTGATACGCACATCAAGGTTGTCCCGGACGTCTGCAACCACCTCGTCGAGGTCGACCGGTTCGAATGGCTCCCCCTGTGTCTCCACGCGTGAGTACGCCAGTAATCCATCGATCATATCACGCATGCGGTCGGCCCCGTCAATGGCGAACTCGAGGAATTCTTCGGTCTCTTCAGTCAACTCATCGTCGGCCCGACTCTCGATCAACTGCAGATAACTCGAGATCATTCGGAGTGGCTCCTGAAGGTCGTGAGAAGCGGCATAGGCGAACTGTTCAAGCCGCTCGTTGGATTCCTCGAGTCGACGCTCGTAGGTTTTCCGATCGGTGATGTCACGGGCCACGCCAACCATCCGTTTCGAGCCGTCGTCGGCTTCGACCGGGTGGCCTGGGGCTTCGATCCATCGTATTTCGCCGTCCCGGACTACGCGAATCTCCTCGTGTTTCGGTTCGCCCGTCTCTAGGGATTGCTCGATGTTCTGCTGTGCCCTCTCTTTGTCCTCTGGATGGATGATATCGATGAAATCCTCCCAGTTCTCGACTGTTGTTCCGTAGAGCGACTCCGCCGAGGGATAGAAGAAGGCCTCGTTGGTCTCTACGTTCCAGTCCCATACGACCGCGTCGGTTGCGTTGAGGGCAAATTCCATCCGTTCTCGGACACGCTGGAGTTCTTGCTCATGCTCTTTGCTCTCTGTAATGTCCTGTACCGCCCCGCGGAGCGATACGACATCGTCGCCGACGGTTTCGGGAACTCCCTGGATCCGAAGCCACCGCACCTCTCTCTCAGGCGTATGGAACCGTAATTCCACATCGAAAGGCTCGCCTTCCTCGAGTGCTGCTTCGATGGCGTTCTTGATGATCGGCCGATCATCCTCGTGGTAGACCTCAAGGGCTTCATCCACTGGCGGTTCTTCGTCCCAGGGCCGCTCCAGAATCTCGAAGATATGCTGAGTCCAGTATACCTCCATCGTCTCCGGATCGATTTCCCATCCACCGACGTCCGCGATACGCTCCGATTTGTGGAGGAGATCGACCGTCCGTTCGAGAACAAACGCATTTGATTTGGCCCGAGCATCGTTGAGTCCCCCGGCAAACGAAGGGACGAGTACAAACGCCGAGATTATGAGAATTGCCCGACCGGGATTGCTAATACTCGCGGCGGGTTGGAGGTGATAGAGCGCGAGAAGACCGGCCAACACCCCGATACCACCGAGACACCAGCCTATGATTCTGGAATAGAATTTGGGGTTGATTTCAGTTTCCGGCAATCGATATCCACCGTACAGGACGACCATGCCTGGCCCAGCAACAAAGGACGAAATGATCACCGCATTCGAGAGTGGCGTACCTTGTGATATCTCTACATAGGCCCACCCGAGTCCAAGGACAACGTAGAGGGCTCCTAGGGCGACAATTGCTCGCCCCCAGTTGGTGCTGGACTCAACCGTTTTCCAGGACTCCATTATCAGGTTTTGTTAGTGGGACGGCTAAAGCAGTTGTGTTAGATCATAGATTTCTATCACTCGTTTTACCGGTTTTTGTTCGATATAGATTCGTTGCGCACACAGCACATCTTACAGCTTGGACATCTGTCAGAGGAGTTGTTGTTCATACGTCTTCTGAACTGATCGGCCACAGCCTTCGCCGACTGATCTCTGACTCGTGTTGGATTTGCGTCCTGTATTTTGCACGAGGCTACGAACATCATCCATTGCTGGTAGGAATCCCAGTAGTCCGTCCGCAGACGTAGTTGTAGTCCGTCCGCAGACGTAGTTGCTGAATCCTGCGTTTTATTTTCACCTTTAATTTTTATAGAGTATAGGTATAACAACTACTTCTAAGCGATTTGTGGCGGGTCGACGACTCGAGATAATCTTCGAGCGTCATGCTCGGTGCTGATTTTCGGTTCGGTCCGCTATTTTCGTCGGCCGTTTTCTCCGTGTGGCAGTCTTCGCAAAGCGTCTGGAGGTTCGACTCCTCGAGTGGATGACCCCCGTCGGCGATCCGCTGGATGTGATCGACTTCCATCGATTGCTCCTGGTCTGGATCTCCGGTGACGCCGCAGGTCTGGCAGGTGTAGTCGTCGCGCTCGAGGATCTGATCATGAACCACGTCCCACAGAAACATCCGCTGGACGTCGTTGGCGATATCTCGGCAACGTTCGGAGCAGTAGTTCCACCGGCCGTCGACGACGGGTTCATTGCAGACCCGGCAGAGGTCCGACCGTTCCTGTGGGAACAGTTCGTCCATCTTCTTGTTCAGTTTCTGTTGGCGATTCCGAGTCATCCTTAAGCAGCGAGGAAACCCCGTCCCTTGGGGCAGGGAGGAATCGCGTCACTTGACTGTCTGTCCAACGCTACAACGGACCGTCGGTGTCCAACGATTTCGCCCCCTGGAGTAGCATCCCCTTCCAGGTGAGCCCGTTCGCTTCTTTCACTTCTTTCAGGCGGTCGTATTCGTCCTCGTCTACATCGATGTTCAGGTTGGGCATCTACACACATGGTTAGTTTTTCGTTATCTTTAACTATTATGGTCTCGTATCTGTTCTTGTGACGACGACCGCCACGAAAACGCTCGAAGCCACGCTCGCCCCGCCCACTACGGGCAAAGAGCAACGCCTCGAGCGGACCGTGGCGACCTACCGCCGTGCTCTTGAGGATGCCTTTGAGAGCGGTGCAGATACACAGAACGCGGTCAACGATGCCGTCACGCCGTACACGCTCACGTCCTACGCCAAGGATGCGCTCAAGAACTACGTCCCGCAACTCCATCGGACGTACAACGCTTCGGAACTCGAGGACGATCACCCGGTCCGATTCACAAACCGGGGGTTCAGTCTCGACCACTCCGAAGAACGAACGCACGAGTTCTGTTGGCGCGTTCCCCAGGCCGGGCGTGGGAACGCCTTCTGGATTCCGCTCCAGATCAATCCGGAACAGGAATCGCTCTGGTTCGACCTGTTCGACGAAAGTGTGACGGTCGGTGAGTTCCGGCTCCAACAGCACCGAGCGAACTGGGTTCTGCACGTCACCGTCAAGTACGAGGTCGCCGAACCAGATGCGCCGGACGACCCGACTCGAATCGGGTTCGATATCGGCGAGTCCAAGCTTCTGACGGGCTGTGCCTGTCAGAACAACACTCCAACCCAACCGTATATCTACGACGGCGGCCGTGCGAGAGCACTCCGCGAAGAGATGCACACAACTCTGAAGCGTCTGCAAGAGCGGGATGCCGCTGAGTGGCGCGTGGATGAACGCTTCGACCACTACCAGAACGCACTCACGGACATCGTTGAGAAGGCGTCTCGAGAAGCTGTCGAATACGCCGAGTCCTTCGAGGACCCGGTAATCGTACTCGAGGACCTGTCGTACATCCGCGAGAACCTCGATTATGGCAAGTACATGAACCGACGACTTCACGCGTGGGCGTTTGCTCGACTCACTGGCCGCATCGAGGACAAGGCCCTCGAATCCGGCATCCCGGTCGAGTTTGTGAACCCGCGTTATACGTCCCAAACGTGCCACGCGTGCGGTCACATCGGCCGACGTGGCTCGCAAGCTGAGTTCAAGTGCACGAACGCAGAGTGTTGGGTCACGGAGTACCAAGCAGATATCAACGCGGCGGCGAATATCGCCGGTCGCTTTGACCCGTGGGGAGAGAGCGTTCCTTGGAAATCGGGACGCAATGACTCGCCACAGGACGGGAGTGCTTGTGACAGCACCACAGGACACCGCAAGCCGAGTCCGAGATCTGGACAGACGACGCTTGCGACGTTTCAGTCCTGAAACCTCCAACGTGAGGCTTCCCTTGTAGGAAGCCCCGCCGTTTACAGCGGGCGAGGATGTCACATCGTAGAGTTCGTCCTCGAAGGCGAGGTTCATAAGATCACCAGGGAACCGAGTGTGAGAGCCCCCGCGAGATACCCTATCGCAAAGATCACAGCCCACTGCCGGAGCAGGTGATTGGCCTCGTCGAACGCGCCACACCGGGCGCACTCCTGTCCGTCGCCCATGAACGCATCGTCGACCCACTCGTGATCAGATATCCAGCAGAGTGGCCGTTTCAAGGGATTGAATCCGCCCCTCCCGTTTTCGTCGGTCACCGGAGTTTACCTCCGCTGACTGCTGGAGAGCGATTGATCGAACTCGCAAGGAGGACGATCAACGACAGTGCGAGGAGTCCGATAGCGAACAGCGCCGATCCAGACGAGAGGATTGCGATCAGCAGGTCGATCGACTGGACCAGCTCGTAATCGGCGACTTTCACCCCAGATTCTGCGAGTGCCCCGCCGCCGAGAAAGGCGAGTAGGAGTGCGATTGTGGCTGTCGACAGCGACGGGCCTGGTTTGATCGACTGTCGGTACTCAGACCGCTCGAGGATGTACTGGAAGCCACACCGTCCGCACTCGTCGCCAGTCCAGGTATCCTCGAGATGTGCGCTACAGTCGGGGCAAGTGACGGCCGTGATTGATCGGCCCGACCTAAGTTTCATCGGCTCAACTCGAGTGTGAGTTCGAACTCGTCGACGATCTCGATTGGTGTCCGTGACACGACTCGGTACGGACCGCCATCAGTGATCTGCTTGTTCGAGAGTTCGAAAGTGAGTCGACCGTCAGGGTCAAACAGTCGGACGTACCCTTCACTGGTAACGACCTCTCCGTCGAGCAGATACACGTCATTCTCTGTCGGATCGTAGTCGCTATCCACATTGAACTGGAGATAGAGTAGATAGTCCTCGTAGCCGAACATTGTATTGATCAGCGAATTTTCTTCGATGGAATAATCGTGGTAGATATCACTGTCCTCGAGCCCGATGAGTTCCATGTCGTCAGTGTCTTCGCTTCCGAGGCAGCCAGAGACAAACGCAAGACCAGTCGTTGCGAGGACCGCTCGTCTACGCATCGGTCTTCCCCCTCTTGAGGAGTCGTGGCACCTTCTGTGGTCGCTCGAGGCCGCGCTTGGTACCGTACCAGTGTAGCGTTCCGAAGACGAGCAGGCCGATCACCGAGAGCCAGAAGGCGAGACCGCCAGGATTCGGAGCATCGGCTTGAAGCAACGAAATCGGGTTGTGACCGGCGGTTGTTTCGGCCAGATTTGAGAGGAACTCCGCTCGCAGTTCCTCGTCGCCAGCACCCACTGCAAGCACGAACGCCCCGAGTAAGCCAGCGAGGACGAATCCAACGATGGAAAAGACGACGTACAGGCCTGCCACACCCGTAAGCGTCCATGTGACCGTCCAGTAAACGTCTTCGGTACACTCTCGGAGGTGTGCCTTCGCCCGCCGAAAGTCGGCAACGAGTTGGATGCCGGTGACCAAGAGCAAGAACATGGTCACGACCGTTCCGTAGACCGCTACGGCGACGGCCGCCAGCAGGATCACGATCAGGAGCAGTGTGATTGCCAGTGCACCTAGGCCAACGAGGAAATCCGCAACCATACCGAAGAGGCCGATGCCTTCCCCGATAGGTGGGAACAGGCACTCTACGTACGAGTTCCCATCATCTCGGCAGGATTCTATGATGCCGTGGACCTCTTCGGGAGTCGGCTCTTCGCTTTCGAGTTGGATCTCGCCGTCAGTCATCGTGATCGGCTTCCTCGGTCTGTGCTTGCAGATCGACTAACCACTGCAGTTCGTCGCGAACGTGGGCGAGTTCCTCAACCGTGAACGCTTCTTGGCCCTCCCGATGGTTCGTGTTTGTCCGAGCGGCCCAGTGATCCCATGGCTCGTGGTCGTAGTATTCGAACCCACAGCATTCGGCGATTGCTCCCCGAAGGCCGACGTTGTTCAGCGTCGCGATATTTGTCTTGTCGACGGTGTGTCCGACCTCGAGTTCGTGATGGTCCAACAGCAAGCAGACGATTCGCTGCAGCTCGCCTTTGGTGAGCGCGTTGTCGGTCTCGAGCCAATCGAAACCGTCACTCGGCATCCCGATCACGCTCCTCGAGACCGTCCACCCGCTCGCGAAGGTCTTCGGTCAGTTCCTCGTTTTTCGTCGCCATAGCATACGCTTTCAGGGCCGCCCTCGCAGCTTCGTCCGTTTCCGGCTCGAGGACGAAACAATTCTCGACGGGTTCGCCGTCTTTGAAGACGTTGTACTTCCCGTACAAGCCCCGTTTTAACTCTGCATTCGGCGTCCGCCCCCACTCGATATCGCCGGTACAGGTGGTACGGAAGTCTTCGAACGAGTGATACAGCGATTGGTGGCCCTCTTGGAGTTTGGAATTGTCCTCAGGGACGCTATCCGAGATCCACTCGAGAATGAGGAATCCGGAGGGGAAGCGATAGCCCCACGCTTCAAATCCATCCGGGCCTGCGTAGTGGAACGGGCCGAATCGGTCGGGGCTGCTCTCAGACATCCCGATCACCTCGGGCGTCGTCACCTTGCGCGTCTTGTGTCCACGCCCGCGATTCCGAAACGGGGATGACTTCGTAAGAGTGTTCGACCGCCTTTGCCGAGTAGAGGTGAGATCCACCCTCTTCTTTCTCGACATGGTAGAACCGCTTACCATCGGATTCGTCGCGCAGCAATCGCTTGATCTTGTACTCTGATTTTCCGAGAGCTACACCGCCGGGAGCGAACTGCTCGTGTTTCTCCCGGATCACGTCGCTCTCTTCGAACTTCCACTCGTCGTCAGAATCGTCCCCACACATCACCGATCGACCTCCGCGTCGGGGACGGCGACGATCTCGCCGCCACTCCGGTACTCGAGCGTCTCGAGATCCAGATCCAGTTCGGTTTCGACAGCGTCGACCGCGGACTGTCGGACGTAGTAGACGTCTGCCATCCCGACGTGGATCTCGTACTCCGTGTGGATGCTGCGTCCCGAGACCATGTGGTTCTCGGAAATCTCGAGGTCGTCGTGAACCGTCCTTTCGGAGACACGACCGGCGTCCCGTTCGGCGTCATACTCACGCATTGGCGACCACCTGTTCCTTGCGGGTCCACGACGTGAGTCGGGCGTCTCGGAACTGTTCGCGAAGCGCCTTGCGGTTGCGAACCTTCTGTCTTGCCCGCCCACGCTGCCGTCGTGACAGGTCGCTCTGTGGGTGTTTCTCTCGGACTTGGAGTTCTCGCACCTGCTTGCGGTGCATCACCGCGAGGTCGTCGATCATCTCGCCGTCATACTGGGAGATATTGAGCCACTCTTCGCCGGTCGGATCGGCGGACTCTTCGACGTGGATATCGGCTTGGTTGTCTGGATGTGTCTCAGCCTCGAGCACCCGCGCTCGAAGGCAGTACGGTTCGGCGTTTCGGTCGTAAACCGTAGCCGTTACCGACTCGAGGTCGTTCTCGACCAGCGCAAGGACAAGCCGCAGGCGATCGTCGGCCGAACTCACTGCGTCGTTCATGCCGACCGCCTCTCTGTACGACCCGCTGTCAAGGGGTGTGTGCTGACGTTCATAGCGATCTGTCGCTATTGGTAGGTGACACTACAGCATAAAAAGGCTATGGTGGCCCAACCCTCCAGTATTCTCACTGAAGCGGCGCTGTTAGGCCACTATTTGTCACTGGATCCACTGTTTCTCCCGGCGTCGCCATCGTCGCCGGTTCCGCGGCTACTGTAAGCGCCGTCTCGACGAGCACCAGGAGCGCGTTGCTGATCGTCGGGAGCCACGTGATCGTCGGTATCGATCGATCTAATCGGTGCCACACCCGATCGGTCCAGCCGGCGTCTTCGGTGATCTCGAGCGATTCCAGTTCCCCGTTGCCGTCCGTGTAGCTCATCAACAGGTGTTTCTCGCCGTCGTTTCGCGTGAGTACTTCGCCGTAGCGTGTGTCACCGTCGACGGTGATTGCATCCCCGTTCCGCCAGTGGACCGCCGAGTCGGGGTCGTAGTTCTCGAGATGGACCGTCACGGCCACATTGCTATTGACCGGCATCTCGTCTGGCCCTTTGACGATCGAGATATCGAACTCGTGGTCGTTCCCCGAGAGCACCGGGTCGGGCTGGACGTGCAGCTCACCGAGATTCTCGTCGGGATCGATCACGGCCGTCACGTCGATGCTGTCCCCGTCAGTCTCGAGTTGGGCGTCCGTGAGCGTATCGCCCGTGACTGCGTAGTCGCCCACGGCGGACGTGCCTGCTCGGACGGTCGCGTGATCGGGCAGTGCGCGGTCGGACGCTCGCAGGCGCTCAGTGACCGTGAACTCGTGACCGCTCGCGCTCTCGAGTGTGAGTCGGACGTGATGGACCCCGTCGCCTGTCGCTTCGAACGCAACGCGGTCGTCGGTGGCGTCGATCTCCGCGGTGATCATCTCGTCGTCGGGACCGATCACGTCGGCGTCGATCATATCGGCCGTGCTATCCGCTGCAGTCCGAACGTCCAGCGAGACGCGTTCGCCCGCTGCGGGTGAGAGTGTGGAGAACGAGAGCGTTTCGAGCTCCGGTATCTCGCCGTCGAAGCCTGGGTTCGGCGCGGAGACGCTGTCCGATCCATAGGACACGCCGTCTGCGATATGAATTTCGTAGTTGGCGACTGCCGTCTCGTCGTCGAACGGATGCTCCTCGAGCGTGACTGTCGGGTCGTCGAAGAGCCCGCCCGTCTCGAGTGTCCAGTGGTCGGCGTCGACCGAGTGAGTCTCGCCTGCGTCCGTATGGGCGACGATCGTCACCTCGTCTTCGGTGATATCGTCGGGGAGCGTCCACGAGATGTCGAACGCTTGGTCTGGATCCGAGTCTGACTCGTCGATCACGCCGTCCCCGACGTCGATCGTGCTCTCGAGGTCGTCCAGTCGGTTCAGAATCGTCTCAAGGTCTGGATCATCCTCGAGTTCGTCCTCATCGTCTTCAAGGAGGTCACCGAAGGCGTCCTCGAGTTCCGCACGCCGCTCGTGATCCATTTCCGCGAGATGTTCGTCCCAACCGTCCAGTTCGGAGAGGTTTTGGTTCAGCAGGGCCTCCTCGAGTTCTGCGTGGAGATCCTCGTACGCCTCGAGTTCGGCAAACGGAAGATCGGGCGTCCGATAGACGGTGAGTTCGAGGTCGTCCTCGGGTGGGGCGTACGTCTGTGCGTTGGGCATCGGGAGGTAGAAGGCCCCATCGTGATCGAGGCTCTGTAGATCGGCGATCGTCGGCTCCTCGAGTGTCTCGAGGTCATCGAGCGTCTCACCCGGCGTGCCGAGTGGCTGGACCGTCGCCGTCGCGACCGTTTCGTCTATCTCGAGTTCGAACTCGCCGTTTCCGTCAGCTTGGGTGGTCTCGCGAACCAGCGTTTCGTCGGCTTCAAGGTCGGCGATACGCTCTGCTCGCTCGGTCAACTGATCGGCGTCGTCCCGAAGGTCGTCTGCGAACCCGCTCGCGATTTCGTCGGGCGATCCAACCGTGAACGGGTAGCCGCCTGCGTCGTTGTCCTCGGGGTAGGCCCGGTAGACGCCCGGCGGCAAGGTGGTTCGGACGCCGTGATGTTCGGTCGTAGAGAGTGGATTCGCGCCGGTCGTCGACGCGATCGGTTCGGTCTCGAGCGTTCGCGTGTCCGTGATTTCGCCGGTCGGCGATAGTTGCTCGATAACGACCGTTCCCTCGGTGGTCGCTCCGTGGAAACTCTGATCGACCTGATTTTCGATCCAGCCGCCGTCTTCGGCGGGATCCCACAGCGAGATGACCACCTGCTGATCTTGGTCGACGATCACTCTGGGTTCGTCGATACTCGACTCGATGATCGTATTCGTCCCGACGCCCCAATCGCTGTTCTCGTGGATCAGCGCGTAGGTACTGTCGGTGTCCGTGTGGGCGTCAAGATCGTAGCTCTCGTCGAACGCGTCGGGGAGTGGATCCTCGAGTTCTGCGAGGAGTTCGTCGGCTTCGGACTCGAGGGCGCTCCCATCGAGATCGGGGAACGCCGTTTCCGAGATTCCGTGTACGGTGACCGTCGCATTTGGGACCCGTTCGCCTCGCTGGTCGGTAACGACCCCTGTGAGCGTCGCTCCACTGGATTCTTCGATTGTGGCGGGGAACCGATACAGATTCGAATCGAGGTCGGAGGGATGGACGTACCAATCGCCACCGAGTAGCATCAGCCCCTTCGTCGACTCGTCGTACGTGGCACCGTAGTCCGGTGGCGCGTCGTACGTGGCGACTTCGGTACCGTCGAGATCGTACTCGTAGACGGTCGGATCCGTATCGCTGTCCATGAGGAACAGTCGATCGTTGACCGCGTAGAGTCCTTTCGCCGTCTCGAGGTCGGTCTGGATTCGGTCCGTGACTTCATAGTCGGCGTCGAAGGCGACGATCTCCTCCTGATCGGTGACGTAGAGCCGGCCGTCGGAGCTATCGATGTTCCACGGCGTCGTCGATACTCCGCCGACGTCGTGATTGGAGAGGTCGACCGTCTCGGGATCTGTGAACTCGTCGTTATCGTAGATGTAGAGTTGGTCGGTGTCCCAACTCGAGATCACCCAGTGCCCGTCGAAGCGGGTGATTCCGGCGGGATCGTACTCGAGGGCGTGGGTCTCGAGAAGGGTGAACGTCTCGTCGTAGACGTACACCTGGTCGTTCTGATCGCCGATCAGGTAGTAGAGGTCGCCGTGTTCTTCGCCGTCGTAGTGGAAATACTCGGTGTCGTCGACGTCGAGTTCGACAGGGTCGCCGTCGCCTTCGAAATCGTCGATATCTTCGTCTGTGTCGGTGGTCGTGATCGACGGCTCGAGCGCGGCAGTGGTGGCGCTCGCGTCGGTATCAAGGCTGGTTGGTTCGGCCCCAAGGCCGGTCGGAACGACTGCGAGTGCGAACAGTGAGACGACGAGCATGGCCGCGAGCGCGAGTGCTCGAGACTGTGCCCGCCGCTGCGGTGACATGTACATTGCTGGCGGTGCAGGGGTGTTGATTTACGACGTACGGTACACCGCCGGCAGATCCGACGGTCGCTGTCCGATTCGTGAGGACAGTTATCGTGACTGTCACAACCAGCGGTAATTAAGCTGCCGAACGTCTAAGAAATTGGTTAGGTTATCAGGTAGATGAATCAGGACTCACGATTTCACGCGGTCTTTCAGTTCTGCCATCTCCTCGCGTTTTCGGCGCTGCTGGATGATCTGCTTCATCCCCTCCACGTTCAGACTGTAGTGTGGCGTCTTCCCACGCTTACGTGCGTGTACGACGTGTTGGTCTTTCAACTTTGAGAGAATCGACCGGACGCTACTTTTGCTTACGTCGACGAAGGCCGTGATCTGCTTTGTCGTCGCTTCGTCCTGGTCAACCAGCACCGAGAGTACGTCCCACGTGTGCTCGTCTTTCGTGCGCGTTTTCGAGGCCGCCCGGTCGATCTCCTCACGAACGGCTTCATGCCGGAGGAAATCCATCTTCTCGGTGAACTCCTCGTTGAGCGAGTAGCCCTGTTGCTCGAGTTTCGTGATCGCCGCTTCGAGTTCGTCGATTCGCTCGTCTTTGCGCTCGAGCTTCTGCCGGTACTTCTCTGATCCGCCGTCGACGTCCATCGAGAGTGCATCAGCCATCCGTGCAACGCCCTCGCGGAGTTCTTCGAGGTTCTCGACGGCTTGTTCGTACTGCTCGAGGTCGCGGATCCGGTCGGCTTGGTCGGTGACCGTCGACTCGAGGTTGTCGACACGGTCCTGTAATTGGTCGCGCTCCGAACGTAGTCGGCGAATCTCCTCGTTTTTCTGCTCGCGGATTTCGTCGACCTGTTGTTGAATGGTCTCGCCGCTCTCAGCATCTCCGTCGGCCGCGGACGTGAGCGCCTGCGTGAACTGCTGGGCCATGTCGGTCATATCGCGGGCGTTTTCGAGTTCTTGTTCCAGTTCCTCGATTCTCTCGTCTCTGGCTTCGACCGTCCGCTCGAGTTGGGCCACCCGATCCTGTCGGCGCTGTTCGCGATCACTGATTTCCTCGAGATCGTCGACGAGGTCCTCCGAGACGGATTTGAGATCCGGTCGTTCGAACTCCTCTAGTCCCGGCGTCGCTCCCGCGTCGAACGTGCGCTTGCGCTTGAACTGGACTCGGTCGATCGACATGTTCCAGTCGGCCTGGACGAACGCTTCGCCATCTTGGAGATCTGGTACGCGGTCGCGATACTCGGTGTCGGCGACCCGACCGACGACTTTGGTGTCGTTCTCCCACGTCAGTCGGTGCCAGACGAGCCAGTTGGCCTGCGTGATGAAGTCCTTCTTGACATCGGCTGGACGCTGGGAAATCCCGACGATACCGAGTCCGTGCTTGCGTCCGCGCTTGCCGATCTTGACGAGCATTTGGCCGGTGTCGTCGAGGCCACTGCTCTCGGGAACGTACTCGTGGATCTCTTCGACGACCAGGAGGAACGGCTTCTTGAGTTTCTTCTCTTTGGTGAATAGGTGGCGGGCCGTCTCCCGGATCAAGGCGTTGGCATCGTCAGTGTCGAGATACCCCGAGACGTCGAGGATGATCGGGATGTTCTGCTCGATTGCGAACTCCGCGAGTTTTTCGGCGTGCTCCGGACTGACCTGCAGGTCACACTCCTCGTCGGCCCCGACGTGGAGCATTTCGAAGCGTTCCTTCAGCCCGTAGTACTCGCCGTCCGTATCGACGATCAGGCAGGGAAAGCCGTTTGCGAGCAGTTGTTCGATCACGACGCTCGCGGTGTTCGACTTCCCGGATCCGCTTTTCCCGGTGATGAATCCGCGGCCCGTGAGCACGTCGACGACCGGGAGATCGTAGCCGTCGGCGCCGACCGTGATCCGTTCGTCATGTTCGTTAGAACCTGTTGTCTCGTCTTGGGAGGGGTGTGTGCTGGATTCCATACCGAAAGAACGTCTCGACTAATGAAAGGGATTTGTCTTGCCAACCACGCTCGTGGTACGAGTTGTCGTAGAGAAATTCACATGACCCTGCTCTGTTATCAACTAGTTTGGTAAGAACAGAGAAAGCTGTTATCGAACACATTCGAACCAGCACAGACCGTTGCTCACGTTTCAAACGGAAGATCCCCGAGAAACTCGTCACTCTGATAATCGAGATGGTCTAATCGAGCACCGAGCAGTTCGCGGGTGAGGACCACCAACGGATTGGTCCGTCCCTCTCCGATCATCGCAACCTCCGTTTTCGCACCAGTGGCATCCTCATCCCAGAGGCCGACGACAACAGTCTCCCGATCTGCGACAATGAGCCGACTCACCTTGGGATAGTTCGCCTGCTCGTACATCCAATCCATCTGTGGGTCCCATATCGTCGCTTCCGGGAGACGCTCCCGAAAGAACTCTCGAGCATCTTGGTTTTTCGTTCCAGCATGAAGTTCAACGCCTCGATCCATGGCGTTCTCAGCGTACGGGAGACACGCTTCGTCGAGTAAGTCGTTGGAAGCGTAGATCAGGAAGAGCTCTTCGTCGGCTCTGTCAGCCAAGTCTCGACAGTAGTCGTACACCGCTTCGCGGCCCTCGAGTCGTCCGACAGTACGCTCGTCTGGTCTGTATCCCGTCCCGAACTGCGAGATCAGTTCGTCGAGTGCGTCTATGTCCATCCAATCTGCGTTACCTGTCGAATAATCTCCGGTGGTGACGACATTTTCATCGTGGTCATACGTGATGAGGCCGACTTCGTCAAGTCGAGGCAGGTAATTGTGGTGTAGCGAGATGATTGTCTGGTTGAGTTCCTTTTCGTCCGCCGAAACGAGTTGTTCGGCAATCTTCGTTACAGAGAGGCCGCGAGGAGCATCATTGAGAACTGTTAAAATTTCACGATTAATAGACTCTGTAAGTATACGGACAATATCTTCGTCTTTCGGAGCCATTACTGGTGGATATCCCCGTTGGAGTATTAAAAGTCAGGTTTCAATTCGCAGACATCATTGAGGGATTATAGCTTATCAATTTTCCTTGAAAGTCATCACTTTCCGGTGCTCATTCTGTAGGGCTACTTATCAGCGGGTTCACCGTATAAGGGGATGAAATCAATACCGCGAAAAACGTTCTATGACACCTTTTGCGGTCTCTAATCCACATCATTCCAGAGATGGGCTAATTAAACACAACTCGCCCGTATACGCATACCACATATTTCCATTCGTCTCCTCAGTGGGACTACATTACCCCCTGAGATAATCTGTTGGCTGAACTCTGATTGACAATTGTCAAATTCATCTCCGCTGACTAAAGGTTGATGTGGCAAATATCCAATTTACAGGATTTATTGTGTGCATTTGGGCCGCATCCTTTTAGTAGCTATCTGTGAACTGTATCCTAAGCGCATGGCTCATGAGACACCATATTATCTCACATTTGATGATACTGAGTTGCCAAGTATTCGGGTAATACAGTCTATCTCGGCTATTGTCGGTGCAGGGCGGGGTGAATTGGCACCGCTTCATTCCGTTATTGACCCAGAAGGATTGGATAGGATGGGTCACTCCGGGAATAACTGCTTTGTGTCTTTTGAGTATGAAGGGTTTCACGTGACGGTACATGGTGATGGAAAAATCCTACTCAGAGACCCAGAATCGATTCACACAACTCTTTCTCATACCTCGAATGTGCTTCTCTTAGCCCAAAGAACAGATACTACCGAACTTTGTTCGGACCTCCAGTACCCATATCCTCCGGACCGGCAAAATGTTCTCAGCATAATAGTTGACAAACCTGCAGACGAAAAGGTGGCTGAGTTGAACGCACAACAATATGAGATGCCTGCAGAACGCAAGATTATCAGCCTCGGTGAATTTGCTCGATCAGCAAGTGCCCAGTCTGTTACACTCCCCGGCCCTATTGAAGCTGACTTGATCGCTGATGAGCAGGATCTGTCTACACTTTACGATCGAATTGAAGCTACGCTTTCCGATTGGGAATCTAATTCACATATGACGTCGCTTTGTTTCGATTCAGTTGATGCATTGCTCGACCAAATTGATCTGGATACCACGTTTAGTTTCTTCTATTCCCTTACATCGGATATAGCCAACTCGGATACAGTTGCTCACTACCACCTTGACCCGATGAAATGTGACGATGAGACTATCAATATTCTCACACCACTTTTTGATGCTGTTATCTCCGAAGATGGCGATTCTACTGCCTCACTCGGTGCCTAATCTCGATTTGTCCTACTAATTTCTCAGGGAGAAAATAACGGACCCCAAAGGCTCTTTGGTTAGCACTTAGTGCTAACAACATGGCGAACCAGATCAAGTCCTCCGGCACTGACGGTCTCGCATTGCAGATCACGAAGCCCACTCGAGCGGCGGGCCTCGTCGAAGAGGATGCCGATGGAGAGGCAACCGCGCTGGCCGACGTCCGCGTGTACGCGTTCGATCACCTCCTCCTCATGGTTGATCTCGATACTGTCTCGGTCGGAGAGAGAGCGGAACTCGTCGTCGCAGCAGCGCAGGACACCAACAGCGTACATCGGGCGATGGATGCGACCGTTCGAATCGCCGGTCACGGTTATCAGGTCCAACTGCCGCCTGCGAAGGACGCTGGATTCAGTGAGGGCGATCGAGCGCCCTGTCATCCAGCGCCGGGCATGATCGTAATCTCGAGAGACGATGGGACATCCGCTGGAACTGATAAAGCCCGACTCGCACGAGATTTAGCTGCGATCCGAAGAGAAGAGTAGACTATATACTCTTTTCTAAAAATATATCATAATAACGGCCCTAATGATTTTGTTCCAGCCAGATTGACACTCAGTGTGGGATATCAAATACTCGTAATTCTTGGTGGTATGGGTTCTGCTGGTGGAATAGTGCTGTATTTCACTGGTCGGCATGTTCTTCATACGATGTTTGGAGAAGATATGCTTCAAATTGGGACTACTGTAGGCAGCCTCGTCACTGCGTTAGGAATTATTCTCGCATTGTTCGCGACAGGCTTTATGACTATCTGACTTGCAAAGTTACTCCGAATTCACGAAATGTAGGCGAATTTCCATCATCGTTTTATTGCTATTGTGGCAGCTCAACTCTATCAGTGGTGGTATATAATTCACTTGCTATTATTGGGTAGGAAGCTGAACCATTTGATTCGGCAACTACAGATGCGGACTGAAGTATTCCGAGTTCAAAATTTAGTCATCTGGCTTGGAAACCGATCGCTGATCGTCTGTCTGTTCAGGCTGTAGCTGTCTGACGAGATTCAAATGCATCAAGTGTAGATGCATACCGATTCCGTATAGGATCACACCTAATCCAACAAACGTGAGGGGCATGAGTATCGACTCAATTGCCTGTGCAGGACTGTCGAGATTCGCGGGAAGGATGACACCAATCGCCAATAAAAACGCACTCAGAATGATTACCAACCCCGTACGGACTGCACGCGAGTACCATCCGACTTGTTTAATTCGTTCTTCGATTTCCTCTTGAGAGGGTGCCTCTGGTTCAGGAACCATGGTTCGTAGCTCTACCAGCCTCACTGAATAGATTCACTCAATCTTCTGTCCACCACATGAGTTCTTCTTTTTCGATGCCACAGTTAGGGCATTGCTCCGGCATTCCCTCGTCAATTTCACCCATCTCACCGCAGTTCATGCACCGCCACATTAGGTGGGCTTCACCGAAATCGTGTCCCGACCGGGCATGCTCAATACTGAGCTGCTCCACCCCATCGCGCGTTGATATGAAGAAACCTCCCTGTTCGTATCCTCGAACTTTCCCGAGAATCTCTCCATCTTTGTTGTACACATTCTCGCCAAGAGCGACTGGTTCTGCTTCTCGCTCTGCCTGTTCATCTCCGTCTTCTTCGGGTTTTTCACCACGTCCACTCATAGTATCATATTGGGTTCGTTGGGATTTCGCATGACCGCCTAAGGACAGTCATGAAAATAGGTGTCTGTGTAGTCGGATGGTCAGGTGCAGATTCTACGCCTCAGCCATGTCGCGACAGGAATTTGCACACTCTCGCAGCTTCTCTGCACAGACTTGACAGTGTTCTTCATCGTGCTGTTCGCATTCGTCGGCACACTCTTTACAGAGTTCAGCACAGGTTTCTGCGAGATCGCTACTGTAGCCGGAATTCCGGGCCATCCATCGGGCATGCATTGTCGTCAGATCAGCAACGTCCCGACAGAGGCGAATGCAGCGAGCCATCTCGTCACCCATCCCAATACATTCATCAGCGCACCACTCGCACGCTTGGGCAGCCTCGAAACAGTTGTCGATACACTCTGCCATCCGGTCGTTCTCACTGACGTGATCAATTTGAGTTACTGCCATCACGTACCAAAGCGACGGGCATCAGCGTAAAACACGGGCTGGAATAGGCAACCATTCGGTGGATATCCTGTACTGAACGGAAACTACGTATGCGAAGTGACCAACCCTCTGCAGAACAATTTAGAGACTAGGCTAGAATCTCAACGATATGGAATCAAAGGACTATGCGATTCTATTCGCACTGGACGTGATTGCAACTATCGTTGGAATCTTTGTCTACATTGGTATTGGCGGGTCATTCTGATGAATTGCTCACCTGTACTGAACGCCAACTACGTGTGCTAATTGGTCACTCAATTTCTAACTGGTCATTTCCGTTGTCCCCCTCACTATCGTTCTCGTCCCATTCGAGTTCGAACTCGATACTTAATTCACCGGCCCCGTCTGTTGGCCCCTCGCGTTCAGCTTTGACCTCAAACGTTGGGCTGGCTGGCGGCTCCATTGTCACGGACTCGGAACCAGATTTGAGCGTGACCGCATCGCCTTGGTCAAGCTTATCAGCAACACTGCGAAGATACGATGCGATTTCTTCTCGAGTCTGATCGCTCTCTGATTTGAACAAGACTTCTTCGGGCATGTAGAGCCAGTACACTGCCCGCACCGATAAGTGCATCACCTATACTGATTATGAGTTACACGAGCAATTCTGAATAAAGAAACCGTGTTACTGTCTACTGCTAACCGAACTTGTAGCGTACATGCCTGTACCGACAAGCTACCCAAAGAATAGCACGCCGCCGAATAGTTCAGGATCTCTCGGTTTATTGCTTCCTTTGCGCCTCGAGATGCAGTTCACCGGCTGCCGTGAGTTCCGGCTGTTTCCGGTAGCCGTCATCGACCATCCGAACCAGTCCGCGCTCCTCGAGTAGTCCGGCGTTGTACTGGACTTTGCTCCGGAACGACCCATCGAGGCCGTCGTCATTGCCACTGAGTGAGCGGGCGACGGCGGTCACCGAATCCGGATTCTCGTGCGTGATCGTCTCGAGGATCTGTTCGCCAAGGTCACTTGAGGGCGCTTGCACCGCCGTCGGGATCGTCCACGGTTGCCCGTCGTCATCGGACGCGTAGACGTGAATCTGGTTCGGATCGACCGTACTCGAGAGGACCAGCGACGTCGCTGCTGTGATCGGTGCGAAGCCGGTCGGGTTCGCGACGCCCGCGACGTTCACCCACGCGTCGTGCCCGCGCTCAAGGTCGTCCCGGAGGGCCACGAACGTCTCAGTGTAGAGCTTTCGGAAGTTCTCGAGTGGGTCGGTGACGGTCGTCTCGAGGCCTACGAGGTCGGTGATCCGTTCGTACTCTGCGACCGTCTCCGCGGTCTCGTTGGTGTCGCCGGTCGCGAGCGGGTACAGGCGCACGCGATCTGCAGGCACGCGCTCTTTCGTGATCGGAAGCAGTGGCTCGACGTTCCGTCCAGAGACGACGATGTGATGGATGTTCGATTCGCCCTCTGTGGTCGTCGTGGTCGGTGTCGTATCGGTGCTCATCGCTCGAGATCACGCTCCGCGATTCGTACGCGTTCGAAAAGATTCGCGCCACGGGTTGAATACCGACTCCCGTAGGCCAGTTCGACGTTCTCCCGGCCTTCGAACTCGATCAGTGACTCGACGTCTTCGCCTTCCCGCACTTCAACGAGAAGTCGGTCCGCGTCGCGAGCGACTAGTGATACCAGGGACGCTCGTCGAACGGCGAGTATCGAGTCGTCCATATCCTCGGGAGTGAGCCAGAGGAAGACCGTCGACTCGAGGTCGTCGGCTGGGTTCTCGAGTACGTCCTCGAGCGTGCGCTCGCGTTTTCTGTCGTCGTTTTCACTACTCGGCATGTTCAGCTACCTCCGGTTCTGGCTCTGGCTCTTGCTCCTGTCGATCGAACCGATTCAGCGCCGTGTTCGTGACGTGGTGGGCGTACTGCAGTTGGTTCGCGTCGTGTTCCAGCGGCTGGCCGTCCTCGTCGAAGCCGACGTAGATCGGGAACTGATCGTCAGACCCGCCCTTGAGCGCCCCGACCTGCCGGTAGTCCTCACCGTACCAGGGCATACTCGAGACGGACACGTCGTCGAGATGGTTCATCAGCATATACCGATAGGCCGCCTCGGTCGCGAACGACCGCGTTTCGTACAGCAGCGTCCACCCGACGTGGTCCCACTCGTCGCCGCCCTTGTCGGTGATCCGGGCTCGCCACAGTGCGTCGTTCGTCATTGGTTCTCGAGTCTTCCGGCGGGCGAACACTTCGAACTCGTCCGCTGAGTCGGTGTATCGGGAGAGTATCGCCGCGTGGCCGATTGTCTCGTGACGAGTGTCGAAGGTCGTCTCACCGATAGAGTCCGGTCTGTGGACGGCGTACTCGTAGTCGAGATCGTCGGTCATGCGTAATCCTCAAGTGTCGGTTCCGAAGGTGCTGTTCGTTCCCCGCGGTGCTTCCCACAGCGTTCACACTCCGGCACGCCATCGTGGAGTCGGAATCGATTGCAGCCACACGATTCGCACTCGTCGTCGCCTGTATTCGACGTTCGGTCGTACGTGAAATCGTCACGAACTCGGAGCATCCCCGGAGTGTGACGACCGCGGTAACCGGCTGTCACTCGGAGTCGGCACCCGTGCTTTGCGATTTCGTGGACCACCGCAGGTGGGACGGAAATCGTCGGTAATGGTCGCGTCGGAAGTGCCAGCGGCTCGAGGATCACTTCGAAACAGGGTCGTCGGTCACCGCCGTCGAACGAAATCTGTGCGGCTTCGTTGATCGTCGCCGGTCGGAACTGGAAGTCATCCAGATCCACACACTTGCCTGTATGCGTCCACTCCTCGCCGCGATTCGTGATTGTCGTCGTCCCGTTGGCGTAGTTCCGGCTGGGTTCGGCGTCGTGAGCGACACAGGGGAGTCGATTGATCGAATCCCGAACGTCGGCCGCTTTGTCGGAGTTCATAGCTCTCCTCGCTGCCGTTTTGCCAGCCCCTCTGCGAGCCGTTCAGTCTTCCCGCGGGCCGATTCTTGCATGGACTGTGTGTATCCTGGTCGGTTTGACCAGCTCCGTTCGTCCCACACGAACCAGCCGTCGTCTGGATGGCAGTCGACGATATACGTTCCACAGTAGCCTTTAGAGAACGAGTCGACATTCGGCGCGTGCACGTAGCCGCGGTAGTACGTCTCGCCTTCACCGTGATCCGGTTCAGTCTGGGTGTGCCGGCCGCGCTCGAAGTATTCGGTCACGCGGATCAGCAGGCACGTGAAATCGTGTGCTGTCCACTTGTCCTCAAGCACGAGATCGAGGAGTTGCGCTTGGTTCTGCTTCAACCGGAACGTCCAGCCGCGGATCGATCCGGAATCGTCCCACGTACCAGTTTCGGCGTTGGTCGTGGGCGGCGTCATCATCGGATCATCGAACACGTTTTCGGACTCGTCGTCTCGAGTACGGGACCGAGTGTTAGTCGCCACGGTCGTCACCTCCGGGTGTAGACCTGTGCTCGGGGTGGAGCGGTCCGAGTGGCTTGAATTTCTCGAGGAAGTCCGACAGACGCATGAGGTTGCCAGCGCCGTCGTGATCGGTGAACTGTCGTGCGGTGTCGACGTGTTCGTAGCAGCCGATACAGCCCTCGAACAGTCCGAACTCGTCGTCGGTGAGTTTCTCGAGGTTCAGGAATCGGACGACATTCTCGTCTGCTCGGTCGTCGTTCTCGTCGAAGATGTCGCCCCACGTTTTCTCGGGAACGTCGGTGATGATGACCCACGACCAGTCGTCAACCTGGTACTCGCAGACCGTCCCCATCGTCGCACCGTTCTCGAGTGCTGTGTACTTGTTCGCACGGGCTTCTTCAGGTGGAAGCCGGTCGCGTCGATCGGCGTCGGGTCGGGGGATTGGTTTATCCATCGAGGTCACCGTCCGACTGCTCCATGTCCGGTTGTAGGTACTGCCAGTCGTCGTTCTGGAGAGGCAACAATCCTGCCTGAATGCTTGACTCGTGGATTCGATCTATGTTCGCATACGTATCTCCGATTTTCCGGATGTAGAGGTTCGTTGTCCGGTCGTCACCGTGCTCGTCGTGGTGTAGAACGAACCAGATTTTGTACAGATCGATGCCGACGAAATTGTCTTCCCCCATCGGTCTCGTTCGGGGTCGTGCAGCCACCGCAGATCGAAGTTCGTGCTCGAAACGACCCGATAGGAACACGTTCGTCAGTGCTCCGATACGCTCCCTCAGAGATGGTGTTTTGTCGCTCCACCATCGCTCAGTCCCGTCTGTGTTCATTCTGATTCCCCCCATTTCTGTGACTACATCCCAAAAGAGGATCGTAGCCTCGCTTTTCTCAAATTGCTCTGTTGTGGCAGGATACTCGGACCAGAACGTGTCCTCGCAACCCTCGCGCTTCCATCGATAGCATCCGACCCGCTCAGTTCTGTCCGACGGCATCACGAATCGCCTCCGTTGCCGTCAGTGGCCGTGTGTAGTGATCGTCCTCTACCGAAGATTCTACGTCTAGAATTGCAGGAACATTTTTGACAACTCGATTGGAAAAGGGCTGTATGCCTCCCAATCAGGATGTTAGAGACGCAGAGCCCGTTATTGGATATATCGTAGGTGGACTCATCGTACTTGGTCTTCTCTCTGGCATCATACTCGGGAATTGGGCAATTTGGTCCCTGTGGGTTCCTCTCGCTGTTACGGCGATCGTGATATATCTGTTCTACAGACTGGTCCTCGCTGTTGAGCACATCGCGTACGATTCCTAATCGCTCAGTCCCGTCCACAGCGTTGCCGCTCGAGTCACTCATCTGTCGTACGCACCTCGTTCAAGCCGGAACGACGCTAACTCCGCAGCGAGTAGGGCCTCGAGGTATCCCTCGTTCGCGACCGCGGCCGTCTTGAGCGCGTCCGCCAGCGAAGCGTCGACGTTTTCGTCGATCTCGAGTTCGTAGCCCGGCTTTTCGGGGACGTCCTCGCGAGACATCCGCTCGGTGTGCTGGTTACGCTCGAGAATCGACGTGATCTGTTCCTGGTCGATCCACTCGGTCTCGTCGGCCCAGTTGATCAGGAGCTGGTGGCCGTCGATCTCCGTGATCCGACCACGGTTGGGGGTTGTCGAATCCACCGTCTGGAACTCGACGCGGACGCCCGCCGAGAGTCGGTGATCGGCTGATCCCGAGCTCATGATTCGGTCTCCATGTCTGCGTCTGGGTCCTCGAAGCCGGCACAGACCCGGCAGCGGTTCTGGTCGGACGCTGGATGATAGCAGACCGATTTCCGTTCTTCGCACTCATCACACGCCCAGTCGTCGACCGTCGAGCGGAGGTCCTCGAGTTCCTGTCGGAGCGCCTTCGCCTCCTGGTAGGAGAGATTCCGTTCGACCTCGCCCGGTTCGACGTGTTCGTAGGGCCACTCTTCCTCGAGCAGTCTGTCTTCGGAGTCGGCCGATTCAGCGCCGGTCATTTGACCAACCCCTCCGCTCTCGCCTGCTCACGAATCATGTCGTACGTTCTCGATGCTGCTTCTGCTTCGTCGTAGGCCCCGTAATCGGCCATCTCCTGTTGAACCTCGAGCAGTGCATCGAGCAGATCACCGACGTTATCCTCAGTGACTGACGTTACATCGATCGTCGTTCGGATCCCGAAGTCGTGTGGGTCGTTACCGGCCGCGTCCAACAGCGTCCGTCGCTGATCACTGCCGACACCTGTGAGCGTCAGTTCACGCTCTGAATCGGTCGCCGTCATGCTTCCACCCACTCCTGCGGGTTGTCGAACTCGCCGTCGACGAGTCGCTTTCGTTCGGCGTATTCCTCGTCTCGAGGAACCAGCTTGTGGATATCCGAATCGTCGGCGGCGAACGACTCGAGCGCAGCACGGGAACCGTCGTAGTCGTATCCGTGACTGCCACCCCGAACGAACGACAACTCGCCTTTTTCTGGTTCGTGCTCGAACGTGTGAATCTCGTAGTTCGCGTCGACGAACAGCAACACTTCGTCAGGGTTTGCCTCGAGATACGCTTCCCACTCATCGGCGGATCGCTCTGTCTCACCCGAGTGCTGTGTACCCGACATGGTCAGTCACTCGAGATACGCGGCGCGAGCATTTGCGTGACTTCGCCGTGGAACGTGTCGTCTCCCTCTTCGTCGTCGTCCTCGATATGCTCGAACTGGATGAACACCGGCATCTCATTGCCGAGGTCAAGGGTCACCTCTGCGTTCGCCGGGATCTCCTTCGAGAGATCCTTGAGGTAGTCCAGCGAGAACAGCGCGTCGCCGTCGCCCATCTCGAGGTCGATCACGTCCTCACGCGTGAGATCGAGAACGACATCATCGGTATCGCCCTCGGCGCTGACGACGAACGCGTCCTCCCCGGCGTCGTTCTGCCGGGTCTCGAATCGCATGTGATCGGAGACCATATCGGCGGCTTTGACCGCTCGGTGGATGTCCTTGCCCTCGAGTGTCACCGACGCGGGCAACTCGAGATCCGGGATGTCCGGTTCCTGCCGGATGCTATCGGGATCGATCAGTGCGAGTGTGTACTCGAGCCCGTCGATGACGATCTCGAGTTTGCGCGTCTCCTGATCGAGTTCCAACGACACCGGGTCTCGGGACTCGCCGAGACTCAGGATATCCGTGATCCGGGAGAGATCCAGACCGATCAGTCCGCCCGTACTCGAGTAGTGGTCGAACGCGGCCGCGTCGAGTCGCTCGTCGACCATCCCGACGTTCGCGGGATCGACGCCGCGCCCTTCCAGGCCGTCGGACTCGAGGTGGAGTTTCATCTCGTCGAGAATCGGGGTGTACTGCTCGAAAAACGCGAGCAGGTCGCCTGCAGTCGCCTTGCACGCGAACCCGCCACTCTCGGTCGTGAGATCCGGCGTTGGGTCGGCTTCCTCTTCTTTCTCTTCAGCTTCCGGCTGCGGTTCTGGCTCTGGTTCGTCGACGGACTGCGTCTCGTCGGCTTTGGACTCGGTGCTCATTCGAGATCGACCTCCTCGATTTCGGCGGCGTTGTCGATACCATCGATTTCGACCGACTCGTCTGTGAGGTCGGTCTCGGTCCAGTCCTCGGGGAGCTCGAGCGGTTCGATCGCCTCGTCGTCCGCGTCGACGGCGAACCGATCGCTATCGGGCGAGACGTTCTGCAGGTCGGTTGGCTGGTCGCTATCACTATCCATCTCGGTCGTACAGTCGCCGATCGCTCGGTCGACTGCTGCCTGTGTTGCGTCCATAGCAGGGGTGTTGTGCCGTTTTGGCACGGAAGGTACGCCGCGGGATCGAACCGCGTCACACTGTCATGTGAGACCGTCGCGCACGTTGTCGCCGATTGTTCGGACTCCTAACCTATCAACCTTCGTTGGTCAACGTCGACCGATGCGAGACTTCGTCGGCGTATCGCTCGAGGAGATCACCCAGTGGGGTTTCGAGCATCGAGTCGCCATTTTCGCGTGCCAACTCACCGAGTAGGACCATCGGTGACGCCCCCGTGTGTCCAGAGCGGCTCAGGAGTGTTCCAGCCGGGGCTTTCAGGCCGTGTTCGACGAGCCAGTGGCGAATCGTCTCGCCGGACACCTTGCCGTCGAAGACCTCGCGAGCGATACGCTCGGCCGCCATCCCGCGCTCGTTGTGGAAGTAATCGAGGACGCCCGAATGCTGGTAGTCCTCGTTGTCGGCCGATAGCTTGTCGGGATCGTACGACCGCGTCTCGGTATCCTCCAGTCCGAAGCTATCAAAATCCGCCTGAACGGACATCTCAGGCCACCTCGTGTAGATCGACGACGGCGTTCGCGTCGGCTTCGATCCACGCGGCCCCATCGTGGCCGGCTTCGGCCAGACACAGCGCATTCGCGTTCGGCTGTTCGAGTGTGAGCGCCTCGAGTGCCGGGCGCTGGTCGGACTCGTCGCTCGAGCCCAGGTCGGCGTCAGCGAGTTGTTCGTCCGCCCGATTCGCCCGTTTGACCGTTTCCGGTAGTGGGTTTCTCGGCATAGGTGGTCACCATCGCGGGGGTGCCGCGAGTTACCCATAACTCTAGTCCCCATCAACATATTTGTTTTGGTTTCACCGAATACGGTGCTGAACACCAGTACCGTTTAGTCACTGTATTCCGTTAATGCGAACGCATACGGTGACGAAAACGCAAACACAATCTATGCGACGGGCTTTACTTACCGACGGCGAGCGGGCCGCAATTCGCGGCGACGAGAGCGTCGACGACGATACACGCTCTACGCACCGATCTCGAGTCAAACAAAAACTAGAGCGACGAATGCGAGACGACGCCCGATTACTACGCGAACACGACCCCGAACTCTTCGATATTCTCCAGACCGAAGTGTGCGAAGAATCGCTGGTCGAGCGTGTCGATCGTCTCGAGCGCGAACTCGAGGACGTGAAAGAGCAGTTGGACGATTCGGAGTGAGTGGGTTGGTCCTGTTGAAACCCTCAAGGAGTGATAGGTTTCAACAGACGTGTTGGATACAGAGCGCAGATTCACCGATTCCGTCGATTAGCAACAGTCGCTTTCATTGGGATTCCACTCGCACGCATTTCCTGTGGTAAGGCCGTTCTCGTCGATATACGCTGAGAGACAGGCGTAGTTACAGAAGTATAGGGGTGACCCACAGTCGTCGTCACAATCGCGGACACAAATGGGCTCGTGGTCGAAGATACGCGACTCACAGTATGTACACGCCTCTTTTGCGTCAGGTGTTGTAACGGTCGTCGACATACCTGTGCTAGGGGATTGGTCGCGGAAAACGTTTCGTAGGGAAGCGACGAATACTCCCCTATGCTGATCAATGTGTGTTGTGCCTATATTTCGCACGTCGTTTGTATCAAACGCTGTGAATTTCGACGGAGTGAGTGAGTTCTAGTCGGGCAGCTCGTCCGGCCCGACCTCGCCTTCGACGTACTCGATCCCGGTCTCGGAGATTCGATACTCGCCCCGCTCGAGTTTCTCGAGTAGATCAGCGTCGGCGAGGGTCAGCATCCGCTGGTTGATGTAATCGGCATTGTAGGATTCGCCGTCCGTTCGCCGGATGTTCTTCGCGACCGTAGACGGACCATATATGTCCCGACTGCGGTTGTAGTAGTAGGCGAGAATTTTCAAATCAACGGCCGCCATCCAGTCGGCACGCTCTATATCCGCAGCATCCATGTATCTCGGCAGTCTCACCGAACGGCTATAATCCTTATTGCGTGCAGAGAGGATTCGGCAGAAAAGCAGCAAAACCAGCGTATTCTGATGTTGGAATACCGATATGAACCTAAGTGGGCATTGAGGAAGCTATAAGTGCCGGGGGTTGTATGACTGGCCTAACGACTGCTCAACACGTTGCCCTTCGAAAAACCCGAACTGCCTGAACCAGTCCGGGACCCCTTACGAATGTCACATCAGAACACGCACGCTCCGACGGACGGAACGCCCATCGTGAGTGCCGCGTGTCCGGCTCATTCTACTGGCGCAACCGCCAAAAACCTTGGTGTCGCCAACCCTCGCGGCAGTTTCGGTCTGGTTGACTTAAGTAACCTTCCCCTACACAGTACCATTCAATGCGACGACAGACCTAAATATCAGCGGGCCTGTGGTTCTGGGTATACGAAATACGTACGTCGCCCAACCGGTTTCGGTTGCACTCGAGAACGGCTCCGCTCGTCGGTCTTCTGTTATAGCGCAGAAGTCGATCACGTCGGGCCGATCCCGAATGGCCGACCGGTTGTCAGACAACACCCCTTAACAATGACAGACACGAGCCTGCCACCAAGTGAGTCTCACAACGACGTTCACACGTACGCGTCCGCGTGGCATAAGTTTTGTGCTCTAGACAGGTTCCAATTCCTGTGTAGTCATGCGGTTCTGTCATCGATCGGCCTCCAAAGCCGACAGGTGTTCCGGCCTACGTGGACCGTTGGGCGAGCTGGCCCACCGCCGCCGCCCACCTGACGTTTTTTCACGTCACAAATCGTCGCTCGCTCATCAAAAACTACGCACAACACCCCTATAATGTTTACATCAAACATTCAGAAGCCGACTCAGAAGTCACGCGCCGTAACTACGATCGCCCGCTCGCCGGACCGCCGCACTGGTACTGATCCAGATCGCCGCCACCAGACAGTGGAGGTGACCGGCGATGAATAAAGACGCTACTCGAGAGACGAACATCACGACTGCAGTCAACGATTTCGAGTACGAAGTCTTCGAAAAACTCGGTGACGTCTACGACTGCTCGAAAGCAGGTGCCAATCGCCTGATCGCGTGGGAAACCTACCGGAACTTTTTCGGTGACATCCACCCCGCTGCACTTGATCGTCCCGACGTCGACACGGAAGCACTGATCCGCGGTGAACTTGATCCCGAGGACGTCCCCGACGAGTACAAGATGGACGGTGACGGACCAGCACAGGTTCCCGTTTCAGACGGCGGTGTGGCGTCCCGATCGACACCGTCGAGTTACACGCCGACCTACACGCCACAGGATCTGTCCCAAGCTGGCACCGAGCTCACCTGGACGGAACTGAAAGAGTCGGTCGAACGCCACTGGAACGACGACCTCGAGATCCACGAAGATCGCGTGCGTACGGGCGGGCAAGTCGATGTCGCCCCGGACGGCACCTACGATCACGACGAGTATGCGCTCCGAGCGAGTCAGACGACCGTCGCGAAGATTCTGATGGGGCTGCTCCGCTCGAAAGGCGGCGTCGTTCCGGAGACGCTCGTCGAAGGAATGATTTTGAAGTACACCGACCACCAGATCAACCGCGCGAACACCGACGCCGGGAAGCGGTACAAGAAAGAGACGTACAAGGAACTGCTCGTCGACGAACTCGGATACCTGATTCCGCACCCAGATCCGCTGCGTGACGAGTACTACACGTCCGAGGAAGCCGCCGCCGAACTGTTCGCGACCGAAGTCGAAGAGACGATCGCCGATCTCGTCGACAAGACGTGGGTGCTCGATCCGCGAGAGCACGTCCAGCAGACCGGTATCGCAGTGAAAGAGGACGCCACCCAGTGGCTCGAGGACTTAGCGGACTTCCGCCAGAAGCTCGGGTTCTTGCAGGCCATCACGTCCGACGAGACCTGGAGTGATCGACTCGAGGAGATGGAGCGCTCGATCGGTGACTTCCCGAACGCACGGGTTGCCGCCGCAAAGATGTACAACGAACTGCTCCAAGAGTACGTTCGTGTGAACCAGTGGGCTCGCTTCGCCGTTGCGAACGCGAAACTCGATCTCGAGGACGGTGATGTGCTCACCGACGAAGTGTCGACCGGGGATGACTGGAAACAGATCAACGCCGATCGACCAAGCCAACCAGTCGTGAAGTGGGTGACCCAATGCGAGACGCCGCTCAGTCCGGAAGCCCAGATCGCTGCCGTTTCGGAGAAACTGTAGCGTCGATCCGACCCACGTGATAGCCCTGGCGGATAGCTGAAGCTCTGTTCTGCGTGCGTTTCTGACCTTTGAATCACCCCTGGAACCACTGTTTTGGACCGATCGTCACGATTTGATCCCGTCCTCGAGCGACGATCGTGGTAATCGACTCGATCTCGAGCTGTGAGCGACCGATGAGCGCCGACTTTAGTCCCCAAAACCTCTCTGATTTTCGAGAGGTGTCGAAACCTTCGGAAAGATGCCGCCTCCGTGTTGCGAATATTGCCGCCTCTTGATTTCGAGGTTAGCGAGTACCTCCGCGCCGTATGGCGATTAACAACGTCTCGAGAGATTAGGCACTGTACAATGCCCGGATCTTTTCTTTTTCGACCGATCCTACTCGAGTGTCCGGGAGGGGTACAGAGACACCCAGACCATCGATACAGCAGTACTACTACGCGAATAACAGCAGTGGAGAGAAATGAAAGGAGACGGGGCAGAGAGCCCGGCTACGGCTACGTTCCCCTTCACCTTGCCTCAAAAGGTCTACTACGGTCTAGTAAAACGTTACAGTATTTAAGAGTTTCGACAGAAAGTGAACATGGTATGTGAAACCATCCCTAGTAAGGTCTGATCCCTGGATGTCCTCTTCCTCGAGTCCGTATCTCTTCGGCATCACACGTCTCGGCACACTCACCCTGTCGAATCCTCTGTCGCGGTTGGACACTCGTACTCGTGCGTCTCTCACCCCCGCTTGGACGTTCGCAGCGCAACCATTGAACAAAAAGATATCCTCGAGTTCCCATTGTCCTGTCTCTGCTATCAGACATTTCTACGCATTTGGTGGAAACAGGATGCCAATGTCTAACGTAAGACCCATTACGGCCATACTCCTTAATCATCCAAATGTTGCCTTGGAGACGCCTGCTGTCCAGCGTTGGTCCGAGACGCGCTATGGGTCTTCTCGGTGGGCTGTATCTTGTATTTGCCGCTGGACGTGCGCTTTTTGAGATTGATCAAGGGGAACCGGGTGTGAACATTCTTGTCATTACTCTATTAGTCGGTATACCGGGCTTTTTCCTTGTATATGGTGTTTATTGGCTCTCTCGAGCCGATATCAATTCGGAATTTTATCCTGATATCGCTGGCTGGTGTTTCGCTGGATTCGGACTAATGGTCTGCCTCCTTGTAATATACCACCTCCAGCCTGGAGAAAGTGTTTCTACGAGAGCTCCGCCAGTCTTGACTGCATTAGCTAGCGTTGCAGGGTTCGCTGTAGGCATCAACGATGGGCGAGCCAAGACACGAACACATGAAGTCGAAGCTCGCAACCACGATCTCCATCAAGCACAGACAGAACTCGAAAAAGCGGTGGATCAACTTGAAGCCTCAAATCACCAGCTCGAACGATACCGAGAGTACACAGATGATATTTTGGATGCGATTCACGACATTTTCTACGTACTCGAGGCTGACGGCACGCTCCATCGGTGGAACGGAAGTCTTTGCGAGATAACGGGCTATACCGATTCAGAAATCGCGTCAATGCACGCTGTGGAACTCTTTGAGGAGGACAATCAGGAGCAAATCTCCGAGGTAATTGAGTTGGGATTCGAAACAGGAGGTCTGCAGATTGAGTCCGAAATACTCACCAAGGATGGTTCGTCCATTCCCTATGAGTTTGCCGCCTCAACACTCGACAATCCGGACGGTGAAACAGTGCTTGCCGGCATTGGTCGAAACGTATCCGACCGAAAAGCGCGAGAGGAACAACTCTCACAGCGAGCCCGTCAGCAACAAGTTGTTGCTGACCTTGGACAAGCGGCTCTCGAAGCTGACGATCTTGATGAGTTCATGCATGAAGTCGTTCAGAAAGTCGCGAATGCCCTCGATGCCGAATATTGCAAAGTACTCGACTTGAACGAGGAGGGTGAAGACCTCCTGCTCCGACAGGGAGTTGGATGGGATGACGGACTCGTTGGGGAGACATCGGTTTCATCCGTTGACGATGAATCGCAGGCTGCATACACGTTAGCAAACGATCACCCGATAGTCGTTGAAGACCTCGAGACGGAAACACGATTTAGCGGACCTGAGTTACTGACAAACCATGATGTCCGCAGCGGTATCAGCACCGTCATCGGGCCGTTCGACGATCCGTGGGGTATCTTAGGGGTACACGATACTGACGGTCGCGTATTCACTGAGGAGGACGTAAGCTTTGTTCAGAGCGTCGCAAACGTCCTTGCGGAAGCGATTGAACGCCACCAGTACCAACAGGAACTCGAAGCGTCGAACGAGCGGTTAGAGCAGTTCGCCTATGCTGCTTCACACGATTTGCAGGAACCGCTTCGGATGGTTTCTTCATACCTGCAACTCATCGAAAGCCGATACGGTGAAGAGTTCGACGAGGACGGCGAGGAATTTCTGGAGTTTGCTATTGATGGCGCTGAACGGATGCGGTCAATGATCGACGGGTTACTCACGTACTCTCGTGTTGAGACACAAGGTGATCCCTTAGAGCCGGTCGATCTGGAAGAGGTTCTCAAAGACGTTCGTGACGATCTCCAAGTTATGATTGCAGCCAATGATGCAACGATTACAGCTGACTCGCTTCCTCGTATCAAAGGCGACCCCGACCAGATACGCCAAGTGTTTCAAAATCTGTTGGATAACGCGATCGAATACAGTGGCGACAATACACCTGAAGTTCACGTTTTAGCACAGTGGAACGGTGCAAAATGGATGATATCAGTGCGTGATGAGGGTGTCGGGATTGATCCAGACGATCAGGATCGAGTTTTCCAAGTATTTCAACAAGCGCACAGCAGGAGCGATGGTAGCGGGACTGGGATTGGTCTCGCCATTTGTAGGCGGATCATTGAGCGTCATCGGGGTGAGATTTGGGTTGATTCCAATCCCGGCAACGGAACGACTTTCTCGTTTACGTTACCCGCTGCATAGGATAGTATCGGCTGGTTCTACCAACTTATCTGACATCCACTACGACTTGCTGGCGACCCTCTGAAGACTAAAATCTGGAAGTAAATATTGGTATTCAGACTGAATTCTCAGCATTCACTTAGATTATCCCACAGGATAGACAAACTTAACACAGTCCTTCTCATTCGTACAGGTACGCCCACCCGAGATAGTCCCCAGGTTAGAGCGACGTACACACTTAAGGGGTGTTGTGCTGACCTTTCCTGGGGACCTTGTAAGGTTGCCCCGTCGTGGTCAGGTGTGTCAACCGCGGGCTTCAGGGCGTTTTTCACACCGTTTCCAGTGTCACACCGATCAGCCCCATCTCTACCAAATCCTGCTAATCGGATAAAGAACGGATAGCGGAGTCCGTGTTCCGATACTTGCGCCCCACAAAACCCGGTTCCGACACCATTCAGTGTTTCCAGACAGCCTGTACACCGTTTGCAGCCCATTCCAACACTGTTTGCATCCCGTTCCGTTACAGAGTTTCCAACCCACCCAACAACGACTGCAGAGACCCAACACACCGTCCAGACAACCGTTCACAGCGACAACGAAGCAGACACCCCGACTGGGTTCCGTTAGTTCGATAGACCGTTCTCGAGCGCGGACGCGTAGGTCCGCCCGCGCTTCTTTCCGTGACGTTTGATGAGATTGTCGGTCGTCCTCGTGGA
Source organism: Natronorubrum halobium (assembly GCF_051351675.1). NCBI lineage: Archaea > Methanobacteriati > Methanobacteriota > Halobacteria > Halobacteriales > Natrialbaceae > Natronorubrum > Natronorubrum halobium. Next base: position 58,035 of record NZ_CP195597.1, read on the forward strand.
ATGCATTTCTTCATAGCTTGCAATGCTACTCATAGCCAACACGCAAGACTACGGAACCTCTACAAACTGGCTCCTTTTCACGCCGGTATACACCGGATTGATGACACAGACCCGGTATTCTTATATATTGATAGAACAACGAACAGATATGTACGATTTAACTGGCTTTCAGCGTGACTTGCTGTATACGATCGCCGGTCAAGAGGAACCACACGGTCTTGCAATCAAAGACGAACTCGAGAACTATTACGAAAACGAGATCCATCACGGACGGCTCTATCCGAACCTCGACACGATCGTTGACAAGGGCCTCGTCGAAAAAGGCGAAGTAGATCGACGAACAAATTTCTATACATTGACCGCCCGTGGACGGCGCGAACTCGACGCGCGTCGAGGATGGGAAAATCGGTATGTCGACGAGCTGCTCTCAGAGTAAACCATCTTGCCCGCGTAACAGTTTCGGATTGCTGGACTCGAGGCGAATCTCAACTCTAATTGAGCGATTCAATACTACCGGCAAAACCCCCGAAAGAAGTCCTCTGGCGGCCAGTAAGCTTAATCAGCTCTGCTCGAATGGCCTACCTAGCGGGGGGTGAGGAGTACTGTCGTTGCCGACAGGTTCCGTTCGACGTGAGACATTCGAAACCCACCGTCACCGGTCGAGATCGTTCCAACGTCAATAGCCACTGACGCCTGATCTCTGATCGACCCGTCCGGTTGACACACCACCAGCGGATGGGGAGCTCCGACGTCGGCCTATCACCGACGTCTTCTGAGGCAGTAGAACTCCGCTGTAGAGACCGAAGCTCGAAGAGATCAGCATAGGTAAAGGGGGAACAGAACTTCTTACCGTACACAGAAATCGGCCTGGGGTAGTAAAAAACGTACAATATTTCCTTGCGGAGAATTCTCCTTGAAGATGAGTTCACCACCGAGAGAGTCGACACACCATTGCATCACCCAAAGGCCAACACCAGACCCGTGGTAGGTGGTACTCGTCATTACATCGTCTTTGAGAACGTCAATTTCGACGTCTGGAATGGCTGGATTAGTATCGACGATTTGAATCTCCCCTTGATCTGTATCGGGCTCTTTGGTGACTAATACTTCGACAGAGGGGGCATCATCGTCACTGTGGGAAATTGCATTTTCGAGAGCGTGCTTAGTAGCATAGCGGAGCCCCCTATCGGCGTTCACGAAAATGTCCGTTTGTATATCGACAGTCAGCTCGGCCTCTGGAAATTCGGATCGAATCTCCGTGGCGACTTCCTCGACTAGTCTTCTGAGCTTTGTAATTGACCGCTCTGTTGCGTCGGGTTCCGCAATCTCCTCGACCTGACGGATCGAGTCGCTCAACGCACCAATCTCCGTGGCGATCTCCAAGATGGTTTCCAGTTCCTCTTTCTGTGTCTTTTCTTCGATCGTACTTTTGAGACGATCGGCATACCCGATGAGAATATTTGTCTCATTTCGTAAGTTATGTCGGACGACTCGATTAAGGAGGCGCAGTCGACGCTCTCGAGCCTTGTATTCAGTGATATCCCGAATCTCTGCAAGGACACATGTAGTGCAATCGATCGTAGTGCGCTTGAGACGAACACGAACCCAAACGAACTCGCCAGTAGCACGTTCGATTTGCCATTCGAATGTTTGTTCGTCCCCGTCAGCGGCCGCCTGAATTCGATCAAGTGCTTCGTCCTGTGTGAACCTTTTCGTGGAAACTGTATAATCCCCAACCTCCATTTCTCGCAGCTCTGATCGGCTATAGCCGTATAACTGTTCCAGCCGCGTATTCACATCAAGTATTCTACCTGTTTCTGGCTCATGCAACGTGATTCCCACTTTCAGATCATCGAAAATCGTCGGTAATTCGATGTTCTTTGTATCGGGCATATCACTCACCAGTAATTAAACTTATATAAACCCACGAACTGAGGAAGTGGTTGCCTATTGGTCCTCCCTTATTATATGAAAATTTCACTTCCAAGTCCGAGCCAATACCTTTAACCACTGAAAAATTGTTTGTAGTACGATAGAGATACTCATGCAAAATATAAATCCTCCGCCACAAGGTAACCAGACTCTGATTGAAAACTTCCCAAACGGGATTTTAGTATTATTTGATGCTGATCTTTACTATCGTATTGTTGGTCCCGAGACGCACCCATTTTCAGGGAGAACGTCAATGGAGATGGTCGGCAAACAGGTTGACGAGCTTTTCCCTGCAGAAACGGTTACCGTACTCAAACCCAATCTTCGAGCTACAATTGATGGGGAGTCTCGATCATTTGATACAGAATGCCAAGGTCGAATTCACCACATCGAGACGAGATCGGTACGTATTGCTGATGAGCCATACGGAATTTTGGTCACACAAGATGTAACTGAGGCCCGCGAGACAGCAGCGGAACTCGCCGACCAAAATAAGCGTCTCGACCAATTTGCGAGCATGGTCTCTCACGACCTCCAGAATCCATTAGCGATTGCAGTTGGCGAACTCGAGCAATATCGTGAGACAGGTGATGACGTGTATTTGGATGGCGTCGAGAATGCACTGGAACGACTAGAGGATCTTATCGTCGATCTCACAGCGCTCGCTCGAGCCAGCAGCTCGTCAAAAAACCACGAACCCATTTCACTCACTGAGGTCGCACGTGATGCATGGCAACTTATCGACACCCAGTCAGCATCCCTCGAAACTGAGGATTGTACTATCAACGGCGATAAGAGCCAATTGCAAGCACTTTTCGAGAACCTATTCCGGAATGCAGTCGGTCATGGTGGACTGGATGTAACTGTCCGAGCCGGTCCTCTTGGTGACGGATTCTATGTTGAGGATACTGGAACGGGGATTCCACCAGAAACACGAGAGAAGGTATTTGAACACGGATTCACGACTGGGTACAGTGGGAGTGGAGTCGGACTGACAATCGTGAGCCGCATCGCCGCTGATCATGATTTCGATGCCTCTCTTACGGAATCGGCAGAGGGAGGCGCTCGGTTCGAATTCCAATAACGAACCGACGAATCCTCTGGTGCCTATCGCGTCTCTATCGCCCACGCCAAGCTAAAACAAAAAGACGCTATTCGTCGTCGTCTTGCTCTGTCGTTTCACGCCCGAGGAGTCGCGACAGAAGCTGCGACCCTTTTCCGCTTTTGAGACCTTTTTCGCGGGCCTTCTCGCGGCTTTCAGCACTCATTGTGATCGTGTTACTGTAATAGTCCGCGCCCTAAATAGCTATGGACAGCGTTGCAAGGTCGTGTTTAGTTTGTAGCATTGTGGCAGACGGCGAAGGCTTGGAGCCACGACTCTGCTGTTGATGGTTTTGCGTGACTGAAGCAGTTTGAGAACGAAGAGGTACGTCGTTTTATCTCACGAAAGACACGTTCAGCGGCGTTCCGATTTCCATGCTTTTCGTATCGAAATCGGAGCCCAGATCGGCGGAGTGCAGTCTGTAGATGTTTTGCTCCATCGACGAGAAACACGGCATCATCGAGGTCATGTTTCTCAGTGAGTTCCTGCAGGAACCGCTCTGTCAACGCGGTCGTAGTCGTCGAATACAGCCGAATATGGAGGATGTTGTTCGTTTTCGGGTCGACAGCAGTGTACAGCCAATACCGATGTTCATCAAGTTGAATCACCGTCTCGTCGAGCGCAACGTGATTCGGCTTCTCGTCATCCGCCGGCTGTAGATCGCACTTGTGGACCCAATCGTGGACTGCCTTGCGACTCCGTTCGACACCGAATTTCTCTAATTCTCGAACGGTATTCGAAAGCGAGAGACCAGCAAGATGGAGGCGAATACCCAGCTCCATTAGCTGACGCGGTGTCCGCTCTCGCTCCACAAAACTCAAATCGATCCAGTCGCTACATCCACTGAGGCGGTCGATTTTTGGCATAGAGCACACCACAAAATCGTACCGCCTCACTTTTCACGCTTAACGAAACAGCGCCCACCAGACGCTGCCCCAAGCGGTGAACAGTCGCTGTACGAACTCGAACTGTTCTTCGAAGACGAGAGCTCGAAAACGCTCGAGTTGTACGCGGGTGCAACCGAACAAAGCGTCGCAGCGGCCGAACTCGAAGAATGGCGGGGTGCAATCGACACACTCCAAGAGTTCGCGGAGGAGTGGGGGTACGATACCGATCCTGAATCGACAGAGGAGTTCCTCACGTTCATCGACGACCAGGCGCGACTCGTCGACGGGTTCCTCACCGAGCGTGCCGCACAGACGATCGCGTGGCTCATGGCCGGTGTCATGAACCCGCTGAACATCATCATCGGCCTATCGCTGGCCGCACTCGCGATGTGGCGACGTCGGTCGAAACACGGCGAACTCGCGGATGCACTCTCCTCGATGGCCGGGCGCTACCGGCAGAAACTCGACCGTCTCGAGATCGGCCGTCACAAAGCCAAGCGGACGGCTGACGACGAACACCTCTCGGAAGTCCCGGCGATCGGCACGTTCGCCGATTACTACGAGGACGCATTCGGCGTGAAATCGCCTGCGCAACTCGCTCATCTCGCTGCAGCGGGCGAAGCGCGATCGACCAAAGACGGCCTCGAGCAGATCCACCACGGCGTCGACGACCTCGATACCGATGATCTGCATGGAACGTGGCTCGAACCCGTGCTTCGACATATCCCACACGAGAGACAGGTCCTGAACCACCTGCTCGAGTCGGTCAAGTGGATGGAGACGGAGCATCAACTCGGTTCGCAGTACCGGAATACGAGAGACGACCTCGAGACCATGTTAGACGATATTGAGCGACAGGAGACGCAACTCACCGGGTCGCTCCCGGGCGTGGGGGATGACTAATGATCGATCCACTGTACGCCGCGATCGGCGTCGCGATGGCGGTGACGCTCGTTGGAATCACGCTTTGGCTGGCAACAGCTAGAGGTCCCGACCCCGATGAACTCCGCGTCAGGCCCGATGACGATGTAGCCGACATCGAAGACGACCTCGAGGACGTGTTTGACAGCAACGAACCTGAGACACAGGCGTCGTCCGAAGAGACGGAACAACGGGAGACCGGCGACGAAACGGCCGACAAACCGATGGACGACTCAGATCCCTTCGAGCAAGCTGACGGCGAAGACACCGATCCGGACGCGACTCTCAGGGAGCGCCTTCAAAGTGGTGTACGAGGGCTCTTCAACCCGTTGTTCGCCGCTATCCTGTGGCTGATAGCTCGAGTTCGCGGATTCGCAACGATGGTCCGCTATCGACTCAAGCAGACGGTCGTCGGCGCGTTGATGGGTGGCTCACACCCGAACACGGCACGCTTAGAACTACTGGTCGTCGTAAGTAGTGGACTGGTCGCCGGAATCGGGCTGTTTGCGCTGATCTACCGTGGCGTCGAGACCTCCGCGTCGTCGGCGCCGGTCATTTCCACGATCTTCGGACTGGCCGGGAACTCGTGGGTGTGGGTACTCGTGATCGCCCTGCTGTTTCGATCACTGTTGTTCTTCGGTGACCGGTTGCTCGCTCGCGTAACGGCCAGCACCTCCGGATACAGGTACAACACAGTCCGACGGCTCGCAGAGGAAGCGAAACAGCCGGATCTCGACTCGTGTGAGCGCGTGCTCGTTCAGAGTGGTGACAGTGCCTCCGAGATTGCATCATGGCTCGTCAACGCATTCGACGGCACGGGACACGCAAACCCGACGTTCTCCCCACCTGAGGAGTCGGGTAACGGTGACGAAGCCGCCTCGAGCGTCGCGAGCGAGACACGCGAGACGTCCGGTCGCGAAGCCGCGGGCCAGCTCCCAGCCGTGGAGTCAGAGCCGATCGATGTGAGCCCACCGACCGACGATACGGAGGGTGGTTCGGATCAGAACGCGGACTCGGACCCGGATTTCTGGACTCAGTACCGGTTATTCCGACTCGAGTTAGCGTCGGCGATCGATCTGAACGGCGTCCTCTGGCGGTTTCTGGTCCCAGCGCTGTTGGCGTTCGTCACCATCATGCTCTGGGTTCAGATTTGGGTCCAGCCATGGTATCTGCCGGTCATTCTCGCCGTCTCGGTGTTCGTCGGTGGCGGCTACTACTGGGCGGTCGACCTCCGCCACCGCCGCCGGCTGCGGGCCCTGCGTGACGAGAACGAACCAACACAGTGGACCGACCTGGCGATCCTCACGAAGACCGTCGACGTGCCAGAGACGACGATGTACTTCGGCTATCACGATGGGAAAACGTACGCGAGTGAGGACAAGTACGAGCTCGCCCGAACACTCGCCGACCGCGCGATCGATCGGCTCGAGGGGCGCCAGCCGGCGCCGGCGCTCGAAGAAAAGAACGCCTACCTCCTGAAGCGGTATATCCCGATGCTCGAGGCGTGGAAAGAAGAGCGTGAGAAGGCAGCGATCATGGACCAACTCGTCAACGGCATCGCTAACACGTCGGAGGGGCTCATACCTCGAGACCTGTTGATCCAAGACGTCGTCGAGTACGACCGTCGGTACGTTGCATGGGGCTTGCTGTTCATCGGCCGCGGTCGTGACCCCAGCCTCGTTCGTGAGGTGTACGCCGATCTCGTCCAAGCACACGCGCTCGTCGAGACGCCAGTCACGATCAAAGACACCGAACACGGGGAGGAGCGCGATATCACCGCCGTCTCACTCGGCGACGAACCGCTCCCGCCGAACGTGGCGCAACTACGCGGGGAGTTCTCCTCGTTGTTCGGAAAACAGGCGCTGAATACCCGGTACAAGGCTCCAGATGTGGATGTCTCGACGAAGCCGGCCCCGTTCGTCCGACCAGAGAATCGCGAACCAGCCGATTGAAACCTCACAACAATGAGTTCAGAACACAGCCTACACCAACCGAGTGACGACACCGAAACGCGAATCGCAGTCAGAAACAAACTCTCCGACCGAATCGAACAACGCCGTCGGAAAGAGACGCTGAATACCGAGGCTTACGTCCGCGAATTGATCCGCGACGTCGAAAGCGCGATCGTTGGCGATGCCGAGGCAGATCATCGAACCGAGGGGTTACTCGAGGAGCTACACCTCTATCTCTGGCACGACCCGAACCGTCCAACCGGAACCGGTGGTGGCTCGGTCGACTCAGTTGTCCTGTACCGATTCAACCAGATTCACCGCAGGTTCAAGAACGGTCAAGATATCGACGCACCAACGTGGTTCGAAACGCTCGTCGCCGTTGCGAAAGGGCTTGGCTACGTCGAAGCGTTTTCCGATTTGACCCAGTACGCACCGGTCAGACTCGAGACGCTAAACGAACAGGGACGGCAGAGCAACGTCGAGACGGCAACGCCGATCGGCCGACGTCGTATCGGGGCTGACGACGCTGCCGACCTCGAAGATCGTGCTGTCGAAATCACTCACTCGTCGTGTGACCACATTCTCGCGGTCGCACTCCCGCGGTCGGGCAAGGACTCGACGATAACCAGTATCGGGATGAACCTCTGGAGCGAGCACAACTACTCGTATTTCAGCATCCTCGACGATGGACGGATGGAAACGCCGATGCTCTCGATTCCCAACGACGAGGACGCGATCCAGGATAACCTCGAGCGCATGGGACAGGAGCCGGAAGCGTTCGACGCCGAAATCATGGTGCCCGCTATGGACGGCATTCCGTCGAAGCTTCCGGCGAACTTCCGCCCGTTCACGATCGGTATCGACGACCTCACGCCGCACCTGATTCTCCGTCTCGCTGGAATCACTAAATCCGACGCGAACACTGAGCAACGGATCAAACAGGCGCTGGATAAGACTCTCGAGCGCACCAGCGAGGTGACCGAGTTAGTCTCCCGGCTTCAGGTCTACGCCAAGGAGATGGACGCGACGATCGAATGGGTGGAGAAGGGCGACGATTCAGTTGAGTCCAAAAGTGTTCAGTATCATATGGAGGCCGAGGACGCGCTGAATAAGGCTGCGCAGCGACTCGCCCACCTCGCTGGCGAGGGATTAGTCGCGTCACCTCGAGCAGAGACGAACATCGACATGGAGTCGGTGATTGCAAATCAGGAACAGGCCTCCGTACTGTGCTGTAACTTCCTTACACAAGGGCAAGAGGCGCTGAAATACACGATTATGGACCTCTGGTTGCGCCTTATTTATCAAGCCCGCGATGGAGATATGCGTCTTCCACGTGTCTGTCTCGAGATCCGCGAGTTGAAGAATATCGCACCGAGTAAGCTGGCAGACGTCCGGTACAAAGAGACCATCAAGACCCTCCGGCAAACCATATTCTTCCTCTCAACGCAGGGTGGCAGCCGCCGAATCTTGATGCTCGGCTCGACACAGAAATTGAACGACGTGTACAAGCCGGTCCGGTCGAATATGGCGACGAAGATCCTCCTCCGACTCGGCGAGGAAGAAATTGAGACGCTGGACCGCTCGTACAATTTCAGCCACGAGCAGATGAACCAGCTCTCGGAGTTCGATATCGGACAGGGAATGGTCCTTGCCGCCGGGGAAGCCTACTGGCCCCTCGAGTTCCGCGGCGCACCGTGTGGGCTCGGACTCGGTGACCGCCACTGGCTCGACCGGTACGGCGTTGCGTGGGGCGCTCGCGTTCGTGAAAGCGAATACGACGGGTGGCGCTCGAAACACGCCGAGTCCGAGTACTGGGTGAATCTTGTGGAGAACACCGTTGTTACCGATGGGTCGGTCCCTGAAATCGGGACGTGGCACTTGGTCCCCGAAGACTTCGAGAACGGCCTCGAGCCGGGAGACGTCGACCAGGAAGCGATCGATTCGGCACTTGAGCGCCGCCGAGAGTATCCAGTCGAATCGGATCTCTCGTTGCAGCCGACCGGATTCGGAGACCGGCAGCGTGAACTCTCTTTGCAACAGCAAGACCGCGATACAACAGTCTCCGAAACCATCGAACAATACAATATTCCCGAATCGATCGCTCCGTGGCTTTCGAAAGAAGCACCAACGCGGGAACAACTCGTCGGGACTTGCCGAGTCGTCGGCGAACACGACGATCTAACCAGCCAACAAGATATCGCGGATCATATCGACTGGTCGCGCAGTACGCTCGCGACTCACCTTAGGAAAAGCAACAGTCTCGAGAAGTGCATCATGCAAAACGGGAAGTACTACGAGCTCACGCCGGTTGGGAAGCGAGCGACTGAGATTGCGTGGGACGTCGTCATGGAGGAACTGAAATAGATGTCCTACAACGACCCACTCGAGGCGTTTACCGATTTTCTCACCGGTCCGTATCAAAACGAGGTCCAACGGCTTGACGACGCGTATCCCGACGAACGCTCGCTTCGAATCGATTGGCACGATCTCGAGGCGTGGGATGGCTCTGTCGCCGACGAAGTTCTGCGTAAGCCCGCTCGAATGCGCCAATTCGCGACGAATGCACTGAATCGTCTCGAGGATGCCTCGCTCCTCGGAGTGAACATCCGCGTCTACAATCTCCCCGACCAACAGACCGTCCGAGTCGGGAAGTACCGAACACGTCAACTCGGAAAGCTACTCTCAGTCCGCGGGAAGGTCGTCGATATGGATGGCGTGAAACCGTACGCCGAGGAAGCTGCCTTCGAGTGTCCGCGGTGTGGAACGCTGACGCGAATGCCCCAAAGCTATGGCGACCTCATGAAGCCGAGCGAATGCATGGGGTGTGAGCAGTCAAAACCCGGCTTCCGGTTCAACAGAGAGCAGTCCGAACTCGTTGACTTGCAGAAGGTCGTCATTATCCCGCCAGACAGCAATCTCGAGGATCCACCGGCCACGATCGCCTTTCTGAAAAACGACCTCGTTGATATGGTCGGTCCAGGCGATCTCGTCACGCTGAACGGGATTTACGAAACGTTCGGTGGTCAGAGTGAGTCAACACTGTCGACGTACATCGAAGTTTTCGACCTCGATATCAAAGAACGGACCGAGATCGATACCTACGGCGCAAGTGAGATCCGTGAGTTCATTATGGACGCGCTTACCGAACAGATCCAAACTGTCGACGACTGGGCCGTCGATCGGCCGGCGGTCGTCGATGCGGTGGTCGACGGTCACGGCGTCCGTCGCGAGGAAGTGAACGACCAAATCGACTATCTCATCGATGAAAACGACGTTGGTGAGGAAGGATCGAAACTCTTCGATATCTAACTGTTTTTCTCCCGATTGTTGGCTGTTGTCCGACCTGTCGCGGGCATGAGCCAACAACCAAATGCCGCTCTCAGGCGCTATTCTTGGACGTTAGGAAGATTGTCGATAAATTGTTGGCGTGTCCCCCGCGTTCGCGACAGGTACGCCATACACACTAGAGTACTGCTGTACTCAAACAGTGTCGCTGTCCGACAGACGCCACGGCGTCCAAGGGGGTGGGGTGTGCAGAGAGGGCGGAATAACCGGGTGTACCGAATACGAACGACAGTCGCCATTCTCGAGAATCCATCAATGCCACCAGATAGCCACGATCGCGACCACGCGCACACAGACCAGGCATCGATCCGCCAGTGGATCAACCAGCTTGCCGACGAGTACGGTGTCGACGTCGACGACCTACTCATTCAGAGCCGTCGTCGCGACCCGATGTACAAAGGGACGGACGCCGATCACGCGAAAGCCGAGTGGTTCGGCCGACTCTGGCGGAAGGCCGTCGAGAAACGCGAGAGTGACCGGATCCACGTCCGCGGCGTCCACTACACCGTCTACATGGACGATATGGACGTCGAACCGCCGACGGACTGCTCGTGGGCCTCGTACGACAACACGCAGAAGTGCTATGACTATCTCGAGGAGTGTGCCGTTCTCGCCCGGATTCTCGGCTACATCCCGCTGGACGGGATTATCGACAAACGCGCTGATACGCGGACGATCACCGAGTACGGAGACCACACTGTCCGGCCAGACCCGAGGGGCTTCCCGCTTCGACCGGGGTTTCGGCGCCGACAATCCCTCATCCAAAGGCTCAGGCCGGACTCGTCTTCGATCCTGACGAGACAGCGTACTCGGAGTGGGCTGCCGAACGCGTCGCGTCACGTGCACGCGAAGACCTGTCGTTCGACGAAGCCCGGCAGTCGCCGTATCATATCGAACTCTGGAGCGAGAAGACGCTCCCCGATTACATCCGCGGCCGGGGCGGGCTGGCCGCCGAGTATGGCTGCAACGTCGTCGTCGAGGGTGAGGGCGACCTCTCGCTGACCGTCGCTCATGAGCTCGCCCAACGAATCGAACAGGCCGGGAAACCCGCCGTCATCCTCTATCTGGCCGATTTCGACGTCAAGGGCTACGATATGCCGGCGAACATGGCGGGCAAACTCGCGTGGCTCCACCAACGCGGCGATCTCGAGGAGCGGGTCGTAATCGAACGGCTGGCCGTGACGAAAGCCCAGATAAACGATCTCGAGCTTCCGCGAAAGCCCATCGAGGAGAGTTCGGCGACAGGGACCGGTGGCGTCGCCTACAACCGCCGTATCACCGAGTGGGAACAGGAACACGGGGCCGGAGCGACCGAGTTGAACGCCCTCGAGCAACATCCCGACGAGTTCCGACGGATCATCCGTGACGCCCTGGAGCGATACACCGACCTGGACCTGCCGCACAAGAACGACCGGCGCGGCGACGAGTGGGAACGCGACGTCGAGACGATCGTCGACGAGCGGCTTCGCGACGCCGGCGTGAACGACGACCTCGACGACCTCGCGGCGTGGGTCGAGGACTTCAACGAAGCGTACGCCGACGTCGCGGACGTCTTCGAGCGCCTTCGCGGCATGATGGACGAGGACTCGCCGATCGGCGAGTGGGAATCGATGGTCCAAGAGGTGCTCGCCGAAACCGAGTATCCCGTCGCGACCGTGCCAGAGGGCGACGCCGCGTTGCCGACGGATCCGATCTACGACTCGAGTCGGTCATACGCCGAGAACAAAGCCCGGATCGATCGGTACCAAGCGTCGGAGTGATGATTAGTAGCTGTGGCCGGCACTGTCTAGTTGAGCCAGTTTGAGAAGTGAGCAGGTCGTTGAGTTAATTTGGATTAATACTCGCAGACCTGCTCAGCGAGAGCTACGACGCGGATTTAGGAGAATCTTGGGAGAACGAGCGGACGGCGACGCCCGTTAGGGCGTTCGCCGTCCGCCTCCACCAGACCGGCTGTTCACTTCGGGAGACAACAATGATTCTCGCTGAATTAGGAGTTGAACGATCTCATGGAGCGGTTTGGAACTGGGTACATCGTCTAGCTGACAGCGAACGCGTCCCGCCGACGGCGTCGCCGTCGCGGGTCGCTGTCGACGAAACCGCTGTCAAGATCAACGGCGAGTGGTCTTGGTTGTATGCTGCAATAACATCGAGACAAAGTTGATTCTTGACGTCGCATTGTTTGGTCGGCACGGCACTGATCCGGCAGCTGCGTTTCTGCATGGTCTCCGTGAGAAACACGATCTCTCGGACGCTGAGTTTCTCGTTGATCAATTCGGCTATCGGACTGCCCTTGCTCGATTAGGATTGAACGGCCGGGTGAACTATACCGACCGAAACCTTATCGAAAAGTGGTTTCATACCCTCAAAATGCGAGTCGACCGTTTCCATAATTCGTGGGTGGGAAGTCGGGCAAGCGCACGCAAATGGATTGAACAGTTCGTACATTATTATAACCGCCAGAGACCGCATCAATCGCTCGATGGAAAGACACCAACTGAGGAGGTGTTGAACTAGACAGTGCCGACCAGTCTAATCCATTTTTGGTAGCGACTGTCTGTTTCCCGTGAACGATTTCGACGGCATTCGCAACTTCAGCCCCGAGAAGCAGTATCGCGATGTACGGTTTATCCATGTGGAGTATTTCATCACTGAAATTGATGTGGGTTCAGCAGACTCTCTCAGTCTGCTATACCCACAGGAGAAACCGCCACAATATTGGCTAGTATTCGGACTTCCCTGGAGCACAGCGGCTCTACTAATCAGAAGACTAGATGCCACCGTCGACCTCTTCAAGCGCTTCTGCCGAAATATCACCGAGTTCACCGGCCTCGATATGTGAATATCGTTCGCGGACCATCTCTTCACTATTGTCGAGGTATCGTGCGGCCACCGTGTAACCGAACGCTCGAACAAGGACTTCTCCCATGCCTCGCCGTCCACCATGGGGCGCAAGGTACTCGTGTTTCGGATGGTCGACATCAATGCCAGCGTCGCCAGTTATCCGTCTCAGGACGGTTCGCGCTCCATCAGTCGTGAGCGACGGCGGCTGAATATCTTCATCCATCGCAAGGAGGAGATCACGTGCATAGGTACTTCGCTGCTCATCGATTTCTGCAGGTTTCAGACCACGATCTGTCAGCTCTTCGCTGACTAGGGTAGCGAGCGTTCGCTGATCGAACGTTGGGAAGACTGGCCACCGCTCACTCGGCGGATCGAGAAGACGCTGATAGTTCCGGAGCGGCGAGATGGCCGGGTCAGGAAGACTCGCCGAGTCCCACTGCTGTTTCTTCCGATAGACGTGCATACTCCCGTCCTCAAGGTCGATCTCCTCCCACCGGACACCGCGCCGACGTGGGTCGTCTGAGTCTCGAAGGAGTTCACCGACGCGGACAGCTGTATAGGCGAGAACGCAGATTAGCGCTCGGTCACGAGCAGCTCTGAGTGCCGCGTATCGACCTCGCTCACGTTCGAGCTGGTCGACGTTCTCCGGTAATCCTGTGAACTGTTCGATAGCAGCGCGCGCCTCCTCGTCGACGTAGCTGGTGAGGGTGTGGCGCTGCTCGGGGGTCCATGCCTGCTGATCCCCTGGCTTGCGGCCGTCATCCTCAGGGAGTGGTGAGGTCGCGCTGGCCCGCTGGGCATAGTGGGCTTCCAGATACCCCTCATTGACGCACCAGCCACACCACGCAGAGATGTACGCGTAGTAGGTTTGTACGGTGTTCTGTTTGAGGCCCCAGTCACCGGCGAGGTGCCGGGCGTACTCACGGAACAGCCGTTCGTCGAGGTCCTCAAAGGTCGGCTCCCGATCGACGTCGTCGGGGACAATCTCGGTCCAGTCGTCGCGACCGCGGTCACCGGCGGCCCACTCGGCAAACCGCTCGCGAACTCGAGCGGCGTTCCGCCGGTAATTGCCGCCATCGCCACCGCGACCTTTTCCCTTGTCCTGAAGGTAGCGCTCGAACGTCTCGTCGAGAGTGCTTTCAAAACGGGCAGAGCTGTCATCGATCATCGAGTCTCACCCAGGGTCTGCGTCAGCGAAATTCGCCGGCTGTGATCGTCTCGAGATACTCGACGCTGACGTACCGGTACTCGATCCGGTCGCTGAAGCCGTGTTGTGGCAGGAGCGTTTCGGCCGCCCGCCCCGCAGGTTTGTCGGTTGTCAAGAGAATAACGTGGTCGGCCTGATCGGTCTCGAGTAATTGAGCAGCAAGCCCGACAAGCGCTGTATCTGCTTTCTCGGTGATATCCTCGTCCCGATCGGTCTCGTTGGCAATGAAGCGGCGAGCGTCGTCCATTACCGTCGAAACGAGCGGATTGGTATAGTCCAACCCGTCGGCGACGACGATCCATCCCTCCTCGAATCCATCGGGATAGGGAATGTTACCCGAGGGATACTCGTCTGCAGCTGAGTCGCCCCCGAGTTCTTCGTAGACGCGTTGGGGGATTCGTAGGGAGACACCGGCCTGTCGAACTGCCCGGCGAAGCCGTTGAAACTTGTCGTTGTCCGGGCCACCACACCGCACGAAGACGCCGGTATCGGCGACGTATGCAGTCGTCATGCAGCCGCGTCGGCGTACTCGGTAGCGACTGGTTCGAGCGCTTGAAGAATAATCTCGGCCTCAAGCGGCGAGATTTCGAGTTCACGGGCCGCGATGCGATGGTTGACCGTTCCATCGACATACTCGTAGGCGTACTCCAGCGCGACGGCCAGGCCGTCGAGCCCGTGGCGTTCGATGTAGACATCGATGTCCTCGTCCTCGTCGCGGCGGGCAACGGCTGCGATAAGTGCCGGCGTGATCGTTTGGGTCTCTCCGTCCGTCGAGAGCGTGAGTAAAATCGACTCGGCGTCATATTCGTACGGGCGTTGGTCACGGGTTTTCTCCACTAAGCCAGCTGTTTCGAGGTTCTGAACGTAGTCGTAGGCGGTCCCCTGTGGGATGTCGAGTACATCGACAATCTCGGAAACTGTGACTGTACCGTGTTGTAAGATGTAGGCGTACATCCGAGCAAGTGCCGGTGTCTCGAGGAGGTCGACGACCGTCTGAAGCTGCTGAATAGGTGGCCGACCTGACTTGGGGGGTGATTGCGCCATCTCGATTATGAATTATGGATAACTCGTGATAAGGCTTCCGGCGATGGAGCAAAACTCGCAACCAATCCGGTAATTGCAGAGACCCAGCCGCTCGCAGCGGCTCAATCCTACGGGAAGCGGTGTCGTGAGGCGGTTGCAGCATTCGTGCTTACCCGAGGGCGCGGAGGTCCTTCAAAGTGGACGGGATTATTGTACTAATCACGGCCAGTAGTTATTTTCGGCGTGCTAGCCAAATTCAGCAGTCTCAGCCTACAATTCCGCCATATGCATTTCTATAGTGGTCAAATATGCGAATATCATTCGTCGGACAGCGATAGACTCTAACTCAGAATTCGTGAGTCTAGTGCCCTAGCGAAGGTATATTATCTGAATATAATACTTTTCACACTATTCTACCTACTCCAGTAATTCACCTTCTTGAAGAGATGGGCATCCTTCCTTCGTTCCCCTAAACAGCGTGTCATAGAATACGTCTCATACCCTTTATCTATCGATTATACAGCTCCCAATTCGCGTGTAACACTGTAAGTTT
Organism: Natronorubrum halobium; assembly: GCF_051351675.1. NCBI lineage: Archaea > Methanobacteriati > Methanobacteriota > Halobacteria > Halobacteriales > Natrialbaceae > Natronorubrum > Natronorubrum halobium. Next base: position 73,798 of record NZ_CP195597.1, read on the forward strand.
CGTCAGTCATGGGTTTTGCTCAAGATCGAAACCATGAATAATGCCTGTTGGGAACCATTGTATGACACGCTCCTAAAAGGAAAATAGAAGGCTATTCAGGCTATTTTGAAATCGCATTCTTTCGTTCTTGCTCGAATCGTTCAGCCACCAAGTTTTCCTCTACAACTGTGCGCAGCAACGCGTCAGTCATCTCACGGACAACGATGTTCTGATATCCGCGCGTACTGAGTTCGCGCTCTAATTCGTGGTTCAGCCAGAAATCGAAGTTCAATATATTTCTTCGCGTGCGTAAAACGGCCGTTGATTAGCTGCCTCATAGGAAAAGGCAGTGTCTGTCATTAGGTCCCATTCCTCAACGTACCCCTCATCCGATTCGTCGACGTGTTCGGTTGTCGTGTCTGAGGTGGGCAAATGGGTCACCGTCATCAGTCACCGTGAACCACCTTACCGGCCTCGACGATGTGCGCGAGTTCGTCGAAATTCTTCAGTTGATCACAGTTGGGGTCGTAGTCCAACAGCGGTAACTGTTTCAGCCACGCACAACCGTCGACAGCAGAATCGTGGCTCCAAGCCTTCGCTGTCCGGCACAATGCTACAAACTAAACACGACCCCGCTCACGCTCCCAAGATTCATCAAATTCCGCCGCGTAGCACTCGCTGAGCAGGTCTGCGAGCGTCATTCCAAACCAACTCTACAACCTGCTCGTTCCTCAAACCGACCTAACTAGACGGTGCCGTCAGATGTAAGTTGGCAGACGGTTATAGGTAACATCACATAGAACTGTAGAGCAGAGCTATGAGGAGGATCAATTTGATATGGGTGGACGTCTCTATCTGTGGTAGAGAGCTGATACCAATGGTCAAGACTATCGTTTTTACAAATAAAACGGTTAACGCTGTAGAAAAACAGGTAACACGGGTTCAAAGAGGGTTCCTATAGCGGTATGTCTAATCTGACTATCCAGCCGTTCTTTTGGCGGCCAACGAACCTCTTTCCCGAAAAACGAATCGTTTCAAAAACATATGAGGGAATCACGTCGTACACATATGGTGAATTTGAGAGGCGTGTTCGATCGCTACTCGGTGCGTTGAATGACCAGGGATTAGGACCAGGTGATCGGATTGGAACGTTCGGCTGGAATCACCATCGTCACTTCGAGACGTATTTCGCGGCACCGCTATCAGGTGCGCAGTTACACACAATCAACGTGATGCTCGGCGACGACGATGTCGTTCACATCGTCGAGGACGCCGACGACGAGATCCTGTTCGTCGATCCCGGTGAGCCGTTCGATCGTATCGAACGGCTGTGGGACGACCTTCCAATCGAAGAGGTTGTCGTCATGGCCGATTCGGTCCCCGACACCGGCGTCGATGCGATCACGTACGACGAACTGATCGAGGAGACCGACCCGATCGTTGACGCCGAGTTCCCTGACCTCGAGGAGGAGTATTCCGCAGGAATGTGTTACACATCGGGTACGACAGGACGACCGAAGGGCGTAGAGTACACCCAAAAGATGATCTACGCCCACGCAATGATGGTAATGTCGCCGGCGGGCCTGAACATTGATGAGACTGACGTCGTTATGCCCGTTGTTCCAATGTTCCACGTTAACTCCTGGGAGTTCCCCTACGCCGCGACAATGGCCGGCGCGACCCAGGTCTATCCTGGTCCGTCGCCCGACCCAGCGGACTTACTCGAGTTGATCGAGTGCGAGGGCGTCACGATGACCGCCGGCGTGCCGACGGTCTGGATCAACCTGCTGGAACACGTCGACGAGCACGGTAGCGACCTCTCCAGCCTCGAGCGGATCGTCGTCGGCGGAAGCGCGGCCCCCGAAGGCATTATGCGTCGATATGAAGACGAGTTCGACGTTACGATGGAACACGCCTGGGGAATGACTGAGACGATGAGCATCGGGTCGGTGTCTCGACCAAAGTCCTATATGGACGACTGGGACCGCAGTCGCAAGTACGAAAAGCGCAAAAAACAGGGATTGCTCTTGCCCGGCCTCGAGATGCGTGTGGTCGACGACGACGGCGATGAAGTCGACTGGGACGGCCAGTCTGTCGGCGAACTGTGGGTCCGCGGACCGAGTGTCATCGAGGAATACTACAACCGGCCTGAGGCTAACGAGGAGGACTTCGAAGGCGAATGGCTCAAGACCGGAGACATCGTCTGTGTCGACGAAGACGGCTACATTGAGATCGTTGACCGGACGAACGACGTCATCAAGAGCGGAGGCGAGTGGATCTCCTCAATCGAACTCGAGAACGCGCTGATGGCCCACAATGACGTCGTCGAGGCGGCCGTCGTCGGTGTTCCCCACGAGCGGTGGCAAGAGCGACCCTACGCCTGTGTCGTGTCCGCAGACGATAGCAATCCGAGCGAAGACGAGTTACTGGCCGTTCTCGACGACGAACTCGACCAGCCCGACTGGTGGTTCCCCGATGAGATCGAGAAAGTCGAGTCGATCCCGAAGACAGCGACGGGGAAGTTCGATAAGAAAGCCCTCCGCGATCAGATCGACGTGGTACTCGAAGATGACTGAACAATTCGATCTCTCCGGACGAGTGGCACTAGTAACCGGCGGCGGCCGCGGCATTGGCCACGCGATCGCCATTGGACTCGCAAACGCTGGCGCAGCGGTCGTACCGTCGGCTCGATCGACCGACGAAATCGAATCCGTGGCCGACGAGATCAAGGCTGACGGCGGTGACGCATTCCCCGTCTCGGCTGACGTGACGAATTCCGGCGATGTCAAGTCCGTAATCGACCGGGCCAAAGACGAGTTCGGATCTATCGACATCGTCGTCAACAACGCGGGCATTAACCCCGATAACACCCTCGGTCAGCCGGAGGACGTCTCGAGCGAAAGCTTCGATCGTGTCCTCGACGTCAACCTGAATGGTGCTTACGAGGTAACACGAACGGCCGCGTCGGAGCTGCATGAGACCGATGGTGGGTCGGTGATCAACGTCGCGAGCATCGGCGGACTTGTCGGGCTTCCACGCCAACATCCATACGTTGCTTCGAAACATGGCCTCGTCGGACTCACAAAGAGCATATCTCTCGATTGGTCACCAGAGGTCCGCGTGAACGCAATCGCTCCCGGGTACGTCTCGACGGAACTCACCGAGGATCTGGAAGGAAACAAGCGGCTCCGACAGTCGATCATCAATCGCACGCCGATGGACCGGTTTGCCGAACCCGAAGAGATCGCCGGCCCGACCGTCTTTCTTGCCAGCGACGCCGCAAGCTACGTGACCGGCGCTGTGCTGGAGGTCGATGGTGGCTGGACCGCGCGCTGAGGTCCCAGTGTCAAGTACGACCGCGATCGCACTCGGACAGGTCCTTTTGAAGGTCAATAGATCACTGTCTAATTTCTTGGCTCCGCACGTTAGACGAAAACAACTTCAAATGATATATTGTCTTGCCATCACTACGGTTTGGGATGTTGAGTGCCCAAGACTAGAGCTTTTGAAAGTTTTCGCGGACAGAACGTGGTATTTATAGTGCAAATCACCAGCTTTTGGATAGGTGGCTGGCTATTCTTTTTTGGCTTTTGGATACCTCCTAATGATATACGGATTCTCTAGAATTGGCACTGTCTATAGTAGGCGTTAGAAATAATTGCACATTTCTGGTATAGAGAGTTGATCAAGAGCGGTATCGGTCGCTGTTGTGAGTTCAGGAAGTGAGTCAAAGAACTGGTTGCTAAGTGCTAACTGAGTTGTCTCCAGCACTCTTCGACCGGATTTAGTTCAGGTGAATACGCCGGTAACCTCACGAAGGCGAGGTCGTCACGGACCGCTAGGTCCGTGACGGCCGAAGCCTGAAAATACGGTGCTCCATCTAGTACAACGACCAAATCATCTTCGAACTCTTGGCATAATGCGAGAATGAAATGTTTTGCGTGTTCGGCAGTCACGTATTCTTCGAATCGAGAGAAAAAGCGATCACCGTCCTCGGTAATCGCGCCCAACAGACACGTCCAGTCGCGTTGACCAGACAGTTCGACGGACGGCCGCGTGCCGCGCGGAAACCACGCGGCACGCGGCTCAACTTGCACGGATTTCTTGGTTTAATCGATACAGACTACTGTGGCGTCCATCTCCCGCCGCTTTTTTTGAGTTCCTCGCGGAACGTTTCTTGCCCGTCAGCCTCTGATTCGGCGGCTGTAGGACGTAGTTTTTGATAGCTCAATCCCGCTTCTTTGAGCAACCGCCGGCAGCTCGGGATTGAGTACTCGACATCGTAGGTCTCGTCGAGATACTGCTGGACGAGCGCCGGCGTCCACGCCGGCGCGTCTACCCCAACGTCTTCGGGAGACTCGTGGACTGTTTCTTCGAACTCTTGCTGCTCTTCTTCTGAGAGTTTTCGCTTTCTACCAGATCGGTGAGCATCAGTAACGGCCTGCTCAAGCGACTCGTCAGTGTCGAGTCGCTTGAGCCAACTGTAGATTGTTCGTCGGCCGGTATCGTGCCACTCGGCAAGTTCGGTCTGTGTGGCGCCGTTTTTGTACGCAATTGCCGCTAACAGCCGTTGTGTCGGCTTCTTTTCCTCGGCCTTGTCGAGTGTGTCGTGAAGTTCTTCGACGGAGATCTCGTTAAGATGGTCCATTACAAACAGCAATAATCCATGGGCGGAAAATTCTAACGGTTACTATAGAGCCCGCTCACAAATTTAATATTTCAGCCACCTTCAGCTACATGATTTACATAGGTACGGATGTAATTTTATACTGCACTCGTTAACTTCTGCCAGTATATCACTATAGTAAGTGTTAAAAGACAATCATTCACATTTGGCACTGAGGACTGATCGAAAGCATCGGCGTTGTTAACCCATCTAATGAACTAAGACCGGTTGTTGAAGTTGGTAAGGGTGTCACAAGTGAATTTAGAAACAAAAGAGCAAGGTAAAAGCTAAGATGGTATTATTCCAGCGACCCTGAAAGAGACTTCTGTCGTGGACTATGATAGACTTCTTCAATAACCTCGATAGGATGTGTTTTGAAAACCCCGAAACTGGAGCACATATATTTATAAATAAGAAGTAGAAATAAACGGGAACTACTAAGCTATCTCGGTGATAGTATGGACTATGGTCCCACCCAACACAGATGGCAGAAAGGTAAAAACGTCGGAGAAAGTCTTCGATATACTCGAAACTATAAAGGAACTAGACGGAGTGACCGCTACCAAATTAAGCAAACAGTTTGATATGGCTATTAGTACTGCCTATGAACATTTAAATACTATGGAAGAGGCAGGGTATATTATCAAAGATGAAAATAACAATTATCGGATTGCACTCAAATTTCTGGAGTTCGGGATGTATGCTAGGAAAGAAAGCAAATTAATGGAAGCATCCGACACCCATCTAGAATTTTTGGCGGATGAAACTAAGGAGGCAGCACTATTAGTAACTGAAGAACATGGGGAGTGTGTCTATCTAGATCTAAAATCCGGTCAAAGAGGTGTGACAACTGCGCGACATGGGTGGATCGGAAAGCGGATTCCGATTCATTGCTCAGCAGCTGGTAAATCTATCTTGGCCCATTTAGATGAGGACAAAATGAAGAGTATAATTGAAAATAATGAATTGGAACAATTCACAGACACAACGATAACAAACAAAACTGATATGCTAAATGAATTAGGAAACATCGAGGAGGAGGGGATAGCTATAAACGACGAGGAGGCTGTAGAGGGTATTCGTGCTGTTGGAACAGCAATACTCCAAGAGGGTGAGGTGCTAGGTGCAATAAGTGTATCCGGGCCTGCTCATCGGATTACAGATGATCGTATTTACTCGGAGTTGAAGGAAACCATCCTTAGCACTGCTAATGAAATCGAACTCGACCTAGCCCATAGCCAGATAGAAACGAAGAAATAAGTATAACCAATCCAAAGGATATTTCATGCTCACCCCATTCAAACAAACACCGGTTCCTTATAAAATCACATTTGGTAAGCAGAAAATTTCTCAGATAAGTAATTGCGTCGACGATGAACACGAAAATATATTTATAATTTGTGGTGAATCAGTTCTTGAGACCGGTTTACCTGACCAGATTGCATCCCATTTATCTGACTTCTCTACGCTAATATGGCCTGGTGTCCGTTCTCATGTTCCTGTCGAGAGCATCAAGGAGGGGAAGACCCTATTATGCGAGAACGACATTGATGTGGTTGTGAGTGTAGGCGGGGGCAGTGCAATTGATACTGGAAAGGCGATCTGCATCGCCGACGAATCCGACTATCCAGTAGAAGAACTAATTCATGCTGATTGTATCGACGCACAACCCGAAATCAATCATATTACAGTTCCGACCACTCTCTCGGCCGCAGAGATGACCAATCTGGCAGGTGTTTCGTGGCCAGATCGGGATATGAAGAAAGGAATCAAGGGTCGTGGGGTTTTCGTGGATGACATCATCTATGACCCACTTTTACTCGAAGAAACACCTTCAGACCTAATTGCAAGCACAGGGATGAACGCGCTGAATCATGGGATTGAGATGGTATACTGCAATAAACACCAGCCATTTACTGATGCAACTGCATTACATTCTATCAGATTACTATATACCCATCTACCGGATGCAGTGAAAGGGAATCAAGAATCGCTCGCCTATGTTCAGGTCGGTGCATCTATCTCATTGCTTGGGTATACAAATTCAGCGACCGCAATCAATCATTCAGTAGCCCATATCCTCGGAGTTCGATATGGAATTCCACACGGGATCGCGAACGCAGTTGTTCTCCCTTATGGGATGCGATTCAACCTACCTGTTGCGACCAATCGATTTGCCATAATTGGTGAGGCTCTTGGCGTTTCTCCTGAGGAGATGACTAACAAAGAAGTTGCTCTGGAAGGAATAGCAAAATGCGAAAACTTGGTCGAAAGACTAGATCTCCCCACTCGACTCGGCGAACTCGGGGTACCCAAAGAGGATTTGGCTCTGATTGCTGAGAGGCTACTCGAAGAGGATTTTATTAATTCTAATCCCCAAAAATTAACAAAAACTAATATCCGAAAAATGCTAGAGAATATGTACTAACATCGCTAAACATGTTCTTCTATTTCGCTTTTGAATTCGGTAGATCTCATTTCATATATCGTATTCCCGTTCTTGTCTCTGGATTTTCCGATTTTGAATTTATCTTCTCCATCTATTTGAACGTTCCAGTCTTCTTGATAATGAGTGTTGACTCCTCTAAATAAGATATGGCAGCCGTGTTCCTCTTCTACTTCAGCGATTACATGGTGGGTGTAGATATCATCTTCAAACCTAGGTGGTTCGTATGGAGGAAGCTCCATTGCTTCTCGGAGAGTGATATTACGTTCCCACCAATCTGAACGCTCCTCCGGGTCTTTGGACATATTATACAAAAATGGATTAGAACTCAAATAACTTTGCTACCTTCTATTATGCCTTTTCTGAAGCGTATCATTTATATATGGGCGTGTGGAAGTGGTTATCACACATGGCGCAATCAACAGCCAATGTAACGGATTTCCTGGAAGAGCACACCGTAGTGGATACAGATGTACATCTGTCGAACCCATTTTCGGCCGAACTCCGAAAGCGAATTGCGAATCGGATGTCTGAACCATATCAAAGCTATCTTGACCCCGACACCGGGGGATCAGCATATCCCTCAAGTGGTTGGTCCAAAACTCTAGGGGGAAAAAAGAACGTTATGGTGGACGATGTCTACGAGGCGAGTCATATCCGAGAGCAACTCTGCGATGGCCTCGGGGTCGACTATCCAATCGTTAACTCGTTTGCCTTGGTAGATGAGGTACAACGCACACCTCGAGCTATCGAAGAAACTCAAGCGACAAATGATTATCTCCTTGAGGAGATACTCGACGAAGAAGACGACTTTTTCGGGCTCATATCTGTCCCGGCAAGGAATCCCGAAGCGGCCGTTGAAGAGATAGAGCGACTTGGGGACGAGGACCAGATAATCGGGGTGTTTTTGCTTGCTGGTTCCTCGTTCCAGAAACCCCTTGGTGACCCAACTTTCGATGCTATGTATCAGGCAATGGAAGACAAAGAGCTGACTCCAGTATTCCATACAGGAATCCTACGACGGAAGGCACCTGTCCTTGATGAGCTTGAGTCTTACTTCTCGGTACATTCTGTTGCTCCGCAGTGGGCTGGCTCCCTTACTCTCACGAGTTTGATTGCTCAAGGAGTCCCAGAAAAATTCCCGGATTTGAACTTTGTACTCATGGAGTATGGTATTTCATGGGTTCCGTTCTACATTGCTCGCCTCAACCGTGAATACGGTCAATGGAGAAGTGAGGTATCCATCTTAGAACAGTCTCCAGAGGAATACATTAGAGATCAATTTTATTTCACCACGCAGCCACTTGGGGAATTCAACAACCACCGTCACATGAAGTCCATCATCGACATTATTGGCCCAGAATCGATTCTATTCTCGACGGATTATCCGCATCATGATTTCGACGACCCGGCTGGTCTGGCACTTCTGCGTGCATTATCCAGTGAAGATCGAGAAAGGGTTTTGGGAAAGAATGCCATCGAATCTTTCGACCTACCCATATAATAAAATTATGAAGGAAAATGAACATATAGTGGGAAAGCACGATGAGATAAAAGATAATGAACGGATTCTTGTCGAACTCGAAGGACGGGAAATTGCGGTGTTCAAAATCGATGGTAAATATCATGCATACACGAACTGGTGCCCTCATCAAGGTGGGCCTCTCTGTGAGGGTGAACTGAGTGGCACCACGGAAACCACCTATGATAAAAAAGAGATGTCATATGAGGTTGAATGGGTAAAAGAGAATCAGGTTGTGGTGTGTCCATGGCATGGATGGGAATTTGATGTGGTCTCAGGTGAAAGTTGTCATCAGCCTGTGAAGACAATCCCCACTCATCCGGTCCAAGTAAAAGATGGCAATATTATAGTTACACTGTAGTAGGAACGACTTGGTAACCTTATTTGGATTTCCCTTTTCGATTCGTTTTGAAGTCTCTGTTTTCAGGTCCATCGTATTTTTTCTCACCGCCAAGAAGTCGGTATGGATCCTCCCGCTCTGATTCTTCTATCGCGTGAGCGACGAGACCAGGAACTCGACCGATAATCAGATAACCTCTTGCGAAGTCCGGTGAAAACTCCATATCAAGGAGAATTGCAGCAGATATCCCATCGATATTTATCGGGATTCGCTTACTAACTTGTTGAGCCAAGGCCTCTTCTACTTCTAGGGCGAACTCTACATAACTATCTGCAATCTCCTCTTTTATTGCAATCTCTTCTAAGATTCTAGCTCGAGGATCTCCACCTGTATGCGTTGGATGTCCATATCCGGGTACCGGCTCACCACGTTCAAGATGATCTTCAACAAGAGTCGTGGCACCTTCTGTTACGGAAGCAAATTCGTCATCCTCCATATACTCTTCAAATAGGTCTGCTACGAAGGTTCCAGCACCAGCGTGATGATCGCCGATTGTGAGCACTCCCGTGGCGATACTTGCTTGGAGTGGTGATCCGCAGGAAATTATGTAGCGAGAAAGTCCTTGGCTCAAACTCACACCATGATCAGCTACTGCAACAAACATAGCGTCAAGCATCCGCCTGTTACCGTTATCTGGCACGTCACCCTGAAGAAGTAAATATATTACTTCAGTAAAACTAAGTTCAGATATTATGTCATTCAGATGGTAGCCCCGGTACATAATCTGGTCATTGTGTGTAGTACTGATCGCTGTCCGCCACTCTACGTCGCTTGACTGTCCCATGATGGATCCTTTAGCGAGGAGGGTTAAAATTCTATTGGAAGTGACAGACTTGGTAAATGTTCCTGCCGAAATTTATAAACATGATGGCGTATATTTGTTTATCTGGATACCGATGAATAGTGAAATGCTTTCTCAAGAACAGCAGATGGTCTTGCAATCTATAAAACGTATTGCGAAGGACCACTTTGAAAAGAACGCCTTTACCTGGGAAGGGCAACGCCCATGGGAAAATCTCCAGCTATTGGCCGACCAAGGCTATCTTGGGCTAAACATGCCAGAAAAGTATGGGGGAGCAGGCATGACGGAGCTTGAAGCAATGCTACAAATCGAGGTTATCGGGAGGATCTGTCCGGACACAGCATTTGCCCTTTCTCAACAATGTCTTGTTGCTCCCAGAGCTGTAGAGATGTTCGGTACTGAAACTGTGAAAGAAGAGTTCTTACCTCCAGTCCTAGCTGGAGAAGAATTTATGGCTATTGCTATCTCTGAGCCTGAAGCCGGCTCAGATGTACAATCGATGACCACCACTGCAGAGGAAACCGCAGATGGAATTGTACTAAACGGTGAGAAAACGTGGGTAAGTGGTGTACCAGATGCTCGGACAGCGGTGGTCTGGGTAAAATTCCCCGAGGGATTAGGAACTGTCATTGTGGAACTCGATAACCCCGGAATCGAGGTAGGTAATCATTTCACCAATATGGCTGGCGATACTCAGACTCAATTTTATTTGGAAGACGTCCTCATCCCAGAGGATTATGTTTTGACTCGGGGGAGAGACGCCTTCAAGAAACAGCTCAAAGCATTGAATTGGGAACGGATAGGAAGTGCGTCTGTCTCTAACACAATCGCGGTGTGTGCTTTAGACCAAAGCTTAGAGTATGCACAACAGCGGGAACAGTTTGGTGAGCCGATTGGTGACTTCCAAGGGATGGAATGGAAATTGGCGGATATGGCCCGCGAAATTGAAGCCTCTCGAGCACTGACCTATGACGCGATCACCACGGTCCAGAATGGATCCGATGGTCTCGATCGATTCCAAACCTCCATCGCGAAATTATTTTCTTCACAAATGGTTGAGAAAATCGTGAGTGAGGCGTTACAAGTCCACGGTGCAAATGGTTATCAACAAGGACATTCCATAGAGTACCTCTACCGATTAGCACGAGGACGCCGACTAGGAGGGGGAACCGATGAGATTCAAAAGAACACAATTGCGAAAGCACTCAAAGAAAAGGGATTCCCCTCGATTATTTAACCACCTCTACGCTTTTTTGACAAAAGTGTTAAATACATCGCCCTTAGTATATCTAAAAGAGATGAAAGAACTCCCAGAATGGGTAGGTAAACAACAGTTCCAGAATGAAGGTGTTAGAGTTCCGGAAAACAAGTTGATCGAATCTGGTACAGATATTTCAGCTATTTCTTTCGAAGTCGAATTACCTATTGTTGTTAAAGCTCAAGTCCCTGTATCGGGTCGTGGAAAAAAGGGAGGCATTAGGTTTGTTGATTCACCTGAAGAAGCAAGACAATCTATTGAGGACCTACTTGGATCGACTATTGAGGGACATACTGTCGAACGAGTGTTGGTTGAAGAAGCAATTCCTACAGACTACGAAATCTACCTTGCTATTTCAGCAAATGGTGATACTTCGAATCCACTCCTTCTGTTTTCTGAAAGCGGGGGCTCTGATATTGAATCCGTTGCAGACAAATTCAAAGCAGAAATCCAAATTGATCCTTTAATCGGGTTACGTGAATATCATGCACGGCATATAACATCGCAAATATCTAAATCAGAACTGGATGACCTCTCACCGGATATATTATATGAACACATATTAGAAAAAATGTGGGAAATATTCATAAACAACGATCTGAAGCTATTAGAGATAAATCCCATCGGTATAACTAATGATGGTGTGTTGATAGCTTTAGATTCTAAATGTGTAGTTGATGGCGTATCTGCATTTCGGCAAGATCATTCCGCTATCCATTCATCACTGACGGGATTAGAAAGGTTTGCAGAAGAGCAGGAAGTATATTTGCGAGAAGGTGGTGGGAATATCGGTATCTTCACCACAGGTGCGGGAACTGGATTAGCTCTGATCGACTTGGTAACTGGGGAGGGCGAGGAGATGGGTGTTTTCATTGATATTCACGGCACTAGTTTTAAAGAAAAGAAATTTAAAGAGTATATAAAATATTTTAATAAAGGGAATGTAGACGTTGTGATCGTAAACATCTCTGGATCACTTATTGACTGTAATGATGTAGCAAATCAAATTCTGTTTTCTACTGATCCTCAGATACCAATAGTTGCCAGATTTAACGGTCCGAATGAAGAAAAAGCGATTAGCCGATGCAAGGAGAATAACGTGCCTGCTACAGACGATCTGCCCGAAGCTGCTTCAATTGCTGTTGACCTCCAGAGGGAGAGGTGAATATAATGGCTATTTATATAAATGAGGATACAAGTTTGCTCATCCAAGGAATCGGTAGCTATGCAGAAGCGGTTATCCCGCGTCTGAAAGAACATGGGACGGATGTCGTAGCAGGGGTTTCACCTAGTAGGCAAGGTGAGGAAATAGCTGGCGTACCTGTATTCGACACTGTCGCAAGAGCACTGGACCAAAAAAATGCAAATACCTCTTTGGTTCTTGTTCCTGCACCCTACGTGAAGGAAGCATGCCTTGAGGTTATTGAGGCAGGTATCGAAGTAGTAGTAGTAATCACTGAGGACGTACCGATCCATGATTCACTTCAGTTCATTGCTTATGCACGTGCACGAGATACAAGACTCATCGGACCAAACACGCTTGGTGTTCTTTCTCCCGGTAAAGCATCTGCTTCACTTTTGGGAGGAGATGACTCAAGATATACAACGGGCTCTGTAGGCGTGGTAACGAGGAGTGGCACACTCTCAATGGAGATCTCTGGCCTTCTTAGTTCCCGGGGAATCGGTCAAACGACAGTCTTCAGCGTCGGGGGAGATCCGTATGTTGGAACCCCTCCCAGCATAGTTTTTCAGGAGTTCGACGAAGATCCGGAAACAGATGCCATTGTTTATGCAGGAGAAATTGGAGGGACCTTCGAAGAGCGTGCAGCTATGGCTATTCAGGATATCGATACACCTGTTTTCGCTACTGTCGTAGGTCGGTCTGCGCCGTCCGGGAAACAGATGGGGCATGCCGGCGCAATTTCTGACTTGGAGAAGGATAAGCTATCAATCCTTTCCGATGCAGGGGCTTTTGTTACAGAGACACCGTTTACTATTCCCGAATTAGTGAAAGACCACATTTAAGTCAAATTATATTTTCTAATATAAAATAAAAATTATATATTATAAGAATAAAATTTTGGGTGTAATCTGCGATGTGATTTAGAGGGATATGTAACTCCCCTATCAGTGTGTTCTCATAACCTCTAAAGATGACGATAGACTTAAGACAATATAACTTGTTGTGTCATACCATGCCAGCCTATGGTAGACGAGATTACCTCAGGAGAACTGGAATAGCAGCAACTACTGGAATGTTAGGGCTCACAGCTGGGTGTTTGGGGGATGATGATCAGATCGATCTGGTGATTGGTGGTGGAGGGTCCGGAACAAACACCTATCAGAAGGCGTTAGTATATCAACAAATAATGAACGACCACAGCGATTCAATAAATATTACTGTGCAAGAAACTGGGGGAACAGTAGCAAGTTACCGTTTATATGACGAGGGAGATATAGATTTCTTCTCCACAACAGACTATGAATATATGGCTTCTCAGGCTCAAGAAGATGCATATGAAGAAGATACGATTCAAAACCCTCCATATCAAGGGTTCGCAAGTGGTGGAGTCCGGCTATTTGCAGTAGCTAGGGAGGACACTGATATCGATACATATGACGATCTAGCCGGAGCTAATGTGTGGCCAATGTGGCCGGATGCATCCACTCGATACGTTTGCCGCAACTATTTCCAGGCAATTGGGTTATGGGATGAAATGAACGTTGTTGATGTTGCCGCTGATGACATAGCTGGTGCTACGGCTGAAGGAGAAATTGATGCTCTAATACTCAATGACACTATCAATCAGGGGGAAGGAGATGATATCCTCGCTGGATATGTAACTGAGACCGATGCGAGAGTTGATTTAAAGGCATTAGAAATGTCTGACGACCAGAGAGAGACTATTCAGGAAGAGACTGGTAGAGATGTCCCTATGACTGATCTCTCCCTCTTTGAACAGGATCTAGGCATGGATGAAGTCCCAGGTGTCCTCGTTTGGTACGTAAAGTATTTCGGGGTGCACTTAGAGGAAGACGTAGTTTACGAACTTGTCACAACGCTCAACGAACATGCAGATGTATTTAAAGATTCCGATGCTATCGGACCAGGGTTCGAAGATCCTGAAGAATTAGCAGCAGGAATTCTTCCTGATTACCCTGTCCATCCAGGATTCGCTCAGGCACTCCAAGAGTGGGATGCTTGGGAGGATGATTGGGAAGAAGGCGAAGTCAGAGATAGAGAATAGATAATTTATATACAAATTTTTAAACTAACCACTATGGATACAAATAGCATTCAGAATGATCAAAGTACTGAAAATTTAATATTCGTATCTCTAGTTATTTTATTTTGGTCTATAGTGATTGGCTATGCCCACACAACAATCATGCTCAGGGGCCAACTCGCCATCATATTTATATCTCTATCAGCAATAATTTATTGCTTTAGCAATTTGTATTTATCTGATGAAGATATACTCCAATATGATAGGTGGCTTCTAAATTTCGCACTCTTATTGAGTGCTTCATCTATGTTTTATTTATTATATAATTATACTGAATTAACTAGACAAAGAATTGGATACGCTACAGACATAGATTATATATTTGCTATAATGGTTATTGTATTTGCCCTCTATCTAGTTTATAGAGAATATGGTTTAGCCTTTCCTCTTATAGTTCTTGTTGCTGGGTTCTATGCCTATTTTGGTACCGCCTTCCCAGGCGTATTTCGGCACGCTGGGATAGGAGGCTTCAGAATATTACAAATTTCTGTGACAGAGATGGATGGTATTTTCGGGAGTTTAACACAGGTTGTCGCCGCTTGGGTAGCTCTGTTTTTCCTTTGGGCGGGATTGATGCAATCATATGGTGCTTTTAATCTAATCTTTGGAGGTGCTTCTAAGGTTGCGAAATATAGCCGATCAGGTATTGCTATGATGGCAGTTGTAGGTAGCATGGCAATGGCGACGATTAATGGGAGTGCTACTGCTAATACAGGAATCACGGGGAATATATCCATTCCGCTGATGAAGGAATCTGGAATGAGTCCTGAATCTTCAGCGGCTGTCGAGGCAACAGCATCCAATGGCGGACAAATAATGCCCCCCATTATGGGGGCATCTGCATTCCTAATGGCATCGCTGCTGGGTATCTCCTATTGGGATGTAGTTATTGCAGCTTTCATACCTGGCGTTATATACTTCGTGTCGATAATGATTGCAGTCCATTACACGGCCCTTCGAGAGTTGGATTCAGAGACAGCAGATAGGCTTTTAGAAAATATTGATACTATTGCAGACGACGAAGGCCCAGCCACTACATCCTACCCAAGTTGGATTGATTTGTTGAGATTTACACTACCTGTCGTAGTCATGATATATTACTTGGGAGTAGCTGAATATTCTATTCCTGTTGTTGGCCTATATACCGTAATTTCTATGATCGTATTTGGATGTGGAATTCCGATTATATATGATCGTAGTCGGGAAACAATTAAAGGAACACTTTTGCAAACTATTGATGGACTTGTAATTGGTGCAAAAATCATCGCACCAATTGCATTAATTGTAGCTGTTTTAAACTTGGCAATTGATTTATTGATGGCTACCGGTACCCCGTCCGCTCTAACATTGGCTTTGTTAGATTTATCAGGTGGTGTTTTAGAAATAACATTAGTTCTTGCCCTAATCATATGTATTTTATTAGGTATGGGGATGCCAACGATAGCAGCATATCTTATTGTGGCGATTTTAATAGCTCCAACAATCGTTCGGGGCTTCCAGATTCCAGATCTCGCCGCACATTTCTTCGTTCTTTATGCCGCAAACCTGTCGACAATCACGCCCCCAATCGCAGCGTCCGTTGTTGTTGCAACGGGAATTGCAGGGTCCAATTTTTGGCGAACGTGCGTAGAAGCAGTGAGGATCTCTGCCCCTATCTTTGTAATACCCTTTATGTTTATTTACAGACCTGAGATTATTACGGCTGATATAACGACTGGTACTTTAGTATCTGGAGTATTTGGATTAGCGGGTGCTATCTCGCTGGCTATTGGTTTGAATTATCCTGGAGAAAATATGAGTTGGTACACTCGCGTTTTAATTGGTATAGTGTTAACCACTCTGGGAATTCTTCTAATGATCTGGAACGTACCCATATATAATCTATTGTTGGTAATTATTGCCGCAACAGTGTTTTTAACCGGGAAAAATATTGAAAAAATTAGAAGTTTCCCAACCGTCGAAAAAGCATAACATACTCCACATCCGCCACATATTAGATAGTTCCATTATTGAATGCGAATTGAATTACAAATCCAGATCATAAGAGTCAAATGAAAGTGATATCGCTCCTAAACCAGCGAAAGTAATAAGCATAATCACCTCATATGATAACATGCGACAATGGTAGATCAAAAGACCGTGCGAATAGGCGCTGGTAGTGCCCACGAACGAGATAAGACATCTGCTGCCGTAACCATGGTTGACCAGGGAAATGTCGAATATCTCTGCTGTGACCGAATGGCAGAAGTTTCGCTTTCTAGGGCGATGAATCGTATGCGGGAGGATCCAAATAAAGGATATGGGCCAAAATTAGATGAGTTTTTCAGCAAGGTATTACCTATCGCTTGGGAAAATGACACAACCATCATTGGTAGTTTTGGCATGGCAAACCCTACAGCAGCTGGGAAAAGGGTTGAAGAGATCGCTGCAAGCCAGGGCTGTGATGGCGTAAAAGTCGCGACGGTTACAGGCGATAATGTAGTCGATATCCTTGAGCCAAATGATTTCGGGACCGATGGACCTATGACTGGAGCTACAGGTCCGATGGACCGAAATAAGGACCTATTAGCAGCTAACGCCTATCTAGGAGTAGACTCAATTATCGAAGCTCTAGAAAATGATGCAGATGTCATAATCGGAGGACGGTTTAGTGATGCTGCTCTTTTCGCAGCGCCTCTAATTTATGAATTCAATTGGATGATGGACGATTGGGAAAAATTAGCAGATGCATATACAATTGGCCATCTGTTAGAATGTGGTGGTCATGCAACGGGCGGCAATTTCGCTTATCCAGGGTATGTTGAAGTTCCTGACCTCCATCATATTGGCAACCCATTGGCAGAGGTTTCAGAGGATGGAGATGCTATCATTACTAAACCTAATGGAACGGGAGGTGTAGTTACAGAACTCAGTGTCGCTTCCCAACTGCTCTACGAAGTAGAAGATCCTGAAAATTACTACATGCCAGATGTGGTACTTGATATAAGTAACGTTAAACTCAAGCAAATAGGGGAAGACGAAGTGAAGGTTTATGGCTCAAGGGGAAAGCCGAGGCCTAATATGCTAAAGGTTAATGGAAGTTCCAGTGCTGGCTACAAAGCTGAAGTGGAGGTCGGTTGGGCCGGTCCAGATACATACAAAAAAGCGAAACTGCATGTAGAGGAAATGGTAAAACCCCGTCTCACTAATGGGATAAATAATATAAGGAATAAAGTTAATATAGAAGAATTCAGAATAGATATAATAGGTGTGGACTCTATCTTCGGTCCGGCTGCACCAGAACCAGAGTGTGACCCGAATGAATTGCGAGTACGGGTTGCAGCGAAGTTCAATGATAGGGAGGATGCAGAGCGGTTTTGCGGTATGATGATACCAGATGCTCTCTTCGGCCCGGTCGGTGCAGGTGGTGTCCGACAGGATGTTCAACACATTACCGAGGTTCATTCTACCTTGATTTCGAGAGAAAAGGTGTCTACGGAAGTCGAATTTTCAACGGTGGAACTGGATGATCCTACCCCCGCTGTTGATACAGAGGTGGCCTAATGTCCAAGAAAATCAAAGTCAAAGAAATAGCATTCGGTCGTTCAGGAGACAAAGGAGATGTCTCAAATGATTATGTAATCCCCTATAGGGAAAGCGATTACGAATTGCTTCTGGAAAAATTAACGGTTTCAAAGGTCGAAGAGGCATATGACGAACTGGTCAAAGGAGAAATAAAACGATATGAAGTCCCAGGAATCAAAGCTATAAACTACGTCATGCATGAAGCATTAGGCGGAGGTGGAACCCAATCATTAAACATCGACAGCATGGGTAAGTCTAGAGCGGGGGTTTTAGTGGATATAGAGATTGAAGTACCCGATGAATACTCTCCTCCGAAAACAATTGACGGTAAGAAGGAATGGATTAGATGATTTTGTGAATTCAACCCAGTCATGCCCGTCTCGCTAACACAGCGGGCGCTTCCACGGGCTGTATGATCGGCTTCTATCTATTAGCTAAATGAGAGGGGCTCGCCGCAGCCGTTTGTAACGAATCTCGAAGTGCGTGATGAGGTCGCGTTGGATCGACGGGGGCAAGAAAGGAAATAGAGCAGTACAGTGATCGAGCTGCGATTGAAAACTCCTACACGTCGGTGAAGAAATGTGCAGCGTGGACGACGTCAAAGGAAATCGAAGTCCAATGGTTCCATTTCGCATTTGGCTGCGTCATTTACAATCTGTGGCTGCTGGTCGACTTCCTTACCCAGGAGCGAATTGGGGTGATCGAAACGAGAAAGAAGCCCTATATCACCCTCCCCAGATTCCTCGATTGGCTCGATACGGAGCTGATCACACTGCCCTGTAGACGATTAGTTCTCTTCTCTTTCCGAGTTTACAACTCTCTGAAATGAGATTACGAAGTGTGTTGTCCCAAGTACAAACATTCCAATTGCAAATAGTACCATATAGGCGCCAAATTCGTATAATATAGGGAGATCAGAATTGGCCAAGCTAAGGCCCTTCCCTCCAAGAATTCCCCCGGTTATCAGAACCAATACTTGCTCAAGTAGATCAAGTCCATCTTTCTTCATTTCTTTCCTGATATCTGACAGAGTTGATTTGATAGTCATTGTGTGAGTTTTAAATGTCTTTAACCAGATTGATCAGAACTAGAGCAAAGATAGCAATGACTGCAACATAAACTATGAGTGTAATACCGCTTGCCATCAGGTCAGAAACAACTGTGGCATTCGCTCCTGCCATAACAGCAATCACACCACCGCCCACTACTAACACCATAGCTGCAGTAAGCACTTCACCAATGTCAGACATTACATATGAATAATAAGTGGGATTTCTTAAGTCTACTTACTAGTTTTTGGTTTGCTCATAACTAGCTCTGATATGATTCTCAACTACCTAGTCGTCGAGGACGCCAACAACGTCGGGGAGACGCCAGAGGCTGTTCTTGAACGGGTGCGGGAGTAGTTAGTTGTCCTCTTCGTCCTCTTTCTCCCGGCGGTGATCGACGAAGTCTCGTTTGAACTCGTCTCGAGACCCATGTGACGAGCCACGATCATCCGGCCTGTACAGTTCCTCACGCGACGCCGTTTCGATAGTGACCGATTGTCTACGCTCGTCGCGGTCGGGTGTCTCGTCCTCAGTTCCGAGAGTGCAATACAGTACGATTCCGGCAGCAATTATTCCAACAGCACTTAGGGTTTTTCTAAGCATATAGACCGCTCGAGACTCAAGGAATATAACATTTTGTCCACTTTGGGCGGTCGTGTTTAGTTTATAGCATTGTGCCAGACGGCGAAGGCTTGGAGCCACGATTCTGCTGTTGATGGTTTTGCATGACTAAAGCAGTTTGAGAACGAAGAAGTACGGCGTTTTATCTCACAAAAGACACGTTCAGCACTGTTCCAATTTCCATGTTTTTCGTATCGAAATCGGAGCCCAGATCGACGGAGGGCAGTCTGGAGATGTTTTGCTCCATCGACGAGAAACACGGCATCGTCGAGGTCATGTTTCTCAGTGAGCTCCCGCAGTAACCGCTCTGTCAATGCGGTCGTAGTCGTCGAATATAGCCGTGTATGGTGGATGTTGTTTGTTTCTGGATCGACAGCAGTGTACAGCCAATAGCGATGGTCGTCGAGTTGAATCACCGTCTCGTCAAGCGCAACGTGATTCGGTTCCTCGTCAACTGCCGGCTGTAGATCTCATTTGTGAACCCAATCGTGGACTGCCTTGCGACTGCGCTCGGCACCGAACTTCTCTAATTCTCGAACGGTATTCGAAAGCGAGAGACCAGCAAGATGGAGTCGAATACCCAGCTCCATTAGCTGACGCGGTGTCCGCTCTCGTGGAATTTGATGACCGTTGGGAGCGTGAGCGGACGGCGAACGCCCTGACGGGCGTCGCCGTCCTGCTCCACGCGACTGGTTGTTCGCTTCGAGAGACACAAGTGATTTTTCGCTCACTTGGCGTAGAACGCTCTCACAAGCAATTTGGCACTGGGTACATCGGCTGGCTGACAGCGTTCCAGACCCGCCGACGGCACAGCCGTCGCGGGTCGCGGTTGACGAAACCGCTGTCAGGATTAACGGCGACCAATCTTGGATGTACGCTGCAATAGACCTTGCCACGAAACTCATTCTCGACATAGTACTCTTTGGACGGCGAGGCACCGATCTAGCTGCTGCGTTTCTGCATGGACTCGCCGAGAAACACGATCTCTCCGATGCTGAGTTTCTCGTCGATGGTGCTGTATATCTGGCTGCCCTCTCCCGATTAGGATTGAGCGGTCACTCGACTATGTCGATCGAAACCGCATCTAAAAATGGTTTCACACTCTCAAAATGCGAATCGACCGCTTCCATAAATCGTGGGTCGGCAGTCGGGCGAGCGCCAGAGAATGACTTGAACAATTTGCCCACTACTATAATACACAGCGACCGCACCAGTCACTCAACAAACGACCGCCAGCAGAGGTGCTAAACTATACAGTGCTCATCAAAGCTTTCTCTCGCGTTGGAATCAGCAGCGTGATACCTTTTTCTTACAATTTCGTATGAAGGATCTCCCAATCGTAGCCCTTATCGGCCACTACAGTGTCCAATTCGTTGAGATTCCGCACGATCACTTGCCAGCCAACCTGTGTGTCGTGCGGTTGTTTCATCGAGCAGTGTATATCTAGAATTGCGCTGGTCTCGCAGTCGATGAGCAGCGACGTTTTCACAGCTTCAAACGCAAAATCCGTCCGCTTCGCGTACTGCTGACTGGCTTGGACGCGATCCACACCGGTTGCATCAATCGCTTGGACGTCACCAAGATCATGTAATTCAATGGATGACTTAAGAATTGTTCGCTACCGCTTCATCGGTATGTCTTGTTTCCAGACACAAACCATAGCAAAGTGCGGCAACGTCTCAGCCGCCAACCTAAGCGTTTTCACTATTCTCGGCATCTCTTTGAATACATCTAGCAGTTTCCTGTAGGTTTGTCCGAGACACTCTTTTAGCGTCTGAATGGCGAGAATCACCCAGTCAGCATACCCGTCTTTGTCCGGTTGGTAAGCCGGTTCGGGCCCGCAAGCGACGGCTTTTTGAGCAAGTGGCACTCAACCCTCCCGAAACTGATCGTCTAAACAAGGCCCCTCCAAAGCAAGCAACTACTTCTAATGTTTACTATCGTTAGGCTAGTTTGAGAAGCGATTAGGTCGTAGAATCTCGCCCTTCGGTACCGTAACGTGCGTTCATACGTTACTGATTCGACTACTCCGCCATTGTGTTTGGAGTAGATGCGTCTGCTGTTCCGGTCCAGAACCACGTAATCACGATCGAGATTATGAGGGCAACTGTCAAACATACCGTCACCGAGAGGGCCTTCCTAATACCGTAAACCTCTGCAAGAAGCCCGACTGCAGCAGGTGCGGTCGACATTCCCACATACAATGATCCATTTGTCAGTGCATTCAGTGGTCCACTGTATTCCGGAGCTGCCTCAACAGCGTACGCGGAGAGTAATGGAAATCCTCCTGAGATCCCCGCACCAGCAATGAAAACAACAGTGAACAACGGAATTCCAATGAAGCCCGAAAATGCAACTGCGAGTGCTGGTGCCACAGGAAGCATCATTAAGACCAAGAGTAACAGGTACGGAACCTGGTCGACAACATACATATATACTAGTCGTGCAGGCAGGTATGCTAATAGATATATTGATAAAAGCAGGTTTGCAGTCACCGTATCGTAGAATCCACCCGCATAGTATGCGAGCCAAGTAAACATAATCCCCTCAAGCGCCCCGACGAGGACCATACTGATACAGGCACAGACAACTGGCGGCCGGCGGAGCAGAATTTGAAGACCGTTTTTGGACAACGCTCGTTCTGCGTCCATGGAAGGGAGGTTGTGTCGCCGTGCGAGGACTGCAGCTGGCAAAAAACAGATAGCAATGATAACGAAGACACTACGCCAGTCCGCGAGTGTGAGAATACCACTAACGAGCTGTGGACCGAGGACGGCCCCGATAGCCCAGACGAAGGTATAGGCAGCGTACATCCTCCCACGGTTATCGGGATAGAGGTGACTGAGAACGACTCGATCAACCCCTCGAAACGCGCCAGAGGCCGACCCTTGGGCGAGCAACGCCACAAGAAACAGAAGATAGTGTGGAGCAATTGCCATCAAGAGCAGCGAACCGATAACGCCGGCGATGCCGAGCACCATCGTTCGTTGAACGCTAATGCGGCCTGCAAGGAGTCCAGTCACGAGTATCGCTCCAAGGAATCCAATGGTTCCAGCCGGAGCAACCAGTCCGAGTGCGGCCTCTGAGACCCCGAAAGCGCGTTCCAAGCTGACGAGAATTGGCCCTCTAGCCTGTGTGGTGATCGCTTCAGCCAGAATAAACAGGAAGATCACGGCTATCCATGTCCAATTTTTGTTCCAACTTTTGCTATATGATCTCATCAACTCGAATCCTATCTAACTATTTGTGAACACCCTTCGAAAGGTTTCGGTTTCAGGGCAGGTATCGACTATTGATTCATCGTGTGAATATCGATAGAATTCTGATGGTAACGGGGGAGGCAAGTTAGCGATAGAGTTTTCGGATTCAAGTTTCTAAATTGGCCGTGGTGAATCGCCATAAAATGGTGCAATCGCCTAACTCACAGCACGCTTGATATTGTCGACGACACACATCAGGACGATTTCACGGAACTCTCAACACCCGCTTTGCGCACCACGGCATCGCCGAGCATGCGTTTAATCACCGAGAATACGGTCTCAGACAGGCTTTCTGGCCGTAGAGAGCCCTATCGATCGCGCGCACAACGCGCGGATCGATAGGACGGAACCCACGGTGCTTGATCACCGGTCTCACACCCTCTTCACTGAGCTTCTCGCGTAATAGTTACCAGTCGCGGGTGTCGTGCGTTTCTCGGTCGTACAATGAATGTCGAGGACGACTTGTGTGGCTGTATCGATGAGCGCGGTGGTTTTGAGCGTCTGCACGCGGCAATTCGTGCGACGGCAGCAGTGTTTACTCGCGTTTTCGCGGTCGAAAAACGTCGCATCCATTGCCGCTCGACCTGATGGCTCGTGCAACTGACAAGCACAGCAACACTCGCCAGACGGCAATTTTGATCCTGTCAAAGGCCTTCACTAGCGTCGAGTGATGTGGGAGATCGGCTATGTCGAGGCCGATCTCCACCAGTATTTGTGGCATCTCGCTAAGGCAGATCAAGTGCTTCCCGGTAGGATTTCTCCAGGTAAATCCGGAGACAGTGGAGCGAAACGACGGCGTAGTCGGCGAAGCCGCCGCCACCCTGCGGGGCGGCGACTTCGCCTTAGCCACCAACAGCATTTTTAGACAACGTCACGACCTTTCCAGTGAAGAGGGAAATCTTCGACATGAACATCGGAAGCTTCCCGCTTCAACTCCCTAGTTCTAACGGACTAAGCCGACACCGTTTAGTGATTTACCAGAGCCATCTTGACGAATATTTCCCTGATGCTGAAGGCCAGATGACAGATTTCTGTAAGAACAAGAGACTGCGGTGGATTCCAAATACTAGTCCAATGGTTGACTATTCTCCGACGATAGTAGGCTAATCACAGCATCGCCTAGCGATCCTACAGAGCACAATAGAGCAGAAGAAACAAGCCTTGACCGACTACCTCCGTTATGCAGTACAAGCAGTGTATGAGAAAACGGATGTTCTTAGGAGACAGCTGACGGCTACAGAGAGGTATCGACAAAACGAGTGTGATCAGAACGGCCCTCAACAGTATAGCGCCGTACAGCGATTCCTCGACCGAAGAGGAGATGCTGGACCCGGTCGAAGAGGGTGTCCTTGTCAGCTTTTTCTTACAGAATCAAGATCGAATGCGGTCGATACGGACAGTATGGAAGAACTGTGTTAGATCGATGTGAGAAAACGGTTTCTGTGCGATGGCAACACCTCGAGTTACGGCCAAAGGCCGCGCTTCGCCTTCGCTTCCGCGATCCGCGAGAGCGCGACGACGTAAGCCGCGTCGCGCCAGCTGAGATCCTTTGCCTCGACCTCCGTTCGAATCTCCTCCCAGGCGTCGAGCATCTTCTCCTCGAGTTCCTCGTTGACCTGCCCAAGACTCCACTTTCGCCGGTTGATGTCCTGGAGCCACTCAAAGTAGCTCACCGTCACGCCACCTGCGTTGGCAAGAATGTCCGGAATCACGCGAACGCCGCGCTCTTGGAGGATGGTGTCGGCGGCGAACGTCGTCGGGCCGTTCGCCCCCTCGACGACGATCTCGGCCGAGATGCTGTCGGCGTTGTCCACGGTAATGACGTTGCCGACCGCGGCAGGGATCAGCACGTCCACGTCGAGTTCGAGGATCTCTTCGTTGGTGAGCGACTCAGGCGCATCCTGCTCGAGGACAGCCTCCGGTTTTTCCTCGTGGGTCGGGATCGATCCGATGTCGAGACCGTCCGGATCGCAGATAGCGCCGTTGACGTCGCTAACGGCGACGACGCTAGCATCCCATTCCTCGAGAAGGCGGGCGGCGTTGGCGCCGACGCTCCCGAATCCCTGAACGGCGACCGTGGTATCCTCGAGGTCGCCGCCGTAGTAGTTGACGGTCTCGCGGGCGACAATCGCCGTCGAACGGCCGGGTGCCTCTTCACGGCCGTAGCTGCCACCGACGACGGGCGGCTTCCCAGTGACGACGCTGGGGATTGTCTTGCCCTGCTGCATCGAGTAGGCGTCCATGAACCAGGCCATCGTCTGGGCGTCCGTCCCCATGTCGGGCGCCGGAACGTCGGTCGTTGGTCCGATGACGTAGCGTAACTCCTCGGCGAACCGACGGGTGAGCCGCTCGGTTTCCTCCTCGCTCAACGACTTGGGGTTGACGGAAATGCCGCCCTTCCCGCCGCCGAAGGGAAGATCCATCACGGCGCACTTCCAGGTCATCCACATCGAGAGGCCAATGCACTCATCGGCGTTCACCTCAGGGTGGTACCGGAGTCCGCCCTTGTATGGCCCGCGGACGTCGTCGTGCTGGGCGCGGTAGCCCGTGAAGACGTCGACGCTACCGTCGTCGCGCTCGAGTGGGACCGACACCTGCTCAACACGCGTCGGGTGTTTGAGCCGTTCGATGATGCCGTCGTCGACGTCGACGTGCGTTGCGGCGCGCTCGAGCTGTCGGCGGGCGGTGACGAGCGCCGAATCGAGTTGTTCCTCCAGTTCGGATTCCTGCTGGGTTGGTGGTGTACTCATCGGGAATTACGCAGTGAATATTTTTTGTGGGAGTTTGCAAACGTTTCGGTTCAGTTACTGGTGACGTAGAACGTTTAGTTGATCGCGTCCGTCCAGATACTGGAGATCATGTGAAACGGCATTCCCCCTCGAGCACCGTCTCATCGCAGGGGCGGATGCTGGCGGTATGTTCGCCCCAGTCCGGCGGGTAGCCAGCCCCATCGAGTAGCTGACGCGGTCCTCATTTTAGAGGCCGTACTCCGTGATCTCGTCGCGCCAGGCCTTCTCGACCGCCTCACAGGTGACGCCAGGTTCGGCGACGTCGAGCGCGGCTTCGATCTCCTCGACAACCGATGGCAGCCGTGCGCTTGAGTTCCGCTGACGGATCTATGACGAACGTCGTCCGGGCGAGCGGCGAGTAGTACCGGGGACGGCACCCCGATAGTTCGATGATGACAGGGTTGCTCGCTTCGAACTGGCGGTCGGTCCAGGTTAGGTGTGGTCGCCCGAGGGCATCAGCAGAATGATTAACGGATAGTCGCCGCCGAACTCATCGGTTCCCCGGTCCAGCCGATCGTAGAGTTCCAGACCACTCCGTGCGAGCGTTCAACGCCTTGCCGTGTTGAATAGCGATTGAATCAGCCGATATCTCGGAGTAGAAGGGTGACATCAAGGAACTCGACTCTTGTTCATGGGGGTCGATCTCTTCGACTTCGTTGAGAGGTGTCATCACCTATCCAAACAAGTGTTGGGGAAGTACGCGGGCGAGTCCGCTGGATTAACGTTGTTCTCCACTGTTTCCGGCTCGAAGAGGACCACAACTTCTATGAGACCGAATATTGACTGAAGTACATGGCCAAGATCCGTGATGTCCTTGAACTTAATCGAGATAGTCTCCCAGACTACACCACGATCTACAAATCATTTGACCGATTGAAGATGGGGTTCTGGCGGGCGTTGCTGCACTGAAATGCGCAGCAGCGCCCGCAGTCAGGGCATGTCGCTCTCGACAGCACGTTCTTCGATTGAGGTCATGCCTCAGCATACTACCAGTCGTGATCGAACCGGTCGGTAAAAACACTCAAAGTCACGACATTAACCGATACGGGTCATTTGCTGTCCTTGATGTGCAGTGTCACGCTCAGTGGAGGCATGATGAGACCGTTACAGAAGGGTTCATACATCCCAGCTAAGTGGCCATCAATCGTGTCATCCCCCTCAATTTCATCATAAAATGTCGTACTGATCCGTACACAGGATCACGCTTCCATCACTATACTCGGCGATATCTCCGTCCGCGTCTTGAAGATCCTCTCGAACGAGAAACCGAACTCCTCAGTCGCTCCGACGGACGAGTGTCACGACTGGCAGTTTGTCTGACTCGAACGTTTCGCGTCCTTTTTTGAGAGTCCACGCTCTCGCTCATCTTCTTGCTTGATCCTTTTTCTCCAGCGGTCACGTAGAACTCATCGGCTTCACAGACACCTGAAAGATCGAACTTAGGGCCGGTATTAAGAACGTCTTGAACTTCATGAACGAAGTCTACGACTGACTTGTAGGATCGATCAAGCTGGCGAATAATCTGTGCCATCTTCTTCTCTTCCATTTCCCGGATGATGTGAATATCTTCGGGAGGGGAAAGCCGATGCTCAACAAAAATCGTCCTCGTGAGATCGTTGAAGATACTCTCACAGCTCGGGCACTGATAGCGTTGTGCACCCTTTCTCGTCGTCGCCTTCTTGATTGGCCTGTATTATCGAAGTGTAGACATGCAAAATTACCTAGCTACCGCTGATCACGCAGATACTCTCAACAACCCCCCTTGTCTGGGAGAAAGATCTCTTTCATGTTCTCCTTGCTGACCAAGTTGAAATCAACTATGTCTTCCACACGGAAAAGAAGTAGTCACAGCTTCAGATGAGCCAAAGCATTTTACCATCTCGGTGAGATGACTTCCGTAATGACCCCTCAAGTTCGATGCTACGACTGTGCGGAGGCGTACGAAATCGATGACCGGAAGCGCTGTACGTGCGGGGAGCCCCTCTGGTTTGATACCAACCCGATCGGTATGGGGTGGCCCGACGATGAGTGGACCGCCGGAATGTGGCGATATGTGGATACCCTTCCGGTGTCTGATCCGGTTGGTATTCCTCCCGGAACGACGCCACTCGTCCGCGCGGATAGGCTGGACGAGTATGTCGGCTGTACGCTTTACTTGAAAAACGAAGCCCAGAACCCAACGGGGAGTTTCAAAGACCGTGGAACTGCGGTCGGCGTCAGCTACGCTGCACAGACCGGTCATGAGTGGGTCGGAACCGTCTCCCACGGCAATATGGCGCTCAGTACAAGCGCGTACGCTGCAAGTGCTGGACTCGAGTGTGCGGTCTTCGTGCCAGTGGATACCCCGCCGGAGCGACTCGAGCTCATCAACCGACATGACCCGCACGTTTTCCGCGTCAAGGGTGACTACGGCCGACTGTACGCGGAGACGCTCATACTCGAGACCGATGTGATGTTCGTCAACTCCGACACGCCGCTTCGAGTCGCCGGTCAGAAGACGGTTGCCTACGAAATTCTCGAACAGCTACACCCTGCCGAACCGGATGCGCTCGTCCTCCCGGTCAGTAGCGGCGGGCAGGCGAGCGCCGTCTGGAAGGCAGTTCGAGAACTCGAGTGTGCCGGCCTGATCGACGACGTCCCCCGACTCTATTTCGTTCAGGCGGCAGCGTGCGACCCAATTGCAATGGCCTACCGGGAAGACAAAGCGGTAGTAATGCCAGTGTCGGCGGACGAAACCATCGCGATATCGATCGCGAACAGCGATCCGCCGAGTGGGACGCGAGCGCTCGAGGCAGCGCGTGATACCGGCGGCGCGGTCATTTCCGTGCCGGATGACGAGACCCGTGACGCGATGGCACACCTATCGACGAAGGCGGGAACGTCCGTTGAACCCTCAAGCGCTGTTTCACTGGCCGGTGTTCGCCATCTGTCGAGTTCGGGTCACATCAAAGCGGACGACGACGTAGTTACAATCCTGACCGGATCCGGATATAAAGAGCGATATGGCGCCGAAATTAACGTTCGATCGATCGATCTCGATGATCTCGAACAGGAGCTTAGGAGCGTTGTTGGCCGCTGAAGATGATTTGAAACGCGATATTTGGTCAGCAGTCTCTCAGTTCACACGATCCAAGAACATTCAGAATTTGGACTCTCTTAGAGAGGTTCGAAGGAGAAGATTTCTAACTCGTTTGCCATCACTTATGTAATTTATACTACATTCGAGAGTTATTGATTCGGGTAACTCAAATTATAAGTATATGAAACTGTTTTTCGATCTGCCCCATTCTGAGGATTCAAATCTGGTGGCAGGCCATCTGGTGGTATAAGAATTGCACAACACCCCCTCAGACGCTTTCTGAGAATCTAACCTGTCAGTTATTATTACCAGCTGATCCGATGAGAACTACCGACGTTTCTCGTCAAGTGATATAGAAATACCCGACTAGGGCGGTTCTTCACGGTTTGAAGATTGTGATATCAAGACCGAATTTTAGGTCTATAGCTATAGTAGTCGCTAAAAGTCAATGCATACCCGATCGCACGACGGCTATGCGATCAATATGTAAATCGTTTCAGCGGCTACTATAGTTTGACCAAGCTTCTCACAAACGTGTTCAGCGAATGCCATGCAACAGAATTTGATGAGGTTTTGGAACGCGAGTGGACGGCGACGCCCGGCAGGGTGTTCGACGCCCGCCTTTATATGATATATTTCTAATCGAAACTCAGTTACAACGGTAGAACGCAGAAGCGAAAGCTATGAAAGATACTCGGCGATCGCTGCGAGAAGTAACATCATAACGACAAGCACTGTTGCGACCACGCTCACTACGGGCGTGAGCCCGGTAACGAGCATGTTGTAGATGACAATCGGGATTGTTCTGAGCCCAGGTTCAACCAAGAATTGCGACGCGGTAAATTCACCGAATGAAAGGATGAATGCGATAAAGAATCCGGCCAAGATACCTGGAGCCATCAACGGTAACGTAACGTTCATGAACGTAAGTGGCCGATCCGCTCCGAGCATTCTCGACGCCCGTTCCAGGTCTCGATCGAACGTCAACAGTTGCGACCGGACCAGCAAGAATACGAAAGGGAGCGTCAACGTGGTGTGACCGACGATCAACGCCGGGTATCCACTCGGGAGATTAGTCAGACTGAAGTACCGAATAAGCGCGAAACCGACGATCACTGGTGAGATCACCATCGGAAGCAAGATGACCGTCGATAGCTCTTCTTTGTACGGGAAGTCGCCCCGGACGAATCCGAACGCAGCGACGGTGCCGACGACAGTTGCGAGGATGCCAGCGGCCGTCCCAACGTAAAAACTCACGAGTATCGAACTGACAACCTGCCTGTCAGTGAACGTTTCGACGTACCAGTCGAGAGTGAGACCGTTATAGGGTAGCGTCGGATACCGCTCGGTCGTAAGAGACGTTAATATCACCATAACTATTGGCGTAATCAAAAAGAGGAATCCCAAGACAGATCCTGTAACGACGGCAGTGTGGGCGATTCGGTCGGTGTTCATATCCTCGCGAACACCTCCTGGAGATCGAGGATGGAGTTAAATAGTAGTAGTCCGACGAGCAGCAAAACGGTATAGATCGTCGACAACGATGCTGCAAGCTGAGAGTTTCCCGCCTCCAATTGCGCAATCGCGATCTGATTCGCGATCATCGTCTGTTCTGGTCCTCCAAGGAGCACCGGTGCTAAGTACGAGCCCGCAGAGAGGATGAACACGATTAGTCCCGCCGCGACGATCCCGGGGAGACTCAGCGGGATGACGACGTTCGCTATCGTTCTGAAATACCCGGCACCGAGCATCCGTGACGCGTGGATGTACTCGCTATCGATTGTGTTCATCGAATTGTAAATCGGTAACACCGCAAACGGAATAAAGACGTTCGCGAGACCGATCACGACGCCGGTTGAGGAGTAGAGGACGCGCGGGACGTCGTCAGTAATCAGCGACAGCGGGCCCACCGGCGCGAAAAACGTCATTATTCCGAAATACCTGATGATGTACGCGACCCACAGCGGCATCAGTACCAGCGCCATCATCAGAGCAGGTCGTTCCGTAATATAGACCAGATAGTAGGCAATGATGTACGATAACACCAGTGCGACGATCATCGTAGCGCCGGCGTATATGAACGAACGAACAAATGCGCCGCGATACGGTTCGTTGAGCGAACGTACGTACGACTCGAAGACACCGCCGCTTCCGCTCATATTCAAGCTTTCTATAGCAAGCAGCAACAGCGGCCCGATAAAAAACAGCCCAACCCACGCGAGTCCCAGAAACGCCATCGTCTTGTGTGTCAGCTTTCGCGAGAGGACTTCCGGAACGGGGTGATTGCTGACGACCTTCATGGGAGCATCACTTTGTTATCCGGAATTTCGACGGTTATCTCGTCTCCTTCATTAAAGTCCGGGAATCGCTCCGTGTAGACGAGTACCGTCCCCAACTCGCTGACGACGACGGTGACTTCCGACCGATCTCCCATATCGAGAATTTCTTCGACAGATCCGCTGAACGCGTTCTGACCGTCGGTATTTCCGTTCGTGGAGATCCCGACGTCCTCCGGTCGAACGTATCCCGTGACAGGTTCGTTTTCGTTCTGATCGCCGAACGATCGATACCTCTCGGAATCAACCGCGATTTTCGAATCGCTTGTTTCGATCTCGGCTCTATTGCCGTTCTGTTTGATCTGCCCCTCGAATTTCGTCGACTTCCCGACGAATTCTGCAACGAAGGAGTTTGCCGGATGTTCGTAAATCGTCTTCGGATCCGCCTCCTGTTGCTTTTTCGCGTCCCGTAACACGATCACTTTATCGGACATCGATAACGCATCAGCCTGGTCGTGCGTGACGTAGAGCATCGTGACATCCGTTTCGGCCTGCATCTGTTTGAGCCAGGAACGCATCTCTTCGCGCAACACTCTATCGAGGCCGGTCAGTGGCTCGTCGAGAAGTAAAATGTCGGGTTCGAAGGCGATCGCCCGACCGAGAGAAACCCGTTGTTGTTGCCCGCCACTCAGTTCGCTCGGGTTGTGTTCGCCGTGTTCCGGGAGGTCAATCAGTTCTAAGATCTCGTCGACTCGGTTTTCGTACGACTGAACGTCGTAGTCTCGCATCCGGAGTCCGTACGAGATGTTTTCCCGCACGGTCATATGAGGGAACAGCGCCGTATTTTGGAAGGACATCCCGATGTTTCGTTTGTTCGGCGGTCTCTCCGTTACGTTCTCGCCGCGGAGGTAGATGTTCCCTTCAGTCGGTTCGAGGAATCCGGCTATCGTGTGAAGGATCGTCGATTTTCCACAACCACTCGGTCCTAGCAGCGTGACGAAGTCACCTCCCTCGATTCCGAAGCTGATGTCGTCAACTGCTACTAAATCTCCGTAGCGTTTTACCAAACCTTCTACTCTTAATATCATTATTTACCTTGTTTATCTTATCTGGAGTATTATTTCAAGACACCTGAATGTCTCCTACGGTTCATAGTCACCGGACCTTATCAATTCGAGCCGCTCGATGATGTCCTCGTGGTGTGGATCGAGGGCTTCGTAATCCGTGAAAGCGAAGTCGGACAGACTATCAGTCCATCCCGGTAAGTC
Source organism: Natronorubrum halobium (assembly GCF_051351675.1). Classification (NCBI taxonomy): domain Archaea; kingdom Methanobacteriati; phylum Methanobacteriota; class Halobacteria; order Halobacteriales; family Natrialbaceae; genus Natronorubrum; species Natronorubrum halobium. Next base: position 106,064 of record NZ_CP195597.1, read on the forward strand.
GGTAACCGCCTCTGGCGGGTCGGCCATCGGTGGCGCATAGTTGGTGTGCTGCGGATACGTCTCGAGGCTTTCTTCTTGGTACTGGAAGTTGAGGTAGTCGTAAATGTGTTCTAGGTTATCTTCGTCGGCATTAGCTGGAATGCCCGTCCCGTCGACACCGACGACACACCCCTCGTCCGGAATCACGTACTCGATGTGGTCGTGTCCTTCGTTTATGAGACTAAACACACGTCCGCCCCACGCCTCTGAGATGTGGGCTTCCTCGTTTTGAAGCTGCCGCATCATCGTGTCAGCAGCCTCAAAATAATTGAACGTTTGATTGTTCTGTTCTACCAATAGCTCTTCGATCTCCTGCATCTGATTGTCGTCTTCGAGCGCCTCGTAGAAGTCCAGACCGAGGGCGAGCGCCGCGTTGGTGTATCGGTAGTGCGGTCGGTTCAACAACGAAACGTACCCGTTGTACTCGTCTCTCAGTAGCGCATCCCAGGACGTGTGTTCTTCCTCAGCGAGCTCCGAATTGTACGCGAATCCGGTTGTCACCGTTTCCCGGAGGAGCATGTGGATCTCCCCGTCGTCATTGAAGGCGAACGGCATCGCATCCTGATTCCGCGTGTCGTCGTAGGTGTTCTCCTCGAAGTTCGGGGTCTGATCCAGATCGATCGACTGGAGGAGGCCTTCTTCCCCGGCTCGGTGGAAGAATTCGTCGTTCGACGTGACCACGTCGTACGTTTCCGGATTCTGCTCAATCATGGTCATGTACTCTTCCGCCTCGGCCGCGGATTCGTGAACGACTTCGATATCGGACTGCTCGGTCCACGCCTCAGCGACTTCTTCTCTGGCCTCTTGGAGGGTTCCGCCGAACCCGAGGTGGATCAACTGGTCGCTATTTCCTCCTAAACACCCTGCTATCCCGGTTCCAACACCAGTGGTAATTATGCCTAGTGCTGTTCTCCTGTTAACTGATGTCATGCCAAAACATCTAACGTCAAACCTTATTAATCTTGTTGCTTCGTAGAATTGAGGCTCGATTTCGCGGTGTTCACTTACTGAGCCGAGAGCCAGTAACCGAGCGACGGCGGTCGTTTTTACGGATATCTAACCATTCGACGAAGATTGTAGACGCACATTTCAGCACCAACTCCCAGAATTCGAGTGCCATTTTCGCGCACGCACGGCGGAGCCGAGCGTACGCTTGATGCTTGAGAAGGCGGTTTCAACCATCCACCGATGATTGTACCACCGGCTATTCATCCGGGCGTTGCGCGCTTTATCGAGCGAGGAGTCGATCCGATGCTTGATCAACGGACGAATGCCATCGGCACGAAGGTCGTCGCGGAACGGCTTCCCGTCGTAGCCTCGATCTGCTGCCAGCGACCTGCGGCCTGATCTTGGCGTCATGTTTCTTGGTCGTCGTGCAGTGAACGTCGAAGACGTACAGCGTTTTCACGTCGACCAGTGCGGTCACTTTGAGCGAGCACACACGATAGTGTGCGCGAGTCACGTAGTGGCGTGAAGGCTGGTCTCGGTCGAAGCCGGTCGAGTCGATCGCGGCGTGGTTAGTGCGTTTCTCGGCTGATTCGCTGAGAAACGCACGGTAGGTCTCCCGAGATGGTTTCGAACCAGTCACGAAGCACGGTGAAGTGTAGTAGCCGCGTCAACCCAATCTCCTCGAAAATGCCGGGCATTTCGCTCAGCAGGTCGATCGTCTGGCGGTAGGACGTCCCGGGCTCGATTCGGAGTGCCTGCAGCGTGAGCATCACCCACTCGGCGAACCCGCCACCCCCTTCGGGGTCGGCGGGTTCGTCGGGATCCTCGACAATCTTTTAGCTTTTGCGACGCATTTTCGGGTGAAAAGACGGATTTCGGAAGTCACAACACTCCGTCTCTTCGCTTTCTACAGTGATAATGGAATCGTCGCCTTCCCGTCTAGTAGTCCTACAGAGCAAAGCTTTCCAATGGTTTTCATTACGATTGTACGAGGAGCATCTGTGTTCGGTTAAGGCCACACCTCCGTGTTGAAGGCTTGAACCGGCCGTTTATTCAAGGTAAGGCGTGATCTCTCTGGTTGGCTAGCCTCGCGACGCACTTCGTGAATGGCTGGAAACGTCGTAAGGAGCCGATGCAACCTGAACACGGTTGCATCGGCAACCATCGTCTCACGGAACTGGGTGAGTTGCGGTGCGATCGTGTAAGGGACCGCGACCTCCTCGAGCACGTGTGAGGTGGTCACGAAGTTCTGGTATGAACCGGTCGTAGAAGCTGGATCGAACTATGGTCTGATTGGTCGCAGTCTGGTAGGTGCGTTGAAACGCGGTGATAGAGCGGGTTTTTACGTCCCCGGCGAAGCCCAAGATGAGCGACCAGACGAGCATAGAGATGTGGATCTTCCGATGACGTTGAACGGCATCGCGATCACGCGATGTCTTCGACGAGTTCGGCTAGAAAGAGGAAAGTCAACCGACGGCGTATGAGCGTTGGAGAGAGTTCCGTTAGCACTACCTCTCTATACGCACTTTCTGGAGATTTGTGAATGTCAATCCACCGTCTTCGAATTGACGGTGTCCATCATGTCCGCTTGATCAGTCTTGTGTCGAGAAACACGTAGGCGAGTACCGCGGCGATCCAGCGGCTCTGTTTAACGTCACCAAACAATTTAAGTGCGAACGACGCAATTCCAGAGTTAGATGGCGATGAAAGCGAAAAACCCGATCCAATCCCTCGAAACCACGATACAGATAGTGGAAGAGTTGAAAGAAGCTGAACAAGCGGGCCTCACGGAACTTGCCCAGCGTCTCGATATGAACAAAGGCACCGTCCATCATCATATGACCACGCTCCAGCAGCACGGTTTCATCGTCAAAACCGATGGACAGTACCGAATCGGTTTACGGTGTCTAGAATTCGGCGCCCACATCCGATCGCGGATGAACGTGTACAAGGTTGGAAAGCCCGAAATCGATAGTTTAGCCGAAGAAACAGGAGAGATAGCCAATCTGATGGTTGAGGAAAACGGACGAGGAATCTACATCTACACCACAAAGGGCGAAAAAGCGATTTCGCTCGACACGAAGGTCGGCACGCGGCAGTATCTCCACACGTCAGCATTAGGCAAGTCGATCTTCGCACATTTGCCGGAGGAACGGGTCGAAGAGATCATCGATACGCACGGTCTTCCGGCCAAGACCGAAAACACGGTCACTACCCGAGATGAACTCGAGTCGGAACTGGAGCGAATCCGAGAGGAAGACATCGCGTTCGACGGCGAAGAACGGGCCGAAGGCGTCAGGTGCGTCGCCGCGCCGATCTATAATAAGAACAACAAAATTCTCGGTGCAGTAAGCGTCTCGGGACCGGCAAGCCGAATCAAAGGAGACGTATTTAAGGAAGAAATCCCCGAACAGGTTCACAACACGGCGACGGTTATCGGCATCAATGTTTCCTATGATTAAACGCCGATAGCCGCGCAGACTTGCTCTTTCGAGCGCACTCGAACAGTCACTAATCAAAACATCCCCTCCAATCTGGATGGACGGTCCGTATCCTTGACGCGGCTGGATCGCACCCTTGAGTCAGCGAGGCTATCCGCGAAACGCAGTACGCCCGCTTGCGAAGTCACGGAACCCATTGTACGATCCTAAGAGCACGGGGAGATCACCGCGTTCACCTGCGGGAATCCGTTGAATGAGCCATCCATCCGTTCTAGGCTAATCCCATTGTGACAGAGACGAGCCGGTCCAACCCCCACTCCTTCGACGAGACAACGTGGTTATTCGCAGACAATATCCGACGAGATCAATGCACATCACCCATGACATGCTCGCCGTCGAGAAACCGATCTGGATGGTCGGTGACAGCGCCTATGACACACTCGACTAGTACGGCCCCTGTGGCCAGCAGGTGATCGTGCCAATCGATCCGTTCAACGTACAAAACGCTGACGACCAAAAGACATCGAGTATAGGGTCGAAGACCGCATCGAGTAGCACGGTGAAGACGTACAGCTCAAGCAATCGACGCTAGACAAGATGTACAACCGCTGGACGGGGGTCGAACGAACCAACGACGCGGTCAAGGACTGCGGCCTCGGGGCGTAGGTGCGCCCGAGGTCGCGTTCACACACGAGAACAGATGTTCCTGGTACTGTGCCTGCGGCTCGTTGTCGCAATCATCAACTACGAACCCGGAGACAATCCTAAAAACATGATAATCATGATACAAGGAATATTCTATGACACCCTCTTAGAACGGATGATGAGCCGTTGGAAGACACAATCGAGACGTTAAAATCCCGGCTGCCGCAACCGTTTTTATGTTGCTCTCCGGTTCATTAAACCGACAATTATAATTGCGTGGACTGCTTCTTACGACTGCACATGGATCTCGGTATAGAGAGCAATACGGCGATCGTTACAGCTGCTGGAAGCGGCCTCGGAAAAGCCACTGCGGAAGCCTTCGCACGGGAAGGGGTCAATTTAGTCCTCAACGATTTGAACGAGGAGAACCTCAACGAGGCAACGAACGAGATCGAAGATATTGCGGCCAATGGAGCAGTCGTTCCGGTCCAGGGAGATCTCACAGAGGCGGACGATATCACGGAACTCGTGGACACGGCGGTTGACGAGTTCGGTGGGATCGACCACCTCGTAACGAGTTCAGGCGGCCCCTCGGCTGGTCCATTCATGGAGATGAAAGACGACGATTGGGACTTCGCACACGAACTCCTCCTTATGAGCGTCGTCCGACTCTGCAGGGAAGCGTATCCACACCTCCAGGAAGGGGACGGCGGGACCATTATCAATTCGACCTCCCGAAGCGTAAAAGAGGCGATAGACGGACTCGTCCTTTCGAATGCGGTCCGTTCCGGTGTTGCTGGCCTGTCCAAGACGCTTTCGATGGAGTTCGCACCCGATGTCCGGACGAACATCGTCATGCCAGGCCCCACCGAAACCCAGCGAATGGTCGACCTGATCGAAAGTGGGATCGAACGAGGGGAATACGACAGTTATCAGGAGGGTCGCGAAGCGAAAGCTGAAGGAATCCCGCTTGAGAGAGTTGGTGACCCCCAGGAATTCGGGGAGTTCGTTGTGTTCCTCTCTTCGCCGTGTGCGAGTTACATCAATGGGGCCGCCATTCCGATTGACGGCGGCTCGATGGCGTCGAACGTCTAATCGGACGACCATTTCGAGACACGCGAACCTGAGTATTTTTTCGGGCCTGCTATCCAATGACATCGGTAGCCGTCCACCGCCGGTTCGATAGGGCCGTACGATCCGTGGGAACGCCACAGCAACAACCCCTTTTCGACTGTGCAGAAGCGATCCGAGGAGAGATACCTCACAAAAGTATTAGTAGAAAGCAGTTCACCATGTAGTATGCACGGATGGAGAGCGAGGCTCGGGCTGTTAGTACCAGCGAGTAATACGACCAACGAACCGGAGTTCTATTCGTCCCTGCCGGACGGCGTTTCCATTCACACTACCCGAATGAAAACGGGAAAAACCGACAAAGAGGGGCTTGAGTACATGAACGAAGATGTCGAACGCAGTAGCGAGGTGTTAGCCGCAGCGGACGTCGACGTGGCCATCTACGGATGTACAACTGGAAGTTTGATCGGCGGTCCCGGCTTTGATGACGAGGTCACGTCGACGGTATCTGATATCACCGGCGTTCCGTCGGTTGCGACGGCGTCCGCGATAAAAGACGCGTTCGACGCCCTGGGCGTCTCCACGCTCGCGATCGCCACCCCCTACATTTCCGAACTGAACGAGCGGGAGCGAGACTTCCTCGAAGATAGCGGGTATAGCGTGTGCGATATCGCCGGGCTCGAGTTGGACGAAAACCAGGAGATAGGCAAACGTTGGCCACAGGAAACGTACCGGTGGGCGCGCCGGATCGACACCGCCAATGCGGATGCAGTGTTCGTAAGCTGTACGAACTACCGGACGTTCGACGTGATAGAAACCCTGGAGCGCGACCTAAACAAACCGGTCGTCACGAGTAATCAAGCGACGCTCTGGAAAGCGTTGCGGACGGTCGATATCGACGACCAACTCACGCTCGGAGAACTATTTTCGGTGTAATGTACTCGATCAGGACGTTCCGATCGGGAAAATACCGACTCGATTGGAGGGTCCCGCCACGGTCGGCCGTCGATCGATAACTCGTACTTGGGGATCAACGTTGGTTTAGACGGTGTTCTCGAGGAAGGACGTCACGATATCGGCGGCTGTGTCGACTTCGTCAACTGGAACGTACTCTCGATCCGAATGCGCGATCGGTCCCTCGTCATCGGCACAAAGACCCGGTCCGAATATCGCCGTCGGCATGTACCGGGACAGGAACGACGACTCGGCGGCGACGATGAACGGCCGTACTTCCGGCCGAGACCCGGTAGTCCCCTCGACGGCGTCGACCATGTCCTGAATGACTGTTTCGTCCGAATTGACCTGATGCGCTTCCAAGAACCGATTCGGTTGATACGGATACCGGACTGTGACGTCGCAGGCGAGATCGGCTAGCATCTCCTCGAGCGTTTGCTTAAAATCCCTCGGACTCTCTGGGGGGACGTTCCAGCGGTTGATAAACATCGAGACTTCTCGGGGGACTTGGCTCGTCAGTTCGCCCACCGGACCACCCTGAATCCAAGAGACGGTCTGATTCGACGTGCCGAGATAATCGTGTTCCATCTGCTCCATGTTCTCGAGGCGTCGGACCGCCTCGGCGGCACAGGAAACGGCGCTACGGCCACTTTCACTCGTCCCGGCGTGGGCCGCGACGCCTTCGAAATCGACGATATATTTCAGGCTGCCGCGCGCAGCGTTACACACGTCTAATCCGGTCGGTTCCCCATTTATCGCCATGTCGAAGCGATCTCCTTCGAGGGCCAGATAGTCGTACAGGCCCTCGGAGTACGTTTCCTCGTCGGGCGAGATGACGAGCGTCACCTGCCCGGATTTGGGCATCACCCGGGAAAAGCCGCTGATCAAAGAAACGAGACAGCCCTTCGCGTCGCACGATCCTCGTCCGCGAATTTCGTCGTCGTCGCGCTCGTACGGCATATGTGGGGGCACGACGTCCATGTGCGAATTGAGAAGCACATTTGTCCCGCCGTTCTCCGAGCCCTTGCTGGCAATGACACATCCGGATTCGGGATGGACGTGTGCTTCATCGACGACGTCGGTCAGGTATTCGCGAATTTTGTGGACCGATTCATGGCTCGGGATTTGTACTAACTCTTCGAGAAGTGGTAACGGCTCTCTCGGATCCATGTACTAATACAGAAGATCGATCATATTTACTCTTTTGATTCCAGTCGGACCTCCGAGGCGAATTCAACGATGTCCCTCGATACGTTCCGCATCGGAGCGGTATCCGTCGAATAGTCGGACGTTGGTACGTTCCGGTGAGCGTCTCTCCAAAACGGAATCATCGCAGTGATCGAGCGTTCGAGTTCCGGTACGGAAAGATCGTGAACGGAAGGATCGTTGCCCGATGCGTCCGAACGCTACTTCGTCGAAGAACAACGTCGCACGGCCCCATAGTACGATGCCCGATCGAGGCTCAGCGTTCTTGACCGACACCGCTACTAGCGGTCAGTTTTATCGTTGACATATTGTGTTACGCCGTCGTCTTTCGACAGCACGATGTTCCGCATGGACCCGCGGTTGTTCCCATCGAGTGCGCGAACGTTGTGTTCGAGAATGTCGACGAGCCGATCCCAGTGTTTCGGCGTGTGTCCGGCCATGTGTGGTGTGATAAGTACGTTTTCGAGGTACCAGAGCGGATGATCCGGCGACAAGGGTTCCGGTTCCGTGACGTCCATCGCCGCACCGCGGATGCTTTCATCACGAAGCGCCCAAATCAACGCGTCAGTATCAACGACCCCGCCACGAGCGACGTTGATCAGCACCGCATTTGGGGGGAGCGTGATCAACTCCTCGCGACTGATCAAATGTCGCGTCTCGTCTGTCAGAGGACAGGCAAGAACGAGGTATTCCGTCCGCGCGAGGGCGTCGTGAAGTTCGTCGCGTTCGAGGCTGATTACCTCGTCGGTCGGTCCGCCTTTTTCGGGCGTGTATCTCGCACCGATCGTGTGCACGTCGAACCCTCGAAGTCGCTTTGCGATTTCCTGTCCGACAGAGCCGAGACCGACGATCGTAACTGTACTCCCACAGAGTTCGGAAGCCTGGTAGTGGCGCCACTCGTGGTTTTGCGTTCTCTTCCAGCCTTCGTGGAGATTTCGCGCAAACACGAGGATTTTCCCGAGGACTTGTTCGGCGATTCCGGTAGAATGGATTCCCGATGCATTCGTCACGGTCACACCTTGTTCCTGTAGACTCTCTATCGGGAGATGGTCAATCCCCGAAAAAATACAGGCGAACAGTTCGAGACGTTCGGCGCTCATCACCTGTTGTTTGTCTAACGAGACGCCGGTCACGACTTGAGCGTTCGTAACGATTTCCCGCTCCTCTTTTGGCGTTCGTGCCAACCGTACAGTGGAATCCGGCAGACGGTTGCTAATCTGCGTGGCGTAGTCGTCCGTCGAAAGGCCCTCCGTTCCTCGACGAAGGACAGCGATATCTACGCCAGTGTTGTTAGTAGTCATTATACAGTGTTATTCATCGTGGCGCCGATTTAAATCTATCGTCTATGGGATTTCCCAGCAAAAATATAATTGGTTTAATAATATAATTATAGTATAACTTCAGTTATATTTATAGACGTTATAGATGGGTTTTTGATACGAATTGGTGATCATACGAAAATTGACGGTGATTCGTCTCGACGAGAACGGACGAGCGAGATCGCGGTGGTTCCACCGAAACGATCGTCTCATTATGAACCACCGATCGCGTACTTATTGCTCCTTGACCCACTCTTCGATCCGGTCGAACGCTTCCTCGATCCGTTCGGTTGAGATGGAATACGCCAGCCGGACCCGTCCCTCGCCAGTCGAACCAAAGACCGTTCCAGGAACGGTGGCGACTCCTTTATCGCGGAGGAGCTCCCAGACGAACGATTCCGCGTCTATCGCACCGTCCGGGATCGTCGGCATGGCGTAAAACGCTCCCTGCGGTTCCGGACATGACATCCCCGGAACGCCGTCGATCCGATTGAGGAGGATCTCACGCCGCTCGGCGAAGGCGTCGACGAGCGGTTTGTGTAGATCACCCTTCAGCGCACGGAGGCCTGCGTATTGTGAGATTGACGACGCACACGTCGATGTGTACTGGCGAAGCCGGATGATCGGATCGATTAGTTCGGTGGGTGCAGCCAGGTAGCCGAGTCGCCACCCTGTCATCGAGTAGGCCTTCGAGAATCCGTTTACTGTCACCGTGCGTTCGAACATCCCGTCCATCGCGGCGATGCTCCGGTGAGGGGATCCATAGATGATCTTTTCGTAGATTTCGTCGGAGAGAACGAGCAAGTCATGTTCGACGGCGACGTCGCGAACGACCTCCGCCCCCGCTTCGTTCAACACGCCTCCCGTCGGGTTCTGCGGCGTGTTGACGATCAGCAATTTCGTGTCGTCGCTTACCGCCTCGCGAAGCGACGCCTCGTCTGGTTGGAATCCGTCCTCGGGATTCAACCGGTAAGGAACGACCGAGCCACCGGCGGCGTTGATCGCCGGTTCGTACGTCCAGTGGGGGTCGGGAACGAGGACCTCATCGCCCGGGTCGACCAGTGCTAATATCGTGACGAAGATGGCCTCCGTCGCTCCCGAGGTGACGACGATCTCGTCGGTCTGATCATATTCGAGACCGTTCTCGTCTGCGAACTTCCGAGCGATACCGTTCCGGAGTTCGAGAAGTCCGTAATTCGACGTGTAGTACACGTGACCGTCGTCGATCGCCTGCTTCCCCGCCGCTTTAATCGGGGCCGGCGTATCGAAGTCTGGACGCCCGATCTCGAAGTGGACGACATCCTGGCCCTTGGCTTCGAGTCGGTTGCACTCTTCAAAGATCTCTCGTATCCCTGAAAACGGGATATCTGTCATTCGTTTCGCTTGCACGACTACAATCTACCGGGCAAATCAATTAAAACTTTCGTGAAGCAGAAATTCAACCGGTAAACAAACGGAATACTCCGTCTATCCTACTAAAAGCGAATTGTTGTCGACGAACTGGACCGCGAGAGGGGTTGTCTTGATCGGTCCACGGTGGCTCGATCGGTTCGGTTACTCTCGATCAGTCCAGTAGTCGAACGAGCGGCCGGGTGCGAACACGTCGAGGCCGACCGCAAGCTCGTCCCCTTCGTTCTCGACCGCGTGTTCCTCCCAGGGTCCCAGCCATGCCGAATCGTACTGTTCGAGCGTCACCGATTCACCGTCCTCAGAGTGAAGGGTGAGTTCCCCCTGCAACACGATGCAAACCTGTTCGTTCTCGTGGTTGTGCATCGGTGAAGCGTGTCCCGGCGGTTTCTCAAACCATTCGAAGGAGAACTCGTCGCTGCCGGCCAGCGAAACGCGTCGCCATCCTTTCTCCGGTTCGTACGATTCAGCATTGTCGAATTGGACGACTTCCATACGGCTCCAGTTGAGGCTCTATTATTTAAGAGTTTTCATTCTACGGGGTGCGTTCGGGTTCGGAGGCGAAATCGGATGGCATGATCCGCAGAACCCGCCGACGGGTTAGGCTCGTAATTCGGGAATCAAAGCAGCCGCTTCGTTTAGACAAATCGCACCAAGAGTAGCTGAAAAGATATTGACGTAGATGTACACGTTCGGAAATACACCTGTTTACTCCGTTCTTTTCTGTGACCCAAACATTTATGCGCCAAAGCAGATATCTTGCAGTATGGTATCAGCAGGCGAGATAGAGATATTCAGACACTCCCTCAAGCGAATCGTCGAAGAGATGGGGGTTACGCTCCAACGAACGGCATACTCTACGAATATCAAGATCAGGCGGGATCACACGTGTGCGGTCTTCGATGCAGACCTTCGTCACGCCGCACAACACGACATCGCACCCCAACACATCGGCTCGTTAGTCGAGGTGATCCCGCGTGTAATGAAGGACCGAGACGATCTGGAACCAGGAGATGGGATCTTGATCAACGACCCGTACAAGGGTGCCGTTCATCTGCCCGACGTTATGCTCATCTCACCACTGTTTGTGGACGACGAGATCGTCGGCTACGCAGCAAACTCGGCCCACCACGTCGACATCGGCGGTCCAACTCCCGGCGGAATACCGACGGATAGCACGTCCCTGTATGGAGAGGGGGTTATTATGCCAGGAGTGAAGGCGGTCGAAGACTGGGAGTACGACGACGAGATGCTCTCACTCATCACGCGAAACGTCCGGAACCCGGAGATGCGAACCGGTGATTATCAGGCACAGCTCGGTGCGAACCGGATCGGAGAGCAGCGGATGCGAGAACTCTACGACGAGTACGACGGAGGCAGCGTCGGATCCCTCCTTGACGAACTCTACGACTATACCGAACAGCTCGTGCGATCGGCGATCGTGGACCTGCCAGACGGAACCTACGAAGCCACCGACTACATGGACGGAGACGGAATCTCCGACGAACCGCTGAAGCTGACATTGACGATTCGCATCGAAGACGATGAGATGACCCTCGACTTTACCGGTACGGCGTCGGAAAACAAGGGCCCCCTCAACTGTACGCCGGCGATGGTCTTCGCCGGCACGATGGCCGTTGTAATGGCGCTCCTGGCCGAAGAGATCCCGAAAAACGACGGCTTCTATCGCCCGTTCGAGATCGTCACGCCGGAAGGAACGATGGTGAATCCATCCTACAACCGGCCAGTTGCTGCCGGCTGGGAAATCGCCGTCAGATCGGGTGATCTCGTCACGAAGGCGATGGCAGATGCCGTTCCCGAAGAGACGATCGCAGCAACCAAAGGGATTATTTGCAACATCGCCTACGACGGCACGGATCCGCGAAACGACGAACAGTACGTCTATTACGAGACGGTTGGGGGCGGCTACGGGGCTCGCGCCACGAAGGACGGCATGGACGGCGTACAAGCCCATTACCAGAATACAGCTAATAGTCCGATCGAGGAACTCGAAACTGAAGTGCCGCTGTACGTCCGTCAATACGAGTTCATCCGTGATTCCGAAGGTGCCGGCCGAAACCGAGGTGGACTCGGTATCCGCCGAGACGTAGAATTTTACGATCACGAGGGTACGTTTACCGTACTATCCGACCGGACGAAACACGAACCGTGGGGACTATTTGGTGGGAAGAGTGCCCGACCGGCGAGGTACCTCGTTGATCCCGACGGCGATACCGAAGAACTCGACTCGAAAACAACCGTCACGCTCGACCCGGGCGACGTGGTCAGCGTTCAGACGCCCGGTGGAGGCGGTTACGGAGATCCCTACGAACGCAACGCCGAAAGTGTACTATCCGACGTTATCAACGAGAAAGTGTCGAAAGAGAAAGCGCACAACGAGTACGGAGTCATGATCGATACGGAAAACCGAACGATAGAATGGGACGCAACCGAACAACTTCGATCCGAACGGAGCGACGGAGGTGATCACTAATGGACGTTCGGATCGGCGTCGACACTGGTGGGACGTTCACCGACGTAGTACTGTACGAGCGTGAAACCGGCAACGTGTATATGACGAAAACCCCATCGACGCCGCCGAATTTCGATCGCGGGGTTCTCAATGGTATCGACAAGATCTTGGAGATGACCGATACCGATCCGGCGGACGTGACGTTCCTGAGCCACGGGACGACCGTGGGAACAAACGCCGTCCTCGAAGAAGAGATTCCGAATCTCGGACTCATCACCAATGAAGGGCTGCGAGACGTACTCGAAATCGGTGATCAAACAAGACCAAATCTGTACGATCTACAGACGGAAAAACCACCGTCGTTAGTCCCACGGTACCTTCGGAAAGGCGTCGCGGGACGGATCGACGCAGCGGGAAACGTCGTCGATCCACTCAACGTTGAAAGCGCTCGCTCGGCGATTGAGGAGTTCGCGTCGGAAGATATCGAGTCAATAGTCGTCTCGTTCCTGTTCTCGTATCTCAACGACGAGCACGAACGGCGAGTCGGGGAACTGATCGAGGCGCACGAATCCAACCTTGACTACGCACTCGCCTCAGAAATACACCCGGAAATCAGGGAGTACAATCGCACTATCACGACGATCCTGAACGAGGCTATCAAAACAAAGGTCGAAGACTACTTTAGTCGACTGGAAGATGGAATCACGGAACGGGAAATCGATGCACCACTAAATATTATCCACTCGGGGGGAGGCATATTCACCGCGACGCAGGCCGCGAAACGCGCTGTTCGAACCGTCACCTCGGGACCTGCCGCTGGGGCGGTCGCCGCTCACAAAACAAGCCAACGGGAAGGATTCGACAACGCCATCGGCATGGACATGGGCGGTACCAGCGCAGACGTCAGTATTATCCGAGACGGCGAAATCGTCCGCACGACGGAGGGTGAGATTAACAATTTACCGATCAACACCCCAATGATCGACATCGAAACCGTCGGCGCCGGCGGTGGAAGCATCGCGTGGATCGATGACGGCGGAGCACTTCGTGTCGGGCCAGAGAGCTCCGGTGCCGATCCAGGACCGATTTGTTACGGACGGGGCGGAACAGAGCCAACGATTACCGACGCTAACCTCTTGCTCGGACGGCTCAACCCCGATCGGTTCTTAGACGAGATGACGCTCGAAGTGGAGCGCACTCACAAGATCTTCAAGGAACAAATCGCGGATCCGCTCGACATGTCCGTCGAAGAGGCAGCATTGAGTGTTGTGGAGGTTGCTAATGCAAGTATCGCGCGCAAGATCCACACCGTCACCGTCGAACGCGGAGACGACCCGAGCTCGTTCACGCTCGTCGGTTTCGGTGGTGCGGGCCCGCTGCAGGTGCCCGCTGTTGCGGCCTCAATGGATATCGAGTCGATCGTCATTCCACGGAATCCTGGTGTCTTCTCCGCTCGAGGAATCCTCATCGCTGACGTTCGAATCGACGAATCGTACTCATTCCGTGGGAGCGAACTGGAATCCGAAATTCTCGCAACGCAGTTCGACGAACTCAGAGCCTCGCTCCACGACAGGTTCAGAGAACAAGGGTTCAACCCGGAAGAAGCTACGCTCAAGCTGTCTATCGATCTCCGATACACCGGTCAATCCTACGAACTGACCGTCCCTGTGTCCGGGACCGAGGTTACCGACGAGACGATTGTCGACTGTAAACGGTCGTTCCACGAAAAGCACGAGCGATTGTACGGGCACGCCAAGGAAGACGAGCCGATAGAGGCAATGACCGTTCGGGCCAGCGGGGTGATCGAAACGACACCGCTTGAAGACACACTTACCCGGAAAACGGCTGACGCACGGGTTGAGCAGCGCGACGTGTACTTCGCCAACGAAGGATTCGTCCAGACCGATATCTATGAGCGGGCCCGACTTAAGTCGGGACAGCTCATTGACGGGCCGGCGATTCTGGAGGAGAACGGATCGACCTCGATCATTCCCCCGGGAGCTACTGGTGAGGTCTCGCAACACGGCAATATCGTGATTTCACTTCCGCAAGAGTAATCCAGGGATAATACGAGCGTATAGAACCCGTTTTGTTTGTCGTCCATTGAGATCACAAATCTCTGCCGACGGTTTCGAGGGTATCGTAGAACTCACGGTATACGACGGCGATCGTATCGCTGAAATCCCGTGTGAGATTGCAACCGGGAAGAACGATGGAACGCAGACGTCCTGCGGAATCTTCGAACGAATTTCTGGACGTCTATGAGCGTTCGTTTGGTATTATTAACCGATAGCGGTATGGTTCCAGATCACCGTGCAGCGGACTATAGAACCCACATACTACGATTCTCAATCCCTGTATCACGGATTTGCTCCAAAGAAGCTATACGGTTTATGAACATTATTACACAAGTAAAGCACCGTAATGTTTCTGCACTATGTTTGATAATGCTAACCGAACTGTTGAACCGGCGAAAACCCGATACTCGGGATATTGAACATATTTTTACTTTTTAGCGGTTTCGGCGAACGGATCTAATATAATGGCCAGACTAGTCAATGATTCGTACAGGACTCTATCAGTATTTTGTGCCGATCTTTGGGGGCTAGTTTCACGATGTTAACCGCTGTCCGGTGTGAGTGTATCCCATGAAACCGATTCAGGCAAACAGCTACTTTTAGCGCTGGATGGCCGTAACATCGTATTCACCAACGAAGCGCTCGCTCAGCGATGCCGTGCGAGCGCTGGGCTGGTATCAACAGTTCCGTGAGATCGTCCTCATGTTCGCCATCTCAAACATAGAACTGCTCTGTGAGCCACTCTAACTGTGACTCAGCATCTATTCAACACGGCACTTTCGCCGGTAATCTAGTCTCGTTCGCCATACTTCGTTGTCCCACGCGCATACTATTACATCAGTACCGGTGTAAATGGATAGATGGTCACAAGAAGCTAGCAAGAATTAATCCGGAGGAAATTACACGGGCCTGGGAGCTGATGAGATGAAAGCCTGCTAAGCCCCCACGCATGGATGAAAGACTGGGTGCAAAGACTGACAACTAGACAGCGCAGGGGCGTAAGGCCAATTCCAGAATTCGGGACCACTGGTCAGAAAGTAATTGTTAGTTGATATCATCTCTCTTCGACTAAGCGCTAGACAGTCTACGTAGGGGTCGTCCCAGGAGGCTCTCTGATGAAGTGGAATCTCATTACAAACGTATGTTTGTAATAACACCGGTCCCATATTAGAGAGGATCAATCTAACATCCCACCTTTGGTATAGCAAGAGTTAGAAATAATTGCTCACTTTAGGAATAGAGGGTAGATTAAGAGCGGTATCAATCGCTGTTGTAAGCTCAGAAAGCGAGTCAAAAATCGGTTGCTAAGAGCTGATTGCAGCTGTCTCCAGCGCTCTTCGATTAAATTTAGTGCCGGCGAATACGCTGGTAACATGACGAAGGAGAGGTCGTCACGCTCGACGACTACCACCTGACGTTCCGCGAACAGGCTTAGCGACCCCGTTCCCCATTCGTCCGCGGGGACGACGATGCTTCCTAACGGTTCGATTCCCAATAGCACGTCGGTGATCCCCGTCTTCGCTGTCTTCGGCGCCGCTTCGTCGGGCGCAGTGTCGACTTTGTCCGGGAGCAAAATACCGTCAATCGACAAGGGTACTCCGACGGCGGGATGCTCGAGTAGATTCGCAAGTTGTGCGGTTGCCTTTGCGCGGTTTACGACGTGAACTGCCGCATCAGCGGCGGTCGCAGCACTTGAGAATCGTTTGATCTTGCTCATTGCTGGCACCCATTCACACGGATCAAACGAAAGGCTTCAGGGATGATACCGCCCTCTAGGCAAGTCATTGTACGTTTCTACTTAAGTTTTTATCCGTATTAAATGGTGGTGGTAAGTTAGGAACAAGGCGGTCAAAGATTCGGATGTTCATGTCCGAAACCGACCGCCTCAACGAATCTACTGACTGGATTGACTTGGAGTTTGTGCAGCGAGAACGGACACCCCGCGCGATCATTGAAAAGGGTATTCGCCACCATCTGGTGATTTATCACTTTTGAATACAGTTATTCTTCTCGATAATTTTGGTGTCGAACGCAGTCGAACAGCAGTTCATAGTTGGGTGCAGAAGGCTAGCCTACAGCCGAGAGGCAGTGAGAGCCTGAATCGAGTAGCGGTCGATCAGAAATCGATACGGATCAATAACGAGCAGTATTGGCTGTACGCTGCAGTCGATCCAGAAATCAATAGAATTCTGCATTCACGGCTGTTTCCGACGTATACGATCGCGATTGCGCGGGAATTTCTCACTGAGTTGGCCGAGAAACACAATGTCAGAGACGCCGTGTTTCTCATCGCTGACGCCGACGATCTCATCGGTGGATTCCGCCGAAAAGGGCTCAGCTACCGTATTCAACCACACGGCTATAGAAACCAGGTCGAACGTATCTTTTGTGAGGTAAAGCGACGAACTTCTCCGTTTTCAAACAGTTTTAGCCACGTCGATCCAGCCACCGCAGAAACGTGGCTACAAACTCACGCCGCCTGGTGGAATCATGCCTAAGTTAACACGACCGCAACTGCGGCGCTGTTTCGGTAAGTGTAAAAAGTGAGGCTGTACGATTTTGTGGTGTCCATGCCAAAAATCACCGCCTCAGCGGGTGTAGCGACTGGATCGATTTGAGTTTTGTGGAGCGAGAGCGGGCACCGCGTCAGCTAATGGAGCTGGGTATTCGACTCCATCTCGCTGATCTCTCGCTTTCGAATACCGTTCGAGAATTAGAGAAGTTCGGTGTCGAGCGCAGTCGCAAGGCAGTCCACGATTGGGTTCACAAATGCGATCTACAGCCGGCAGTTGACGAGGAACCGAATCATGTCGTGCTTGACGAGACGGTGATTCAACTTGACGAACATCGCTATTGGCTGTACACTGCTGTCGATCCAGAAACGAATAAAAGACCCCATAGACGGCTGTATTCGACGACTACGACCGCGTTGATAGAACGGTTCCTGCGGGAACTCACTGAGAAACATGACCTCGATGATGCCATGTTTCTCGTCGATGGAGCAAAACATTTCCAGACTGCACTTCGCCGATCTGGGCTCCGATTTCGATACGAAAAACAGGGGAATCGGAACAATGTTGAACGTATTTTCCGTGAGATAAAACGTCGTACCTCTTCGTTCTCAAACTGTTTTAGTCACGCATAACCATCAACAGCAGAATCGTGGCTCCAAGCCTTCGCTGTCTGGCACAATGCGACAAACTAAACACGACCATTCGAGCCTTCCCCATCGGAGTAGCGTGATGAGATGAAATATCTATTCACACAAGGGGTATTCTTTTTAGATATGGTATCAAATATGATGTATGGTGGATTTAGACAAATGGATCGTCCGAATTCAGACAGCCCTTACAAGGGCGTTTGTACGTGTTTTAAAACGATCGACTGTCAAGGATATAAAAGAGGCAACTTATCTTGATGAGTCAACCACGATCTATACATTTCGGAGTGATGGGGCACTCTTCGCACAAGTCACTCCGTTCAGCACCATAATTTGGAACGAAAATCGTACAGAACAGCTCTCGGAAAAGGGTAGGCAGTTTGTGCTCCGGCATGAATGCAGCCACCGAGACCGAAATCCGATTTACAAGGGAGCCTTATACGGAATGTCATTGACGTTTGCTGGTGGCCTCTTTGCCCTTGTGACGTCATTATTGCTCTTGCTTTTTGGTGCAAATCCACTTGATGAGATGGTTCTATTCGGCGTCGCTACGTGTATGATGGTCTCGTTCGTTATCTTACTCCGTCTAGAAGAGACTATAGCAGATTACTATACAATTCGTGATTTAGGAGAAGAACACTTTTTAAAAGGCTATGATGAAATCTCTACTGCGGGCGATGATTCGCTCCGTGCCCGTACCATTCGGAAGATACTCTACACTCATCCTAATGACACGGTTCGGATCTACCGATTTCTCAAACAGTTTTCTAACGGATAATAGTACGACGGTCTGTTGGTATTCATAGGCCGGATTGATCAGTATCAGTAACGGAGTAGGTCAGTTTCGTGTGACCAACAGATAGCCTACCAGAAGGCCTACAAACACGATCGTGAATTCGCCGATCTTGCCGTCGAGGAGGCCTGTTATAACCACGCTGCCGATGAATGCTCCCAATATCGGTGCGCCCACTTTCATCCAGTCCTCGATCTGTTTCAACGGTTTAATCATTCTCCGTCGAATACTTCCGTATTATCCTCAGCCAACTCACTCGCTTCGATATGCGAGTACATTTCCGAGGTCGTCTGTGGGTCAGCGTGGCGCAACGTCCGTTGTGCCGCGGCGGCCCCACGCTCACGATAGAGTTTCTCGCCGACGCCGCGTCGGGCTCCGTGTAGCGTGAGGTAGTCTTTCGGAGAATCCTCGAGTGGGACGTCGGCCTCCTCGCTTAGTCGCTTCAACAGAGTACGAGCGCCGGAGGTGCTCACCGACGGCGGTTCGATGCCGGTCTCGAGGACGTAACCCCAGGGGTTGCCGTCCGGTTTGTCGTGTCCCACGTCGCCGATCGCCGCGTACAGCGACGGCGGGTGGCGAGACGGAAAGACCGGCCAGCCGTCGGTCGGTGGCTTGAGTAGGGTCTCGAGTCGCTGGAGTGGTTCGACCGCCTGTTCGGGAAGTGCGGTTTCCTCTTTCTGTTGGCTCTTTCCGAGGACGGTTATCACACCGTTCTCGAGATCAACACTCTGCCAGCGTAGGCCGTTGCGCCGATTGTCTCTCGAGTCGGCTAGCACTTCCGCGCCACGAACGCCGGAGTACGCGAGCAGTGCGACCAGCGCCCGGTTACGAACCTCTTCGAACGCGTCGGTACCGTGCTCGTCGATCGCCTCGCGAGCGCGTTCGTCGACGTAGCGCATGATCGTTCGGCGCTGTTCGGGCGTCCAGAACTGTTGCTCACCGCTGTTGCTCGAGGACCGCTTCGGGAGTTCGTCTTTCGCAATGGCCTTTTCCGCCGGGTTCTCGGCGAGATAATCCCATTTGACCGCCCACGAGAGGAACGCCGAGACCTGATTGTAGTACGTCCACGCGGTCGACGCTGCAATCCCGCCGTCGACGTCGTCGGACTGGCCGGCGTCAGCTCGTCGCGAGAGGTGTGCGGCGTATCTCCCCATCGTTCGTTTCGTCACATCCTCGAGCGTGTGGACATCGCGATCGTCACAGTAGGAGATCCACTGGCCGACAACGCGCTCGAGATTCATGGCGTAGTTGCCGGACTTGGATTCGAGGAACTCTTCGAGGGCGTTCTCGAGGTACTTTTCCTGGTTGGCCTGGACCTCCGAGCCCTCATTCATCAGGATCACTCTTCTCGACATCGTCAAACGAGGTTGCTGCGATCAATTTCGACTCTTCGAAGTCGACGCTGACCTCGAATCCAGCGTCGTAGAGTCTCGTCACTTCGTGCCCGGGGAACACAGGCAAATCCACGTAGATATCGTAGATTTCTCTAGGGTCATGCGGTCGATCTTGTTCAACAACGGAGACACCGGGGGAGTCGCGAAGATGCTTAATTGCGTCTGTCTCTTCATCCTGGTCGTATTCACCAGAAGTATATGCCATCATCGTCACCCAGTCCTCTTTCCGGGAGAGGATTCGGAACGGTTTGTCCAGATCAGATGTGAGGATCATCGGTTCTCCCTCACCGAGATCGGGGATCTTCTCCTCTGGAAGGACGTCCTCTGCCCGATGAACCTGAATCAGTACGACATCGTTCTCGCTACCTGAAATCGGGATATCGCCGTCCAAACCGCTAGGATTGCTATCTACCATTGGCGTAGCTTCGTAGAGGGAATGGACCCTAGTAAATCCACCGCACATTATTGGCCTAATGTACTGTGGTAGTTCAGATAGTTTGGGGTCGGGTTACAGGCTATGATCGTGCAGATATCGGGAAATACAGGGTATTTCGATAGTCTCATAAATCGAATGTCGCTATATCGATCTACAGCCAAAACTCAACACTCGACTCGAGAAGTGAGTCAGTCGAAATCGTCGGTCTCGAGAACCAACGGGAGGATTCGCACACACGGAGGACCGATTTCGCCCCGGTACACTACCATTTATTCGCGAACCGTCCTTCAGAAAAGGTGTAATGAGCGGAATTGAAACGGCGCTTGCGACCGCGGCTGTGAATGTCGTCTCAAAAGAGTTCACCCAATGGCTCAAGGACCGTGGACCTGACCTTTCGGAATCCGATTGGAAACAGGCAGGCCAGCCGGTTGTACGGCAGATTCAGGCAGCGTATAAACAACACCAAGCAGGACAACTCCCGAAAGAGGACCGGGTACAGCGACAACTCCAACAGGGCGGGCACGTCTTCCGAGAGCTAGCGATTATCGGCGAGAACCGTGGGCTCGACGATTCAGTCACGGAACTGTACCAGGAGTTCGCCGAGGCGTGCGCTGTGTGGGAAACGTCGCCCGAATTGGAGATCGGGACTGAGCCAGAGGACGAAGCGGAACGGTTCTACGATCTTTGTGACGAGTATCAGGACGCCGTATAGGAACTACGCCGTCTCGCTGCTGGCGAACGTCCCAAGTCCCGACTGGTACTCGAGTTCGTCAGTTTGTCGTCGCTCATACGCGGCCCGTGCATCGGCTTCGACATCGATAGCGAGCACGTCCGATCTGTACTCACGTTCGGCGGCGATCAGCAAGTAGTCGGAGTTTCGATGTTTTAGTGGGGTACTTCCCCGGTATCATTATGACGTTCCAACCGACTGAGAGAATCACATGGTGTTAAATCAGCTTCAAGCACTGATCCCCTTGATCGCGGGGAATCTCCTGATTATTCTGGCATCTTCGTTCTTTGGATCTCTGTTCATCTTAGTTGGTAGATCGATTCGCGAACGAAGAGCCCTTATCGGGGCACTACATGCCGAGTTGATAGATAATTATAGAGAAGCGTTCGCTACATCTGAGGATATAAAGGAAAGAGATTCGGATTATTTTGGCGCATTTGCAAATGTACAAGTTCGAACATCAGCTTATGAGAGTTTGCAAACGAACGATCCCGTGCTCTATGCATCAATTGACGCATTTTCTGAAAATTTGTTTAAATCATATGCCACAATAGTCCGACTTGAGAACTATAAGAAATTCTCATTCTGGGTGATGTTGGCAGAATCGATTTCGTTTTCGAGAGAGCCAGTCGCCGATGGTGGATACGATAGTGTCCCAGAAGGGTTAGAAGGAGATTCTGAAAATTATAAAGAATGGACGCGCGAGTCGATACGAGAGGTCGAAGAGTATACAAATGAGACAGCATTGAGACGGGCGATGTACTACGGTTGTTTTGGGGAATCCCCCGACTATGAGGATGCCGAAAACTGACTTAATCGATCGGGTTCACTGAAGTTCTCGAGTCCGGCCTGTTTCCCGTCGCCGTCCCGATCGGAACGTGAGAGGTGGCGCTCCCGGTTGTGCTCACGCACGCTCTGGTACACCGCTTCGAGCCGGTCACAGAACCGATCGGTGAACGTCACGCTCTCGTCGAACGCCACGGGTCCGTGGTAGCCGAACGGGTCCGACAGCGGCGTCCGGGCGTCGGTCAGTGACCACCCATATTCTCTGGCGGGAGAATCACGACCGGACGGCCGTGCTCGTCGCACACCCAGTAGCGTCGAATTCCGGGTTCGGTGCCGTGAATCTCGAGCGAAGCGCCACACCGAGGGCACGCGCCGGGATCGTGCTCGTCGTTCATGCGCTCCACCTCGAAAGCGCCGCCTGTCCCGCGGCGTCGGCGTCGATCGCCCGGCCGTCGTGCTCCCGAACCCACTCGCGGGCCATCGTCAGCGCGAGCGTGAGCCCGCACTCATCGGGCGTCTCGAGGACGGGCTTGATATCGGGATGTTTCGACTTCGGGCCGTGGGCTTCGGTCCAGGGCGCGAGTGCAACGGTCGCGTTCCCGCTTCCGTTCCACTGGTGGACGTACAGATACGCCGCGGTCTCGCGGGTCAACGCTTCGGGACCCTTGCCACGTACATCGATCTCAACGCCCGTCTCGGCGTCGTCGCGCCGGTAGTACACGATAGTCTCCCGATTCTCGAGGTAGTACGTCTCGAGTGAGTAGCCCGTGGGCGCGTCGAAGACGGCCTCGCAGACGTCGGGATGGGACCACGCCGCCGGATCGGGCTGTTCCATCCACGCCCGCGCAGCGCCGAGCGCCCCGGCCAGCGCGTCGTCTCGGCCGGCACGATCGTACTCGACGCGCTCGAGTTCCACGTTCGACGCGAACCCGGAGACACGGTCGTCAGTCACGCGGACCGAGACCGAACCGAGGGTGTCGAAGACGCCGACCGAGCACTTGTCGTCGCTCGAGCGCCAGACGTGGCCGTTCGACGTGTCTTCGGTGTCGTACAGCCACCCGTTGATCGCACAGGGCAGCTCGTAGTCGTCGGGAAGGTCGGGTTTCGGCACGGAACTACACCTCCCGCGGAGCCGGCGAGACGATTTCGCCGATCTCCCCGATGCTCGAGACGCGATCGGGCCAATGACTCTCGTCGTTGCACCACGCCATTCCGCGGCCGACACCGGTCACGTAGTCGTCAGTCTGCCACGGAGTGAGGACGGCCGCCGGAAGCCGGTCGAAATGGCGCTCGAGCGCCCCGACGTAGGTCTCGCTCCCGATCAACACGACGGCGTCGAACTCGCCGTAGCCGAGTACCTGCTCGAGTGAGAGTGCGACCTTCCGCCCCCACGCACGAACCTGTATATCGCTCATCTTGTCAAGCGTCCGATCGTAGTGGGCTATTTCGGCGTCGTGTTTGACGAGTCCGTACTCCGCACTCATGATGTAGTACCCGTGCGAATGACGCCCGTAGCGGTCCTTGCAGGTATGCACGCTCGAGTCGTAGAGTTCGCGGGCGGGCACGGCTTCGCCGGGTGCGATGTCGATCTTGGTCTCGCCGCACGAGACGACGGTGCAAACGCGAGGATTCATCGGTCGGCCTCCAGTACAACGCCTTCGAGCGCACGATCCTCGACGAGTTCCGTGTGATCCTCGTAGCCGAGTCGGTCGGCGACGTCATCCAGCGCGTCGTACCCACGACGAAGAACCTCGAGCGGGTGCTCGTCACTGTCGTCGGGAATCGCCTGTGTCAGATCAAATGCGTCACGGAACGCCGTCTCGGTATCAGGGACGTCCGACTCATCGAGTTGCAACGCGGCTTCGGTGAGCGTCTGGAACGCATCGCCAGAGCCGAGTCCCGGCGCTGCAGGTTCGCAGGCCTGACAGAGCGTCATCTCTCGCTTGCCGAGTCGCTGGTCTAACTCGCGTTCAGTCGTCGAGCCGTGACCCCAGAGCACGTAGTCCTCGTAAGACTCCTTTTTCATGTTCCTGTTTCGCGCCGAATCGATCACGCGGGCCTCGAGCGACTGGATATAGGCCCACATGTACGGCCACTCCTCGTGGATCATCTCGAGTTCGAACCAGCGATCGGCGTAGGCCCCACAGAGACAATCACCGCTGTGGGTGAGCTCGTCGACGACGTCCGAGCGCGGGATACCCTGGTCGTCGATGTACGCCCGGACGTCGGCGGGCGTCCACGCAGCGAGCGGAGAGGCATACAGGTGTCCGTCCTTAAGCTCGAGCCCCGACGCATCGACCTTCTCGTACCGTGCATCGCTTTCCTCCCGCGTCGCCCCGGAGATCAACAGTGTAGTGCCGTCGAACTGTTGCAGGAGCGTCTGAAGCGGCTTGTCCTTGTTGTTGACCCACTCCCACTTGTGAGAGGTTTTGTTCGCGCCGGGGAAGCCGTAGGTCTCGATTCGGGTGGCATACTCGTCGGCGTCGCGACGGACGTTCGCGATGTGGACCGGCAGGTCGAGATCGTCAGCTCGAGACTGAACGTACTCGGTCGTTTCACGCAGCCCGATCGACGTGTCGATGTGGATCACGCCGTCCAGTGCGAACGGCGCGTTGTGGTAGGTGTAATGGGTGGCTGCCATCGAATCATAGCCGCCACTCATCAACGCGAACGCGTGGTCCCAGTCGTGTGATTTGGCGTCGTGAAGGATTTCGTCCGGATCGTTGGTTTCGGACGTCTGGCCCTCGAGGTCGCCCCACGATTCCGTGGTATCGTCGGCGACGTGGTCGGTGAATCCCGGTTCGGTCGGTCCTGCCCCGGGCGTCGGCTTCGATGTGGCCGGGCCGCTACCGCCGGCCGTCGAGCACGGCGCGTCGCGACCGCACGGGCACTTGAAGCAGTCGGGCGGACTGCAACTCATACCGCAACGGCCTCCGGTGACTCTCGTCCGAATCGAAGGGCGCGCGGGAGAACCTCGGCGTCGGTCAGCCCGAGCCCGGCCGTGTCCTCGAGTTCGACACACGTGAGTTCAGCGTCGACCTCCGTGCGCAGGTGTGAGCGAATCGACGCTCCGACGTCGCCGTCCCGGTGTCGAAAGAACGCCCGCACGCCGCCGTCGTGGTCGGCGTGGTGGACGTGAATCACGACGCGACCGTTCGGCGCTTGTGTGTCGTCGATCCGAATGCGGACGGTCTGTGAGTCGTTGGGAATTGCGTTCATCAATACCCGCTCGAAGAATCGAACCCCGAAATGCACCAGCGCGGGTGGTGTGTCAGAAAGAGTGACCAGCCGCTATCCGACTTTCACCATCCCGAGCCGTTCGGACGACTCGATGCGCCGAACCTCTGGTTTCGAGCGGATCTGCTCGAGTGCTTTCTCTTCCGTCGCGCCGCAGCGAGTGAACGTCTCGTATCGCTCGCCGGACGTGGCCTTCGAGTCCGGCACGACGGCCCTGATTTCGTACTCGGGAACCTTGACGAACGACTCGTCACAGGCCGCATGGTCGACAGGATTGAACGCGTCGTGCAGCTCGTCGAAGATTTCGCCCCAGTCCTTCCCGTCGTCTCGAAGCTCCTTGAGTACGGGCCGGAACGCGTTGTCCTCGGGGATGTGATCGAATACGTCCTCGTCAGGGACGGTGATTTCCTCGGCGTCGGTAGTCTCTGTATCTGGTAGTGGCATCGTGGATCACCGCTGTCCGATCATTGCCGCGTCGTCTTCAGCGCCGACGCCGTCGAGAATGCAGTCAGCAGCAGCTCGAGCGTTGATCTCGTCGGTGAATTCCACGATCGCCTTGCCGCCCGGGCCGTGGAACGCAACCGCTCCGTCCTCATAGCCTATCATGTCCATCGCTTCGCCGACTTCGACCACGTTGTCCGTCTCGCCGAAGTACTCACGGAGAATCTGTTTCTCGGTGTCCCACTTCGCCGCGAGGCGGGCACCGTCGATGCATTCCTCGTCGTATTCGTCGAACTCGGCTTTGAACTCGTCTCGAGCGTCACGGACGTCCTGTTCGGCGAGTCCGTCGCCTTCGATTGCACCGATTCGCTCGCGCGTATACTCCGCTCGCGTCTCGTGGTAGGCGGCTTCGATATCGTTGCTCGCGTTCTCGTGTTCGTCGTCGGAGAACTCGGCTTGGTCGTACAGCAGGTGTGCGTTCTCGACAATCACGGTTCGTTCCGGTTCTGGGTAGTCGTCGTCTTGGCTCTCTGCCATACTCACCACTCTATTTTCCATCACCTAATACTTTGTCCCGACTATTAGGGACAATAGCCCATTTGATAGAGATTATAACTCGATAGTCAGAGATACTACTAAGTGAATCCGGGATAGTGTATCACTATATGGGGACAGCGCAACAACCCGAATCAAGCGTGACAGGACTCCTATCGAAAGGCGAACGCGAGTTCTTCAACGGTGAGAAAGAGCCCGACGACCCAGACGGCTACCGTCGAAACGCTCGCTACCGCGCCCGAAAACGAATCGAACAGATCGAACAGGATCTTGAACTACTCGAGGAAGCTGGCGAAGACGACATTGTCGCCGAGTTCCACCAACAATTTTCGCGCGTCGGCCAGCTCGAGCGCGAAGTCAACCGACTACGCGAACAAGTCGATGAATCGAGTGATTCAGAATGAGCACAACCACGAACCCCGCGGCTGACAGTCCAGAGACCGGTACCGAGTTCAAATACGTCGTCGTCGGCACCGGCATGCCCTTCGACTGCGAGACCCGACACGAAGCCGTCGGGAAACTCGCCACGTACGACAGTGCCGAGCGTATCGTCCCGATCGCCGAACAGTGCCTCGTACGCTTCAACCGCTACCCCGAACACCTCGGGAACAAACACTACAGCGACCGGCAGACGTACGCGACGACCCGCGGAACCACCCAAATCGATCGGATAGACGTCGCCCGGATGGTCAACGGGAATCAACAGGAAACTCTCGAGAGCTACTGGACGGTCGACTGTCCGGTGTGTCGTCGGACGTTCGAATCCGACGACGCGGCCGAAGACTCCCGCGTCCCGCTGCTCGACGAAATGCACGCGTGCTGTGGAACCGGGTGGTTCCCACCGAGTGGCTGGGTCGAGAACTGCGAGATTTGCGGCGAGAGTCACCGCGGCGAGTACAACTGTACCGCGGTTGCGTGGCGCGACGGGTTCAGCGGGCTCGAGGGCGACGAGTTGTGTACGTGTGCGGCCTGTGGGTGGGACGGGCACGGAGAGGATCTGCTCGGACCCCGCGGCGAGTGTCCCGAGTGTGAGTCGGCGGCCGTGCAGGTGGTCGGTGATGAGTAACAGCGCCCACGTCGGCCCGATCGTCTTCGCTGACGCGACCGCACGCGGCCAGCTACTCGAGCACGGCGAGGTCGGCACCTTCCGAACCGACGACCGAACGACCGGCGAGACGTGGTGGCGCGAGTCACGACTCGGTCAGAAAGAGGGAGACTGCCGAGTCGAACATATCGACGTTGCCGACCCGGCCGACGACACGGCGCTCGAGCCCTATCGAGAGCTATCGGGCTTCGCGACGGTCGGCGACTGGCAGGCCGCGATCGCGGAGTTGAACAGAGCGATGGACAGCGGACACCTGTACCGGGTAACGCTCAAGGAGACGTGATATCGTGGCCGAACAGATACCTGACGAGTCGCCAGCCAATTCCAGTAATATGGACAGCGAGAGTATGGACTACGGCGACTTCAAATTCCTCTCCCTATTCGGGTTTATCATGGGTTATTTCATTCTCTCCGGATCGATCGCCACGTTCGTCTATCTCGACTGGATCGGGCTGGCCCCGGCGATCGCCGACGCCGTCGAACCACTGCCAGGTGTCGCGACCGGGATTTTAGGCGTGGTCTCTATGTTTATCAATACCGTTCTACTGGTCCTGTTGATGGTGAACAGCAAGTCCATCGTGGACTTGAGCGACAAATACGGCAAATTCTAACCGCGTTGGTCTGGTTTTCATGTGAATTGGGTAGAAACGGACGTCTGACGCCTTCTAGATACCGTACACGAAATGAAGGGGTTTGTTAGTCCTCTCGGGGCGGCGCGTGGTCGTACTCGTCGGCGGACAGAACTTTGACCGACTCGTCGGCCTCGCATTCAGAGATTCGCATCAGGGCGTGCGCCTCACAGAAATAGTAGACGTGCTGGCGGCCGGAATCGCGGAACTTGATATTCAGTCTCCGAGTTGCGTCCTTGGTGCAGTTCGACTGGCGCCACTCGCATTTCATTAAGGATTTATTTGGCACTCGGAACGGTATAGCTACCGGGAGTTTTCACTCGAGGTCAAAGACAAGCGTCTCGAGAATCAATAGTACGGTTCGCGCTTACTCGAGTTCAACGTCGAACTCGTCCGACGCCCAATCCGCGACCGCTTGGCGGATATCAGCTGTGGTCTCGACACCGAAAACCGACCCTCGGGGTTTCCCCTCCCATGCTGAGATCCAACTAGGCATCAGCCGCTGGCCGGAGTGTTCGTCGTCACCGTTGATGTAGTTGATGAGGAACCAGTGATCGTCAGCAGTTCCCCGGTAGAGCGCACTCTCGAGCGGTTCCGGGTAGTCGATCCTCTCGTTCGTCGGCGGGCTAATGAGATCGGCGTCGAACAGCACGAGCGTCGGCGTATCCGTGTGGAGCGCGTGAAGCGTCTCAACGGTTGTTCCGATCTGTGGCGTCTCCGAGTAATATGCGACGACGCCGTCCGCAGCATTAATTGCCTGTACATCCTCCGAGACAGCGCCCTGAACATAGTCGCCACCGTGGTCAAAGTACGCGTCTTCGGGGTGGTAGAACGTGATATCTGCAAGAGATTCCTCGACGCTACGCCGCCACCACGAATCCCCGTGGCTCTGCCAGCGCATCGCACCAGCCGTGTAGATTCGTGGGTAGTCTTCTGTTGGTTGTCCGACCATATGTCGGCGTCGAACGCGAGGGCGTTCAATGTTCCGGACCAGACCGGGGTAAACATCCTACACCGCATCCCGCTGCGCAAGCGCATCCTCGACCTCGAGTCCGTGACTCGCAGCGATCTCCTCGGCGAGCGTCCACGCTCGAGTTGCTCGCTCCGACCGGACGTCGCGTTCGTTGTAACTGAACTCAACAAGCGCCTCGACTACCAACAGATCCTCCTGTGGGGTTCGCATACGCTCGTTGGCCGCGGCTTCCCGAATAAAGTCTCGGTTTCCTGAGTGAAGGTTACTGGTTCAGCGCGTCTAACGGTTGTTTTTGAAGTTTTTTCGCTTTATCTACTAACTTCTCGCCCGTCTCATTAAAATCGTCCAAGCCTTTTCCTCCCATGTATATCTTTATTTCCTGAATATCTCGACAATAATCAGCGGCTTGTTTCAAACCATCCACGATATCCGTGTCGACATTAAGGTCCTGACTCTTACCTACGTGACCCGTTATCTGGCTCTCTAATAGGCTCATTTCTTTCCTCACTTTATCATGGTCTCTGAATGATCCTTTTTCAGATGGGCGTTTATATTTCCGTTGCCACGTCTGCTGTATTCGATGAGTGATTTCTGCAGTTTCAGCGTACCATTTTTCGATTTCTCGTTTCTGTCAACCACAGCTCGATCGCGGATATCGAGTTCGACGGCGAGCGCGTCGTCGATCGCAGCGCTGGTGCCGGCGTGACTGTTCTCCGATCGATGGAACTCCCGATCGCCGAACGGCACGACGGCTACGCCGTGACGAAGATTGGGACGCGAAACGGCGACGACTACGAGAAACAACTCGATTTCGGCCCGACGACGATGGACAAACTCCCGGATCCAGACATGACCTACAAAGATGTCCTCATCCACACAACTGCAGAACAGATCGATCACAAACGCGAAGGGAACGTCCCTGACGGCCACGAGTGCCACTGGACCGTCAACGGGACACCACAGCAGACGCGCGTCCTCCAGCAGATCTGGTTCGAAGTTGACGGCCGGATCGTCGCCGCCGGAGAGATTCGGGGCGTCGAAACAGGTCGAATCTGGTTCACCCCGCTGTGGGACGTTGACCTCGAGCCGCCCGAAGACCCGCCGAATCAGGGCTTCCTGTACGTCGAACCGATCGAGACCGAGCAGCGATCACCAGCGAAAACGCAATAATCAGCCATGACTCGATTCAACCCAACGCAGATAGCGAACCGTATCGGACGTATCACCCCTGCAACTGCGCTTGCGGGCATCTTGATGATGGTCGTGAGCGTGCCGTTCCGAGCGATCGACGGCGATCTCCCGAGTGTCACGAGTCCGATCGAACTCTTCGGGACGACGCTTTTCGAACTACTCGTCATCTCGATCGCCGCAGTGATCTTCGTCCCGCCCGCTGTACTCGCCCTCTGGATACTCAAACGACGATATCCCCACACGACGGCGTGGAAGGCTCTCACCGTGCTCGCGGCGGTCGTGGCGGTCGGATACGTCGCCGCCGGCACCTCGAGCACGCTGCTGGAGTACGCGACCAGTACCATCGCGACGGCCGGCTACGCGGTCGCAACCCTCTCGAGTATCACCGTGAGCGAGTCGATCTTCGCCGGTCAACTCGGTAACGATCTCTCGACTCGACAACTCGCAACTGGCTACGGATCGGTCGTACTCGCACTCTTCGTACTGGTCGTCGTCGCGGCTGCAAGCGCGGGCGCTGCAGGCGTCGTCGCTGACAGCGCTGGCCTGGAATGGAACGAGGAGGAGAATCCAGACCAATTCTCAGACGCCGAGTTCGAAAGCGAGTACGGCCACCTCACGGACATAGAGGACGCGGACGCGTTCGTGTGTGCGGGCGAGAACGAACGCACTGAGGGGCTCATTGATCGGCCGGCCGCCGACCATCACCAGAACGACCTCTCAGAATGGGACGTCGACGTGACTATCGAAGAACGGTTCTCTGGAACCTATCTCGAGGCGACGTTCGAACCCGACTCTGAGTACGGAATTCTCGATGCAACCGCCCCGTCTGGTTCGGTTAGCTGGTCTGGTGACGACGTAACGGTCGAAGTGATCGACAGTGAGACCGCAGCGGACGATCCGGGGACGATCAACGAGCGGACCGTCACGTTCGACGTGGTCTCCGACGACGGCTTCGATCGAGACGCACTCGTCGACGGCGGTCCGGACGATCTCGAGAGTACGACCGAACCGACCGACGACGGAGACGAAGCCGATGACAACCAGGACGGCGATCGAAACGAGAGCGACGGTGAACCGGACGATGGAACTGAAACAGATACCGGAGATCGGCCAGCGGTCCACGAAGCCACGCTTGACGAGCTCACCTGTGAGATCACGGCTGACCTCCCAGACGACCCGGAGACCGACTACGCAGTCTCGGGGACTGAATCACTCGAGGAAAGCGAGATCGACGTCCAGTACGCCGAATTCGATCACGAAGTAGATGGTGAGACGGTCACCGATCGCGGGTATGCGATCCCATTCGACGAGGAGATCGTCGGCGTCAAAGCCACGGCTGAGACCAACTCCACAGAACCCATTGCGGTGGTTTTTGGCTCCACCATCGAGGTAAGCACTGAGATGGGCGTCGAGACGCGTGTGTGGGTCGATACAATCAACGAGGATGGAGCGGTCGTCCGCCACCAGTTCGATCTCTGCCCGTCCGTGGAGGACTCGTAATCGGGTGTCGTATCGATGGACGATACAACTGTACTCGAGGGGCCTGTGACAAGCATCTATTCGCCGCCCCAACAGCGAAAAACCGGCATTCGAAAACCCATTCTCGCGCTTGCAGACGACAAGCACGTCGTGATCGTAGCGGATAAACGCGGCCCGGATGGGTTACTACCAATCCTTTGTTCGATGATGAGTCTGCACGGCATCGGACGTGTTCCAGCGCCACCGACGGTGTTGATCAGCGACCCCCAGTTCGACGAATCTGAATCGATCAGTGTCCGTACGGAAGAGACACACCTCGAGAACGTATACACCGCTGTAGATTCACCTGAGGTAAACCCGCACCAATGAGCTACAACCCAGCCCTCGCGATGAAATGCGTCCTGCTCGCGGCGCTTTTGGCGGCCGTCTACGCCTTTCTCGGTGGACTAGCAGCCGGCGTGCTCATCACCGAGACGGGCATCGCGACACCGATCACGGCATGGGTCGGCCTCGAATGGATCGTTGGACTGGCGCTAGCCGTCGTACTCTGTACGTCACTCGGAATCGTCGTCGAACTAGGAGACGCGCTGGCTGTGATCCGCCAGGAGTTCGAAGAGGACTGTCTTGAGTCAAGTGACGAGGTATAACGATGTACCGCGACCCCAGCATTTTCGATGTTGCGCTGTTCCTGATCGTCATTGGGCTCTGTCTGTTTTCGGTGCTGTACGATCGCTTCCAGTCCGATCCAGGCCCACGCGAAAAACTTCGCCAACGATACGAGACCGGCGAGATCGGTCTCGAAGCGTACGAACGCGAGCTCGGCGACGCCATGCGAGCGCTGGGCTGGTATCGACAGTTTCGTGAGATCGTTCTCATGTTCGCCATCGCTAATATAGAACCACTCTGAAAGTCACTCTAACCGTGATTCAGCAGCTATTCAACACGGCAGAATGATCGGTTCTCGTAGATTTGACTGAAGTCACACCACACAGAATGTAATTCGATCATTCATATCTTCATAGTTATTCACTATAATGTATTTAGTCTTAGTCAATGTTTTAAAAATATTTTTTCACGAACGTGATATAAGTACAGAGACATTAACTGAACGGATAACGCGATCTGTAGTACTTCCTATGAGATAGTCTTTAAGCCCGGAGCGGCCACTCGCCCCCATGACAATAAGATCAATTGTATAATCGACACTGTACTCAGTAATCGCTTCATGAGGGGTCCCTTCAAGAACGGTTCGTTCGCATGTGACGCCAGCTTCTTCGGCCTGCGCTTCAGCTGCATCGAGTACATCGTTCGCTTCTTGTTCAAGTGTCTTTGTGATCTCAGGCGCAATATTTCCGGAAGCGGCCATTTCCGTTCCGACATCTATCACATGCAGAAAATGGATCGTTGCCCCGTGAGGCTCTGCAATATTGATACCTTGGTTTACTGCAGCTGCACTCGATTCGCTCCCGTCAGTTGGTACTAAAATGTCACTGTACATGCTTAATTGGTTTCACCGCCAGCAATAAAAAAGATGGTTTGAAATCGAAAGCAGACTGTCTCTTGGTCCACGTTTATTCATCGAATGAGGTGAGGTTCTCCTGATCAAGCGGATCTTCGATATCACCCATAATCGCTTCTAGTAGATCTGTTACGGTCACGAGTCCAACAACATCGCCGTCTTTGATTACGAGTGCAAGTTCTTGGTTTTCCGTCTGGAACTGATCAATCGCATCACTGACATCCACATCGGGAGAGAGTGTCATCGGCGGCGCTGCTAGTTCAGCAAAGTCAATATCACCGTCAGCCAACTCTTCACGATGCCTAACGAGAATTGGCGTATAGATAATTCCCTGGAAGTCGGTCAACTCCTCGCCAACCAGTGGATATCGGGTCTGCGGACGGTCCTCCATCTTTTGAAAGTTCCGTTCAGGATCGTCTTCGGTAGACAGTACGACGAACTCCTCTGGCGGAACCATTAACTCACTAACTGACTGCTCGCCGATCTGAAAAGCGTTCATCACTTCCTCGCGGCGCTCATCTGAAAGATTCCCCTGGTTAAGGACTGAGCCGAGTTGATTTCGGAGGTCGGCTCGAGATTCGATAACATCCTGTTCAGTCTCGCGCCAGGCACCAGTCATCTTGATACCGAACAAACCGAGCGTCTTTTTTGCAACCCAATCGCCGAACCAAATCGCCGGGGCGAGCACCTTGGCAAACCAGTACAGTGGCCGTGCGCCATACTTACAGACTTGCTTTGACCGCTCGACACCAAGGTATGTCGGTGTCTGTTCACCATGGGTAAGATGGATTAGATTAATAAGAAGGAATCCAAGCATTGAGCCAGCACCGACTGATGCAAGTGCCGTATTTTCGAACAGCGGCTCGAATAACGCTGCTAAGCCTGGCTCAGCGACAATCCCGAGTGCGATACTTGTTCCGGAGATCCAAATCTGACATGATGTGAGATAAAACTCAAGGTCCTCGGTCATCTCCCAGGCTAGTTCAAGTGAGGGAGTGTCGAATTCCGACTTGGGATACTGACGAGCGCGGGTAAGTCCAAATTCAGTGGCAACGAAAAACGCGTTCAATCCGATGAGAAGGATCCCGGCTAATATTCGTCCGCTGATTTCGAGAAGCTCCATTAGCATTCCGTAGTTTTAGGAGATATAAATGGATAGGGCAGGCAAGATAAATATCTCATACTCGACGACGGAGCGCTTGCTTGGCGACGCCATGTGAGCGCTGGGTTGGTATCGACAGGTTTGTGAGATCATTCTCATGTTCGCTATCACCAATATAGAACTGCTCTGTAAGCCACTCTAACAGCAATTCAGTAACTATTCAACACGGCAATCCATTCCAAGATCTATCAATGTCAATCTGTAGCCTTGTGACGAGTGCAGGGTGAACCACTATTCCGGGTCTTGAAGACTGACCAATATACGCGCTCATTTCCGGACGGGCCAGTCGCGAGACCGACACGTGACGTACGGAATGCGATACGTATGCAAGAGCTAAACATCGCGCTCGTTACGATCGGCGGGCTGACACTGGCATTGAGCCTTATCTCCGGACTGATGCGGAACAGAGTGTATTTCCTTTCGGAGCCAATGGCGGCAGTGATACTGGGGATCGTGATCGGGCCCCTCGGATTGGATCTTCTCGAGCTCGCACATTGGGGCGATCCCTTCACAATTCTAGAACAATTTTCCCGGATTACAGTAGGGCTGGCCGTCATGGCTGCCGCGCTCCGACTCCCACAGCGGTACTTTCGGAAGTACGCGAGGTCGATGGCGATGGTCCTCGTTCCGGGGATGGTTGGAATGTGGCTTGTCAGCAGCGCATTAGTCTACGCGTTGCTGGGCGTCCCTCTCTGGATTGCGATGCTCGTTGGGGCGATCGTTACGCCCACGGACCCGGTACTCGCTGGAACGATCGTGACCGGATCTGCGGCGGAGCAGGACATTCCGATGTCGATCCGGAACCTCCTCACCGGCGAATCAGGTGCGAACGATGGCCTCGCTTACCCCCTCGTCTTCCTCCCAATTCTAGTGCTCCAGCACCCGCCTAGTCGGGCGATCACCGATTGGCTACTCGAGACGCTGCTTTGGGAGGTCGGCGCGGCAGTCGTAATCGGCGCCATCGTTGGGTCAACCGCTGGCTGGATCGAACGCGAATCGCGCGAGCACGAGTTCCTTGAGGAGACGTCCCTGTTGAGCGTGACCGTCGCACTAACCGTCGCCGTACTGGGCGGTGTCAAGTTGCTCGGCAGCGACGGAATTCTTGCGGCGTTCGTGGCCGGATTGCTGTTCAACCAGTTCGCCAATGCGACCGACGAGGCCGACGAACAGAAGGTTCAGGAGACAGTCCTCCGACTGTTCACGTTCCCAATATTCGTCTTCTTCGGGATGGCGCTCCCATTGGACCTGTGGCTCACACTGGGATGGATGGGGATTGCCCTCGCAGTGGGCGTGTTGCTCCTGCGCCGGCTACCGATGATGATTGTATTCCATCGGTTCGTTGGTCTGATCGACAGTAAACGAGACGCCCTCTTCGCGGGCTGGTTTGGCCCCATAGGCATCGCGGCGTTGTTCTATGCGACGGTCGTCCACCGAATTCTTGGAAACGAGATCATCTGGGGCGCAGCGAGTCTCGTCATCGCGAGTTCGGTACTGATCCACGGCATTATGGCCACTCCATTTACGAAATTATATGGACAGACTATCTCCTCAGAACGAACGCAGACCGAAAGAGGTGAAGATTCACGGTCCGAATTCACCGAGGATTAAGGTAAGCTAATCAGGTGGATCATGCCCTCTGACTAGCCCTTGCGATAAACAACCAGCGAAACAAGTGATAGTCACAGATTCTACTGGCCAGCAATCGGTCTATTCATGGTACCGGCCGATACCCGCCTGATGGGAATCGGATTCAGTCTCATAAATAAGGAACGGGAAGAGAGGACTATGCCGATGCACTCAGGCACCCGATCAAAGACAGCTGCGATCTGTACTGACTGCGGAAGAGCAGTTGCTGCCTGGCTGTTAGATGACGGTGAAATACGGCCAATGGGGATGCGTCAATGCCCGTGCGGGAGTTCGTCGTTTCAGTCGCTGTGAGGTCGTAATTGTTCGCCAATCGGATTTTTGTGCACGGAAACAAGGCTCAAGCGAGTTCAGTGAGTGATATCCCTCTCGTTCAAAAGGCCAAGGTCATCGCGACTTCGTAGAAAATATAGAGTACAAGCAAGATGATCGCAGCTTGAACAAGATATTCGAGGTGGTAGTCTGGTTGTTGTGTGTACGTCTCGGCCAGACTTGGGCCGTCCAAGCCGCCACCAGACGGCAAACCCTATAAAATGTCATCGCCGAATATTTTTCCATGTCTTTATCTTGGCGATCCATCATAGCCTCCATTCGGCCTGTTATACGTTGTTTATGGCCCATGGACCGCGCAATCACCTAGCGTCCGTCAAAGGACTGATGTAGGAGTTCGATCTGGAGACGCAAGAACTCACGGCAGCGGTCTCGGCGAACACAAATGCATTTCCCTCGTTACACACTTCACTGACAGTGGTTGTACTGCTATTCGCTTAGCGGTCCCACAGAGATAATCGCCCGTGGTTCCCGGTCGCATCAATCGTCGTATCCAGCGTCGTCTTCTTGACGATGTGTCTCGGGATCCATTGAGCAGTCGACGTCATCGTCCGCGTCCTTCTCGCAATCTGGAGCGTGTCAACCGCCGAGTGACTCGTCGGCCGCACAGAGAAAAATAGAGATTCCGCCTTTTCGTCCAGTGAGAGCCAAGATGACGTCACCTCAGAGACGGATTTCGGCAACTGATATGCAGTCCAACACTATCGGAATGCAGAACAACAAACCGACCGTTAGTCACGAAACGATCCCGAGTCGGGAAACGACTGGCAAATAGTGTGATCGATCCAGTCAAATTGAGACGGGTGCAGGAATTACTCGAGCGTATTGTTGCAAGACCCTTTTCGTGATAGACCAGTGGGAATGACTGTCTGGTACCAGTAAGAATACATAGGTCGACTCGAAAGGTCATCTGACTGATGGACGATCAGCGACTTCTCGAATCGGAGTGGGACTACTGTCTGGTACTGGATGCCTGTCGATATGACGTGTTCGACGAGGTGTACGACGACTACCTCGACGGAACGTTGGAAAAGCGCTGGAGTACCGGGTCTTCGACACCGGAATGGGCGTATCGAACCTTCACCGGTGATCACGACATCGCGTACTTCTCCGGTAATCCGTTCATCAACGACCTCGAGATCCCACTGAACGAACTCAAATGGGGTGCCAGTTGCGATTATGAGTGGACGGCGTCGGCCCACATCAGTGACGTTTTCGACGTCTGGAAGACTGGTTGGGACGACGATCTCGGGACGGTTCCACCGGAGAATCTGGCAGAAGCGTTCCACAATCGTTCTGAGGCCGTTGAGCGGGCTGATCGGACGATACTCCACTATATGCAGCCCCACGCCCCTTATATATCTCGCGGAAAGGGACAGAAACTCGAGCAAATTCAGAAGGGAATCCGGCGGCAGGAGGAAGCCGAAGCGGCAACGGATGGTGGAGGCGGTGCACTTTCGGCGCTCGGCGACACGATTCGTCCGGAAGTCGAGAGCCGGCTCGAGGGAAGCGAACTTGCCCAGAAAGCAGGCCTGTGGCTCGAACTCGATCCCACCGACCTCGTTAGGAACGGAACTAGGGAGACGGCTCTCGAGTTGTACGAGGAGAACCTGCGGATCGCTCTCGAGGCCGTTGTCGATCTGATTCCGGAACTGGACGGTCGGGTCGTCGTGACTGCCGATCATGGTGAGGCCTTCGGCGAGGAGGGCGTTTGGGAACATCACATCGAGACGCACATCCCGCCGCTCATGGAGGTGCCATGGCTCGAAGTCGAGTAGAGCGGGACCGTGGGGATAGAACCGACGCGTCCGAGCCGATCACGGCCATCACAGCCACAAACTGTTTAGGATGAAAATCAGTCACTACTTTGAGTTCGAGAAGCGGGTCACCGGCGGTATCCGTGAATCGGTCGCCCACCAGCGGAAGATACTGGATCACCTGGACCTGCGGTACACGACTGAGCCGACGCTGGATGCTGACGTCTTCCACTGCAACCTCCTGGGACCGCGCTCGATCTGGTACGCGAAGCGCGCTCGCTCTCGCGGCATCCCCATCGTCGCACACACGCACATCACCGCCGAAGACTTCGGGGACAGTTTTCGCTTCACTAACGCGCTCGCGAAACCGCTGAAACCGTACCTCGAGTGGGCCTACGGACGGGCCGACCGGCTGGTCTGTCCCTCTGAGTACAATCGGCGTCTGATCGAGGGCTACACCGAGATGCCAACGGCCGTCATCTCGAACGGTGTCGACCGAGAGAAACTCGAGGGATTCGAGTCACTCGAGGCAGCGTACCGAGAGCGCTACGACCTCGAACCACCAACGGTCTTTCTCGTCGGCCACGTCATCAAGCGCAAGGGACTCGAGACATTCGTCGAACTGGCGCGTCGGCTGCCCGACCTGGACTTCGCGTGGTTCGGCCCGCTGGACCTCTCGCTAAAGGGGAGGGAGACGACGAGATTGATCGAAGATTCCCCCGAGAACTGCACGTTCACCGGGTATGTCGACGATATCCGGGGTGCGTATGCAGCGGGGGATATCTTCTGTTTCCCCACTCATGAGGAAAACGAAGGGATCGCGCTATTGGAAGCGATGACGGCCGGAAAACCCCCTCTCGTCCGTGACATCGAGACGTTCTCATGGCTCGAGGACGGCGAGGACTGTCTCAAGATCGGCACGTCGGGCGGGTTGGGATCGGATGTCGACGCGTTCGTCACCGCCCTCGAGCGGCTCAGGAATTCCAACGTACGGCGTCGGCTCGGATCGAACGCGGCCCAGCACAGCGAGCAGTTCTCGCTCGAGTCTGTCGCGAACCAGTACCGGACGCTGTACAAGGAGGTGGTCTGAATGAAAATCGGCTTCTTCACGGACAGTTACTTCCCCGAAATAGACGGCGTCACGTACACGATCAAGCTCTGGCGCGAGGAGCTTGAACGGGACGGACACGAAGTGTACGTCGTCTACCCGGACGGCGATTACGATCCCGGTGACCGCGAGATCCCGGTCAAGTCGGTCTCGAACCCGTTCTATCCCGGCTATCGGATCCCGCTCTTCAGACGGCCATCGACGCTCCCCGAGCTGGATGTCGTCCACTGTCATGGCCCAGCGCCGGTCGGCATTCTCGGTCGGTACTACGCCCGAACGCACAATCTGCCCGCGGTGTACACCCACCACACACCCCTCGAGGAGTACTTCCACCAGAACGTCAAGTTCGAATCGATCGCCCATGCGCTCGGAAAGCTGTACATGCCGCTGGAGAACGCCTTTCTCCGGAGTTTCGACACGGTGACCGCCTCGACCGAGCGCATCGATCGCGACGTCGAGCACGTCCCGCTCCCGGTTGGGATCAACATGGAGTTCTTCCAGCCGACCGGAAAGGGTTGGTATCCGGACCGAACGGTGATCGGCTACAGCGGACGGCTCAGCATGGAGAAAAACGTCGGCGAGATCCTCCGCGTCGCCGAGAGGCTCCCCGAGTACGACTTCGTCATCGTCGGCGACGGACCGTACCGCAACCGCCTCAAGCGCGACGCGCCTGACAACGTCGCGATTCGAGGGTTTCTCCCCCGTGAGGAGTTGCCGATTTTCTACTCGTCGATCGATGCGTTCGTTACCGCCTCGACGGCGGACACGCTGGGACTGTCTACACTCGAGGCTAATGCCTGTGGGACGCCCGTCGCCGCGACCGACGCACCGCCGTTCGATCGAACGATCAACACAGAGAACGGTGAACGGTTCGAGTACGGCGATCTCGAGGCGATGGTCGACGCCGTCGAAACCTGTCTCGAGACCGAGCGCGACACGCGGGCGGCCGTCGAACGGTACGACGTCAACCGCACGCTGGACCACCTCGAGCACCTGTATCGGAGCGTGCAACCGTCGGTGGACGAAACACCGACGACGGCCGACGACGCCTGGTTCTCCGACGACTCGCAGGAAACCCTCGACTGACCGCGCGGTATCGGTCGAGTCCCTCTCCTCTAGGCCTCCGGTTGCTGGTTCGTCGTCAGAACGGGAACTGACGCGGTGCGAAGCACCCGCTCGGTGATACTCCCAAGAAGACGTTCATCAAGTCCGGTCCGGCCGTGGGTCCCCATTACGATCAGATCGATCCCTTCTCTGTCGGCGTAAGAGGTGATCTCCCGCGGAATCGATCCCGTCTCGACGTTGGTTACGATGTCGACCACATCCATATCCGCCGCCATCGATTCGGCGTCTGCGAGGAGGTCCACTGCCCGACTCTCGCGGTCGGTCCCGTCGGTGAGCGAGCCGAGCAGTTGATCCTCGAGAACCGAGAGGAGGTTGAGCGTAGCGTCGTTTCGAGTCGCTACCTCTGCGCCCAACTGCAGTGCGACCGCCGCGTGATCGCTTCCGTCGGTCGGGACTAGGACGGACTCGTACGGATAGGTCAAGGCGTCGTCGGTCGCGCGGACCGTCAGTACCGGCATCGGCGCCGTGTTGACGACGCGTTCCGCGACGCTCCCGATGACGTATCGCTCGAGGCCGTCCCGCCCGTGGGTTCCCACCACCACAAGATCGACGTCCTTCCGCTCGGCGTAGTCGACGATTGCGTCGTGGGACGCGCCCTGGACGACGTCCGTAGTCGCGGGAACATCGCGGTCCACCGCCCGTTTGCGGGCGTCCGAGACGACCTCCTCGCCCTCGCTTTCGAGGACGTCCACGACGTCGGTCCCGATGCGGGTCTGACTCGGCTCGTTCGTGTCCGCGACGTAGAGGAGGGTGACGGTCGCGTCGTGATCGCCGGCGATCTCGAGCGCGTGATCCAGCGCCGCAGTCGCCGAATCGCTCCCGTCGACGGGAACGAGAATACGGTCGTACATGGCTACCGTCGACTACGTTCCAAGCAGGGATACGACTTGACCTCCCGAGCAGGAATCGACTGTCCCGTGAGAGCGCGGTACCGGTCAGTTCTGAACGCCCCGCGTTCGATGGGCTGCAGGAACACGGAAAACGGTTATACCGCCTGCGGTGCTGCCGTGAAACAGTTCTGATTCACCGTGATGATGCCGCTCTCAGTGCGAGTGCGCCGGACGATCGACGCCGGCATCTGGACGGTCGCGAATCGCCTTCTGCAGATCGGGATCGTTGCAGGACTCGTAGCGGGGCTCCGCCGTCGCGATCCGAGCGTGATCGTCAACGGCGTCCTCTCGCTGACGTTCGCCTCGCTTCCGCAGTACTTCGAACGGCGGTACGACGTCCACTTTCGCCCGTGGCAGCGGGGATGGATCTCGACAGCGGCGTTGGTCCACACGCTCGGTATGCTCGGCCCATACGATCGCGTCTGGTGGTGGGATCACCTCGCGCACACGCTCTCTGGGGTCGTCGTCGCCGACGTGATGTACCGCTCTGACGACGAAGCGGAGAGCAGGTTTTCAGGTCGATCCCGACCTACGTTCATCACGATAATCACGCTCGGATTCGGCTTCGTCTGGGAGGTGCTCGAGTACGTCGTCCACGCATTCGGGGACCGAGTCGGATTCGAACCCTTGCTCGTTCACTACGGGCGGCTCGACGCCGCGGGCGATCTCGTCTTCGACCTGCTCGGCGCGGCGCTCGTCGTTCGGTTCGGTCGGGAACGGTTGTCGAATATCATTGACCCCGACGCCGAGAATGGGTGACCGGCCGGCCGCGGCTCACTCGAGGTAGCCGAGTTCTCGCAATCGATCG
Organism: Natronorubrum halobium; assembly: GCF_051351675.1. Classification (NCBI taxonomy): domain Archaea; kingdom Methanobacteriati; phylum Methanobacteriota; class Halobacteria; order Halobacteriales; family Natrialbaceae; genus Natronorubrum; species Natronorubrum halobium. Next base: position 147,897 of record NZ_CP195597.1, read on the forward strand.
CGCGTTTCTTCGTCGGCGTCAGCCAGCGCGTCGGCGCCGTCGGCCGCTTCAGCCGGATCGTCCCACGCACCGCCGGCAGCTTCTTCGAAGCGGGTGAGTGCGCATTCGGACGCGACGACGGCATCGTCATCGGCCGGATCTACCGGTACCTCTTCGTCCGGATCTTCGTCGAGTCGATAAGCCTCGTCAGGAATTCGGTCCGCACGGACGTACTTCGCGTCCGTGCTGCGGGCCGCGCGCAGTCGCGAGTAGGCCCGGTGATCGTCGGGAAGGACGATACCGGCCTCGCTTGCCTTCTCCTCGAGATGATGGAGTTCGATCACCGGCTGGGCGTACTCCACGAACGCGTAGTCTTCGCTGTCGTCATCCTCGCACTCGAGGACCGCCCGCTGGCCGGGGTCCGGCTCCGCGAGTCCGTCGAAGGCTCGATACTTACTCGAGAGCAGCGATCGCGTCGAATCGAAGCCGGCGACGTCATCGCTGTCGGGATCGACGACCGTCTCGGGGTCGACGTCCAGCGTCTCGAGGACTGTGTGATAGCAGTCGAGCAACTCGACGAGATCATCGCGCCGGTCGGCCTCGAGTTCAGGGTGTTTCACGAGCAGCGGGACGTTGATCAGCTGGTCGTAGAGAGCGAACTCGTGGCCGTAGAGGTCGTGTTCGCCGTGGAGTTCGCCGTGGTCGGCGCAAACGACGACGGTTGTCTCCTCCCACCGGTCGGTCTCGCGTAGCCAGTCGAACAACCGACCGAGTTCGGCGTCCATATGGGCGATCTCGGCGTCGTAGAGCCCGCGGATCGCCTCCCACTCGTCGTCGTTGATCTTCCGCGCGGCGGAGTTGTACTCCTTGGAGTTCTGGCAGACATCGTCGGGATCGACGCCGGGGGCGAACGTCTCGCGATGCTCCTCGGGCGGGTAGTACGGCAGGTGGGCGTCCATCAGGTTGACGAACGCGAACCAGCCCTCATCGCTGTCGTCGATGAACGACTTCGTGCGGTTGATGACCGACGGTGTTTTCGAGTCGGCGCCCTCACCGCTCGCGAGCTTGGAGTGGGCCATCGCGCCGAGGTGGACGAGCTTCGACGCCAGATCGCGGAGGTAGTCGTTGTCGTTGACGGTCTGCCAGGCGCTGGCCAGCGGCCCCGAGAGGACGTCGCCGGGCAACACCTCGAAGAACGATTCCTGCTCGTCGAATCCCTCGGTAAGACCAGTGTAGGGGGTGATCCAGGCGTTCGACGAGTAACACGCCGTGTCGTAGCCCGCAGCCGACAGGACTGACGCGAGGGTCGTGCCGCCCTCGAGGTACGGACTCCCCTGGTCGGCCCCGTGCTGGCTCGGGTACCGACCGGTGAACAGCGAGGCGTGGACCGGTAGCGTCCACGGCGCCGGCGCGACCGCCGATTCGAAGATGGTCGCTTCCGCGGCGAATCGCGAGAGCTCGGGCGTGGTCGCTCGATCGTACCCGTAGGGGCCAAGGCGATCTTTCCGGACCGTGTCCAGCACGACGAAGAGCACGTTCGACTGCTGCATCTCCTCCATTACGAGAGACGAGTTGGTCCACCCCAATAAAACGCGTCGCTGCTCCCGCGCTGACGCGGATTCCCCTCTCGTCCCGTCACCGGCGGCCGCAATCAGACGGTTCAAGTTTACTGACGCTCCACGTTCCCTATGGACGAGCGAAACAAGCGCGCCTTCCTCGTCGGCGCCTTCGGGGCGATCGCCGTCTTCGCCGTTCTGTTTTTCGCCGTCGGGGCGCGCGATGTCGTCGACTCGCTTCGGTCGGCGATGCCCTCACTGGTCGTCGCGACGTTCGCCCTCGCGCTGTGCTGGCTGGGCGCGTGGAGTCTGATGCTCCGGACCGTCCTCGGCGCGCTCGGCGTCGACGTGCCGGCCAAAAAAACGTTTTTCGTCTACGCCGGCGCCGTCTTCGCCAACAACGTCACCCCGTTCGGGCAGGCCGGCGGCGAACCGGTTGCGGCGCTGCTCATCTCGAAAGTCTCCGACGCGCGCTACGAGACCGGGCTCGCCGGGATCGCGAGCGTCGACGTCCTCAACGTCGTCCCCTCGATCTCGCTGATCCTCGTCGGGGTCGGCTACTACGCGACCACCGCTGCCGTCGGCGAGCGACTCGAGACGGCCGTCGGCTCCGCTGTCGCGCTGATCGCGACAATCGTCCTCGCGATGGCAGTCGTCTGGCGGTATCGGGAGGCCATCGTCGACCGGCTTCCCGCCCTCCTCGCCCTCCGAATCGGACGGTTCGGGTTCACCCGGTTCGATCCCGACACGTTCGAGGCGGACCTGACGGACCGACTGGAGCGGTTCTTCGAGAACATCGAGCGCGTCGCGACGGACCGCTGGCGGCTCTCGGCCGTGATCGGTCTCTCGCTGGCCGGCTGGCTCTTCCAGGTGGCCGCGCTCACGGCCGCATTCGCCGCCGTCGGATACAGCGTCCCACCGTACGTCTTACTGTTTGCGATTCCGCTGGCCAACCTCGCCGGTGCGGCGCCGCTTCCCGGCGGACTCGGCGGTATCGAGGTCGCGTTCGTCACGCTGCTCGTCCCGACGACGGGAATCGCGGCGTCCGTCGTCACCGCGGCCGTGCTCATCTTCCGCGGGGCGATATACTGGATGCCGGTCCTGATCGGCGGTGTATCGGTCTCGGTGTTCGGCGTTCGAGCGCTCGAGTGACCGTGAGACTGTCGCCGTGACACCGAACAGGAACCAGCCCCGTCATCCCCTGCCTCGTGGTTTCACGTCAATGACGACTGGTTCAAACCGAAGAACAGCCGAACCGACCTTTTCGTCACTCGGTGCGAAGAGTCCAGTACGGAACCGAGGGCAGACCGTCCGCATCGAACACGAGGATTCCGATCGACACCGTCCAGAGCACGACTGTCGCAACCAATCCGTGAACCGCGATCCCGGGGCTCCACGTCGTCTCGAGCGGAAATAGCCAGTCGATCCCCGCAGGTGAGAGCGAGTCGATAACGAGGTGCGAACCGATCGCCATCCCGACGGCGAGCGTGATCGTTCGATCCCGACAGACCGCGTAGGTAGCAACGACGATCGTCAGCGCGAACAGCGGCGTGTGGGTGAGTCCGCGGTGGACGAACGGCCACTCCCATGCCGCGGGGAAATAGAAGTCCCCGTCCGGAAGGAGTCCGAAACCGATCCCAAGTCGCGGATCGGCATCCGTGAATCCCTTCGCGAGGGAGTAGCCGACAAACGCATGTGTGATGAACGCTCCGGCGAGAAACAGGATACGTTCTACTTCCATTGAACACACCTACGATCTACGTTACCACATAGCTTGTGTTCGTCGCGTCCGATCGACAGCTGACAACAGGATCGCCGTTCGAATCGGAGAGATGCCGATACTGGCAATGGAAATACGTGGTCGAACCAACAATGCTTACATTCTGGACGGAATAAGGATCGATAATGGGGCTGCTACAACTCGAAGAAATGCCGACTTGGCTTGAGTCCCTGTTTACGTCGGAGTTCGCGTTCGCCGTATTGTTCGGGATCTGTATCCTTGAGGGGGCAATGATGTTGCGGTTCATGCCGAGTGAACTCGTCGTGCCGAGTGCGCTCGCGCTGATCGGATCGTCGATCCCCGAGGCGCTCGCGATCGTCGCTATCGCGGTCATCGGGACGACGATCGGGCAGACCGTGCTGTTCTATCTCGTCCGCCGTGCTGGACGAGAGTACGTCATCCAGAAACGATGGTTCCCGTTGACGGAATCGCGGCTCGAGCGGTTCGACGGCTGGTTCGATCGTTGGGGGGCCATCGCCGTCGCCGCGAGCAATACGATGCTGGTCGTGCGCGGGCTACTCACCGTCCCCGCCGGACTGTCCGAGATGAACGGACGATCGTTCATTGTCCTCTCGGCGACCGGTTCGCTATCCTTCCAATCGATCCTCGCTGGCCTCTACGTCCTCGGTGGACATCTCCTCGTCTTCAGCTGAACGCTCCCCAACTGGGTTAGTCATCTCGTCGGTAGACTGGGCGCCGGAATCGAATGCCGGCGTCGCTGAGTTTCCATCTGGTCTCCAGACTGATCCATGTCAACCCGACTAGGAGCGCGACGGTGATGGCAGTGAACTCAGGTGCACCCATCCAGATCGGTGTTGCAAAGAGAAGTCCGTTGTGAACACGGTGGGGAAGAAGCTCTTCGAGAAGATTACCGAGATACTCGAGCGGATTGAGTCCGAACCCGCCGCTACTGGCACCGCCGGCACCATCGTCGTCCGTGCGTGACTCGAGGCCCAGTTCCTGCGCGCTCTGGCCGTCTTCGCTCTCCTCGCCGGTCTCGAGGCGTTCAGCTTCGTAGGGCAGTGTCGATCCGACTTCCCACACGATCTCGCCCGATTCGTCGACTTCTATCACACGGTTGCCGTGTGAATCAGAGATGAGCGTGTTCCCGTTCGGGAGTCTGTCGACGTCTCGAGGCCACTGGATCTGATCGTCTTCCCACTGCCACGTCCGGTTCCACTCGCCGTCCTCTCGCTGGAACTCCTGGACACGCCCGTTCTCGGAATCGGCAACGACGACAGCCGGGCCGCCCTGCGATTCGGGGATGTAGTCTGGGTTGTGCTGTTCGTACTGGATATCGTAGTCGTTCTCGCTTCCGAGCGTCCAGTCCTCGACCAGCCCCTCCTCCTGGTCGAGGAAGATGACCTGATCCTGGTTACGAAGGCTGGCCATGAGCCGTCCGTCGTTTGGATCGTCGTCGGCCTCGATGTACGAGACGTCGTTGATGTGTGCCCAATCTTCAGGGTACGGACCGGCTTCTTCGACCGGAAAGTCGCTCTGGGCGTCCCAGAGCCAGTTGACGACCTCCGTTTCGGTGTTCACAACGAACACTTGATCCGCGACGATGTCGGCGATAGCCACGTGCGTTTCGTTGATTCGCGTCGAGTCGTGCCACTCGCCCGCAGTCTCCTTGTAATCGTAGCGCTCGTAGAGCACCTCAACCTCGCCGGTCTCGAGGTCAGCCCGCTCGAGAACGTTCCTCGCACACGGCGGGTCGCTACACGACGGTCCCGCGGAGTGAATCGTGTCTGTCGCCGTGTACTCGACGGTCAGCGGGTCGTCTTCGACTGGGTCGACGTCGAAGTACTTCGTGCGCGTGTTATTGTAGTACATCACCTCCCCCGCGGGGTTGTAGGCGGTGATCGTCCCCGCACGTCCCGACTCGGTGATGACCGTATGGTTGTCCGTCTCCGGTGCCTCCGGAACGTCCGCCTCGGTCGCGGTCGAGAGGTCGTTGCTTGACGACGCACTAACGACGAACGCAGTCGAGAGGAGTATTATCGCGATAAACGCGATTCTGAGTCGATTTCGCGAGAGAACCTCGCGAACGTGTGTGAGCGCTCGACGCGTGCGATCGATCACGGTTCGGTCACCTGCAGGTGTCGAAACGGTAGCTGGAGACCCATTACTATCCATTTTTCAGGGGAGATATTAGTGCTTTTACTAACGCTTTTGCGATGACGGATGTGATTTGTCGCCCGTGGATTCGATGTCGATCGTCTAGTTCATTGCATCATTACGGTAGAAAACTGAGAGGCATCCGTTGGCACTTAGAGGAATTCTCATCCCTATCAGTCCTGTCGCCCACTCGTTGCAGGTCGATTTCTATTCAGTGTTTCTTTATGTATGACTTTCGAACTAGTGTATATGCAGAATGCCCGCATACTCATCACCGGCGGTACAGGGTTCATCGGGTCGAATCTCGCTAATAAGCTCGCCGAACACAACGAGGTTATTGCGGTAGATAACGGGTACCTTGGAACGGTCGATAATCTTACTGAATCGGTAACGTACGTTGAGGCCAACGTTCTTGACAAGGACCTGCCGACCGACGTGGACATCGTATATCATCTCGCAGCACTCTCAAGTCGGCAGATGGTCGAAAAAAATCCGCAACAGGGTGCTCGTGTCAATATCGAGGGCTTCGTCAACGTCGTCGAACAGGCAATGGCAGCCGGTTGTGAGACGATTGTGTACGCATCGACGTCGTCAGCGTACGGCAGTCGGACGACACCGACGGCCGAAGACGTCAATATAGCGGCAGCGACGGGGTACGACGCGTCGATGCTCGGTAGGGAGCGGTACGGGGAGTATTACAACGACTTCTACGACAAGTTGACGCTCGCCGGGATGCGATTTTTCTCGGTTTATCAGGGATACGGGGGAACTGAGGGTCACAAAGGTACGTACGCGAATACGGTTTCGCAGTTCGCTGACGATATCGCAAACGGAAATCCCCCAGTGCTGTGGGGTGACGGAACACAAACGCGAGACTTCACCCACATCGACGATATCGTTCGCGGACTCGAACTGGCAGCCGACCATGAACTTGCAGGCGTGTATAATCTCGGGACCGGAAACACCTATTCGTTTAACGAAACGATCGATCTGATCAACGACGTATTGGGGACCGATATCGAACCGACATACGAAGCGGTCCCGCTCGAGAACTACGTCTTCGATACATGTGCCGATACGACGAAGATCCGAGAGGAAACCGGCTGGGAGGCCCAGATTGACTTCGAAGAGGGGGTTGAACGCGTTTGCCGGCCGTATATCTTGGATACAACGCAGGTAACAACTACGAATTGAGAAAAACCGTTCACTTCGCTCGTGCTGTTCAGATTATACCACAGAAAATCAATTCACAGCACCATTTGGATAGTAATTTATATTAGCGACAATCCCGAGTGCGATACTTGTTCCGGAGATCCAGATCTGACATGATGTGAGATAAAACTCAAGGTCCTCGGTCATCTCCCAGGCTAGTTCAAGTGAGGGAGTGTCGAATTCCGACTTGGGATACTGACGAGCGCGGATAAGTCCGAATTCAGTGGCAACGAAAAATGCGTTCTTCACGATTGACGAAGAATGGTGTGGGATAGAAACAATATCCTTGACTGAACAAGAAAGTTTTTACTACATCAGCACATCTACTCTACATGTTCGATTATTACCATAACTAACAATGCTTCATCAGATGGCGGTCCAACTGAAATAGAAATATCGCTCGACGATAAGGCAGAGTTGGAGCTCAAATCGATCGAAATCGACTCAGAGAATCTACCATTTGAGTTTTCGATCGATGGCGTAATTCGAGATGTCACCTCCGATATTATGGACGAGTTGCAAGGGAATGACATAGAACCGGTTGCTATTCGCTTCCGACTGCTCAAGCGTGATGATGAGCGGCAATAACAAGGGGAATACTATTTGCAACGGCTATTCACTGGTACTACCATGGATTGGTGGAATCGATGTCTAACAGCCCTAGCGGATGGCGGAGACGCTTTCAATACAGAGTATCAGAATGAGTCGCCGGTAGAGGCGATTGCACGCGCCATTTCCGCAATCGAAGGGTGTGCAATCGAGAATATACCAACACTTCATAATTATGTTGAACCAGAGTCGCTGAATCGTCTGCTAGAACATGCCGACGATAGAGACCAGGATGTGACTGTCCAGATAACGGTCGAAGAATATGAAGTATCCGTCGATAGCAACGGAACGATTTCTATCCGTGATTGTGAGTCAAACGCTAATTCTTCCGACTCAGAGTGATTTTCTAACCGGGTAGTAAGTCGTACACAGCGTCGGAGAGCAGACTACGATAGTTTCTGTCCGCCTTGCCTTCGATTTCTCGAGGAACTCCTACGAGACCCACACGTCCTACAAGCACACCGATACGTAGTTGTTGAGCCGGGCATACTAATCCCGAATCTCGTCGATACTCTTCGCAACGTCCTCCGCCTGGATATCGCTGTAAGCGTCGTGCGTCGTCTCGATCGAGTTGTGTCGTAACGCTTTCTGAGCGAGTTCGGAGTGGCCCTTTTCGTATAACTCGGCCCCGAGTGCCCGTCTCGCGCCGTGGGGCTGCAGGTACTCGCCGTTTTCAACTTCGATTCCGGCCTCGCCGGTCAACTGTTTCATGAGCTGTCGACCGGCCTCTTTCGTGATCGACGGCGGGGCGATCTCCTCATCGCGCAGTAGCGTGTCGATATCCGTGCCGGTTTCTGGACGGTCGCCCGTAGCGTTCTCGACGGCTTTGTACTTACTCGCAGCGTGATCGGTCGGGAACAACGGCCACTCATCGATCGGCGGCTTCTGGACACGCTTGAGGCGCGAGAGCGCGTCGTGAGCGGCTTTCGTGAGTCCGACGGCCTCACGCGTACGGGACTTCCCATAGACCTCGAGACGGCCGCGCTCGAGGTTGATGTCGCCCCAGAGGAGTCCGTCGCGTTTCTCGTCGTTCGCGTCGCGAAAGAGTTCGGCTCCACGGAGACCGAGTTCCGCGAGCAGGATGACGATCGTCCGGTCGCGGTAGGCGCGTTCGATCGGCACGCTGATCGTCTCCTCTCGAGCCATGCCTACGCGCTCGTCGACGTACGCGAGTAGCTGTTCGCGTTGCTCAGGCTCCCAAAACTGTGTCTCTCGCGTCGGCGTGTCTTCGGGCAGGAACTCTTCGGCCCGCTCGGTCGCCGCTGGATTCGTGTCGAGCTCTTCGTCGCGAACACAAAAGGAGAGGAACGCGCGGACGTACGCGAAATAGGTGTCCGCCGTTGAGCCGGCGATCTCATCGTTCGTGTGTTTCGTTTTGAGCCGAAGTCCGTACTCGCGAAGGTCGCCGGACTCCAGGTCGGCAACGTGATCGACGCCCTCCTGGTTGCAGAACGTCGCGAAGTCCTCGAGTACGGGCTCCATCGTCGTTCGACTGCCGCCCGACTCGAGTTTCTTCTCGAGGTAGCGTTCGACCATGCTTTGGACGGTCTTACTCTCAGGGTTAGAGTCTCGAGTCATACGTTTTGACCCCTATTTGTGTCGAATAGGTCTTGATACGCCGACTCTGGGTGCTCACGTCGCCATTCGTCGTGGGCCTCGTCCGACGCAAAGTGGAGGGCTCGCTTTCCGTCGTAGTCGTCGATCCAGACCAGCCAGACGTCGTCGAGATCGACCTCCTGGAACGTACTCTCACTTCCCTCCCCGTCGGCTATGTCGAGCCGGAGCCAATTTTCGACATCGAGAATTATACCATCAACGTCTGTCTCCGTGTGTTTCTCGTGTCTCGTACTCGAGTCGGCCCACTGAATGTGGACCGTCGCCGGCTCGGCGTACTGCTCTCTAATGATCGAATCGAACGAGTGTACGATCTTCTCACCGAGTGTGTCGGCGTACACGTTCGTTCGAATGTTCGTCTCCTCATTATCGGGCGACGATCGCCAAATGACGAGTCCGACGACGACAATCAGGAACGTCCCGAAAACGGCGTATGCAAGTGGTGACACTGATACCCCAGTTCCGAATGGCGCTGCCGTATCCGACGCCGGATCCCAGAGTGAGAAGGTTAGGTGCGAACTCTCTGCGGACCAGTACAGCAGTCCAAAGAGGACGGCAGCCGAACCGATAAGCAATACGGCACTGGCGATTCGTGAGTGGCTGTTATCGTCGGTCGAAGCCTTGGGGTTGCGGTCTCGAGTCATTACTGTCCCCGTTCCTCAAGCGAGATATCTTTCCCCAACACCCATTTCAGAGATATGATCGCCACTTCCCGTTGGTCAGCAATATCATCGTTGCCGAGTTCACGCTGCTGGTCGCGCTCAGCGCGTAGCAATTCAATCCGTTGTTGAATTTCCTCAGGTGTGCGTTCTACCTCCTCGCAGCCGGTCCAACCCCCGGAGTTTCCGTTTTGCATGATCCTCACTGTGAGGTATAGCTTCCACCCTAGTAAAGTTACTTGGTCAAACTGGTATTTAGACAAGTAATTCAAATAGGCCCTAATTTCCCTGTTTTCGGTACGCTCGAGTGTTTGAAAGTTGCTTATCGTATTTGATAAACTATATATAGCTATACCAAAGGGTTAGGTCTATCGCTATTCACTATTCTATCGGAAACAAGCGTCTTACGCGTTCACGATCGGCTACACGAAACAAGGGGGTTCAGTCGTCGCCTCGAGTCTTCGCGTTCGACCACTCGTCGGCCGAGAGGATTTCGATTGAATCGTCGTCTTCCGCCTCGGATATCTTCATCAAGGCGTGCGGTTCGCAGTAGTAGTGAACGTGCTGGCCGCCGTGATCTCGGTGAGCAATGTTCAGTTGGTGAGTCGGAGATTTGGTACAGGTCCGGTTCTGGTACTCACAGCGCATTTCGTGAGGATTCACCGACCTGTACTGTATAGATAGCGCCCATTTGCACATCGATTATGTCATCTGCACAACCTCGATCCCGAGTTACCTACTCGCCATCCTCGAGTTCGGCCACAACCGTGTCGCGGAGGATCCGAAACCGCTTGCCGTGGTTATCGTAGAAATTTACCATTCGAAGTGCTGGTATTACGATCGCATATCCCTTTGGTGGCGAGCCTGAGAGGGAATAGACGATACTTCCGGGCGATCCGTACGCGTCGTCCCGTTCGTTTTTGAGGAAGTCTCGAGTCGAGTTGTCACCGCCATAGTGGTCCGACAGCTTTCCACGAATCTCGTTCTCAGTGATTGTCTCCATCACCGATGACTTCAGCCCCGACTGTATTTTGGGTTTCGGGGCCGCAGCGAAAGTGAAACACCCACGGAAAGCATATGGATGATAGACAGTCACCAGTACTTCAGAAAGGCGTTTATATCCGAAGTCTAAAATCCGCACAAGATATATTGCGATAGCCGCTGACACACCAAATACTGGTCGCGACCAGTGACGGCCTGATCGGTCGTCGCGGTAACCGATCCCGTGGTTGGGATCTCATCACCAACTGCCCCACTTCGAGACGGCCGAGCCAGCCACTCGGCACCTTTTCATACCCCGGAACCACACCGATCACACTGCCGGATCGCGTCTTCGATCTCGAGTCCGTGGATCGTTGCGAGTTCTTCCGCTATGACCCACGCTGACCGCTTCGGTCGGACATCGCGTTCCCTGTAGCTAAACTCTACGAGTGCTTCGATGGCGAGCAGGTCCTCCTGTGGAGTTCGATCGTGCATCGACGATGTTGGCTGCGGCTTCCGATATAAACAGTCGGAATAAAAACGTGTGTATGACGTTACTTTCACTCTGGTCACCCTAGTCTTATATTGTCTTAAACGATTGTATGAATATGGTGAATTTCACCGGAAGAAGTCAGACAGCCCATTCGTGGGGTGATGCGAAACGTCTCGCCCGCGAGCAGAAGTACAAGACCAAAATCAAATTGTCGAAGCAGAACGCACCATTCCTTCCCTCTGAGTTTGAACCATCGTCACTATCGATCCCCGGATCCGCAAACGAGGTCTATCGAGACCAAAATCCTACAGATAGCTTTCAGATCCGAGAGTACGACGATCACTGGACAATCGAGATGGATCAACACAATCCTGAAACCGGGAAGATGGTTGCACATGCGGTCCAAGACGCACCTAGCTACACACTTGCCGCTCTGGTAGTCGGAGCCGCAATTTTCGGTGGATAGCCCCGGACCTGTTCCAGCTCAAACCTCTTGTAGAAGTCGATAATGGTCGAGTTCTAATTGGTGATATGAAACCCCTTGACGGTGACCTGCCTGAGAGATCAGGCTGACTCTTCATCATCTTCGAGGTGCCGCTCGAGTTCCTCGAGCCCACCTTCGAAGGCGACGATCGCGTGATCGTACTCCTCGGATTGGAACCGACCAGGAGTCGACCGCGTCGACGTCACGAAATAGTGAGCCTCGTTCAACGGGACCGTCTCGCCTGTAACAACACAGGCCGCTGTCTCGTCGGCGTTCGTCGTCCGACGGGTCACAGTTCGGATTTCCCATTGAGAACTCTCACTGGTGTGCTCGTTACTATCGTCGACCTTCCACGGCGGTCGCTCACCTTTGAATCGAATTGTCCGGGACGGGGACTCTGATTCGGTCATAGAACAGTCTCGAGGGGACGGTGCTAAGGTGTTTCTGCCGACGGATCGTCGCCGTCCGCGAACGTAGATGGAGACAGCTGATCGATCGGCAGATCTCGAGCCCACAGCGTCGCCGCACACGTACACTCTCGATCATTGTTCGGCCACACACCGCAATCAGGACAGGCGTCTCGAGACTCCCCGTAGTGATCGTCGAACCACTGGATCGGGACGAAATCGTATTGTTCGAACAGCGGCCGGCTGGTCCGTCCTGCGAGCCGCTCCCATCCTATCGCGAACACCATATCCGCGCCGTGGGCCTGCGCCCACTCGAGACGCGTTCGGAAGAGTCGGTGACCAATCCCGTAGCCCCGCCACGCCTGATCGACGATGCCGAACCAGAGCATGGCGTTGCACTGTCCAGCGAGTGTGTCCCGATCGAAGCGACCGTCGGGGAGTTGCTCGACCATTGCGTCGTGATCGAATAGTTCGGCGAGTCCGCCGCCAACGTCGACCGTCTGGCCGTCCTCGAGTTCGTGGGTGGCGATCACTCCACAGACCTTCCGGACCTCTTCGTCCCCGTCTTCATCTTCGTTTTCGTTGTCCCACCCGGCCACCTGATAGGGACCGTAGGGCAGCCAATTCGCTTCGTACTCGACGCCGAAATAGTGGTGCCACAATCGAACGAGGTAGAACGCGTCTTTGCGTCCATCGGCCTGCCGAATGTTCCAGACTCGAGGCTCCGGTCGTGTCGTCTCACCCGCCGTTCGTGGGCTGATCATCGACCCGCCTCCTCGGATTCCGAAAGCGGTTCGACAGCATACCCGTCGCCGTCCTTCGGGCCGTCCCAGCGGCCGTCCTCGAGTGCGTTCGCGTGCGTCCGACAGACCACCGTACCGTCCTGATACGCCGGGACATAGTAGGAAGCGCTCTGTGCGAAGTGACACAGCTCGCAGAATCGGTCGTCCTGGTCGACGATCCCGTCGGCTGTCATCGGTTTCGTGAGTCCGACGCGGTCGGTCGCGAACTGCTGGTGTTGGTGTGGCTGGTCACGACGATCGTCCATCACCCGACCACCTCCGACCACGGACACTTCGAGCAGGATTGCTTGTAGCTTCCAGAGGGCAACAGCATCGACGTGAGCGACTCGCTGGCCCCACAGCACGGACAACCCGGCGCGTCGTACGTTTCGCCACGCCCGTCGCAGCGGTCACAGTCGACGTCGACGGCTTTCAGGTCGTCGTAGGTGCCAGTCGGTTCGTCGATGTCGGGATCGCCGACGAGTCGTTGGACCGTCCCGGTGCCCTCGCAGTCGCGACACTCGACGAGCGGTCGGTCCGTATCGTTGGCACGAGAGCTCACCGATCGTCACCTCCAGTACCGTTGGCCGACTCGAGTGGATGCTCGCGAAGCCACTCGGCAGCCCGGTCAAGCGCCGTCTGCAGGTCTCGAGTATTGTGCGGTGGAACCGAGCGGTTCCGCCGAGAGCCGTTCCACCCGTGCTCGCTGGGTTCGATCTTGAACGTTTTCGCGGACGAACCGGAGGCGTCGTGCCACCAGATCATGCCTTCGCTGACGAGGGCGAGATCCCAGCCGCCACAGTCGAGCGACTCGATGTAGTCCTCGACGCGCTTGCGCTCGCCCAGGCTCTCGAGCGAGAGCCGCAGGCAGTCGGTGTCGCCACCGCCGAACGCAGAGAGGAGTTCCTGGGTCATCGGTCGGCCCTCCGCTGGCCGGTCCCACCGTCCGTGACCGCCCGGTCGTGATCGAAACTCGAGAGATCGGTCTGGTGTGCCGCCCGGCCGTCAATTTCGAAGGCCGGCACTCCGAGATAGTCCTCTCCGTACCGACAGTAGACGTCGCCGTCGTGAGCGATCAGTTCGTTCATCCCACGCCAATCGGGATCGTCGTCGACGAGGTCGACGTCTGGATCACAGAAGCTGACCGTCCACGTAGCGAGTCCGAACATCCGCGTTGCATCCACGCTATGGACCATCTGTTCGCGATCACCCGGCAGCCGGATCCGGTCGCCGCGCTCGACGAGTTCGGACACATCGCCGGTCGTCCGCGGGAACGTCGGCCGCTCGGACTGGATCGGCGTCAGTCGCTCCCGGTTAGACTCGAGACACTGCGCTCGAGTGCCGTCGACGAGGAAGGTGACCGTGTAGGACGTCGGCCCGTAGTGACAGCGGTCGTAGTGGGTCTGGACGGCTCCGTCGGCGAGCGTGCCGTCGGGAAACAGGCCCATCCACTGGCAGTCGTGACAACTCGTGAGATAGCCCATCTCGGTGTTCCGGACGAGTTCTCGAGGGAGCGGGCTGCCGACCTGGATCTCGTCGCGGTGATCGATGCACGTGCGCGACATCTACTCGTCACCTCCGGTAGATTCGGTAGCCGTCTTGTCGTAGCGTTCCCGTTCTGGAATAATCTCGATGAAATCGTACATTCCATAGTTTCCGACAGACGGCATATGCTTTCGAGCGTGATCTCTCGCCCTAACTTTGTGCGAGAACGTTTCCCTACAGTCCTCGTGGATGCAGCGGTAGGTATCGCCAGAGACGGTGCCGCCGTCGGCCCGGATCTCCCTATCGTCGCCGTCGTCGTCAACGGTCTCGACAAGAAGGTAGGACGGACGGACAGCGTCCGGCCCTAGCCCCTTGACTTTCCGGATCTTGCCCTCTTCGCGGAGCGTCGTGAGGTAGCCCTTGAGCGCTCCGCGAGTGACGGTCATCTCCTTGAGAAGCCGCGAGACCGGAACGCCGCCGTTCATGGCATCCGTCTCGCCACGCTCGGTCAGCGTTCGGATGGTCTCGAGCGTTTCCCGTCGTTTCTGCTCAGCACGCTCGAATATCGTTTCCTGCGAGGACATCACGAATCGCCTCCTAGTTGCACCAGTTCTGCCGGTAATTGCCGGTCACTCCACGGTTCTGGTTCGGCGTCGGACGGCTGGTACAGTGGATGGTTCGGGTGACCCGCCTTCGTCGTGTCAAGAGCGAACAGATCCGACTCGAGTGTCTGTGCAATCTCTCGAGCGCGATCGTCGAATGATCCGTTCGCGCCCCACGCCGCGACGACCTTTTCGGCCTGTTCGCAGACGTCTCGAAGATGCTCGTCGTTCTCCGGTCCGATCGGGTCCGGATGGTCGCGAAGATTCGACGGATTGGGTGTGCGGAGCGCGAACAGATTTGCGACGACGAGTGAGCCATAGCCCCAGTCCTTCGCGAAACCGAGACAGCGCCGGATCGTCGGGTCGTCCTCGGATGCGTCAGCGGTGCTCGGGTTGAGCATGAGGAACGCCACGGTCGGCTTCTCGACGTTCCACGTTCTCGAGAGTCGGTAGCGGTACTCGCCGCAGTCGCTGAGTACGGCGTCGTTCCGATTGTCTTGGAGCGGAGGCGAGCGACCAGTCCCGTTCATGCCTCGATCACCCCGTCACCGCGGAGGAACTCCCCCTCCATCCGATCGGCTTCACGAGCGGCGTCGTACATCGCCATCTCCGAGTACTCTTGCTCGAGTCCGTGACACGCCGTCGAGAGTTCCTTCAACCAACGCTCTTGCATATGGTCGCCCCAGAGGACCAGTTTCTCTCCTCGCAGTGTTCGGAAGAATGCGTAGTTGACCGGCGGTCCGACTCGATACTCAATCACCTCTTTCGCAACGTCTCGACCGCCTGCCGGAACGTCTACCACCGCGTGCACAGTCCCGCTCGAGTCCACGCCGCCGTCCGTGGCGAGCTGGTCGTCGATCGTCTCGCAGTCCGAATCAGCATGTCGCGGGCAGAAGTCTTCGTCACCGCCCCGAACAACGGGATTCGAGCACCGATCGCCATCGTTCGTGAGCCCACGGCACTGCGGACGCGTGAATTTGTAGTCCTCGCTGATGTCCTCCTGTGGGCGTTCTGTGGCTTCAGGACAGTCGACGCCGAACGCTGAGAGATCCTGTCCGCCGTCAGTCTCGAGGTTACTGTCGGATTCAGTAGCCGGGTGATGTGGCCGTCCCAGTGTCTCCAGCATCTCCTCGCGTTTCTGGTCGACCTCCCGCGCGGCCTCGATGTACTCGAAGAACGCGATAGCTCCCTCGATATCGTCCTCCTCGAGCTTCTCGAGAACCATCTCGAAGTCACGCGATTCGAGGTAATGGAGCGCGAGATTCAGATCAAGAACCCCGTTGTAGAGGCGGTTACGGATCCGATACCGTGCATCGCGCTCGGACTGATCGCTCGAGTAGTCCGTCTCCCCCAACAGGTACCGCCGATCTGCTGGCGAGAGGATACCCCGCGGTCGCTCAGTCCCGCTCATGCAACGACCACCTCGGGCGTCTCGAGTCCAGCCGGCCCGGACAGTTTGTACTCGTCGGGCAAGATCTCCCGGCCCGACAGATTCAATCCGACCGTATCCTCGAGTTCGACGCGCTCGAGATCGGCGTCGATCTCCTTTTTGATGTGCCGGCGGATCGATCGGCCGACCGTCTCGCCGTATCGGTAGAAACACCGGACACCGCCGTCGTGATCGGGGTGTTCGATGTGGATCGCCACGCGCTCGTTCGTCACGGGCGTCTCGTCGACGCGAACGAACACGACCGACTCCTCGAGTTCGCGTCCAGTATTCTTCAGCCGCCCGTTCGACGTTCGATGCGGGCTCGATTCTCTCTCGTCGTCTGCAAAGGGGTGTGTGCTGTTCATGTTGTCACCGTCGCGCTGTTTCCAGCGCCTACACCACACTCTATTTGCCATCGGCTTATAATTTACTATTGTTAAAGCATATTAAAGGAGAAAACGGCTAATTCACTCTTGGTAGCGGTCTTTGCGGATGATTAGCCCGGCAACGACGCAAGCGCAAGCAACGCCCGTTTTTATGTCCCTGTCGACCATCGAAATGGCTCTCACACTGTTGTCTCTGTCACTGTAACCCCCCACAATCCAACAGAAAGAGAGCCGTCCGTTACTGAATGAGCTTCGGAGCATTCCGGCGGGCGAATGCGGACTGCGGCTGCGGTTTTTTCGAAAAGTCAGTACGGCTCGACGACACGCTGGATGGATCGATCGTCCTCCATCGCCGCGTTCAGTTTGTCGACTGGACAGACGGGGAGTTCGCCCCATCCGCGTTTCTCGGCGACGTGGAGCTTCCAGTCTTGGATGTCCTTATCCTCGTAGTCCTCGAGACAGACGCTCTGGACGACCGGCCCCGAAACGCGGAACCAGTACAGACCAGCGCCGTCGGGAAGGAATCGTTCTCGGTCGGTCGGCGTCACGAACACCGTCATCGTTCGCTTGTCCATGTGGTGGTACGCGCCTTCGACGTCGCGACCGATGTAGCCGTACCAGGAGCCGGAGAGTTCCAGTGCCGTGTCGTCTTCGTCGGCCGCTGGGTTGGCGATTTTTTCGCGCTCGCACACCGCGTCTCGAGCCCGATCCGTCGTGGTCACATCGGCGTCGGTTTCCCGTGCCATACTCTAGCCTAGTCGTGCGGCTACTTAGCTATTACTATTGAATAAGCATATTTCTGTCTATCAGGATAGTGTGCCTGAGTGGAAAGTGGCAGGAAAAGTCTAAGAAGTCGAAACCGGACTCAAGACGGAATTGTTTGAGGATTAGTCGATAGATGAAATACCCAGAAATAGCCATGAACACCGACGAGATAAGTTGAACCGTGGTTATGGATAGAACTACGAGTGGCAATATCCGATCTGGAGGAAAATTCGACAACCACTGGTGGTGATACTGTTCTTCAAGCGGATCTATATCGAAAACGAAGTTATCGTATTGGTCGACAGGCAATTCAGAAAGATTTGCGTCGGTCTCGAGGTAGTCCTTCATAGCCTCAAGTCGACCTCCAAATCAAAGTAGAGCCCCGCAAGGAGATAGGGTAGCTTATCGGTTATCGAGGATAGGACAACTAAGACTATCTATCGGTTATATATCGATCTTGAAGACGGTTTCTGAATCTCCCCATCGCCCAATTTGCACATTTTGATTTAGCTGCATTTATCGATTGGTCAACAATATGTGGATCAATCACTCGATCATCTATGCCAGTATAATTTATCTTTCCTTCAATCAGGGAACTAGCGTCCTGGTGACAGGGCTCTTCATAGATGACAAATGTCGATTCCTCCGGATCAGGTACCAAATCTATCCACTCATCTAATTCAACTACAATTGAATTATTTATTCCTTGAGAAGCATTTGTCCGATCAGTAGGATCCCTTTGGAAGGCTCTCTCTGGTAAATACGGACGCCGGACTTCATTAGTAAAGAAGACAAAAATGACAACATCACACTCTTCTAAAAACTTCACACTATCTTCATACCAGTATTGTGATTCACTAATCGAATTGGGTACATTACTATCACGATCAGAGGCTAACTTAACTTGTTCAAAGCCGAGATCGCGAAGAGAAAGTCGAAGCTCATTCAAATAAGCATGACAGTCGCCTTCATAAGCGCCAAGAATTCCCACGTTTAAATATGGGTAAAGAGCTTGGTCAGATCCGTCTCTGACTCTGTTAACAGCAGTTTCAAAGCCATCCGGAAAACGGTCTCCAGTCATTGAGTGTTCTACATTTGTTACGGGTCAGATTTAATACTTACCGTCTATCTAAAGGTTTCCAGGTCAAAAGATTTTGATCTGAGTCCCAACTTTTATGATGACACGGCTAGAACTACTGACTGTGGTTGGAGCAGAACATCAACTACGATGGCTGAAAGTGTGAATATCAGACAGGACAATCCTGCTTGAGTCGAACCATCGCATCAGAAGAGAACGGCAATTCCATGATATCTGATGGGATTGCTTCAGACGGCCAGCTAAGCGGTTGCCAATAGCGAAGAATAAGAACAGAGTTGGTTGGACACCCAGCCAATTCACCAATAGAAATCGATCACAACCCACCATGTCCGAATCCAATGCCACTACTGGCGCGGATCCAGTTGAACAGCGTGTCAAACTAATCCCGTTTGAAATCCGGGATGCGATTAGTGCCTTTGATGGCGAAAATGAGCAAGCTATCATTGTTACAATAGCAGATGGAAAACTTGCCTTCACTGAGCTGGAAGAAGAGCTTGATCTGCATTCACAGCAGCTCACCAATGCCATTGATAACTTGCTTGATGGTGGGTTGATCAGAAAACGCTCAACCGATGATCCAAGTAGTCAATACGCTGCCCACTACGAGATCACTGAATACGGTGAACGCTTCCTGGATTGTCTGCTCAGGACGCTTGGTACGGTAGATTCAGGCAGGCGGACTGAAGCGAGACTACAGGAGATTGGTCACATCCATAATACGGACACTGACACTCCCGTGGAGCTGGAGGAATACACTCCTCAGGATGAGGTTGAGACGCTAGAACCTTAAAGAATGATCCCAGATTATTCTGTTCCAGAGTACTATATTGACAATCTTGATGTCGATGTCTCGCCTCGAGTACAAGATCCTATCCAGGGATCTGTCTCACTTGACTTCGATATGACAGACCCTAAGCTTTCGGACGCTCCCTCAGGTTTCCAATGCCAAACAAGAATGGTATTCAGGATCTATGAACGTGGTAAAGCGCCTTGGGAGAGCCCGGAATTGGATAAACAAGATGAACCACATGGATCAATTGAGGTGACAGCTATTGTCTTTGTACCGGGACCTCAAGACGAATATCGAGAATACCATGACAGCTGGTCTGAGGGATCATATTATGATCTTGACGATGATTTCATCTATCACTTGGAATCAGGGATTCTCCAATACATCGTCAATCCAATTGGCGATCTTCTGGAGAACTCGTATAGTGGAATTGTCCCGCGAATGAGATTCTCCAGAAGAGAAGAAAGCGAGTCCGATGAAGTGGATGATACAGAAGGGAGTGAAGAATAGAATCCCTTAACAGCAGTATTCACGGTATATTTTTGTCTTCCCGACTCAAGTGAAAGTAGCATAGTGCGTTACGAGAGAGTGACTGTCAGCCAGACGCAACACATACCTTGGCGAGCCGAGAGATTAAGTGCTAAACGTTCATCGTTTCATATACGATTCCGGAACAGAACGTCCGGAATCCCGAAAGACGATGACAGCACACACCCCTTTGCAAGACCGCTCAGTAGCACCGCCTACAGAATCCAGCAGTGACGATTCCGCTAGCGATCAGCCACCGTCGCTCGACGATCTCGAGGACGACGAGTTGATCCGCTGTTGTAACCCTGGACTCGAGTTTCTGACGTGGTATTACGAACTCGATTCCGATGGAAGCGTTCTCACGTACCACTGCTTCGACGATTTCGAGGTTTCGACGGACACCGAACGCGAGCAAGCCGACCAATCGATCGAACACGAGAACGTCACCGCGACGATCGTCACTCGCGAGACACTCGAGGCGCTGCAGGGAGGTGACGCCTAATGGAGCGTGTCACCCACCGGATGCCGAAACAACTCGTCGACGGGCTCGAGTCACTCGTCGACGCCGGCCACTACCCGAACCGGAGCGAGGCGCTTCGTGACGGCGCACGGGCGTTGTTGAACGAGCACAGCCAGCTCGAGTTCGAGCGCGACACGAACGAAGACAGCGCGGACAAGCCCATTCGAACGGACGGCAACGGACTCGCAGTGGATCCCGAAGTCGAACGCGAACGGCGCAAGGAACGTCGCGAACAGTACGAGACGCTCAACCCGTCCGGTCAGTTGCTGACCAGCAGCGAACTCCGGGCCGAACTGCCGATGCTCTTGGCCCGATCGAACGCCGATGGTGGGCGGATCTCGAGCGCCAACGGCGGCGAGGACACGGTGACCGTCGAGTTGACCTATCACGTCGACGGCCGACTCGGTGTCTTCGGCGACGGGAAGACAGATCTCGAAGCCGTCCGCGTCGTTCGACTCGGAAATGTCTACGCGGCTCTCGAGCCCGAAGATACGGTTCGTAATCTGTTCGTAAAGACGGGCGTGCCGACGCACGTCCCAGATACGCTCGCGGACGCCCTCGAGTGCTACGCGGTCGTCAAGAGCGAGCACATGGGCCACTACGAGCCAGACCCTGACGAGTACGTGTCCTACGACCTCTCGGACGTCGACGACGGTGACGACCTCGAGACGCACCTGGTGTCGGATCTCGAGCAGCCGGTCTACACAGGTGGTTCCGATGAGTGATCGTACGGGGTCCTCAAGTGATAATGAGGTCAGGAGTGCCAGGGTTGCCTACCCTGGCACGGAGCAGATACGCAATCTGCTCTATGGAATTCGGACTCATCTGGTGGTTCCAATAATGGCGGTGGTGCAGAATGCCTATGAGTCCAATTCGAGGAACTCAGTAAACGATAATAAATCGGCTAGTAGTTGGCAACTATCACCGGCTATTGAGCAGCAGGAGGCTGTATAATGAGGAATCAGGATTCGGTCGACGTTTTCCGCGCTTATTGCAACGACTGTGACTGGACGTTCGAACGGCGACTCAACGAAGCGGATCTCTCCAAAGCGATCAACGAGGAGATCGGCGAGTCCGTGACCCGCAATCACGAGTTCAACTGCGGCGAGAACGGCCCGAAAGCACCCGGCGTGATCGAACAGGACGTCGAAGAACTGAAATTGGAAGCGGAACAGGCGGTGGTCGCCGATGACTGACGGTGGAACTGCCTCGAGTGACGGTCCGGAGTACCGACTCGAGAACGCCCGCGTAGTCGGCTACGAGTGGGACGTGAAACTCGCGTTTGTCACGGAGTACGAGTTCTCGCTGGTTGCCGGACACGAACGCGAAAACGCAATCGAGGACGCACAGGAACTCGCGCTGTACGGCGGTAAAAAGATTTCCGAGCGAGAGCTGTTGCACACCGAAGCCGACCCAGTTCGAAACATCTTCGAGGACGACGTCGAAGCCGGCGAAATCTCATGGATCGACGAACCGAGCGCCCCGAGCGACGAGACGTTCTGGGACGACTCGAGGCATTTCGACGAGCAGTACGTCGATACGGAGGCTGGTTCCGATGAGTGAAAGCCAAACCCAGACGCAGGCCCAGACCTCTCGGGACGATCACCCAGACGACTTCGAGCGTGAGCTAGCCGAACTCCCGCCGAGTGCCAAACTCGTCTACAAGATTCTCGAGTACGAGGGCGGACAGACACAGGCCCAACTCGCCGAACAAAGCCGACTGCCCGTCCGAACGGTCAGATACGCGCTTCGAAAACTCGAGACTATCGACGCAGTCGACGATCGGCCGAATCTCGAGGACGCCCGGCAGTCGATCTATTCGACTGCAGCCCCCGATACACCGGAGGTGACCGCCGATGGCGCGTAACCAGCGATACACCGCAGACGGAACGTTCGAACCCGTCGAGCAGGATCAGATCGAAGTCCACTGGCAACACCCACGGACGGAACTCGAGCTCCCGTTGCTCCTGGTATGGCCGGGATCCGTCGTCGACGAGTGGGCGGCCGTCGTCGAGAACGGTGTCGCGACGGTCGTCTGCCACGAGTGGCTCGTCGAAATCGAGATCGACGGCAATGAAAGCGACGAAGAGACAGAGATCCAGAAACGCGCCGAAGAGTGGGGCAAAGACGAGGAGATTCCCGGCTACGTCGCCGAGGCGCTCATCGAGTACGACAGCGAGTACGGACCCGTACACACAGTCGCGAATCCGTACACGCTCGAGGACGAGACTGAATCCTCGAGAAACGATGAGCAAATGACGCTCACCGACGGCGGCCAAGCGGTCGACGGCTCGAGTCGCGAAACTGCCGAGGCGTTCGTTGATGGGACCGCGTTGATCCCCCATCCGATCACGGGTGCGGTGCCGATCTACGAGGGCCACCCGCCCGATACGCACCTTCCGGCGTGGCGCTGTCACGACTGTGGCGAGACGGCGCCGACCATCCTCGAGTTCTGGCAGGCCGATCGGAACCGCCACCGACTCGCTCGAGAACGCGGCGAGTATGAGTACGGGACCGACGAGTGGGATGCCTACACCGAGGGACTCTACCACTACCGTGATCGGATCGATCGGCTGTATTCGGCGCTTCCGGCGACCATCTCGTCGTGGGTTTCTCAAGAGGTGATCGGTCGCGACGGTCGCTTTTTCGAGCCCTATCCCGACGAGCAGCGGCCGGTGACCGACGGTGGCAGGGAAGCACTAGACAGTACGGTCGCCGAGATCGACATCACAGCGAGTGATCCGACCGATTTCTCCGTGCTTTCGTTCCAGACGATCGCCGAGGCCGTCTTCGACCTCGTTGGCGAACCCGACAACTGTGGTGTGCTCCCGGAGCCGGTTCGAATCCACGGTGAGCTCGAGATCGTCCGGCACGACGACACGGCTACGGACGGTGATCGGAATGTCTGAGGGCGGAACTGAGCAGAAGAACCCGCTTGCCAAGTTTGGGGGTTCAAGTGACTTTGCACACACTTGCGACGGGTGCGGAAACCCGACGAACAACACTCCTATCCCCGTCAGAGAAACGAAGGCGGTAGACATCATCCTCTGCGACACGTGCGAAACAGTCGCCGCCCAATCGATCTGTGGCCGCTCACTACAGCCGGAAACTGATCCCGCAGAAGGTGAGGCCGATGAGTGACCGAGACCGGACTCGTGACTCGAGCGACCACCCGAGCGGTCTGGACGATCCCCAGGAGACCGCGGCCCGCGTCCAGCGCCGAGTCGCGGCGGTCAACGCAACGGCCAGCCGTGCGGTTGACGAGTCAATCGACCTCACGGACGCTCAGTACCCGGCCTCGAGCCTGTCGAACACACATTCGGTACTCCGCAAGCTAATGGGACAGACGCGACAGGCCCTCTCCCAAACGGAACGGGCGATTGCGGCGACCGACTCCGAGTACGGCGAACCGACGCCGCGACAGATCACGGACGAACACGCCGACCGACTACGAGAGACGTACGACGGTCCCGTCCGAAATCTGGCGCTAATGCTGCTCGCGTTCAACCGGCGAAAGTGGCTCTACGAGAGCCCGGAGACACGCGGCGCACAGGAGGTTGAACGCCACGGACTCACTGCGAACCAACGAGAGTGGCTGAACGATCTGCAGGACGCATGGAGGGCCTCCGATGTCGAGTAACGACGCGTCGGGAGCGACAGTCCACGCTGAACAATCGATGCTCCCGGAGTGGCGGGCGTTCTCACACGCCGGTCACACGCTCGTCGCCCACGATGTCCCCGAAGGACTGGCTACGTGTTATCGAGTCGTCGGAACGACGCGAAACGTGCGGGCGCTCACGGCCCCGATCGTCGACGCCGTCCTCCACGAGGGAAGTCTCGTCGAACCGTTCTACGACGAGAGCACGCGCCGCGTGTTGCTCCAGCACGACTACGCGGGGACGAAGGCACGGCTAGGTCCCGAAGCGTGGCTCGAGGAACCGGTCGTGAAACTCGAGCGCTGCGAGCGCGTCGATCTCGGCCAGCGCCTCGAGACAGCGTTCAGTGGTGATTATGATGTCTAACCAGTCACCGGCACTCGTCGAGAGCAACACGGCCGACCGAGAAGAGACCAAAGGCGACGATCGGCCGCCGATCGAGGCGATGAATCCGGCGTCGAAACTCGTCTACGTCGTCCTCGAGCGCGAGGGACCGCTCTCGACAAGCGAACTCGCCGAACAGACCAGACTGAAACCCGACACCGTTCGTCGACGAGCCGCACGACTAAATGGCGTCGGACACGTTCGCAGTCGGCCGAATCTACGCAATCCGAGCGAGAATGTCCACGAACTCCGGACGTCGGAAACAAGGGGTGGTTGTAATGGATAAATGGAGACCGGACGACCTCATGCGAGCGTTCGTCAAGCAACTCGAGGCCGGCGAAACGATCGTCGTCGACGCACGGGACAAGACGCGCTCGCTCGAGGTAGCCGAACCCGCACGTCACGTTCGCGACGCCTACCGGACGAACGGATACTATCTCCCGTTGAAGGGCCACGGAACGCACTACACGCTCTGTGTTCCCGATTCTGAAGTCGAAGCGATCAGGCTTCGCTATCCCTCGAAACCGGGGCTTGGCGTTCCCGTCAGTCGGCTCGACCGGCAAGAAACGGCAGCGACCAGCCGGGACACCCCAGAGCGACCGAACGCTACTGGAGCAACCGACCAGGATCAACCAGCGATCACCTCGGATACGACGGCCGCTGATATCATGGATCCCGGACCGGAGGGCGATTTCCGATGACGAGCGTTTCCGACCGCCTGTCGCGGCCTCGAGCCGGCGACGAAAACGCCCGGTCGGTGCTGGACGTCTTCGAGACGCCGGCAGCACGCTCGGTACTCGGAACGCTCGCGTGGGCCTTGCTGGTCCTCGCTGCGTTCGCCGACGTGTTCACGACCGTCTACGGGCTCGGGATGGGCGCTCGAGAGACGAATCCCGTCGGTCGCTACCTCTTTTTCGGCCACGGGATCGGCGCTGCAGCAGCGTTCAAACTCGCCGTGATCGGCGTGGTCGTCGCCGGATCGATCGGCGTCTACGCACTCGAGCGACGGTACGCCGATGGAGTCCCGGTCTGGTGGCTGTACTACCCGGCGCTCGTCGCGCCGATCTGGATGGGCGCGGCAGCCTGGAACGCCATGCAACTCGTCGGGGTGTCCGGATGACAAAGTCAGTCGTTATCGAGGATCTCGAGACCGCCGATCTCGCCGAACGGATCGATGCTACCAGGATCACCTACCCCGACGAAGACGGACGACCGGCGATCGAAGGGACGACCTTCTCGCTCGAGTTCGACGACCCCGTCGATCCGGAATCGTTCTGTGAGGAGATCAGTACGCCAGAGGATCCGTGGCGCATGTTCGGTATCAAACTCAAACTCGCCGACGAGCGGACAGACGAAACCGGCGACGTCGTCGCGAGCGAATACTGGTCGGTTGCCGGCGTGTTGATCCACGTCGAGGACGGCACACACGCCGATACATCCAAGATAGACCTCGAGATCACGTCCGAATGGGTTCGCGTCTACGTCAAAGAAGGGTGCTGTGAGCACCGGGCTGCAGAGTTCGTCCGTACTGTTGACCAGGAGTTCGGCGTCACAGCGACCTTTGCCGACGAAACGGGCGACTGTCGCTAACAGTAGTTGGTAATGCGGTTTCTTTATTTAGAACGAAGTGCGAAACTGAACCGATTGATTCGATAACTACGTATGCGAAGTGAACGGCAGAATTTCTATCAGATAACAATGATACTCGTTGAATCGTGCTGAATACACAGCGCATAGTCAGCACATTCCAGGAGTGTTCAAGAACCAGTGGCGAGTGCTCAATACAGAGGATGAATTCAGCAGTAGTGCTATCTCCAATTCGCTGGCTTCTGAGTGAAGCAACTGATTGATTACTGTGCTTACTAAGCAGTAATTCCATGGGCCGAGGATTGTGGTCATATAACATAGTTTTGAAGACAATTCCTGAGTGCTTCATCGTATAGTTTGCGTCGGATGCATTGCCGATGGTGGAAGGCTCTGACGTAGAGCGTGAGTTTCACTTTGGAGACATCGTAATTTATCGATAGCTATCGTTACGCCAGCGACGGCAGATAGTATCACTAAACGAGTTACTATTTAGATGGCCAAAACGTTTTTATGGAATAATAAGAGTTGTGGTTAACACCAAACCGGGGGAACTCATGCGCTACGCCACATTCATCTACCGACATGAAGACGGGTGGTTTCAACCAATAGGTAAAGACTTTTCTAAGCATAGTAGTGTTAAACCGATTGCAATTCACTCAATTGGATTATTGAATGATGAAACCGCAATTATGCTTTATGAAGTCCAAGGGAGCGAGGAAGAAACTCGTAAAATTTTAGAAGATAATACTATCACTCAAGATTATCGGATTACAAAAAATAACGACAGTGTTGTTATCCACATTCATTTTGAGCCAACCGGTCCTGTAAAGGAAATACTCAAAAAAATACAGGAGTCTACAGTTATACCCGATCCACCCCACCAGGTCACAACCGATGGTGGTATTCAGCATACATTCATTGGCACAGAAGCAGACTTAAAAGAGATTTTTAACTCGGCTCCAGGCGAAGCAAGGATCGACGTGAAAGATATTGGCAGGTATAAGCCATCTTTTGATAACTCTCTTTCAAAGCTAAGTGAGAAACAACGTGAGGTTCTCATGATGGCATACAAGCACGGGTATTATCAACAACCACGCCAGACAACCCATGAAGAAATTGCGACCAAATTGGACTGCACGACGGCTAACGTAGGTGAACACCTTCGTCGGATTGAACACGTAATCATGGAAAGTTTGATCCCCGATGATAGAGACGAAATCAAAAGCTAATCGTAGCAAGAACAGATCCTCACTCTATAATGCCTTGGTTTGCTGCCGGCTGAGAAGCGTACTGAGTAGGCGAATCTGCCGTCTGCTCCGCCCGGTCGCACACCCAATTTCTCCCCTATACACTCGGCGAGCACCTCCGGTACTAACTGCCACCGCTGTTGGAGCATTTGATCGAGGACGCACAGAAGAGAAACCAGCAAGACAGAGCTTACAAGAGACGCCCGATACCGCTACGCAAGCGAGATCGGAGACTTAGCTAAAGACAAACAGTTGTTCTATTTACACTCTTGATCGCCTTCTTTTGATCCCTCCGAAAATGGTGGGACATCACCTTGGTATAAACCTCTTTTAATCACGAGGTTAATTTCTTAGCGATAGGTCCTTGTCAGCACTTCCCGTGCCGCAAAACAATATCGACCCATTCGCGATCGATATGTTCATAGAACAGTCGGAAGCTGTGACCGTATCTGAGAGAACATATTTTTCCTCTCAGCTAAGTGCTGTCACGGCTTTCGAAACAGATGAAGGGATAGTACTCGTTGATTCCGGTACTCAGGAAGCCAGCCCGAAGCTTGCCGAAGCTATCCGGAAAGAAACTGACGCTCCGATACACACGGCTATCTATACGCACGGTCATCTTGACCACGCGTACGGGCTGGAGCGATTCCTCCTTGAGGGCCAAGATGACCCCAACATAATCGCTCATGAAGCGATGCCCGCTCGGTTTGCCCGATATAAGGAGACCTCAGGCCACAATAAAGCGATCGACGAGAGGCAGTTCGGGGGCACAGTGTCAAAAGACGAGGAGGGTGCCGCTGACGAGGATGATTCATTCCACTTTGCCGAAAGCGAGTTCCAAGAACCTGCCTATCCACCGACGACGTTGTACCGGAATGATCTCACGATAGAGGTCGGTGGAACTACTTTCGAAATCCATCATAATAAGGGAGAAACGGACGATCATAGTTGGGTCTATTGTCCAGACCGCGATGTACTCTGTACCGGGGATTTCTTTATTAATGTCGCGCCAAATGCTGGCAATCCTCAAAAAGTCCAGCGGTATCCCTGGGAATGGGCTGAGACGTTAAAAGAGATGGCTGGCTGTAAGCCGTGTCATCTCTGTCCCGGGCATGGAGAGTGCGTAATAAACGATCCCGAGGCAATTCAGACGCGGCTGCTGACTACGGCAGAGTACCTCGAGGAAATCGTTGATCGGACTCTTGAGGCACTCAATAAGGGCTCCCCCCCGCACGTCGACATAGTTCATGAAGTCGACATTCCCGAGTACGATGAGCCGTGGCTGGCAGAGACATATGATGAGGGGGAGTTCATTGTACGGAATATTCTCCGGTACTACGGTGGCTGGTGGAACGGTCGTCCGAGCGAACTCAAACCAGCACCTCGGGACGTCCTTGCAGAAGAGATAGCCTCACTAGCAGATAGTGCAACGGCCTTAGCAAAACGTGCCCAGCATCTTGCCGAAGATGGGGAAATTCGTCTGGCTGGTCATCTTGCTGATTTCGCCTTGGAGGCTGCCCCTTCTGACCAAGACGTGCAGGAGATAGTAGCCACTATCTACGATCAGCGAGCGGAGGCAGAGAAGAATTTGATGGCTGGGAATCTCTACTCCTCAGCGTCAGAATACGCGCGCAGTGGGAGGTCGTTTAGATAATCCAGACTAGGTCTAGTTCACAACCAAACCAAATCTCAACAGAAAAATGTCACACCACAAATCCTCGACGAGAGTTCAACTAGGTACCGCACTTGCAATAGGAGTTGGTCTGAGTATTGGAGGTGGTCTCTGGGCAACCCCAGTTGTTGCTTCATCAATTGGAGGACCAATAACCGTGCTCCTGATGGCAGCTGTCGCTGTTCCATTCCTTCTGGCAATACCGACATATTTCACGCTAATCTCGATATGGCCAGTTTCTCCAGGTCACTATTATTATTCAACCCGGCTCCTCATCCCGAATAACAAGAAATTGAGCCACTTCCTGAGCTGGCTGATAATTTGGGGATTCTTCTTCATCGCAGGGCTATTTATTCTCCCCTATATGGTCGTTGCAGGTGCAAATTTCCTTAACTCACTGGTCCCAGCAGTGTCAGGTGAGATATTCAGTGCTGTTCTCCTAATCTTCTCGTTTTCTGTTGTCTGGTTCGGGATACGAATCGTCGGACTGGTCGAGAAACTCCTAGTTTTTCTAATGCTACTCGCTATCGGTGCTGTGTTCGTCTCTGGTGTTAGCCACATTAGTATGGACAATTATACGCCCTTTGCACCTGCTGGCCTAGCTACTACAATTTCAGCATTTGCAATTCTATTCTCCTTGGGAGCTAATCAGCTAAGTATAATCGATCTAGGCGGTGAGATGGATCAAAGAACACTCAAGCTATCAATTCTTGGTAGTGGTTTCTTTAACCTGTCGACGGCAGTTCTCATCACGTTTGTCGTCGTTGGATCGGTCTCCTATACACAGCTAGGGGGGAAAACCCTCTTCTTTGTGGCAGGGCAAAACCTCTCATCCCGGATGCTATTCATCACTGGACTTGGAGCCTTGCTTGCGGGAGTTACTTCAATTATTGGACTGGCACCGATTGTAAATAGATTCTTCATGGCTGCAGCAGATGACCAGATTATCCCCACTTGGCTAGCTAAAGAAAATAGTCATGGAGAACCAATGTACTTCATAATTATACTAACTATCACATCTCTCCTTACAGTCTTCTTAGAAGTCCCTCTTGCAACCGTAGCCTCTGGATTTGCCATCGCATTTGCTGCGTTAATTCTGCTAATGATCTTAGTGGGAGTTAGCATTTCATTCAAACAAACTGAAATCTTCAACCATGAAAACCTAGAGGATTCGCGGCTACTGACTCCCTCCGTAGTTCGATGGTCATCCGTAGGAGGAGTGATATTCGTAGGTACTGCCCTGTTTAACCTAATAAGGTTAAACATCCAATCCTTCTATATCTATCTTGGTATTCTCGCTGCTGGCGCAGCGCTGTATGCCATCCGGGCAGTGGTTATAGGATCTGAGAACATGATACAAAAAACAACCATCGAGGATGAGATTAAATATCAAGCACCAAGTGATGCCTGATTGATCCCTTTTGATCTTCGAATAAAATAGCTGGCCTCTGGAGAACCTCTCCATCTACCTCCTCTGCGGTACCACAGATTGCTATTCATTTGGCAGAGGACTCACTATCCTGAACAATCTCCTGCACCAATTAACATCCCCTCTCTCTGAGTTCGGTTTTTAAACTACTGTCTATTATTGGGTGAATCTATATTCTGTCTCGAGATGGCCTTCCAATTGTGTCAATGACGAACACACCAACAGTACGAATCGAAAGAGCACTTCCAGAGGAGAGTTCCAAAATGGGGAGTCGAGCAGCACTATTGACGGAATCAAACTCGAACACAACTGAACGTGACGCTCGGGCGGAGGCATGAGTATGCCACGATATGATTACATAATCGTTGGAGCAGGTTCAGCAGGTTGTGCGATTGCCTCTCGTCTGTCAGAGGATAGTGGCGGTGAAGTGTTGCTACTAGAAGCGGGCCAACCTGATGATAAAGAGGAAATTCATACCCCCCCGCGGTTCCCCGAACTGTACACGACAGATGTAGACTGGGACTACCATACCGCGCCACAGCCCGAATTGAAGAACCGAGAACTGTACCACCCCCGTGGAAGGGTAATAGGTGGTTCTAGTTCCCTCAACGCAATGATTTACATCCGCGGACACCGGAGCGACTACGACCACTGGGCAGAATTGGGCAACGAGGGTTGGAGTTATGAGGAGATGCTCAATTTCTTCAAAAAAGCCGAGCACTTTGAGCCCGGAGATGGGCGCTTCCACGGTGAGGGTGGTCCGCTGAATGTGACCGAACTGACCGAGGTTCATCCAGTCTCAGAGGGACTTGTTGAAGCCATGCAAGAGGCAGGGATTGACTATAACCCCGACTTCAATGGTGAACGACAGGCTGGCTGCGGATTCTACCACGTGACCCAGAAGGACGGGAAACGTTGCAGCAGTGCTGCTGCCTACATTAAACCAGTCTTGGATCGGCAAAATATCACTGTGGAGACTGAAGCACAAGTGACTGGCATTACTTTTGACGGAAACGAGGTAACTGGTGTTACTTATGAACAGGATGGCGCAGAACACTCAGTAGATGCAGAGTCAGAAGTCATCCTCTCGGCTGGGGCTATTAATTCGCCACAGCTCCTACTGCTTTCAGGCATCGGTCCAGCAGACCACTTGAGTGAGCATGGTATTGATGTTCAGGTTGATCTGCCTGGTGTTGGTCAGAACCTACAGGATCATCTCAAACTGGGTGTTGTCTACGAACAGGCTAGTGGTCCTCCTGCACCGGCACCAACCTCAAATGTCGTTGAATCGGGTGGTTTCGTGCGGACAGACTCTGATTTGCCAGCGCCGGACTTACAATTCCATAATGCGCCAGTGTATCTACTTGAGCATGGCTTAGGGGCACCCGTTGATGAGAGAAAGTACTTTACAATTATGCCAACCCAGATTCGCCCTGAGAGCACAGGAGAAATTCGCTTGGCCTCTGATGACCCATTCGACTCCCCGATCATCGATCCGAACTATCTCGAAGCCGATGGAGATATCGACCCTCTTATTGAGGGTGTCCGAATCGCACGCGAAATCGCCGATACTGATGCATTGAGCGAATACTGCGGAGAGGAAGTCCATCCCGGCAGAGACGTCACTTCTGATGATGAAATTCGCGAATTCGTCCGGGAACACGTCACGACAGTCTATCATCCCACGAGCACCTGTAAAATGGGTGATGATGAGATGGCCGTTGTTGATGACGAACTTCGAGTTCATGGAGTTGATGGTCTCCGTGTCGCAGACGCCTCGATAATGCCACGTATCGTCGGTGGGAACACGAACGCACCGACGATTGCAATTGCCGAAAAAGCAGCCGACCTTATTACTGGGTGATCATAGATGGGTACTACTAATAGCAATTCAACCGACGACAGAACGTCTATCAAAGAACGACATCAGAACGCCGCAGCTGACACCCTTCCAAGCGAGAGACAACTCTATATTGGTGGGGAGTTCGTCGATAGTGGAAGTGGAGAGACGTTTGCGGCGCGGGATCCAACAACTGGCGACGCCCTTGCAGAAATCCCGGCTGGGAATGCAACCGATATTGATAGGGCAGTCGATGCGGCTTGGACAGCATACGAGAATACGTGGAAAGACGCCTCGCCGGGTGAGCGACAGCGCGTGCTCTCGGAGATGGCCGCCGTCGTTGAGGAGAATCAGGAAACGCTTGCGACCCTCGAAGTGCTGGATACGGGCAAGACGCTCACCGAAGCGATGGGCGACATGGGGCTAGTCATCGACCACCTCACCTACTACGCCGCTGCTGCCCGCAACGTCAACGGGGAGACGCGCCAGACGAATGACCTCTTCGACCGTGAGAAGCAGGTCTTCACCCTCAAAGAGCCCTACGGCGTCGTCGGTGCAATCGTCCCGTGGAACTTCCCGTTACTCATCTCCATCTGGAAGCTCGGTCCTGCCATCGCCGCCGGCAACACGGTCGTCCTCAAGCCGTCCGAGGAGACGCCGCTGTCTATCCTCAAGCTGATGGAACTCGTAGACGACACAGTCCCTGATGGCGTCATCAACGTCGTCACGGGCTACGGTGAGGACGCCGGCGAACCCCTCTCGACACACGAAGACGTGCCCAAGATCTCCTTCACGGGATCGACAGATGTCGGCCGCGAGATCCTTCGGAACTCTGCGGAGGACATCAAGAAGATAACGCTGGAACTCGGTGGGAAGAGTCCGGTCATCATCTATCCTGACGCAGATATGGAGGAAGCTGTCGAGGCGGCGATGATGGCTATCTTCTTCAACAAGGGCGAGTGCTGTGCGGCTGGCTCCCGGATATTCGTCCACGAGGACATCCATGAAGAATTCTTGGAGGCGTTCAGCGGGGCCGCAGATGGTCTGAGCGTCGGTGACCCCCTTCTTGAGGAGACTGATATGGGTCCTGAGGTTTCTCCCGCTGAAGTCGAAAAGACTCGAGAATACGTCGATGCGGCCAAAGAGAGCGCAGCAGACATCCTCATTGGCGGCCAACAGTCGGATAACGACGAACTCGCCGACGGGGCCTTCTACGAGCCCACAATCATCGACGACATCGACCACGACCACCGGGCAGTTCAGGAGGAGATCTTCGGTCCGGTCGTGGAGACATTCACTTGGAGCGACGAAGATGAAGCGATCAAGCTGGCGAACGATGTTGACTACGGACTGGCCGCTGGCGTCATCACAAATGATATCACGAAGGCGCTCCGAACCGCCCGGCGGCTGGAGGCCGGTGTTGTCTGGGTGAACCACTACAACGATGTCTCTGCTGGTCAGCCCTTTGGCGGCTACAAGCAATCCGGCATTGGCCGCGAAAACTCTGTGGAGGCTATTGAGGAATTCACACAGACTAAAGCCGTCAATATTAATCTCGGCTAATTATATCCGCGGTCCAGAAGACTACCATGCTTTTTCTCCATATTAGCGAAGGTGTTGTTTCCGATTTGGATCCGATATAATTATACCACGTTAGAAATGTACGGAAATTGGCACTATCGAGATACAGTACTTGCGTTATGCACGACAGCAATTTTTGTTATTACAGTTGCGAGGCTTGTTATTAGTCCTGTTATACCCTTTATTACCGAGACATTGCAAGTTACGAATTCACAGGTCGGTTTGGCGATTACTGGAATCTGGGTATTCCACTCACTCGCACAATTTCCAAGCGGAATATTTGCGGATCAGTTCGGTGAAAAGCCACTTATCCTCGTGTCTATCGGTGGGACAACAATTATGAGCCTTCTTCTTGCTATGGCGCCTGTTTTTCCAGTGTTTGTATTATGTGCTGTTCTCCTTGGAGCTGTAAATGGCCTCCATTACAGCGTTGCGACAACCTTTCTATCTCGCCTGTACGACGATATTGGAACTGCTGTCGGCATTCATGGAGCAGGTGCCCCGGTTGCCGGATTGGTCGCACCGGCAGCAGCTGGTTGGATAGGAACCCAGTATGGCTGGCGACCTGCGATTGCACTGACGGCTGTTGCCGGAATTCCGGTCTTTACTATTTTCCTATTCAGTGTTAAATCAACTGAGCCTCTGAATCCCGGCCAATCAACACGAAAGAGATTCCGACCCCAATATCTTCTTGGATTACTTTCGAATCAATCGATAGCAATTGGCGTGTGTTTTGCCATTCTTGCTACATTTGTCTTGCGAGCACTCCTTACCTTTCTGCCAACGTTTCTCGTTACACATCATAATAAATCTGCCATGATAGCTGCTATTATATTTTCTATATTCTTTCTCGTTAACAGTGTTGCTCAAGTCGGTGTCGGCATACTTTCAGACCGTTACAGTCGCAATGCTGGGTTGGCCGTCTGCATGATTGTCGCCGCTCTCGGGCTTATTCTATTTGTCAGTGGTAGTGGCTATCTCATGCTCGGCGTAGCTACAGTGTTTGTTGGTATTGGTATGGGATTCCATCCAACACTCCTACCTATGTTTCTTGAGGAACTGCCCAAAGCAGAGCAGGGTGGTGGTTTTGGGTTGGTTCGAACGATCTACGGCGTGTTTGGTTCGGCTGGTCCTGTTGGTGCCGGTGTATTGGCCGACATCTTCGGCTGGGTCATATCGTTCATGATATTAACCACTCTTTGTCTCTTTGTCGCGGGGTACTCGTTATACATAGACTCGTTGGCTTAGACATCTGAGCAATCATAGTGGTATGATACGGTGAGGACGCGTTAGTGAAACACCCGCGAGTGAATCTCCGCCAATTCCGACCGCAGCGACACCTCTCCAGAATCCCACGCCGGTCAGCAGCCATCGGTCGCTCACACGGAATCAACATCATCCTGCGGATTGTGTTCCAGCAATGCCACCAATAACTGGCGACAGTATTGACTGGCCAAGGCGGTGGCTATCCGTTCCCACGTTTCTTGTGTCATTACCGAACATACGACGCATCCGAAGGTATCCTTTTGGTCAGATTGTTTAGCCAGCGCTCTGTACAGGACGGATACTTACACAAGAAGACAAATAGGTGCAAGGCGGTCAGTCTGCAGGCTTAGTGAGCGGCTGGTTCAGAGTAGACAGTGTGAAACAAACAGAGATACTGTGCTGACTACAAACTCTGTATTCAGCACGCTGTTCTTGATGGATAATGGATAGATTGCGATCCTCATCGTTACATCGTTCCCCTGTACTGAACGCAAGTTTCACAGTCCAAACTGAATAACGAAACCGTGTCACTATCTACTGCTAAGCGGATTACGTCTCCGTTTCGAGTACGTCGGCCCGATGATCCTCAAGTTCACACTCGAGTTCGATCAGCTTCGCGGCAACCTCCGTCTCCGCGAGTCGATAGCCTGATGCACTCCCGAAATCGACTTGCTCGAGGATCCCGTACTCTTTGAGCTGGTCGGCGTGCTCGTAGAACGTACCCCTCGAAATGCCCGCGTGATCGCAGATATCCGATGCGCTATGTGGTTCGTCACGGATATCTAGCAATACCGATACGAGGCTCGCCACAGCACCCGTTTCGAACACCAACGCGATCTCCGGCTCGAATCCGTTTCCTTCGAGTCCCATCGTGTTGGTAATGTGTGTCCGAAATAATAAACAAAGTGTCTCACCAATCGGACGGGTATTGTCATACGGTCAGTTTTAACCTATTATTCAATTCGATTCTCTCGTGAATAGCACCATTTCCACAAGGATTATTACGTTCGGCAATAGAGCGACTGGTGCCGCAACACTGGTGCAACACCCCTACGCGTCGCTCTTAATACCGACGCGGCACTGTGGGCGGGCTTCCGTCCACATTTCCAACTTCCCATCTACTACATAGTAGATAGGTCACTATTTTCACATACTGAAAAAGCTTTCAGAGAATTGACGCTGATTCACTCGAGTGTCGAGGCTAGCCGACCGCTGTCAGAACTCGCCGTCGCGAGTGTACTGCAGGATCTTCGCGACCGTCTGCGTTTCGCACTTCTGGAGCAGGTACCCCTTCGTGCGGGTCGACCAGAGTGCGCGTTGTGGGATCGATTCGCTGCCCTCGGAAACGAGGACGTTGAAGCCGTCAGAGACGCTCGACGCTTCGATTCGGACCCACGCGCCACTCGAGTGCTCGAGACAGACTGACGTTGCGTCCGGCCGTGTTTTCGCTGTCCACTCGTTTTCGACGCCGGTCCAGTCGTGGATCGGATCGCCGTCGCCGGCCGTGCGGATGATCTCGACTGCGTCGGCCAGCTCGGAGAGCACACGTCCGCCGACGGCTTCCCAGTCGGGATCCGTGACGATCGCCGATACGTCGCTTTGTGGGTTCGATTCGACCGATTCGATCGTTGGCTGCAGGTCGCCGTTCGGATTTGTATTTGCATCCATTGTCGTGGTCACCGCGCCGGTTTCCCGGCGCATACCACACCATTCGAGGGACGGTACTTAGGTATTACTATTGTATTTGCATATTCAAAAGTTGAGTGTCGACCGCCGATCGGTCGGTGATCGTCTGCTTACGAGTCGGGCTCTTTGATCGTCTCGAAACCGAGCGCGACGACCGCCCGAAGGACGTACTTCGGATGCCGACTCGCTGGTTTTCTCGCCCGCACTGTCGACTCGCTCAGGATATCGAACTCTGAGACGAGCGTGCAGTTCGGATACCGGCGCTCGAGCAACAGAAGGTCGCGATCGTGATTGCGGTAGGCACGAACGCTGACCGTCTGTTCCTCGTAATACGGCGGATGGGCCACCGTCCCGGTATTTTCTGCGATCGGTTCGCCGTCGATTGGGATGGTATCCATTCGTCGCGGTCACCTTGCGGCCGGGTTTCCCCGGCCACACTCGGCTAGACGAACGTGATCCACTTAGTTGTTACTATTGTATATGCATATCTCACCGTGTTTGGCTCGATTCGGATCTATAGTTCGGCGTTGGGTCAATATGCTTAATCAATAGTAAACGCTAAGTCGGTGGCGTTCGTTCGCACATACGCGGACGCGCGAAAGCGACAGTCCGCAGGTGACCACGAATGGACTACCAATACGACTACCCGAATCACTTGGACGAACCGACGCCGATCGCCTCGAGCGGTCGCGAACTACCGGATCCGCCGGCCTACGACTTCCCGTACGAACCGGGCGACGCCGGCTACGATAATGCCGTTCTGTCGGGCCACTACGGGCCGATGTACGCCGGAGAGTACGCATGGAGCAACGTGCGGTGTACCGCCGAAGCCTACGGCGAAACCGACCGTGACGGGAGCGGGACCGGGTGGGACCACGTCGTCAACGGCAAGCCCCGCCGGTCGCTGAAATTCCACACCGAGTGGATGGCTCTCGAGGAGACGGTCGCGTGCGTTCGCGAGATTGGCGACTACAACCGATTCACGGACGACCGCGTGATTGACGTGCTCGAGTCCTGTCCCGACAACACGCGGTTCGTTGTGGGCCGGGAGAGTTCGCCCACGATGTACTTCTGGACCGATCGGCCGATCGACGTGATGGATCTGCTTACGATTGCGCTGCCGGATGAACTCGACGCCCACCCGGACGCTGACAGCTACCCGACACTGTTCATGGGTGAGCGGCTTCGAGATCTCGAGAACAACGGCGAAGCCGTGCTTATTCGAGCCTGGTGGGACTGAGAACCGAATAGAACGACCGACGCTCATTTTTTCGGAGTGGCAACGCCGTCTCGGTCGGCGTCTCGAGTACCAATCCGCCGTATATGCATATACAATAGTGGACACTAAGTAGCCCCCGACGAATGGTGTAGTATGCGCCGGGAAACCGGCGCGGTGACCACGACTATGCACGAAACCGAATCTCAGACGGAACTGACTCATGCCGCCGACGCGACGATCGTCGAGACGGCAGTGGCACTGAAATGTGAACTCCTCCGGCGGACGTGCGGGCCGGCACAGATCGAAGCCGATACGTACCGACGCTCGGTCGACTATCCGCTTAAGGCTGCTATCCGTGGCTGGCAGGACTGGACCGGCGAGACGGCCACGCAGTTCGTCGAGGACTGTATCAACGCGGCCTGTGGCGACCTCAAGAACAACTGGTTCCAGGCGCTCGAGTCGATCGGACACCCTGTCGTTGACGGCGCGGAGGCCGGCCGATGACCGACCGCGACGATGACGGCCGGGACGATCTCGAGATCGACACTCGCGAGACCCACCACGACCAGGGCGTGTCGTTCGAAGTGACGATGCAACACGGCTCCTCGAGTGACCGAACGCGCGTGAAAGCGAAGCTCAAGTCGGAGACGCTCGAGGATTTCGCCGACGAGAAAGGCGAGTTCCTCGATGAAGTCCGCGACGGCGCTGCGCAGGCGGTCGACGACCACGAAGACGTCTTCCACGCTGACGACGGGTAACGCGCCGGTCGAACCCCTGCTTTTCCACTGCAGTCTGTCGTTGTCACGGCACTCCATTTTCGCCGGGCCGTGTTGGACACCGCTAGATATTTTACACACCCTCGTCTATCATGGAGTGCCGCGTCTGCCGGTTGGCCGTCGATTAAGGTTTTAACACCGTCGTGGTCACCGTCGCGCTAAGCGATTACACGATGACGTTCCAACCGTCACGGCGGCACTTCCGAACTTCTGAGTAGCAACTGTTCTCTCGAGTGGATGGACGGATTGGAATACGTAGCCGAATCTGTTCCAATATCCAGTATCTGTATCCAGCATCCATATCCAATATACAGATATAGAGCACGGATCACGACCAGTAGATAGTAGCCGGTTTCTTTATTCAGAAGGTTGCGTGAAACTCGCGGTAAGTACAGGGGAACGGTGTAACGATGAGGATCGCAATCTATCCATTATCCATCAAGAACAGCGTGCTGAATACAGAGCGTGTATCTTGTACAAGGGATTTCAAACTATTCGATGGCTGTCAGAAATCATATGCTGAATAGAGCGCGCGAATGTCGCACGAGGTTCGGTTCAATTTTCGACGGTAGTGATCGGTCAATACAGGTGGTGTAGATATCGTCCCCCGGAATTAATTCGAGAGAACGTTTACAGTATATCATGGGCTCAACGTTAATCCGCGACGCAGGTTCTGACGATATCGCGGGGATCTTGCGAGTCACGGAGCGTTCGTGGAACTCGGCGTATAGCGAAATCCTTTCGACGGAGACAATCGATCAGACGATATCGGAATTACACGAAGGGGACGCAACGCTCCAACTAATAGAGCGTGAGGATGTCGCGTCCTTCGTTGCAGAACGTGGCGAAGACATCGTCGGTTACCTCAGTGGCGGACCAAGTACCGACGAGACCGTGGCGCGACTCGGGGCGCTCTACGTCGATCCTGACGTCTGGAACGACGGGATCGGAACCGAACTGCTGCAGACGTTCGAGGAGCACTGTCGTCAACAAGGCGTTGAATTGATTCAGTTTTCCGTCCTCGACGAGAACGAGATCGGGCTCTCGTTTTATCGAAAGCACGGATATACGGAGACCGAGGAGCGAACGACGGATCGGTTCGGCGAACCGATCACCGAGCGAGTGTTCCGTGGCGAGGTCGAGTGACGTCCATCCCTTCGTTCAGTGATCCGCCCTCATCCGCTCGATATGCAGGTGTACTGTGCAGATGGTTCACTGCTTCCGGCGTGAAACAAATGAAATCGACGTGCTGCACTGATGCTCTGGATGTTGCACGCCGCTTGTGACACTTGAGACATGAGTCGAGCAAGACGTGTAAGATACAGGGCGCGTGTGTGTCAACACACCTTCGGAGAGGTCGATACCGGGGCACAACTATATCGTTCTGTTCAGAGTATGCACATCCGTAATGCCAACTTACGTGTTCTTGACGTCTTTCACTCAGCAAGGCGTCGAAAACGTGCGAGACAGCCCCGAGCGGACGGAACACGCGAAAGAGATGTTCGAATCACTGGGTGGGACGTGGAAGGAATTTTTCGTCACGATGGGTCGATATGACGGCGTCGTCATTGCTGATTTCCCGGACGACACGACGGCAGCACAAGGAGCGCTCATGCTTGCGGAAAGCGGCAACGTGACGACCGAAACGCTCCGAGCGTTCACCCTCGATGAGGTCCGCGACATCGTTGAAGCGATGTCGTGATGGATCCGCCTTGTCCGCAGATAGCGCACCGATCCAACCCGCAATGGTGCTGCATCTATTCTCTGTATTCAGCACGATTCAACGAGTATCATCGTTATCTGATAGAAATTCTGCCGTTCACTTCGCATACGTAGTTGCCGAATCGTTCAATTCAGTTTCAGACGTATTTCCGAATAAAGAAATCGCGCTACCAACAACTGCTAAGGGAATCACAGATCTG